>JAISBE010000008.1 GCA_031266365.1 Oscillospiraceae bacterium
AAAAGCCATATTTACAACTTCACAGTATCTTAAAAAAAATAAAAGAAGGTGCTAAAATGCAATTTTATAGAACAATATTCAGTATAGTATTCTCAAAAAATGTTACTATAAACTAAAGTTTCGCATATAATATAAGATAAAATACAGCTAAACTATATAAAATAAACTCACAAAAAAGCACGTTTAAATATACATCACGAAAATATCTTGATTGTAAAAAAGCTGCTTCAAATTGCTGCAAAATTGAAAAAAAAGACTCTCTCCAAAGGCGAATACTGCACGATCTTCTGCCGAAAGCCAACCTCTTCCCGCCGCCCTTCAATGGCTGAACAGCAAGCCAAATTTCCTCAAATAAATGTTGATATAAACCAAAGTTTGTCTATTAATATACAATATAATATGTTTATATTACACGAAATTAACCACAAAAGAGAGAAATTCACACTTAAAACCTCAACTCCCACCTGCCCCACCCCAAAACGACTTCATCTAAAATCTGAACAAAAATCCCGCGCAAAGTTCGTGAAAGTTTTTGCAAAACCCTTGCCTTCTAAAGAGCAAAATTTCCCTCATTTTCCCCTATTAGTGAAGGGAGGATTTTACACCTAAAAACTCAGCACAAATTCACCCCCAAACGAAAATATCTCAAAAAAGATTACAAACCAATCGCCCAAATATTTTCCCGCGCACCGTTGGCGTGAAATCCCACAAAAAAAAGCCGCGGACAAGGTCAATCACCAGCAAACTTTTTGAAACCACACAGGTTTTGCGAAGGCACCTGGGATACCAATGCCGCCGGCAAAAGTTATTGCACTAAACGCCAAGAATTTCAGCTCTGCCCGGCACCTAAAAGTTGAACAAAAATCCCGCGCAAAGTTCGTGAAAGTTTTTGCAAAAACCTTGCCCTCCAGAGAGCAAAATTTCCCTCATTTTCCCCTATTAGTGAAGGGAGGATTTATCACCTAAAAACTCAGCGCAAATTCAACCTCAAACGAGAATATTTCACCGTTGGCGTCAAACTGCGCAAAAGAACCACTATCCTCTGTGACTATGACCCGCCTTCACGCAACTTTTGCTTTCGCACTTTTGGGTATTGCATACTCACCCTCTCTTCCCTCCTTTTTACAATATTCTTTAAATTTTTATTGGGGGCAACGATATGAAAAACACAAGAAAGCGCTCCATTATAGTATTGCTTTTAACTCTTTCATTTTTATGCGGGCTAGGCTTTTATTCGTATAAACTCACAATAAATGCAAAAAATTGGGCCTTTAAGCCTATAAATGCGCATCTCTCAATGCACGGTTTAACAGAAGCTAGCAAAATTTTAGACCGAAATGACGTTGTCTTAGCTCAAAGCATTGGTGGACAGCGTATTTACCACGAAGATGAATATATACGTCGCGCTATGCTTCATTCTGTCGGCGATGAAAAAGGCTATATATCCACAGCCATACAAAACCTTTTTAAGCCCGAACTATTTGGGTATAATTTCATCACAGGGATCAATCTTCCAACTTTTCTGAAAAATAAACAAGATATAAAACTAAATTTAGATAGCAATCTTTGCAAATTAGCGCTGCAAAAATTTGGAGATAAAAAAGGCGCCGCTTCTATTTATAATTATAAAACCGGTGAAATTATTTGTATGCTAAGCACCCCAACATACGATATAAACCATCCACCCGATATAAAAAACGAAAAAACAGAAAACTACGAAGGTGTATACCTAAATAAAGTTCTCTCCGGGTGCCTCACTCCCGGTTCGATTTTTAAGATAATAACAGCAATTTCAGCAATAGACAACCTACCCAATTGGGATTCTAAAACCTTTGAATGTCACAGTAAAGAAATCATAGAATCAGAGAAAATTACCTGTATGGCATCTCATGGGAAAGTAAATTTAAAAGACGCTATGAAAGAGTCGTGTAACATATTTTTTGGAAATCTCGCAATAGAGTTAGGCGCAGAAAAAATGCAAAAAACCGCAAATTCAGTTGGGTTTAATAAACCTGTTGAAGTGGATGGCATAAAAACCAACCCTAGCCTCTATGATTTATCAAATGCAAGCAAAGCTTCCATCGGTTGGTCGGGAATAGGTCAACATAAAAATCTCCTAAATCCCGCTCATACACTCACTATACTCGGCGCAATTGCCAATGAAGGCACAGCCATAATGCCAAAAATCGTCAAACACGATGCCCCTACTCAAAGTAAAACTTACATCTCCTGCGAGACAGCAAATAAAATCAAAGAGATTATGCGATATAATGTAAAAAATAAATATGGCGATTCTCTATTCCCCGGGCTTGAAGTTTGCGCAAAAACTGGTACAGCTGAAATCGGTGAAGGGAAGGAGCCTCACGCCTGGATGGTGGGTTTTTCATCAACAGAAGAAGATCCTTTTGCCTTTGTTGTGGTTGTGGAAAATGCCGGATTGGGCAGAAAAATTGCAGCTCCCATCGCCTCTGCATTGATGAATGCCGCAGCTAAATGTTCATAAATCGAGAGTACTGCAAAAAGGGTTATCACGTGATAAAATGATAGAGGAAAGGATGAATATTAGATGTTCAAAACGCGAAAGCGAAATTTGCGTAAAGGCAGATCTCAATCATGGCAGATAGTGGTACAAATGCAAACACAGTAAACGGCAATTTACGCAAATCGAAGATAAGAACGCCATGAAATGTACCTTTGCGCTATATATTTACGTAGTCTGATTTTCAATGAACGCAATCGATTAAATGCTGAAGGTGGAACAATCAACTGTTTTTGTATTGGGTACGCAATTTTGCCCTTAAAACTTATAAAAAGCCCGCTCCACAAGGCGATGTGGCAATCGATTAGACAAGATGTGACATTTTCCCATGACCATTCTATTACTTTAAATAATTATTTTTGCAGTACTCTTCATAAATTTACTCAATAGTATCATGAACTAAGGCAATTGGTTACGTGAGAAACCAGGTTAACTTTTTTCTTTCGCATTTTTGACGATTAATAACTAAAAATTATGTTTCAAAAATATCACCTAAAGGCTAAATTTTTCGGTAAAATTTATCATTCTTGTTTCTCTCAATTAATTGCTTCTAAAAAATCCAATAATGCAATTTCGATAAAGCTTTCTAGCGGGTCTTCATTTACTTCGTCAAGCAAAACCGTTTCAGACAAAGGCAGCTGGCTTTTATCAGCAGGTTTCAGCAACTTAGTAATACCTCGCACTTGAACCTGCTTAAATGTAATCAAGCTGGAATAAGCGCCAAATTTTGGAACTATAAGATGTTTAGGAAAATATTGGCAAATTATAAAAAGCTTCGAATTTGTATTATAAATTTTAAACACCTTAGATGTGTAGCTGTAAGGTCTTTTCAATAAATCTTTGGCAAATTTAACATTACCGTTTAGCAAAAGTTTCCTTATCCTCGTCGAGCTGACAACTTCACCTTGTCTCAAAACCATAGGAATAATTTTCACTTCAATTTTTTGTTGATCACAGAAGAATCTAAGATCGTTCACACTAGACATCCCACCTTTACCAAAATGATAATTCGATCCACAAATCACTTTTTTTGCTTGCAATACTTCTACTAAAACTTTTTTCACAAATTCTTTTGCATGTAGATGCCGTACACATTCAAAAGGAACAGCATATAATAACTTTATACCCAAACCAGAAAATAAAGCTGCCTTCTGCGTTGCCGTAGTTAAATTATCAGTGACGTTTTTTTTCAATAAATCTTTCTTGGGATTGCTTTTGAATGTAAAAACGGTTGGAACCAAGTCAATTACGCGAGTTGCGGCTTCAACAACAAGACGGTGCCCGATATGGACACCATCAAAAAAACCGAGTGCTACCGCTGTATGGAATCCTGCTTTTTCCAATTTACTTCGTATTTCCATTATTACTTTTTCTCTTCCGTACTTTCGATTTGTTGTCTCTTCACAAGCTCGGCAAAATGTCCACCTTTTTCTATTAGCTCGTCATATTTACCATCTTCTATAATTCTACCCTTATCCAGCATGATAATTCTATCGCAATGCTTAATTGTGGACAGCCTGTGCGCAATAACTATACGGGTACTCTCGAGTCCCGCCAATGAATCTGAAACCTGCTTTTGTGTTATATTATCTAAAGCTGAAGTTGCTTCATCTAGCATCAAAATTTTAGGTTTCGGTGCAATAGCACGCGCAATCATCAATCTTTGCCGTTGGCCGCCCGAAATGCCCCCTGCACCTTCACTTATAAGTGTGTTCATCTCCATTGGCATATTTCTAATATCCTCCGCTACGCCAGCTAGATCAGCAGCTTCCCACGCAGCTTCTTTAGTTAGCCACGGCGCGGAGATGACGATATTTGAATAAACATCACCGGCAAATAGCTTACCGTCTTGCATAACCACTCCGATTTTTTGTCTCAATGACCTTAAATCAAGCTTTGATATGTCTTGACTATCATAGTACACAGAGCCTACACTCGGTTTTTCAAACCCTAGTAAAAGTCTCAGCAGTGTTGATTTTCCGCAGCCCGTTCTTCCAACTATTGCAACATACTGCCCAGGAGCTATTTTCAAACTAACATCATCTAAAACTAATGGAGCATCTTCCTTATACCTAAACGATACATGGCTTATCTCTATATTCCCTGAAATATTAGTAACAATCTTTTTATTATCACTTACTTCCGGTTCTTCATTTAATATAGGCTCAACCATTTCTACAGTTGGCTTTATAGTCGCGAAAGTGGTAGCTATTCCCGCCAATGCCATGATTGCTCCACTCACTTGGCCAAACGATGCGTTAAATGCTATATAGTTATCAAAAGCAACTTTAGAGGTTATTGCAAAATAGTAATTGATTAAAGTCCCAACTAAAGATACAATTGTTCCTACAACAGGCATAATCTTTAAAATAAAAGGTGGATCATATTGAAGATCAGCTTGCTTTTTGTAATGCTCTGCCCACTTAGAAAATGCTCGGCGTTCTGCACCCGCTAGCTTAATTTTCTGTACACCTGAAAATAAAGAAAATATAAAACCGCTTAATTTAGCGCCTATTTTCATACTACGTCTTGAAATATTCAACTGCAAAAATACTCCTAAAATAGTAACAATTAAATGCGCAACTACAATTACTAGAGATGGAATAACCAAAGCCGGAGCAAACCCTACCATTTGAAACACATAGGTAAACGAGAAAACAGCCGAAAGGCCGGTAGTTAAAAAAACATTTGCTAGTTGTGAACATAAGCTATTAATTGCACCAACTCTAGTAGCCAATTCACCAGAGCTAAAACTTTTAAAAAACGAAGCAGGCAAAGAAACTACCCTGCCCATAGACGCACATGTTATAGACATATTCATTTTAGTTTGTACCCTGCTCATTATAAGGCTTCTAGCAATAGAAATCAATGTTTGTGAAAGCGTCATCCCAATAAGCAGTGAAGCAACTGGTAATATAAACCTTACTTCGCCAGAAGGCACCACTTTTCCATACACCAATTTTTGCACCATTGGCGAAATCATACCCAACAATGTTACCGCCAAATATGACAGTAAAATCATGATAATATCCGCTTTGTTTAACGTGCTGATTATATACATCGCTAAGTCTCTTATTTTTAGCTTTTTTAATGGAAAAGGTGTATAAAAACACATAGCTTCTTTTCGTATAAGATCTTTATTTTTGTTATTTAGCTTAATAATGCTATCCGTTTCATAGTCTAAAAACTGATACCCCGACAATCCGCAAGGCATTAGAGCAACTATATCTCCAGATTTTGTTTGCCCAAGCATCGGCCCTATAGCGTCTTTCCACCAATCACCAGTTAAATGCACCACTCTTTTCATTATCCCTGTCGGTCTTAGAACATATTCTAGTTGCTCATTCATATCTTCTATCTCTTTGGGTACTTCTATAATTTTCGCTTTATAGTGTTTTAATATTTCTTCAACAGCACTTTGTGCTTTGACTCTGTCGTTATTTATATTTGCGGCAATAGCTGACTTTCCTAGCACAACTGATGACAGATCCATCATTGAATTTTCAAAATTTGCCACATCAGTTCTTACTCGACTTTTCATTTGCTCATTAAACCAACCCACTAATACCCACCTCTTTCTTTATATGAAATTTTTATAATACTTTCACTTTATTTTTTCAAAAATAATAAAATACGTTTCTTAAATTTTCTTTAAGCTGTCGTAATCAATTTAGTATACAGTCCATCTGATTTATAAAGCTGCTCATGGGTACCGCGTTCTATCACTTTTCCGTTATCCATAACCACAATTTCGTCACAGTCTTTGATAGTGGAAAGTCTATGAGCAACTACCACACAAGTGATGCCGCGGTCAATAATGGATTTTGTCACATCAAACTCAGTTTTTGCATCAAGCGCTGATGTGGCTTCATCTAAAACTATGATAGAAGGGTCTTTTGCCAATACTCTAGCAATTTCCAAACGTTGCTTTTGCCCACCTGAGAAGTTTTTGCCACCTTCAATAAGCGGGTAGTTATACCCTCCTTCACGGACCATTATATCCTCGTGAATTTGTGCATCGCGAGCGGCCAAAATCATCTCAAAATCTTCTACCGATTCATCCCACATTTTTATGTTACCAGCGACTGTATCTTCAAATACAACAATATCCTGATCCACAACAGATAAAGATGAGGTTAAAACGTCTCTATCTAAATCACTGATTGATACTCCATCAAACAAAATTTCACCTGACCAAGGCTGATATAAGCCTGAAATCAACTTAGCTAAAGTCGATTTACCACACCCAGAAAAACCAACAAAAGCTACTCTGGATCCTGGTTCTAGAGTTAGGTTAAAATTTTCAATCAATGGCTCGCCGAGTGGATTATACCCAAATGTTAAATTTTTCAATTCTAGCTTTCCCTTTAATTTCGTATATTCTTTAGTTTCAGATTGTTCTGCGACAGGCTTATATTCAACGTCAGTTTTGTATGTCATAACATCTTCTACGCGCTCCATACTTGTGCGCATCTCTTGCACTCCTTGCATTACACCGATCAGAGATTGTACAGGGCTCATAAAAGATCCTAAAAACCCTTGAAACATCCCTAATTTACCAATACTCCAATCGTCATTTGTCATAATTAGCATAACACCTAACATAAAAACAACTGTATTTGCAATACTGCTGATTATACCGGGGACAGCCCCTAAATATTGATTTATTTTTGTAAATTTCACCGACACAGAGTTTACTGAAGCCTGAAATCCAGACCAGCGTTCAAAATATCCATTTTCTGCTCCAGAAGCTTTTATAGTCTCTATCATTTCTATCCCAGACATAGTACATGACGCTGCCTTGCCGGCATCGCGCATTTGGACACGGGTTAAGTTAATACGCTTTTTAGTTATTTGGTTAGCTACAAACATGTTTAGAAATACTGTGACTATCCCAACAAAACTTAACATTAAACTAAACTTAAACATCATAGCTAAGTAAAAAACTAACATACCCAATTGTAGCGCAATCGGTGCAAATTGTCCTATTAACATAGAGGCTATTCCTTCATTCGAGCCCTGCCTTGAGACTATATCACCTATCATTCTTTGAGAGAAAAATTTTATAGGTAAGCGCAGAACATGCCACATAAACCCAGAATTGGCCACAATAGCCAACTTGCCCTGAATTTTTAGCATGTATATTGTATTTATTATAGATATAGTTAACTGAAAAATTACTAGCGCCGCAAACCCTAGAATAAACGGATACAACCATTCTGGGTTTCTTTGAGTCAGTAAGCGATCCTGAAACACGCGCCCAAATCCAGGCTGAATAATGCCTATAAGCGTCGTCAATAAACCGGTGATCACCACAAACAAAAACGGAACTAAAGTGCCTTTTAGTCTGGACATAGCAAAAGCCATAACACTTTTTGGTTTGCCACCAGGTTTAAAAGCTTCCCCTTTTTCTAATGTTAGCACTACACCGGTAAACGATTCGTCAAATTCTTTCATTTCAACTTTAACAGTTCCGCGCGCAGGATCATTAAGGATTGCATAATTTCCTTTAAATCCATTTAAAACTACAAAGTGATTAAAATTCCAATGTATAATGGCAGGAAATTTTATTGTTTTCACCGCTTCCAGCCCACACTTATACCCAGCAGTTTTAAGGCCATAATTTCTAGCAGCCTGAAGAATGCTTTTTAAATTACTGCCGTCTCGTGATACACCGCAATCCTCCCTAACTGTTTCAAGCGGTATCCATTTTCCATGATATGCCAAAACCATTGCTAAGCATGCTGCTCCGCACTCTAATGCCTCCATCTGCATTATTACAGGGACTTTAGCTACTTTATTTGACATTCTCTTTCCCCCTTAGCTAAACAGAAAATCTGTTGGTTTACTTTTTTCAGTAATGATAGCAACTTCACCCATTTCGCCTGCTTTACCCTGATTTTTGTCTAGTTCAATAATTACTTTGAAAACGTAACCACTTTGTGGAATCTGCAATTCATTTAAAACCCATTCATTTCCAATACTTTGAACTAAATTTTGCACAGGTACAGGAACAGAAGCAACTTCTTTAACCTTACCATGAATATTATTTTGTTGAATTACAACATCTGCATCAAGGCCCACTTTTACACCTTGAATGTGCTTTCCACTGCTATCACGTTGTGTAGTAACTTGATTTGTCGAAAGATAGCACACAACAGTTTTTCCATCCGAGAATAGTCCATTTAGTTTAACCTTTGTTGGCATCGTGCCAGTAAATGCCCAAATTCCAGCGGAAATTAATAAAATAAACAAAGCTAAAATAACAAGCCAAACACTTGGGTTAGATACTTTGATGTAATCATTTAGCTGCTCAGGAGAAGAAACGCGCTCTAAACTAGATTTTCTAAATATTTCACTTTTCATAAATTTACACCTCTTTCATAAAACATTCTTTAAAGTAGTTTCTTAGTCTTTTATAAAATTTAATTTTCCAGAGTTAATATATCTAAAAAACCTGTCATTTGAAAGACTTCGATAATCGCATCGTTGGCGCCAAAAATACTGATATCTCCAGAAAGTGCAATCATTTTTTTCTTAGCCATAAGCACAACGCGCAAGCCTGCACTACTTATGTATGCCAATTTAGTAAAGTCAAGAATAAGCTTTTTTACTGAATTATTAATTGAAGACTCAAATTCTTGTTCTAGATCGGATGCCGTATTGGTGTCCAATCTTCCCTCAAGACTAACAGTAAGCTCATCTCCCTTTTGTTTTCTTGAAATATTCATAATCACTCCCCCAATTATATTATCTTTTTTAATATCAGGCAATTTTTTCCGTCTTTATAGAAATAATCTAAGCTGTCTACCATTTTTTTTGTAATAAAAACTCCCAGCCCACCTATTTGCCTACTTTTAGCATCCAACGTTATATCAGGGTCCTCTCGCACAAATGGGTTATATTCCTTCCCGCTATCTATAAACTTTATAATAATAGTTCTGGGATTATCCTTAATCTCACATGTTATAGTTGCTTCATCTTTTTTTTCTTCATAAGCATAATGTGAAATATTCACAAAAATTTCTTCAACGACCAAATCTAATTGAAACAGGGTTTTCTCATCGCAGTAACCGCCTTTTAGTTCGCCACGGATAAATTGCTGGACCTCTTCGAGCCGACTCGTATCAGCTAGTACTGTAATTTCTTTCATTCACTCCATTCTCCCCCTTTTATTGAATTAATTTTTTAAGAAAGAACCAAAATATTATCTATATTCTAATTCTAGCTTATTTATTTAAAGTAGTCAAGAATAATATAGACATTTTTTAAAAAATAATTCATTTTTTATTTTAAATTATAATAATTAGCTATTTTTATACCATCACATCATTAGGCGTAACATAAATTGTTTTGTTTTTTTCATAAATAACCATACCAAGTTTAGCGCCATTTGGTTTGCTGACATTGCGAATACTTGTATAATCCACAGGTACGTTAGAAGAATTTTTTGCCTTACTGTGCAGCGCTGCAAGTTTCGCTGCTTGCACTATATCTTCATCAGGCACCGGCTTTCCTTCAGTAAAAAGCACAGTATGTGAACCCGGCGTATCTTTCACGTGAAACCAAAGATCATAATTTCGCGCTTTTTTTAGTGTTAATTCATCATTTTGCTTATTATTTTTTCCAACTAAAATCAAAAAACCATTTTTTGAGGTAAATTTTAAAAAATCTGCGCGTTTAGGCGATTTTTTTAGAGCAACTTTTTTAATAAATCCATATTCCATAAGCTCGTTTTTTATTTCTAACAAATCCTGCTCAGACTCCGCTCTGTTTATAAAATCCAAAACAGTATTTATATAAACTAAGTCTTGTTTAGCTAAATTTATCTGATTATTTAAAATATTTTCAGCTATTTTCGCTTTTTTATATTTTTTATAATAAATTTGCGCATTCTTTGAAGCACTCAATCTGGGATCTATATTCACAGCGATATCCCTCATCTCCGCATCATAAAGATTGGGAAGCTGAATAGATTCATTATTACTGTGCTTTAAATTTAGACTATCTATTTTAGCGATATTTGCATTGATTAAATCGGCGTATAATTTCCAAACATCTTTCTTCTCACACTCAGCAAGCTCGTTTATTTGTACGTCAATTTTCCTTTTAAGCCTTTTCTCAACCCTAGCCAAAACTTGGAGCAAATTTTGTGCTTTCGCACGAATTCTCTGTATTTTATCGTTTTCATAAAAAAATTTATCGAGAAGGTCTGAAAAAGAGCTCTCCTCTTTCAGCAAAACGGTATTTTCATATCGCTGCATCTTTAAATACGAAAAATCTAAAAATTCTCCATTTTGCCGTAAAATCAACCAGGGCAGCCCTCTAAAATTCAAAATTAACTCATAAAGTTCACAAAACACACCCTCTAACTTCTCATTAGCAGCAATCTTTGAAGCCATTTCGCGGTTTAATGGAAGCTCACATCGCTCTTCTCCCATTCGATAATAAAATTCAATTTCCTCACAAATAGAAAGCGAAAATCCTTGCAAAACACCGAGTAACTTTTTTGATAAAACCACGCTTCTTTCCTCGCAATTTATTTTCTCTACCAAACTTTTTATATCACAATCCAACAAACAAATTTTATTTTGATTTGAAGGCAAGCAATAAAGCAAACCTGGTAAAATCATCCTGAGTGAAGACATGCTGGCATCCACTCTTTTTATGCTGTCGATTATAAGCCCTCTGTCATCGGTTAATATAAAATTGCTATGCTTTCCCATGATTTCGACTATCACTTTTAACTTAACGATATCGCCCAATTCATTTCTCGCTTCAAAATTAAAAAACAAAATGCGCTCAAGCCCAGGCTGGTCAATGGAAATCAGTTTTGCTCCCAACAAGCGCTTGCGCAACAACATGCAAAACATAGGAGGAGTTTTAGGGTTTTCTATAGAATAGTTAGTAAAATGAACGCGTGCACTATTCGCCCTAACGGAAAACAAAAGTTTATAAACCAAATTTTTTTTTCGCTCAACAGCAAAGTCTAGATTTTTCTCATCACTTTTAGGCTGTTTTATAACAGTTCTAAAGTGCAGCAAAATTTCCTCTCGGTTAGGCTGACAGATTTTATCCACCCTTGAACCCAAAACTTTTTCTATTTCTTTTTTTAAATGCCTCAAATAAACTCCATCTAATGGCATGTAATCCTCCCAATAATTCGTTTTATTTAAATTCATTTTTACTAATTTATAAGTATATTTTAAAACAAATTTATGTAATATGTCAATTTAAAGCCAAAATTATACACCGCTCTAATTCAGCTGCACTTTTATTGCAATATAAATTATTTTATGTAATTAATTTTATCCTATAATTATTCAAATATATTTTCTATAATTTGCCAAAACTTCAGATTTAGAAAACTTCACCTCTTTAAATAAATCAGCAAGCATGCAAACTAAAGGCGCCATCGCGATATCCTCCGTGTTAAAATGTCCTGCATCCACAACAGTGATATCATTTTTCACCGCTTCTAAAATTTCATGATGCTTTATTTCGCCAGTAACATAGGCATCTACATGTTTAGAGATGGCCTCAAAAATAAATTCTCCCGCTCCACCAGAACACAAAGCCACGGTTTTAACACTTTTCTTAGACTCTGTATATCTAAGTCCTTCACAATTCAGGCATCTTTTCACGTAACTCGCAAACTCCTTTGAGCTCATCTCCACTTCAATCTCTCCGATTAACCCATAAGGTAAATTATTGCCATTTTTTTTATAAAAACCAAGCGATTTTAGATTTTTAACCCCCAAAACATCTGCAAGGCACCGGCACACCCCTCTTTCCGCAAAATCTAAATTTGTGTGTGCACAAATAATATTCACTTCATTTTTTATCGCCATATAAGGAATATCGTTAATAAGACAGCTTTTTATCGGCTTAAATATAACTGGATGATGGCTTATAATTAAATTTGCATTTTTTCGCACCGCTTCCTCTATAACCTCCTGCGTCACATCAAGCGACACCACCACACCGCTCACTTCCGCGTTTTCATCTCCAACCAACAAACCCACGTTGTCGCAATCCATAGCCGTGTCGAAAGGCGCAATTTTATCCAGTGCTTCGTATATCTCTCTAACTTTCACACACATCAGTAATCCTCCTTTTTTTAATAAATCATTATATGTTTCATCTCAAAAATTTTAGTTTTAACCATTATTAACCGCTGCTTTTTACTCTATTTAAAATATTTTTTCAAATATTTACCCGTATAAGAGATTTCATTCTCAGCAACCATTTCTGGAGTCCCTTGTGCAATCACACTTCCCCCTGCAGTTCCACCTTCGGGACCTAAATCGATTATGTAATCCGCTGTTTTGATAAAATCTAAATTATGTTCAATCGCAACAACAGTATTCCCCGCATCGACCAGCTTATGCAATACTATAACTAACTTGTGTACATCATCAATGTGTAAGCCCGTAGTTGGTTCATCCAATATATATATCGTTTTTCCGGTGGCGCGTCGAGAAAGTTCTGCCGCAAGTTTGATGCGTTGAGCTTCTCCACCTGAAATGGTTGTTGCCGGTTGACCTATTTTTATATATCCGAGCCCTATGTCATTTAATACTTTTAATTTTTTTTCAATCTTGGGAATATTTGAAAAAAACTGAAGACTTTCTTCGACTGTCATTTCAAGGATATCATGAATATTTTTACCTTTATATTTCACTTCCAAAGTTTCCCTGTTATAACGTCTTCCCTTACACACTTCACACCTCACATAAACATCTGGCAAAAAGTGCATTTCTATTTTTATAACCCCATCCCCCTGGCAGGCCTCACATCTCCCTCCTTTAATGTTAAAAGAAAATCGTCCATTCAAAAAGCCCCGCATTTTCGCTTCCTGAGTTGAGGCAAAAATTTCGCGAATATCCGTGAAAACACCGGTATAAGTCGCTGGGTTAGAGCGCGGCGTGCGGCCTATTGGCTGTTGGTTGATATCAACAACTTTATCCAAATTTTCTAAGCCTTTTATACCTTCACATTCTCCATTTTTACTATTGGCTCCATTTAACTCGCGAACTAAGTATTTATAGAGTATATCGTTTATTAGAGTGGACTTCCCAGAGCCTGAAACCCCCGTTACACAAACGAAAACGCCGAGAGGAATATCAACATCTATATTCTTTAAATTATTTTGCCTCGCACCAATTATTTTAATTTTATTTTCGTTTCTTTTCCTCCTTTTTAAGGGAATATCTATAGAAAATTTTCCAGTTAAATATTTCCCAGTTATCGACATCTCGCATTTTTTTATATCTTCTATGCCCCCTGCACAAACCAGTTTTCCACCATGCACCCCCGCCCCTGGGCCTATATCGATAATATGGTCCGCCGCATACATTGTATCCTCGTCATGCTCTACCACTATCACAGTATTTCCCAAATCTCTTAGGTGTTTTAGTGTTTTGATTAATTTTTCATTATCTCTCTGATGCAGGCCTATGCTAGGCTCATCCAAGATATATATTACCCCTATGAGCAAAGAGCCAATTTGAGTTGCCAATCTTATACGTTGACTTTCGCCACCAGAAAGGGAGCCAGAAGACCTTGAGAGAGTTAAATATTCAAGTCCCACGTTCTTCAAAAACTCAAGGCGAGAATTGATTTCCTTCAGGATCGAATCAGAGATTAACTTTTCTTTTTCGGTCAAATTTATATTTTTCAAAAACTCTAAAGCCTGAAAGATCGATTGATCACAAAAATCGCTTATATTCATTTTTCCCACTGTTACGGCCAAACTTTCAGATGAAAGCCTCTTGCCGCCGCAAACATCGCATGGGATTGAATTCATGTATGATTCTATTTCCTCTTTCATCCATTTACTTTGAGATTCTCTAAACCTTCGCTCCAAATTTTTGATAATTCCCTCGAACGGCGCTTGATATTTAATTTCGCTATACTCGCTCTTTCTCACGAGATTTAACTTTTCTGCACCCGTACCCAAAAGGATAACATTTAACGCTTGCTTACTCAAATTTTTTATGGGTGTATTGAGAGAAAAATTATATTCCTTAGATAAAGCCTCAAAATACATAAAGGCAATGCTACCTTTTTCGACCGATGCCCAACCTGTGGCTTTTATCGCCCCTTCTTTGATCGAAATAAGTTTATTCGGAATTATTAAATCTGGGTCAATTTCCATTAAAACACCAAGTCCTGCACATTTTTTGCATGCACCAAACGGGTTATTGAACGAAAACTTTCTCGGCGTAAGTTCATCCACGCTAACACCATGTGCTGGACAAGCATAATTTTGGCTGAACACAATATCACCATCGCCTAAAACGTTAATTATGGCAATTCCATTCGAAAATTTAGCTGCAATTTCCACGGAATCTGAAAGTCTTGAGCGAATGCTTTGATTTATAATCAATCTATCCACTATTATTTCTATCGTATGCTTTTTATTTTTTTCTAGTGATATATGCTCAGAAAGATCCTTTATTTCCCCATCCACTCTGACCCTAACATAGCCACTTTGCCTAACTTTTTCCAATTCTTTCACGTGTTCACCTTTTTTTGACTTTACCACAGGAGCTAAAATTTGTATTTTTGTTCCTTCTGGCACACTCATGATTTGGTCCACAATTTGATCCGTTGTTTGCCCGCATATCTCGCTACCGCAAACCGGGCAGTGAGGTATACCGATTTTTGCATATAATAACCGAAGATAATCGTAAATTTCCGTGACCGTTCCCACTGTTGATCTCGGGTTTTTAGAGGTAGTTTTTTGATCAATCGCAATAGCAGGAGATAGACCCTCTATATAATCCACGTCTGGTTTTTCCATCTGCCCTAAAAATTGCCGCGCATAAGAAGAAAGTGATTCTATATATCTTCTTTGCCCTTCTGCGTATATAGTATCAAATGCCAAAGAAGACTTACCCGAACCAGATAAACCTGTGATAACAGTGAATTTATCTCGCGGAATTTTAACATCTATATTTTTTAAATTATGCTCACGTGCACCTTTTATGTATATCATTTTCCCTGACAAAACCAACACTCCCTAATACGTATTTAAATTTAAAAATTTTAATCTTAAAAAAGTAAAAATAGCATATTTACACATTACTTTAATTGCGTTTCACGTGAAACATAAAAATAGCAGCTTTGCATTTACTGAAAGTTATGCTATCGCAATTGCGCTAAAACTCAGTTTTGGCGCAATATTTCCACCTTATATCATTAATTAAATGTTTATTATAATTTTATAACTATTTTATTAAAATTCGCAGCGTTATTTCCAATCACAGATAGCAAATTCATTGTTGTTAATTTTAAATTGCTCTTCAAGGTTGGCTGTTAAAAACACATGTTTATCATTATCAACAAATATAGCACCTGCAGCATAATGGCTCAACAAAGGGAGGCTATTTTCTCTACCAAGGACAAAACAAGCTATTGCAAGCGCGTTGGCTATTATTCCATCATTGTGGGTAATAGTCACACGGATAAGATCTTTTTTCGCCGGATACCCCGTTTGAGGATTTAAAATTTTATGATAAATCTTTTCATCTTGGGTAAAGCTTTTTTCATAAAAATCAGAAGTGAAAACATGCCCTTCTCGAATTTCCAATACTCCAAAACAACCGGCTTCAGTGCGCTTAAAAGGATCTTCAAATGCAATTCTCCAAGGTTTATGATCTTTTTTTTCTCCATAAACACCAATACTGTGCTCTATAGAAATAATACCAGCATACGGACCATTTTCTTTATACTGTTTTATTGCAAAATTGCAAGCAGCACCCTTAGAAATTCCATCTAAAGTAATTCCAGAACCTTTTTTAAACAATTTAGCCCTTTTGACATCTTTATTAATTTTCAAATATTTATAATCCACAAGCGGCAATTTTTCTAATATTTCTTCTTTATTTGGAACTTTTTCATTTTTTCCACCAAAACCCCAAAGATTAGAAATTGGGAAAATAGTTGGGTCAAAAGCCCCTTTGCTTAAATTTGAAACTTCCAAGCTTTTAGATAAAATATCCATCATACCAGAGCTTAAATTCACCCACCCATTAGCAGCATTTTCATTTATTTTTTGAACTTGAGATTCTGCAATCTCCCATGAAATTTGTGTTTCTAATTTTTTTATCTGTTTTAAAGCCGCTTTCGCTGCTTCTGGAGCATTATGCCCGTATATCGTCTGTTTTACGTCGGTTTTCATAGCTGTATCGCTGCATTCATAGGCTTTCTCTTCGTGGTTTATTAAAATGAAAAAAATAGTGATAACAGTGACAACAACAGTGGCAAGAATAGAAAGCAAAATCGCTTGATACCTAAGTTTCTTCCACATTTTTTTTTGTTTCAAGCTTATCACTCTCCTTCATACTTCAAACGATTTTTAACTTAAATCAGAAAATTTTTTCTAATAATATAATAACATTTTAATTAAGACGAGTAAACCACAGCCACACCCTCTTTAAAAATACATCCGCCTTCCAGCGAACTTAAATAAACTGCGTGCTATTAAAAAAATCAACACCACGATTTTTCTATTTTAAACCCGTCATCATTCAAGTTTGTAAAATTACATCAAGTATGGCATTCCTCAAATTAATGTTGACATAAGCCAAAGTTTGGCATATAATATAATAGAAAATGCATTTATATTATATAAATTTACGTAATAAAAGAAGGGCTGCTCATAAGCAACTATGCAAACAACCTTCACTGCAAAGTCTCACCAAAAACCTAAATTTAACCTAACAATCTGCACTAAATTGTGCAAAAACTAATTTTACAAGCTACACAAAAAACAGATGAACGTGCGTTGAAATGAAAATTCGTACAGCAATATTAAGTAAAGCATTCTCAAATTAATGTTGATATACACCAAAGTTTGGCGCATAATATAACAGAAAATACGTCTATATTATATAAATTTACGTAATAAAAGGAGGGCTGCTCATAAGCAACTGTGCAAACAACCTTCGCTGCAAAATCTCACCAAAAAATCTAAATTTAACCTAACAGTCTGCGCTAAATCATGCAAAAACTAACTTTACAAGCTACACAAAACATAAATGAACGTGCGTTAAAACGAAAGTTCGTATAGCAATATTAAGCAATGCATTCTAAAATTAATGTCGACATAAACCAAAGTTTGGCATATAATATAATAAGAAATGCATCTATATTATATAAATTTACGTAATAAAAGGAGGGCTGCTCATAAGCAACTGTGCAAACAACCTTCACTGCAGAGTCGCACCAAAAACCTAAATTTCACCAAATCGCATAAAAACTCGACCTCACTAAACCTCGCAAGCAACCAAATTAACAGCTTGCCTCAAAAAATAAAAATAAATGAACGTGCATTCAAATGAAAGTTCGTACAGCAATGTTGAGTAAAACATCTCAAATAAATATTGACATAAACTAAAATTATCAATATAATAAACCTATAAATATATATATCGTATAAATTTTATTATAGAAAGGAGAGCATGAAATAAACCACTTTGCAAGCAATTTCCGCTGTAAAAATGCACCAAAAATCTAAATTTAACCTAACAATCTGCGCTGAATTGTGCAAAAAATTAACTTTACAAATCCACAAAAAATTAAAATGAATGGACGTGCATTAACATGAAATTTTTGAAACAACTGCTACTAACCACCATGCTTGCCACTTTACTTGCTACTCCCTGCGCTGCCGAATTATCTGGCGGGTTAGGAATAACAGTTACTGCAAGTACAAGTGGTGAGCATAGCGATATGACGCTAGCTACAGCGAGGGACACACCGGCCAGAACGGTGACTAGCGCTTCCCTTTGGGCGGGTACAATGGAATCCACAGTCCGTCCGACGCCCTCTATCATAGAAGCTGGCTACCGCGTAGGATGTTGGATAGGAACGAAAGCAAATAAGCCATTAATAGTTCGGTGCGCAACAGCTAACGAGGAACCGCAGCACCGCATTGAATACTACTACCTGCACCTAACAGATATGGATAGCAATGCTATCAAAATAATACTTAACGATCACGCCACGCACCTAACCGTCGTTACCTATCTGGGCGAATATGCATCGCTACTCTTAACACAAGATCTGGTTAGTGCCCTTCCTACAACATATATGGATACCATGCTAATTGACAAATTCGTCCCAGAAGTCCATAAGGGTAACGAACAGATAATATCAATCGAAACACCTTACCTCGCCAGAGCGGTGGATGGCCGCGTAGTGACTATAACCTACGTCAACCCTGGTTTAACAGTTGGAGACATATGCGAAGTTGCGGCTGGCTCTATTGGTAACCAGCTGCTATTAAGCCAACGGACAGCCGTGCAAGTGTGCGCTGAAAACGCACCAACAGTCGAGGCTGTTGCTGACCACGCAGACGCAATTGAGGTCGATGATGACCCATCTGATACTGTCCCAGAAACCGATACCGACGAAGTAGTACCGGAACCAAATACGACGAATCACAATGGCACTGTACCAAATGCATAAGATGGGTGATCGCCTATCCGCAGCAGCCCTCGGCGCTAATTAGCCCCCGCTGAAACCTCTAATTATACAAATCCACAAAACAGATGAACGTGCATTCAAATGAAAGTTCGTACAGCAATATTAAGCAAAGCATCCTCAAATTAATGTTGACATAAACCAAAGTCTGGCATATAATATAAAGGAAAATGCATCTATATTATATAAATTTACGTAATAAAAGAAGGGCTGCTCATAAGCAACTGTGCAAACAACCTTCGCTGCAAAGTCTCACCAAAAACCTAAATTTAACCTAACAATCTGTGCTAAATTGTGCAAAAGCTAACTTTACAAATCCACAAAAAATTAAAACGAATGGAAGTGCATTAACATGAAATTTTTGAAACAACTGCTTATAACCACCATGCTTGCTACTTTACTTGCCACTCCCTGCGCTGCCGAATTAACCGGCACCAGCGGTTTGGAAATAGATGCTACAGAGATCGACGATCAGTTGCAAATTACCGTCAGCTCTATCACGCTATGTCGGACAAGGAGTGTAGTGATTCAATGTATGTATGGCCATGAGGCACTCGTAAGACAGATCGAGAACCACTCCATGTTAGGGTCTAAATGGGGTGGCTGGTCAGCTAGATGCTTAGTGCCTAAATACGGGTCCTATGTAATCTGCACCAGCTCCCTTGATTTTCCAGACCACTATCTGATTGACCCGGCGATATTCTACATTGGATCCCCTGCTATCAGTTACAATGCTGTCAAGATGCTGCTTAACGATCAAACC
The DNA here is from genome assembly GCA_031266365.1 of Oscillospiraceae bacterium. Taxonomy (GTDB): domain Bacteria; phylum Bacillota; class Clostridia; order Oscillospirales; family Acutalibacteraceae; genus JAISBE01. The sequence goes on from JAISBE010000008.1 coordinate 19,797, forward strand.
ACTAAATTAACGATAATCACCGATATGATCCACTATCCAGATCTAGACCTACTCTACCAGGGCGGAACTAAACAAATAGCAAGCAGAAACAGGATAAGGCTAATGGACAAATTAGTCCCAGAAGACCATATAACAAGCATAACCAGAAAACGGCTAATTGACAAATTCGTCCCAGAAGTCCGTAAGGATGGCGAACAAATTATATCAAGCGATACACCTTTCATCAGCAGAACAGTAGCTGGACAAATAGTTACTGTAGTTTACGACAACCCTGGTTTAACAGTTGGAGACACATGCGAAGTCGCAGCTGGCTCTATTGGTAACCACCTGCTATTGAGCCAACGGACAGCCGTGCCAGTGTGCGCTGAAAACGCACCAATAGTCACGACCGATGATGACCACGCAGAAACAGTGGAGGTCGATGATGACCCGGCTGATACTGTTCCACAAACAGATCCCGACGAAGTAGTCCCGGAACCAAATTCGACGGGCGACGATGCCACTGTACCAAATGCATAAGATGGATGATCGTCTATCCGCAGCCGCCCCGAAAACCATCTCCTATTCACCAAAAATTAGCAACAGCTCTTTACCGCAAAATCCACGCTGGCCAAAAGCCAGTGTGGATCCCATAAAAGTGAAATAATTCAGGTATAAAAACATATTCACTGCAACGGCCCTCGGCGCTAATTAGCCCCCGCTGAAACCTCTACTTTTACAAATCCACAAAAAATTAAAACGAATGGACGTGCATTAACATGAAATTTTTGAAACAACTGCTTATAACCACCATGCTAGCCACTTTACTTGCCACTCCCTGCGCTGCCGAATTAACCGGCACCGGCGGTTTGGAAATAGATGCTTCAGAGATCGACGATCAGTTGAAAATTAACATCACATCAAGACCGATGCACGGAACTAGAGGTATATTGATTTCGGCTCTCTATGACTATACGGGGTTAAATGAAGAAATCGTACACCACCGGGAATTAGGGTATCACTGGGGTGGGTGGACAACTAGATGTTTAGTATATAAATTCGGGGCCTATCACATCTTCATTACCAACCATGCTTACACAGAGAAACGCATGATCGACCACGCAAACGTCTATATTGGATCCCCTCCTATCAGTTACAATGCTGTCATGTTGCTGCTTAACGAACAAACCACTACACTAACAGTGATAATCGATATGAGCGACTATCCAGATCTAAACCTACTCTACCGGGGCGAAACTGACCGAATAGCCTGCAGAAACAGGATACGGCTAATTGACACATTCGTCCCAGACGTCCGTAAGGATGGTGAACAGATAATATCAAGCGATACACCTTTCATCAGCAGAACAGTAGCTGGAAAAATAGTTACTGTAGTTTACGAAAACCCTGGTTTAACAGTTGGAGACATATGCACAGTCGCAGCTGGCTCTATTGGTAACCAGCTGCTATTAAGCCAACGGACAGCCGTGCCAGTGTGCGCTGAAAACGCACAAACAGTCGGGTCCGATGCTGACCCAGCAGAACCGGTCGGAACAGATGATTACCACGCAGAAACGGTGGAGGTCCATGATGAGCACGAGGAAGCACTCTAGACCGATGCTGACGCTGATGGTCCAGTTCACGGAACAGGTACCAACGAAGTAGTACCGCACCCCACCCCGACAGATGACGGTGCCACTGTACCAAATTTATGAGATGGAGAATCGTACATCCGCAGCCGCCTCGAAAACCATAACTTATTCACTAACCACTAGCAACAGCTCTTTGAGGCAAACTCCACACTAACCGGAACAACCCTGATAGATTTCTTGCGGTGGCGATACCCTCAGTGCCAGGTTTGGAACTCTCGTTTGTGCGCCGGGAGTTCGATTGTATTAACGGAAAAGTGATGCTTATTGAAGAATTTCGCACGCCATGGAGCGCCCAAAACGCTGTATTTATGCAAAAATCCACACTACAAAGAAGACCCAGCTCGCGGACGAAAACGCAAATTTCAGTTGAAGTCAGGATACCGAACTCACACGCGCCGATAACAACATACATAATTCGATAAAAGTGAGTTTTGCCAATTTATCACTGCCAATAAAAATTCAATAACGTGGATATATAAAGTACAATAATCCAGGTATAAAAACATATTCACTGCAGCAGCCCTCGGCGGTAACTACGCCAAGGGCTCTTCGTAGTTATTTACAACAACATCCTGCAAAATGCTATTGTGCAAAAAATTTTCAAATATCTATTGACAAAAGATGCAATCAGTAGTAAAATTACTATATTCAAGTAATATACACAAATTTATAAGATTTAAAGACACCCGCGAACGCCACAAATTTACAAACCCACAAAAAT
>JAISBE010000018.1 GCA_031266365.1 Oscillospiraceae bacterium
GATAGTTTTGTTTTAAATATATTTTCTATTAAGTTATAAAATAAGTTTTACTAAATATTGACATAAATAATGCGTTCTCATTTTCTTTTGAAATAAAGGTGTGCGCAAAAAAGTCAGAGTGCGACATGGGTTTTGAAAGTGAGAGCAACCTTTTATTGCCACGAAAATAGGCACACGCTCCGCTGAATTTTTGACGAATGATCCCGCTTTGGGCTTAGCTTCATTGGCTCAACGCCGCGCTCTCTGTCATTCTTCAGCGCGTTGGACCTTCGCTACTGGAAAAATACTGCTAATAGCGACACTCTCCGCTCGAGAAAAGCGTGCTGCGGCCTGATCAAAGGCTAGCTGGTCATTGCGCAGTCATGCGATAGACGCGCAGTAAAAGCAGTACTAGAAATGTTTTCCATTATTTTCTGCCTTTTTTTAGCATACTCGCTTCGCCGCTAAAACCGTCGCCCGCTCTCTTTTTAAATTTATATCAACGCACAACAAAAATTTACCTATAACTTAATTGACAATGTGTTCAAGTTAACTCAATTTTCCAAAAAACGCTTTCTCATGTGCGAGATTTGGTAAATTTTTACTTAAGCTGAATACGTTAAAAAAATCGCACTTTCTCCTCACGTGCCACCGATTTTGGTCGCGTAGTTGCCTGTGAAAAGTTGCGCCGCGCTTTTTAATTTCCCTCAAAGCGCTCGCTTCGCCGCTAAAACTGCCACCCCGCTCTCTTTTTAAATTTATATCAATGCGCAACAAAAACTCACCTATAACTTAATAGAAAATATGTTCAAGTTAACTCAATTTTTCAAAAGAGCGCTTTCTCGTGTGCGAGATTTGGTAAATTTTTGCTTGAGTCTAATACACCAAAAAATCGCGCTTTTTCCTCACGTGCCACCGATTTTGGTTGTGTAGTTGCCTGTAAAAAGTTGCGCCGCGCTTTTTAATTTTTCTCAAAGCGCCAGCTTCGCTGCTAAAACTGCCACCCCGCTCTCTTTTTAAATTCATATCAATTCACAACAAAAACTCGCCTATAACTTAATCTAAAATATGTTCAAGTTAACTCAATTTTCCAAAAGAGCGCTTTCTCGTGTGCGAGATTTGGTAAATTTTTACTTAAGCTGATTACACCAAAAAAATCGCGCTTTTTCCTCATGTGCCACCGATTTTGGTCGCGTAGTTGCCTGTGAAAAGTTGCGCCACGCTTTTTAATTTTCCTCAAAGCGCCAGCTTCGCCGCTAAAACTGCCACCCCGCTCTCTTTTTAAATTTATATCAATGCACAACAAAAACTCACCTATAACTTAATCTAAAATGTGTTCAAGTTAACTCAATTTTCCCAAAAAGCGCTTTCTCATGTGTGAGATTTGATAGGTTTTTACTTGAGCTGAATACATCAAAAAATCGCATTTCCTCCTCAGCACCCCCGACCCTAACCTTGTCTTTACCCGCAGAAAAATATTTCCCGCTGCGCTCTATCCTTTATTTAAAGTTATTCCCTTACCGGAGAAAAGCCAGTGCGGCTTAAATATACGACAAAACATGGCTGCCAAAATTTGGCATTGCCCATAAAACTACACATCACTAAATACTTCCTAAACATATCTTTATTGGCAGAAAGTTAGCGCTGCTACTGCGCCTTTGCAGCAACAAAACGAAAAGATACATTGAGGAGTAACTCCTGCCTCATGGGAAAATACACATAAAGTGCAGAAAAATTATGGCAAATTCTCTCTGCCGTAACGTTTTTCATGTTCCCCTTTAGATAGCTCAGCGCCCCCAAATATAAAAAGCTGTGCTGCTTGGGGAGAAGCCCTTCGTGCTTCCCGGCACGGATTCTGAAATTCGGGAACATTTCTCTCAGCTGTTTTTCTATCTTTTGCTTAAAGGAAAAATAGAAAATGAAACACTTGCTATTGCAGGAAAAATTAGCGTAAAAAGCTGTGCTGTTTGGGGAGAAGCCCTTTGTGCTTCCCGGCACGGACTCTAAAATTTGGGACCATTTCTCTCAGCTGTTTTTCTATCTTTTGCTTGTCGTTTTTTTTGGAAAATTTGTATAATAAACTTAAATCTTCCTCAAACTTTTCCCTGTTAAATTCGATGGGTTTTCCTATATATATCTTTTTATTCTGTGTCTTTCTTACCCCCTCTTCGTCCAAAAGCAGTTCTTCATACAGCTTCTCACCCGGCCTCAGTCCTGTGTACTCTATTTTTATGTCTTCATTCGGTACAAATCCTGAAAGCCGTATTAAATTTTCCGCCAAATCCTTTATTTTCACCGGCTCTCCCATATCTAAAACAAATATTTCCCCTCCTTGCGCTATGCCTCCTGCCGTCAAAACAAGCGACACCGCTTCTGGTATTGTCATAAAATATCGAATAATTTCCGAATGCGTGACCGTCACCGGCCCTCCGTTTTTTATCTGCTCCTTAAACAACGGTATAACCGACCCATTCGATCCCAGCACATTTCCAAACCTCACCGCTACATATTCCGTTTCGCTTATATCGTTCACACTCTGAATTATCATTTCGCATATCCGCTTTGTCGCCCCCATCACGTTTGTGGGATTTACCGCTTTATCCGTCGATATTTGCACAAACTTTTTCACACGATATTTGTCCGCCACTCTAACTAAATTTAACGTACCGAAAATATTATTTTTCACCGCCTCTTCCGGGTTCGTTTCCATCAATGGCACATGTTTGTGCGCGGCCGCATGAAATATCACGTCTATCTTTTTTTCAGCAAACAAATTTTCCAATTTTTCGTTATCCCTAATCGACCCTATTTGCACCTCGAAATTTAATTTCTCTCCGTGATTTCTTCTCAATTCTTGTTGTATTTTATAAGCATTATTTTCGTAAATATCAAAAATTATCAGCTTTTTAGGGCCGAGATTTCCAATCTGCCTACACAGCTCCCCTCCTATTGAGCCTCCGCCTCCTGTCACCAACACTGTTTGTTCTGCTACGTATTCCCGGCATTGTTTTGTATCAAGCACTATCGGCTCTCGCCCTAGCAAATCCTCAACTTCCACCTTCCGGATTTTTGATGTCACTGAGATATTTGCCGTCACTAAATCATATATATTGGGGATAATTCTGACCTCCAAGTTCACTTTTGAGCATATATCAAGTATCCTTTTTCTTCCAGCGCTATCAATCGATGATATAGCAAAAAGTATCAACTCGATATCATATTTTTCGCACATTTTTGGTATTTCGTTCGTTGTTCCAACCACTTTTACTCGCGATACCCGTCTACCTATCTTTGCCTTGTCGTCATCCACCATACAAATGGGCTTATATTCGTTATCCCGAGATTTCGATATCTCCCTCATCACCGAAACTGCGCTCTCCCCTGCCCCAACGATCAGCAGCCTCTTTTTGGGGCAATTCGTTGGATTTTTCCTTTCCAATATTTTATTTACCCTATAAATCAATCTAAATATGAACATAAAAAATGAAGATATCAGCATTAAAAGCACATAAATTCTAAGTTGATGTTTGATGTCAACAAAATAAGTAACTGCAAAAAACACCAAATTTGCAATTATCGTTGCCATCTCAACATAAAAAAAATCCACTATATCTGCGTATCTCCACAGTTTATCGTAAAGCTTAAAAAATCCGAATACCACACCAAAACTGATGTTTAACACCGCAAAGCTTCTCATGAATTCCTGTTTATTCCCTAACAATGAAAAGCTGTTTAAGTCACTCGCAAACGCTAGATAAAAAGACAGATTCCATAACAGAAAATCACTGAATAGCAAACTGTATTTTCTGTACTTTCTCATCCAATTATACAATTTGTCCATATCTTTTTCTCATCTCAATTATTTCACTTGTTGATGTTTTAATCCCTATGCACCATTAATTTATCACTTAATATTTGTATTATCTAATTATACATCATGGTTTCTCTTTTTTCAAGTTTCTTTGCCAAGTGGCATAAGGGCTTTAAATTTTCTTTAATATTATCTTGACAACTTAAATTTTATATGATAAAATTATTTGTACATTAATTCATTTTATGTATTAAATTAAAAATTGAAAGGTGATTTTATCATGAAAAACAAAAGTTTATTCAAAAAAGTTATATCCATATTTTTGCTCGCATCAGTGGAAATTGGCAGCTTCGTTTCTGCATTTGCCAACCCTCCTGGAGGAGAATCCGGCTCTCCCACAGCTGATCCACCTTTAACATCTTCGCCAGCGGACGATAGCGAGACAGGTGGCACGCCACAAGGTGGGCACACAATCCCGAGCACCATGGTAAGTTCAGATCCACTCTTTCCAATTCTTTTTAAGGTCAGCCCTGCACTTGCAGCGTTTTATGCCTTACTTGCCCAATCTCAGACCATCATATACGCTGTTCAGCGTTTGAATGCAACGTTATTACGGCCTTTCACGTTTGCTGCAAAGCAAATATGGTACAGCTTTTATCAATTTAACTCACCCACCGAAAGCCTGCTTAATCTACGCAAAGGTTTTGCACACATAAAAGGCCAAGACGCTGCTAAAAAGATTATACTGCGCACTGTCCCTCATGCTTTGGATTTACTCCAAAAAGGCGATCATCCAACAATTTTTTACTTATTCGGCCCTCCCGGCACAGGTAAATCAACGATGGCATTAACACTTGCAAATTCAATTGCACCGAATTCTTGCATATTAGAAATTAACTCATCTCAAGTAGACAAAGCCTCCAGAAACAACAGTATTAGAGAGCAGTTATTTAGTTTAACTTACCGAGGCTCAAACCACGATGACGATGTGAGCAAAATCGCATTACAAAAAACGGCCACCATTTCTGATGCCGTTGCGCTGCACCAAAATTCTGCTTTGGTTATCGTAATGAATGAATATGATAAATTTTGGACAAACGAAATCGACGAACTAATTCGAGGTGTCCACGACAACAAACGTATTTATACAAATGCAAGTACTTTTTTACCTACTAATCATATTATTGTAATTATCACTTCAAATGAGACACTAGCACAAATTGAACAAAACCATGAAGCAAGTTTAAGAACCCGCTTAACTTTTGTAAAATTTGATATACTGGGGCAGCAAGATGGTATATCGATTGCTGAACAATTTTTTTCAAAGCAAGCTGAGTTTTTAAAGCAAGCGTACGGCGTCACACTAACAGCAAGCCCTACTGTATTTCCTCATTTAGCAAACTGTATGGACACTCTACCTGGCGGAGCAAGAGACGTTGAAAAGCTCTTGCAGCCTATAAATACTGAATTTCATGAATTACTGCAATTATATACTAATGCAGGTATCGAAACTAATGGTAAAATTTTCGAAGCTTCCTTGGGCGATGGAGAAATTAAATTGACAGATCCTGCCAATCTCCCTACCGTAACTTTCCAAAAACCGGATTATTGGAATGAAAATGAAAGCGTATACGTATATCTTTATAGCACACAAGAAGGCACAACTGAATTAGCCCCGTGGCCGGGATTGCCTATGGTTTCTGCCAATGGAAATTCATATATATTCACTTTTGATGCACCTCCAACTAGCAGTTTGCTTGTGATTTTTAACGATGACAGCGGCCATCAAATACCCGCGACGGGCGAGCCAGGCTTCCCGCTTTCATTCGGAAAGAGCGGCAGCTTTGATAGCGATCGTGCGGATAATCCTTGGGTAAGCAAGTATCTCCCCTCCGGCGTACCTATAGTGAAAACAGAGCCCTTTTTTACTAAAGAAAAAATAAATGCAATCAAGATAGGAGTTTTGCGAGCCGGCGAGATATTAGCAAGCCCAGTAGAGTGGTTTTTTAATCTTGACACTCCATTGGGAAACGTGGCGGATATTTTAGCACCACCTGCTTCAGAAGAAGTAGTGGTATATCAAATTGGAAAAGATGGGAATATAGAGCCGCTCCCTTCAATTGATCCAGAAGAAGACTTTTCCTTAGTCCATAACGAGCAACAGCCATCATGCGGAAGCTGGTTTATTGGCAGAATTAGAAATTATTGGAATAGTACATTTTCTGAAAAATCGTTAAAAGAAGATTGAAATGATTCACGTCTATTTACTACTCAAGTTAATTATTTTCGAAATTCTAACGTAAATTAAACATAAAAACAATTTAACCCAGGAGTGCCCAAAATTTGTCTTGGGCACTCCGTTTACCTTTGCTCAGCACAATTTCTTTTTTCCTCAGATTCATCTTTACCTCAAAATTATTTCTAATATACTTCTTTCAAGTATTATTATTGACCTTTAAAGCAAAGATTCGGTTTTAAAATTTTTACATTTCCTCGAAATTAAGGTTGAATTTCGTTGCTTTTTATGGCATATTTAGTTTCATAAGCTATCATAGATATTTTAATTTAAGGAGGCTTTTTATTGGAGCAAACCATTCAATCGCTGACTCAAGGTTTATCGTCCATTTTTTCGACCGAGTTTATTGTATTTTTTATTTCGCTGCTACCTATTTTGGAGCTAAGAGGCGGACTCATAGCGGCAAGCCTTTTAGGTTTAAATTGGAAAATCGCTTTTGTTATTTGTATTTTGGGAAATTTGCTGCCTGTTCCGCTTATATTGCTATTTGTAAAAAAAATTTTTAGTTGCTTAAAAAACACAAGATTTGTTAAATTAATTCGTAAATTAGAGGACATGGCTGCAAAGAAAAGCGAAAAAGTTTTAAAATATAAAAAATTCGGGCTATTCTTATTTGTGGCAATTCCTTTACCTGGAACAGGGGCCTGGACAGGAGCATTAATCGCCTCGTTGATAGATATGAAAATAAAAGATGCATTTCTTTGGATCGCTCTTGGAGTTATTTGTGCTGGGCTTATCGTCATGGGACTATCTTATGGGATTTTTGGATTTTAGCTTGAATACAAAAGCCTAAGATCAAGAAAGTTTTTTAAATCTGTTCTGTGATTTTGTTTACGAATTTTAAATACTTTCAAATTTTGGCCATGAAATTAGTAGTTTCGCAATTTTTTCTATGGATTTTTCGTCTAAATCGGTACTGCAAGGAAGGTTAACGATTTTTTCTAAATATTTTTGTGCCTTCTCGATTTTATAGCACTGTGAATGTTGATAACACTTTTGCGTGTGAATTAACCGCCAAAGCGGCCGTGTTTGCACGCCATGCTTTGCCATATATTTTATTATTTCATCTCTATTTTCCGTAAGATAAGTATAAAACCAGTAATTTGATCTCACTGAACTCCCAAATGGCAATAGGTTTACAGCATATTTTTTGTATAAATTATAATTATGAGTTTTTATATTTATAAAATTTTCGAGCTGCTCCATTTGCCCAAGCCCAATTGCCGCCTGCACGTTTGTCATTCTGTAATTATAGCCGATTTCATCATGAACAAAATATAAATCATCCGTTTTTGCTTGCTTGGAAAGAAATTTTACTCTGTCAACCAAATCTTGTTGATCAGACACAACTAATCCACCGCCACCAGTGGTGATAATCTTGTTCCCATTAAACGAGTATACACCTATATCGCCCATGGTTCCTGCATGTTTACCCTTAAATTTTCCTTTAGTATAGCGAGTTCCAAGGGCTTCTGTTGCATCTTCTATTACAAATAAACTGTATCTCCGCGCGATGTCCATTAGCATCTCCATATCAGCCATATTTCCAAAAATATGTACCACTAAAATGGCTTTGATTTTTCGACCTGTTAGCTTATTTTTTATTTCCCCATTCTCCTTTATGCATTCTCGCTCCAAAAACCGTTCGAGCTTTTCCATGTCCATACAGAGCGAATCGTCGCAATCCATAAAAACAGGATGTGCGCCAACATACCGAACCGGGTTTACAGCAGCGATGAAGGTTAAAGTCGGCACAATAACCTCACAATTTTTTTCGATGTTTAGCGCGAGCAAAGAAAGATGCAAGCCGGCAGTGCCGCTTTGACAGGCCGCAGCGGCTTTAGCTTTCACATATGAGGATACTACCTGCTCAAAATCTTTTATTTGCTGTCCTGCTGTTGAAACCCACTGATTTTTTATAGCATCTATCGCATATTTTATTTCATTTCCTCTTAAATTAGGAACTGATAACGGTATGAAATTATCCTGCATTTTTTCCTCCTTAAGTTTGCGTTTTTATGAAAAAGCAAGCAAAATTTAAGCGCAGCAGAAATGTTGCCTCTCGCTGGAAAAATGGCTGTTGTCTATTAAATTTACAAGATGGCAATATTATCCTACCTATTTTAAAAATTACTAAAAAGTGATGTATATTTTAAATTTTACTGATAAATTTAACAAACTAACGAAAATTTAAACATTTAAAAAATAAAAAAGCGACATAGTATACTAAGTCGCAATATATAGGAAAATAAAGCGAATAAGCTACACAAACTTTCACTCCAAAGCCGCTACAGCTATTAAAAACGATGCTATCTAAGCGCTACTTTTCGTTATACGTTCATAGAAGAAGAATATACCAGTATGAAATGAAATATACTGCCAATTAATACAAAAATATGCCAAATTGAATGCATAAATTTAACTTTTTTACCTATCACATATATCAAAGCACCAATAGTATAGGCCAATCCTCCACCAAACAACATTAAAAGCTGAAATCTAGATAGGCGCTCTATTAAAGGTTTAAACGTTATAACCACAAGCCAACCCATTGTCAAATATGATATGAGTGAAAGCTTGGCAAACTTATTGACGTCTATTAAATTTAAGCTTACTCCCAAAGCGGCTATTATCCATGCAGCGATTAAAATAATCGGTCCGCTTTTTCCTTTAATTAACAGCATACAGATTGGCGTGTACGTCCCTGCGATAAACAGAAATATTGAACAATGATCAAATTTTCTAAATATACTTTTGATTTTTTTTAACGGCAGTGCGTGATATATAGTAGATACACTGTAAAGAAGAAAAAATGTGATAGCATATATGCTGTAGCAGAGTAAAAAATGGATATTAAAAGGGCTAACTTTGAACAAAAAAAATGCACAAATCACAGAGGCAATTATCCCTACTCCGTGTGAGATAGCATTAAATATTTCTTCAGATTTGGTATAAGAGGGCAATTTTAAATCTTTACGAACCGCTTTCGCGTTAACAGATAGGTCCTTCACGAGACCATAACCTCCTTTAAAATAAGAATATATCTTGTTTTATTATAGCATATTTAATCACAATTATCAACAGCTCCTAAATTAGCGCTCCTTCATTAACTTCACAAAACCCTTTATATCGGCGCCACATTGCTAACAAAGCTCAAAAAGCTTGTTTTGGCAGTGGGAACATACAAAAAATAGCGCAAACGCATTATTTTCTGCGGTACAAAAGTATGCCAAATACGGGCCAGAACACTGTGGTAGTTCTAAAAGTTGGGGCGATTTTTTATTGCAACAAAAGTTAGCACACACTTCGCTTGAACTAAATTTGCTGAAAAAATGCACCTCATTCCCGCAACACCGCCGATTTTAGCCTTGCTTTCACCTGCAGAGAAGTATTTCCCGTCGCGCTCTCTGCCTCAATTCTGCGTGCCCGCTTCGCTGTGAAAACCGTCGCCTGATTCTCTTTTTTAATTTGTATTTATACGCAACAAAATCTCACCTATAATTTACAATAAAATACATTTAAAATTAACAATCTTTCCCTAAAATATCTCCAATTTTGGCTAAATTGAGATACGTCTCATCGGCGCAAGCTAAGCTGTTTTTTCTCAATGCGTATTGCCCGCTGGAAGATGGCATGTATTAACAGCTCTACTCCTGCTTTGGGAAAAGCAAGCTGAAAAAATGCACCCCCTTCCCGCAACGCCGCCGATTTTGTCCTTGCTTTCACCTGCAGAGAAGTATTTTCCGTCGAGCTCTCTGCCTCAATTCAGCGTGCCCGCTTCGCTGTGAAAACCGTCGCCTGATTCTCTTTTTTAATTTGTATTTATACGCAACAAAATCTCACCTATAATTTATAATAAAATGCATTTAAAATTAACAATCTTTTCCTAGAATATCTTTAATTTTGGCTAAATTGAGATCTTTCAACAAAACGTTCTGCGCGGCACTTTATCCTTTATCTGGAAGCATAACATCACCGACGAAAGGCTAATACGACCTAAATCTACGCCAAAGCATGATTGCCAAAATTTGACACTGCCCACAAAAGCTTGCACATCGTTAAATATATATTGCTATATAATAAAATTCATCATATAACTTAATATAAAATATGTTCAATTAAGCGCAATTTTTCAAAAGAACGCTTTCTCGTGTATGAGATTTGATAAATTTTCGCTTGAGCTAAATTTGCTGAAAAAATGCACCTCCTTCCCGCAACACCGCCGACTTTGGCCTTGCTTTCACCTGCAGAAGGGCGCTTCCCGTCTCGCTATATTTCTTTCTTAAAATATGACTTTTAAAGGCAAAAACTAAACGTTGTGCTGCTGGCTATTTAATGCGATTAACTTGTATTTTTTTTAAAGCTATGCTATAATTTAATAAAAATTTCCGGGTGTGGCGCAGATTGGTAGCGCGCTTGAATGGGGTTCAAGAGGCCGCAGGTTCAATTCCTGTCACTCGGACCACACTTAGTAACTTAAATTACATAAATATTTTAAAAGATATAACAACAAAATCCGTTTTTATTTAAATAAATCTTTCTTAAATACATTATTTTGTATAATTTTTATTAATTTGCGGTACCAACATCTCATAGTACTTAATTTTTTGCATCATTAAATTAAGTACTATTATTTGTGTTGCGCACATAAAAAATGTACTTTATTTTATAATCTATATTTCTTTTTTATGTAATCAAAAAAATTTTCAAGTTCATATTGGGCATCGTTTGGGACATCATCCGTTAAAAACACTTCCGGTATTTGTAGTTTAGTCACATTCATGTTTACCTTTTTGAAAGTCACACGTTCATTTTTGATATCAAGGCGAGAAATTCCAAAACCACTGCTTTGCCAGGAATCCGATATGGTTCCTCTCCCCTTTTTATACCAAAAAGCTGTATATTTATAAGCAGAATTGCACATTTTGGCATCGATTATCTTCTCTATATCACAAAAAGACAGCGTAATTCGTGGCTTTAGGCAATTACAAAAATATTTCTCTAACTTTCGATAAACCCGCTTTTGATATTTTACCGGTCCTGCCTCTTTTTCTGAAATTTCCTTAATTATTTCAAAAACGTCAACATTTTTTGGATTTTCCAAATCAGCGTGGCAAAATACTATCTCGTCGTCGTCGCAAGAAGCATGAATATAAGCCATATTGTCAAGAGAGCTGTCTCCTGTGAGATTTTTTAAGATAAATTTTTTATCCTGATACACCCCTATCGGTTCACCACAATAATAGCATTTTCCTCGTTGTTTGCGCCATGTCGCTTTATATTTTTCATTCACCTTGATTATATCATGATTTAACACCCTGTCTTTAAAATATTCCGGCTCTAAATAAGGATTTGCCTTTGTTTTTAACGGCGTGTGGTTCACAATTAGTATATCCCTTAAATGCATAACTCTGATTTCTTTTTTGCTCGGCATAGCATAAAATTTTGTGCCGTCTGCTTCGCTATACCAAAATTTTTCTATAATCTGTTCTTTAGTCTTAGTTGGATACAATTTTTGCGTAAGCTGCAAGAGAAGCGTCGAAACTACTGCATCTACACGACGAAAAGCGTCTTGCGCGCTAGTCACTCTATGATAAGTAGCCCAACCTCGAAGTTTGGCGTTTAATCCCTCAATTAGTCCTCTCTGTGACCAATTGATATTGTTATTTAAAATGTAATCACGCAGATCATCTTCAAACGCTTGAATAGCTTTTTTTGACGGTGCTGTATATAATACTTTTCCATATTTTATATAATTTCTAGACAAAAAATCAAATTCTTCAGTCGCATGGATGATTTTAGATTTCTGCTCATTTAAAATTAGCCCCCTTTCTCCTAAAAATTCTTTTACTCTGTTTTGGATCATCTCAGCAGATTTTTTCGTTCTCGCAGTTATCAAGATATCATCGGCAAATCTTATTAAATTGCCATCATCGTAATCCACGTTCTCCCGATCTTTTTGCAGGTCAAATATCGCTTTTTGTAAGCCATCAAGCGTCATATTGCCAAGTATCGGCGAAATATTTGATCCCAACGAAATTCCCTGTTCCGTTGGGAATATTTCATTTTTAAACGCAAATCCTGCTTTTAAAAATTCTTTTAAAATTTTTCTGTCCATTGGAATATTTGCCAGCAGCCATTCGTGGCTAATCGATTCGTAGCATGCCTTAATATCACCGACAAAGACCCACTCAGGAGCATTTTTCTTCATCAATGATGCACATATAAAATAATGGGCATCAAACGTAGAGCGGCCTTTTCGGAAAGCGAAGGATTTTCTATCCGCAGTGGCTTCAGCAATTGGGCTGAGAGTGAAAGTGTAAAGCATCTGCATTGCCCTGTCTTTTATTGTTGGAACGCCAATATGGCGTTTCTTGTTTTTGTGCTTATCCTGAATTATAATACGCTTAAACGGTAAAGCTTTATAATCAAGACTGCAAAGCGATATTGCACCGCGCATTTTATCTGCGTCTTTTATCCACAAAACTCCGTCAATGCCTGGCCCTGCTCTGTTTAATTCAGATATTTTATGAACCGCTAAAGCTCTAATTTCCAAAGAGGTTATTATTTTTGCTTGCAAACCTTTCACTTTGCTTGTCTGCTTATTAAATACAGCTTTTGTAAGTTTCTGTTGAAACTTTAATAATTTCTCCTCTATTTTTTTCCAATCAAATTTTCTCCACATATCCGCTAAATGAAAGTCTGAGTAATTTATATCACTTATCATCAAAATAGTACTCCATTTATTCCGTATCATTTCACCCGCATTTAAAACTTTTTTGATTTACAGCATTACAATATCATCCAGCTTAAAATGACAATTTCATTTCTAACACAATAGGAAGATGGTCTGATCCGAGTACATCAGTACATATATAAGAATCTTTCAAATATCTCAATAAATACTCTGATATTAAAAAATAATCGATGCGCCAACCAGAATTTTCACCTCTTTTTTGTTTGCTATAAGACCTCCAAGTATATGAGCTTTCTTTCTTGGGATATAGATATTTAAACGTATCCACTAAAGCAATAGAATTCAGTAAATTGGTGAATTCTTCGCACTCTTCACTGCTAAATCCAAACGAAACTCTTGCATTTACAGGTCTTTTTACGTTCATCTCACTCACATTCATATCGCCACAGATAATTAGCAGTTTATTGTTATTCAGTCGCTCAATTAATTTTTTAAATGCGGCATCCCAATTCACTCTAAAATCCAAGCGAGAGGCATCTTGCTTGGCATTTGGCGTATAAACATTTATTAAATAAAATTCATCATATTCAAGCGTTATCAGTCTTCCCTCCACATCAAATTCTGAAATTCCCATGCCATATTTCACATCAATAGCCGGATATTTCGCAAATATCGCTGTGCCAGAATAACCTTTTCTCTCACAATGCGACCAATATTCATGATACCCCTCTAACTTTAAATTACTAAAATTTTCTTGAAGTTTAGTCTCTTGTACGCAGAAAAAATCTGCTTCTGACCGTTCAAAAAAATTCATAAATCCTTTATTTAAGCACGCTTTTAATCCATTAACATTCCAAGACACAAATTTCATCGCTCTTCCTCCTTAGAGCAAATTCACCTGTTTTTGCCGTTGTACTCACAGCATATTTCCCATTATTGTCATTTTTTGTCGATAAAAATCCAAAATTATTAATTAATAAAATTTTTATACTTTTTATATTATCTAAACTTAAAAAATAAATCTACTCTGCATAATATTAATAGCTATTGAAAAATTTCAAATTAAATGAAGAAATTTATCCATTTTTTGTACAAGACTTGCTATTTCATTTTTTTATTTTTTGGTGTATTATATATTTGTATTTTTATATTACCATATTTAATTTTATCGACTTTCGTTTCACGTGAAACGCTATTTTGTAAAAATCTTCGCTTTATGTTAACTTTTTTAAAAAATTTCCAAATTTAAGCAAATTTATCACTGTATAGATAGGTAACTTTATGGATTGGTCTTTATTTGAAAAAAAAGCTTATAGTCAAGGCTACAAAACTATATGCGGTGTCGATGAAGCAGGAAGAGGCCCTCTAGCAGGTCCCGTTTTCGCTGCCGCAGTTATATTTCCAGAAGGCACTGAAATAGACGGAATAAATGATTCAAAAAAACTCAGCCCTAAAAAACGTGAACAACTGTGTTTAACGATTAAAGATAAGGCAGAGGCTTTTTCGGTAGCTTTTGCGACTGTTGACGAAATTTGCGAGTTAAACATACTAAACGCCAGCCTTTTGGCTATGCAAAGAGCTATAAATGCGCTATCAGTCGTACCAGAACTTGCATTAATAGATGGAAATCAATTGCCTAAAATCCCCATTAAATCTTGGGCCATCGTCAAAGGAGACACGTTATCATACTCAATAGCGTCAGCATCCATTTTAGCAAAAGTTGCTAGAGATCGCGTTATGACCTCCTTAGATTTGCAATACCCAGCCTACGGGTTTGCAAAGCATAAAGGATATGGCACTGCTGCACATATTGAGCTCATAAAAAAATATGGGCCTTGCCCCATTCACAGGAAAACTTTTTTGAAAAAAATTTTAAAATAAAATATTTTATATTTCTAAATATAATAAATTGTCCAAAATAGCCATGAATAAAAGAGGTGAAATTTGAAAACTTTTAATAAATCACAGCAAATTGGAATGTCGGGAGAAAAACTTGCTTTAGAGTTTTTAAAAAAGAAAAATTATTTTATACAAGAAACAAACTACCACTCTCGCTTCGGCGAAATTGACATAATCGCTCAAAACGAAAATTATATCATTTTTGTTGAGGTAAAAACAAGAAATAGCCACGCCTTTGCGGCACCCATGGAATATGTTAACAGTTCAAAGCAGGTAAAAATAATAAAAACCGCTCTTTTATATTTGAGCGAAGGAAAGCACAGCGAGGACGTTCAACCAAGATTTGATGTCATCGAAATAGTGCTTGAAGCTGGTAAAAGCATTAAAGTAAATCACATTGAAAATGCATTCTTTATGGAACGAAACGATGAATTTTTTTAATTTAACCTAAAAAAGCCAATTAACAAAAGGAGAAATAACATGTCCCTTTATGCGATTTCAGATTTACATCTATCGCTTGGCACAAATAAATCCATGAATATTTTCAAAGGCTGGGATGACTACGTATCCCGGATTGAAAAAAATTGGAAAGATAATATTGTTGACGACGACACTGTCGTCATAGCAGGAGATATATCGTGGGCGATGAGATTAGAACAAACTTTCAACGACTTTTCGTTCATAGAGTCACTTCCCGGGAAAAAAATTTTCATTAAAGGAAACCACGATTATTGGTGGACTACAAAAAGTAAAATTGAGAAATACCTAAAAGAACACTCTTTTTTATCTATCTCCATTCTCCACAACTCCGTTTTACCTGCGGGGAAATTTTGCATCTGCGGAACCCGTGGATGGATGCCCGTGCCAGAAGTTGACAGCGATTTAAAAATATTGAAAAGAGAGCTGCTTCGGTTAAAAACTTCGGTCGACTTAGCCCGCAAGACCGACCTTGAGCCGATAGTTTTTTTGCATTATCCCCCTATCTACGGCTTGAATATTTGCCAAAAAATAATAAACATTCTTTTAGAAAACAATATAAAAAAATGTTATTACGGGCATATTCACGGAAAAAATGCACATGATAATACAATAACCGGTAATTATCAGGGCATTGAATTTTACTTAATTTCATGTGACTACACCAATTTTTCTCCATTATTTATAGGATAAAATATCACAAAAATTAAATGACATTTAATATAATTTTCATATATTTACAGTAAAATGCATCAATTTAGCTTAAAATACCCCACAAACAAGGTAGCACCATTTACTTTTTGATGAAAAGGCTATATACTTCAAATAGGCTTAGAGCGGTAAAAAACATTTTTTACAGATATCAATTTTGCAAAAATCGGTAATATTAACTAGAAGTATTTCTCATTAAACTCAGATTTAGTAAAAAATTCACCGCAAAAGAAAGTATCCTCACAGAAAATCACGTTCAATTATACCAAAAAAGCCAGCTTCCCACGCCCTTCCTTTCCCAACAACCCAGACTCCTTGCGAACAAGCGAAAATTGGCTAATCTCGGCAGCGTGTCAATTACGAAAACATATCGCCGCTTTCCCAGCGCCCTTCTTCCTTTTTGTCTGAGTAAATTTTTCAAGCTTTCTTCGCGGCCGATAAAAATCGTGCTTTCATGCAAGTTTTACTTTCAATAAGCTATCACTTAAAAATCTCAACCCCAGCCGCCACACCTCAAAACGACATCATCTAAAAATTACACAAAAATATCTGGTAAAGTTCGTGAAAGTTTTTGCAAAAACCTTGCCCTCTAAAGAGCAAAATTTCCCCCATTTTCCCCTATTAGTGAAGGGGGGATTTTACACCTAAAAACCTCAGCGCAACCTCAACCTCAAAATGAGAATATCTAAAAAAAGATTTTAAACAAATTTCTAAATATTTCCACGCACACCATTGGCGTGAAATTGCACAAAAGCCACATTTACAACTTCACAGTATCTTAAAAAAATAAAAGGAAGTGCTAAAATGCAATTTTATAGAACAATATTCAGTATAGTATTCTCAAAAAATGTTACTATAAACTAAAGTTTCGCATATAATATAAGTGGAAACATAGCTAAACTATATAAAACAAATTCACAAAGAGGGCACGTTTAAATGTACATTATGAAAATATCTTGGTTGAAAAAAGCTGTTTCAAATTGCTGCAAAATTAAAAAAAAGACTCCCTCTAAAGGTGAATATTGCACGATCTTCTGCCGAAAGCAACCTCTTCCCGCCGCCCTTCAATGGCTGAATAACAAGCCAAATCTTCTCAAATAAGTGTTGATATAAACCAAAGTTTGTCTATTAATATACTGAATAATATGTTCATATCGCACGAAATTAACCGCAGAAGAGAGGAATTCACACTTAAAACCCCACCTGCCACACCTCAAAACGAAAGTACCTAAATTTTAAACAAAAATTCCAAGAAAAGTTCGTGAAAGTTTTTGCAAAACCCTTGCCCTCTAGAGAGCAAAATTTCCCTCATTTTCCCCTATTAGTGAAAGGAGGAGTTATCACCTAAAAATCGACGCCCTATCACACTTTAATTTAAGTGCAATAACAAAATTTCAACATATTTTCACTATTTGTAAGAATGGAGTTTTATTTTATGGAAAAGAAAAAAGTTAGAACAAGATACGCTCCCAGCCCCACAGGATTCATGCATATAGGAAATTTGCGCACAGCGCTCTACGAATTTTTAATAGCAAAAGGTTCAAGCGACGGGAAGTTTATCTTGAGAATAGAGGACACTGACCAAAATAGAAAAGTGGAGGATTCTATTGCTATTATTTATAAAACTTTGCAGCAAGTGGGAATTCATCACGATGAAGGTCCGGATATTGGAGGCGAATTCGGCCCATACATCCAAAGCCAGCGACTAGATAGCTACCTGCCATTAGCAGAGCAGTTAATCAAAGAAGGCCAAGCTTATTATTGTTTTTGCAGCAAAGAACGGCTGCAATCATTGCATGAAAAGCTGGAAAACGGAAATTTAGTCGGGAGATATGATGGAAAATGCCGAAATTTATCTCAAGAAGAAATAAATCACAACTTAAAAATGGGAATCCCTTACGTGATACGTCAAAAAATGCCTACTGTTGGTATCAGCGAATTTTGCGATTCGGTTTACGGCCCCATCACAGTGGCAAATGACGAACTAGAAGATCAAATTCTCATCAAAACTGATAAATTCCCAACTTACAATTTCGCCAACGTGGTAGACGACCATCAAATGCAAATCACACACGTAGTAAGAGGATGTGAATACCTTTCATCCACTCCCAAGTATAACTTACTTTACGAAGTTTACGGCTGGGAAAAACCTCAATATATCCACCTTCCGCTCATCATGGGGAAAAACCCAGACGGTTCTATTTCAAAACTCTCCAAAAGGCACGGTGCCACAAGCTTTCAAGATTTAATAGAACAAGGTTTTTTGCCAGAAGCAATAATAAATTATATAGCTTTACTCGGTTGGTGCCCTAAAGACACAAGAGAGATATTTTCTTTATCGGAACTAATAACACATTTTTCGGTTGATTGCATCAGCAAAAGCCCAGCTATTTTTGATTACGACAAATTAACTTGGTTTAACGCAGAATACCTTAAAGCAAAATCTGATGAAGAATTTCTAGCGCTTTGTATGCCACATTTTAAGCAAATATTTGGGGATAAAGATATAGATAAGCCCACATTAATTGCTATTTTAAAGCCAAGAGTTACCAAATTAACACAAATGAAAGACCTCCTCGATTTCTTGGTTAATTTAAAAGAATATGATATTTCTCTTTTTGAGAATAAAAAAAGCAAATCAACACTCGAGACGTCGCTTAAAATGCTAAAAAACACACTAAATGAACTGGAACTTCTCACCAATTGGTCTTTGCAGGAAATTAAATGTTGCCTCACCTCTCTCGCGGAAAAATTGGGAGTAAAAAATGGGACTCTATTGTGGCCTATTAGAATAGCTATATCTGGTCAAAGCGTAACAGCAGGCGGAGCGATAGAAATTTTAACGATCTTAGGTCAAAATGAATCACTAAAGAGAATAAAATTAGGCCTTGAAAAATTGCAAAAACATCAATAATTTTAATATAAAATTTGAGAGTACTATAAAGGATTATCGTATGACAAAATGATATGTACAAAATGAGAAAGCGAAATTTGCGCAAGACAAATCACAATCGCAACAAATAGAGGCGCAAATGCAAGGACTGTGGACAGCAGTTTATGCAAATCGTAAATGAGATCTCCATAAAACGGGCCTTTGCACCATATCTTTGCACAGTCTGATTCTCAATGAACGCCATCGATCGAATATAGTCAATCTGATTGACAATAGCTTAAATACGTGATATTAGGTATGTCATATAGTCAAGATTTAAAAAAAGAGTAGCCACATACTCAAAGAACTCAATCACAAACCGAGAAAGTTCCGTTCTGAAAAACTACGTGTGTATATGGAATATTTCCAATCGGTTTAGCTATAGTACTCTCTAAAATTGTAATGTAAGGATTGACGTCACATCTTTCGCTGCTCGTCAATGCTTCTTTCTTGCCAAATTTACAACGTAAATCAAAATAAATTTTCCAATACACGCCAAATTTCTTCGACAATATTCGCTCGATTACACGTTTGTCTCATTATTATCCATGTCGGCTCCTTTCCTTTTATTATTTGAGTTCGATTTTACCCCAAAATAAACAAAGAATAGCACAACCAAAATTAGAATTGCTGTGCTACAGAACAGCGGGACATGAAAACTGCCTTCTCTTACTATTATCTTAGGATTTTTACCCGCAACATCTTCTGTGCATCCATCTTCAGCTTCAAAGTTAGTATCCAAATTTCCTGCTGTATCACTGGCGACCGGCGTAAAGCTTTTCGATTTACGCGCATTTGATTTCTCAAGTTTATCTTCATCTTTAAATTTCTCTAACTTTTCTGATGAAACTGGGGCATTTTTCTTTTCAGATCTCTCCTTAACTAAATTCCCTGATTTCTGATTTCCAGTTAAATTTTTTTGTGTTTTATCGATATCTTGAGCATCAACAAATATCATTCCTGCACGATTTACACGCACCCTATAACGCACTTTCTCAGTCTTATCCTCAGAGGTTACTGTTATAACAACGTCTGTGGGCTCTCCAGCTTTTTCCAGAGTTTTACGGTTTATTTTAACAGAGGCTTTAGGGTTAGTCGCTTCGGCAATAAGTTTAATAGAATATTCGTTTACTTCAAAAAAATCCTCAAGGCCGCTCGCTTCGGTACTAAAATCAATATATTTTTTATTATAAAGAGCATCTACCGAGTAATTAAAAATAGCAGGAGCAAATTCAGGATCCATACAAGCACCTCTTACTTCTAAAGATCTTAAAGTGCAATCATTTTGCATCGGTTCACATATGGAAATTTCTACCGGATTTATAGGAAAAGAAAAAAGTGGTTCCGCATTACAGTTTCCTAATCCATCTAAATTTGCAGAAATTTCAGTATCTCCAATTTCATTTCTAGCTTTAAACTCTATTTTAAAAAATGAAAATTCTTTGCCTGGCAAAATATCAATCCCACTACCTTTAGATAAAAATATCACAGTAACTCCCCCTCCTTCCTGTTTCGCTTTTATTTCAGAAGGAAGAATGCCCTCCATTGGGAAGACACTTTTTAAATCCAGCTTTGATGAGTCAAAGTTAATTATTATCATAAAAGCTGAAACATTAAGCTTACTCGAAACCTCAAAAACAGGCGTTACCGAAACACTCTCACCAGGCACTATCTTTTCTTTTGGAGTACTTAGGCTAATATTAACACCAGCTCCATGTGCAAAAACTGGAGAAAAAATGCAAAATATGAATAAAATAAACATAAATCTATATTTAAGCAGCTTCATTTTCTTCATCCTTTGTATTTTAGAATATCTTGTATATAAATCATAGCATATAAAAATAATTTTTTAATATTATATATAAAATTTAAAATTATAATAATTTTTCAAGACTTATTTTTTATATAAAATTGCAATTTTCTTCAAAAAACACAAAATTATATCTTGATAAATATTCACAATTATATTAGAATAATTTTTAAGATCACTTATGCAATCACGAGATGGGCCCGCTCACTGATACTTAAATGATCAAAATTTAAAAATTAATATTTTAAACATGAAAGGAAGTAAATTTTATGAAATTTACGAATTATGCCAAAAAACTCGCCGCTTTAACCTTCGCGGCCTCAATCAGCACCACTTGTTTACTATCACAGAACCCACTTTGCCACGCTGATCCCACAACCCACCACGTTGGCTATGATCAAACATACACAGCGGTACCAACTGCCGCTGGCTGGACAGTTCACATCCACATGGGGCAACCACATTCACCTAACCTCAGCAACATGGTTTTCCTCGAACCTGTGCTATTTAACCTCACCCCGACAACGGGTCCAGATGGGGTCGTCCGACTACCGATGGCAGTGGTCCCAAATGTTACATACCAATGTTCTGTGCAGAACTTTGTTTTCGAGAACACGCAGCAGGAAAATCAGGATGGTATGTGTACGTACCCTGATATCAACGTTATCGGTGAGTTTGGGCAATCACTAGATTTACAAATAAATCTACCAAATGTGGACAAATACCAGAATTCTATATGGTGGAAATGGTCGTACCGGCACATGCGTAGAGGTATAACCGGTGCGACCACATCAGCTTCAGGGGGGATTGTACCGGCGATCTTTGACCATGACCTTGACTGGATGAAAACTACAGGCGGGATCAGCTAGAATTATAGACACAAACGAAAAAACTAACAAGGATATCGACGCTCAAGATTCGGTTACTTTAATGCCCCCTTGAAACCCGGGCATGATCACAAAAGCCCGCATGCAGCACAAAAAGCTCGCCCATATGCCTCAAGCCTCTGTGCTACGTAAATAAAAATGATTTGGCACCGCGCCGGTCATGTGACCTAAAGTCGAAAACAAAAGGAGGTAATTTCATGAAAATCATAAACTA
>JAISBE010000016.1 GCA_031266365.1 Oscillospiraceae bacterium
TAAATTTATATTGATACACAACAAATCCTCACAATTAATTTACTTTAAAATATGTCCAATTAAATGCAATTTTTTAATAAATATTTTCCCGTATAGATTGCACTAACCCTTTATATACCCTACAATTAATTTAAAGCATATTTTCGAATAAATTATTAAGAGAAATTTTACAAAATATTTCTATAAATAATATGAACGCTATTTTCTGCAATTAAAGATGGGTACTAAATAAGAGGCAAGCAGTTGCGTTGGAAATATTTTCTATCCTTCCTTGGGTCGCTCTTTTTTTAAATTTATATTGATACATAACAAATCCTCACAATTAATTTACTTTAAAATATGTCCAATTAAATGCAATTTTTTAATAAATATTTTCCCGTACAGTTGGGGTGATAATGGGATGAGAAATTTTAGCTCAGTGTATGCTATTTTAACACCCAAGTTTGCGCCTCTTGATGGCGAAAAGTTAACGCGAAGGATGGTTAATTATAAATATCTCTTGAAAATAAATGATAAACCTGGTAAAATAAAAATAGTAGTAGTTTATTTTAGCTTTCAGAATTTTCTAAACTAAAGAGCTTTTATAGTTTGAGCAAGCTAAACAGTTGCGGGTACAGTGCCGAAAGGCCATATCCGAGGAAAGTCCGAGCTCCACAGGGCAAGGATAACGGCTAACAGCCGCCGGGGGCGACCCTAGGGAAAGTGCAACAGAGATATACCGCCATGCAAAACATGGTAAGGGTGGAAAGGTAAGGTAAGAGCTTACCAGCCGAGCAGGCAACTGTTTGGCTCTGTAAACCCTATCCGGAGCAACACCGCAGTAAGACGTCACATCGGGCCCCGATAGTCTTAAATAGGTGGCACTGAGCTGTTGCGGCAACGCGCAGCCAAGATAGATGACTGTTCATGACAGAACTCGGCTTACAGGTTTGGTCAAAAAATATCTATAAAATGTAACTTTTAAATTAGGAAATTTTAGGTGCAATAAATTACTATTTTATAGCAATATTATCTCATATTTGCACGAAGCTCTGGGGTCCATCGCCATGGCTCACAGTTTATTGAGACCATCTTGTGAAAATACCGATCTTTCGGCAAAGCGAAGGCATACTCCAGTTTGCGGCATTCAAGAAGCGAACAAAACTTTGCCCCTGGGCGGGGTTAAGCCGCCGGTCAGGGTGAAGTTTGTTTTTAGGAAGCTATGTTTTAAAATAAAGGAGCAAAAACTATTTTATGAAATTAACGAGGATAAAACTATAAAAGAAGAAAAACCATGATAAACATCGAATTTGCTGAGGAAATTAACGCGGCCCCCGAAAATTTTATAGATAAAGAATTTAACAGATATGCAACACAAAACGGTGTAAGCTGTAATTACAGGAATTTTTGTTTTATTGCAAAAGAAAACGGTGG
Source organism: Oscillospiraceae bacterium (assembly GCA_031266365.1). GTDB lineage: Bacteria > Bacillota > Clostridia > Oscillospirales > Acutalibacteraceae > JAISBE01. The sequence continues at coordinate 1,414 of JAISBE010000016.1, forward strand.
AGTTGTCGGAGTTTTGACGGGTTATCATTACTATGCTGAAGTTCACGTTGGTGATCTTATCGTTTTAGAAGACCACCGCGGAAAAGGCATTGGAACAAAGCTTATGCAAGAGTTTGAAAGTTATTTTAAGGATAAAAATTTTAACAATATCAGTCTTACTACAAAAGAATTTCAAGCGCCTAAATTTTACAAAAAACTTGGATATAAAATTGAATTTATCAGAGAAAATAAAGAGAATCCCAAGCTTACGACATATTTTCTTGTGAAATTCTTTTGAAAAAGGAAATTTTATGAGCTATAAAATAATTTCAAATTTTTAGAACAAGCGACCGATTATTTTTTTCTCAAAACGGAAGCAGCATTCAAGAAGCGAGCAAAACTTTACCCCGGGGGAGCCGGTCTGGGTGAAGTTTGTTTCGAGGTAGCTATGTTTTAAAATAACGAAGATGTACCCGGTCTAATCGGCCCGTATTTCCCACCGTGCCAAGTTGCTCTCTGTAGCAAGTTTCTTTTCAAATACTACGCATCAGAGGATTTTTTATTCCTCGGTCCATGCGACAAGTATCAATATCGCATCCATCTTCACGCAAAATTTAGATCATGCAATTGAGCTTCTTAAACCCTCAAATAGCTTCAAACGCGACCTCGCAGCCACGGCTCCTTCGCCGGATCATAGGCACGTCCATTAAGTCTACACTCTAAATGAAGGTGCGGCCCGGTCGAGTTCCCCGTATTTCCCACCTTGCCAAGTTGCTGTCCGGCACTCACTCGCTGCCCTGGGTGAACGTTTATGGTATTTAGGTGAGCACAAAATGCTGCGAACCCGTAACCATGATCAATTTCAATAAAGTTACCATAACCACGGTCTCGGCCAGTTCGAATTACCGTCCCGTCCGCCATAGCCACAACTGGCGATCCAAATGCACCTGGGCCAGAAATATCCCACCCTTTATGACCACGGCCATCGCCCCAAAGAGAGGTTAGTGTATGGAGACGCGGAGTTGGACTGTGGGTGTAGCCATATACGCCGCTTGCCCGTCTAACTTTTCCAATTTCATATTCTAATTGTCTCATCTGTTGGGTTATATCTAAACTTTTTTGTCGCCATTCGTTACATTCTGCTTCGTCCGCTGATATTTGCCGATTCAACTCATCTAAATGGCTCCCAAACGTTGCATTTCCTGACTCAAGCTCTGATTTTAAAATTTCCAAACTTTTTAGCTCTGCATTCACTTGTTCCAAACTTTTCGTTAATTCTGATAATTTTTGCGATAACCCCGCTATTAACCTGCTAGTAGCCCCCTGCTCTTGTAAAACGAAGGTAAGCGGATTTTCGGCACATCTAAGCAGCTCAATGTCTTTCATACAACAGCCACATTTTTTTGCAAAATCGATCTGCTTTTGTCGATTTCGTTCTATATTTTCATTAACATCCTCACAATCAGCACCATTTCGTTGCATTGTAGCTTCCAAATTTTGCAGCTCTTCTCTCAAACCACGTATGACTTCTTCCCGATTTGCTATAACTTCATTTGCATTATTACGCTCACCTTCTAATTGCCGTAACTGCTCTTCCAGGGCATCTAGAGAGTCCGCAGCGATTACCGAATTAAATGTATGTTCGGAATCAATATCTAAAGCTAATGTCGTAAATATAAATAACGATAAAATAATTGACAAAATTTTAATACTTTTATGCAATTTATAACCCCCTTGTATAGCTAAATGCTTTATCTAATTACAAATCTGTAATTACTATATCATGAGAATTACAAATTAACAACAGATAATAGAAATTAATTGTAACATTTATGTGTATAAATCGTGAACAAGAATTATATTTTATATAAAAAACAAATTTTAAAAAATAATTTTATCAATATATAATACAATAAACTTGATAATTTCAAAAAATTAATTACAAGATAATTCGCAAAAAATATACTATCAACAAAAAGTTGATAGTATAGCACGGTAATTTTTTATTTTTGAGGAATTAATTAAAATTTATATTTATATCACTGTGATACAAGCCGGAAAACCATCTTCCCTTATTGGGCTTATGCGAGGCAAATAACTGCTGAATATTTCGTCCACCGCTGAAAATTGACCAATTTCCTCCCAGCTCTTAAATGCCTCATACCCATCGCCACCAGCTGCTAAGAAATCGTTCGTTGCAACAATGTATTCTTTACCTTTTTCTACCGGAACACCTCCAACCATTAACGATTTCACCCTTGACCCTGCAGGGGCACTGGAATCTAAAGTGCACTGCAGCCCTGCTACTTGTGGAAATCTTGCCGATGCAGCAGGATATTCACTAAATCCTAATTCTAGTATATCTATTATATCTTTTCCTTTTAACGATTTAGTTATTATATAATTACCAAATGGCGAAACCGAAATAACATGTCCCATAGTAATATCGCCAGCATGGATGCTATCTCTAAAGCTACCTCCATTTATAAATACGATGTCAGCTCCCGTTTCGTTTTTTATAGCAGTGGTTACTAGCTTAGTTAAATTAGTCTCGCTTGTTCTCACGGCTGATTTTTTCCCATTTAAATCAATATCTGTGTGGCCTATAACTTTTCCTAAGATTGGTGCGTTTTCTTCATTAATTTTTTCTAAAAGCGAATCAACATTGCTATCAGATCCTTCTGATGAAAAGTCATCGAAAGATAAATTCTTGAGATCGATAGATTTCACTCCATTTTCTATATTGAAATCAACAACAACAAGGTTTTCAAGATAAGCACCCCCTGACATAATTTTAGCTTTACCTTCCATTTGCTGAATTTTCGACATATCGCTATGGCTATGTCCGTCAAGTATAAGATCTATCTCTTTATTATTATCACGAACATCGTAAGAATTGTGTCCTTTGCTTTCGTCATCTGTTCCAAGATGCGCAATAGCAATAACTCCATCTGCACCATTTTTTTTTAAAAGACTTACTTGCTCTTTCGCCGTTTCCACTGGATCTTTAAACGTTAAACCTTCAACATTTTTAGGATTCGTCTTTACTTTGGTTTCCGGAGTAGCTAGACCAAATATGCCTATCTTCGCACCGTCGATTTCAATCATATCATTTGCTTTAAACAGCAAACTTCCGTCAGGCAAAGTTATGTTCGCCGCCAAAACTTTACACTTCATGTCTTTACTCAACTCCACCAACCTCTGATAACCATAATTAAAATCGTGATTGCCCGGCGTAAAATAATTATATCCTAAAATATTCATAGCCTCTACTGCTGTTTTTCCCTTCGAAACAGTAACAACAGGTTGCCCATGCAACATATCTCCAGAATCAACTAGCCAAACATTACTTTTTTCAGAACGTAATTTAGATAGATATGCGCTAATTTTAGAAAAACCTATAGATTTATTTTCTTCATTATAGTTAATTCTCCCATGAATATCATTAGTATGGGCAATAGTAAATTTTAAATTTACCGGTTTTTTACTTTCTTTCTGAGTGCAACCTGTTAAAATTACACCAAAAGATAAAATTAAGCTTAAAAAATACAGCCCCCGTTTTTTTAACATAATCGTTCATTCCTTTATATTTTTATTTTTATTAACTTAAATTTATATAAAATTATCTCTATATTTATTATATAATTATAAAAATATTTATAGTTTCTTTTATAATAAATTTTCACTAAAATATATAAAAATATTACAAAATAACAAAAATTATTTACATTAAAAATGGCAACAAAAATAGGGTACATAAAGTACCCTAAGCGCGGTTTATATAATATCTAAATAGTTGGTGCGAGAGATGGGACTTGAACCCACACGAAAATCTTCACGCGCCCCTCAAACGCGCCTGTCTGCCTATTCCAGCACCCTCGCATATTTAAACTTCTTTTTTAATTTTATTCTACACCTTAAGTCCTATAAAGTAAATAGGCTTGATTTATTTTTTAAATAAAAATTTAAAATAAAAAATTTTTTGATTAAAGTTAATAATCTAAAAAGTTTATTATTAATTTTATTGACTTTTCTTTTAAAGTATTGTATATTAAAAATATAGTTGATTTTGTTGAAATAAACAGACTGCAAAATGCCCATGTAGCTTATTTAATAAGAGCGTTGATTTTCAAAGGCGGCGGTGTGAATCCGTCCAGGGGCAAATTTTAATAATCCAAAAGCGAGGTAATTACATGTACGAAGACAAAACTCTCAATTGCAAAGAATGTGGAAAAGAATTTACTTTCACCGAAGGAGAGCAGGAATTTTATGCATCCAAAGGTTTTGTGAATGAACCTCAAAGATGCAAACTTTGCCGCGATGCTCGAAAAAATGCTTTAAAACCAGAACGGGAAATGTTCATTGCAGAATGCGCTTCTTGCGGTGGCAAAGCGAAAGTTCCTTTTAATCCGCGTGAAGATCGCCCAGTTTACTGTAGCGAATGCTTTGCAAAAATGAGAGAAGAATAAGCATAAAATTAGAATCGTATTTTCTTAAAAGTTATTGGAGATGTATTACTTTATTGAACTGTCGCACTCTAATGTGATTTTTAGAAAAATCATTAGAAAGTTAACAATTTAAATTATTGCTGATCTCTTCGATAAGAGGATTTATTTTCAAAAATCATTAAGGAAAACTTTCTCTATTCAAGCTTGTTCGCATTACAATGCTCTGGGAGATCCAGGGCGTTTTTTATTGTTTTTAAATAAAAACTATGTTAACATAAAATTAGTAAAAATATATTATTTTTAATCGAGAAAAAATACAAAAAACTTCGAGTACATTATATTTGAGTACTAAATTTAAACTTTCACTATTAAAAACGACAAGGAGCTCTCTATGGCGCGCAAAGATAAAGAAAATTATTACCTTGACATAGCCCAGACTGTTTTAGAACGAGGGACTTGTTTGCGAAGAAATTTTGGCGCAATCATAGTAAAAAATGACCAAATTATCTCTTCAGGATACACCGGATCTCCTAGAGGTAGAAAAAATTGCATAGACATCGAATTTTGTATTAGAGAATCATTAAGTATTCCACGAGGTGAAAGATATGAACTCTGCCGCTCAGTCCATGCAGAAGCAAATGCAATAATCGCTGCTTCTCGCAATGACATGCTCGGAGGAAGTCTATATTTAGTCGGTAAAGAGAAAAAAACTCATGAATATGTGAAAAACGCCTCTCCTTGCTCGATGTGTAAAAGGCTTATAATAAACGCAGGTATAAAAAAGGTTATTATTAGAAACGACTCAGCAAATTTCACTGCTGTTTACTCAGACGACTGGGTAAGCAACGATGAATCACTGAGCGCCAAGCTGGGATACTAACAATAAACTTTTTATTTTGGGAAGTGATTTTCAATTGTTTAATCTTAACAAAGAATATAAATTGGGATTTCGCGCTATCAAAACTGCTCTCGCAGTGTTAATTAGCCTTATTATTTCATACCTTTTTAGGCGCCCTGATGGCTTCTATGCAAGTATTGCTGCTGTTATTTGTATGCGACAAACATCCGAGCAAACCATTTCCATTGGGCTACACAGGTTACTTGGAACCACCTTAGGTGGTGGAATTGGCTATTTTGCACTGATAATCTTACAAAGCACATCAATTCCTATAAAAGAAATTGTTCCTATTATTATTGCTCCTGTTTTCGTCTTATTAATAATTTATATATGCAATCTAATAAATCACAAATCATCCATAGAAATAGGCACTGTTGTTCTCCTAGGTATTATATTACAGGCAAATCATGTGTCTCAAAGTAACCTAAGCGCACTTGAATACGTTGGCTTTAGAATTCTTGATACTGGCATTGGCGTTGTTGTTGCGATGTTGATTAATCGCTTAATTTTCCCTAGAAAAGAAACTCAACAACAATAAAAACTTAAGAATTTATCTTTTCTAAATTAGAAAAACTAGACATAAGTCTTTTTGTTCCCATTTGACCAAAGTTAATTTCCAATAAAAAATCATTTCCCACCTGTCTCGTTGAAAGAACCTTGCCTGTTCCAAAAACTTTATGCGCAACTGAATCGCCTATATTAAAACTAATAAAACACTCTGGCGCATTACCCCCACCAACCTGCGTGAAACTTCTCGCCGATTCGATAAGCCTTAATTTTTCTTCAAAATAAGTTTTTGAAAAACATTCTCCTCTTTCAAGCTTTTTTATATTCCTCACAGCAGAAAATTCCGCTAAATTCTTAGGGATTTCCATTGAAAATCTCGACGGCTTATTGTGCGAGATAATTCCAAACAGCATGCGACTTTCTGTATTTACAATGCAAAGCTGCTCTTTAGCTCTAGTAATAGCGACATATGCCAATCTTCGTTCTTCTTCTATATCGCTAGGCCTTGAAATCATCTGTCCTCCGGGGAAAACGCCTTCTTCCATCCCTGGTAAGAATACAATAGGAAATTCCAACCCCTTAGCTGCGTGAATCGTCATCAGCGTAACAGCCTGCTCATTTAAGTCATATTCATCCATATCAGTCATCAGCGCGACTTCCTCTAAGAAACCAGAGAGAGTCGCTTTTTCTTGATACTCTTTTTCATATATTTTAATGTTGGTCGCCAATTCATTTATGTTTTGTATCCTCGATTCGCTGTCGTCACATTCCGCAGTAAGCGCGTTTATATAATCTGTTTTTTTAAGTATTAATTGGTAAAGCTCAGAAATCGTAATTTGCTGGCCTTCGCATTTTTCAATAAAATAGTCAATAAGTCCTGTAAACGTCGATAATTTTGCAGATACGCGCTGAAGCTGAGCGTATTCACTTGCATTTTTTAATATATCAAAAAGATCCCGCCCTGTTTCTTGTAAAATATCCATAACTCTCAAAATAGTCTTTTCACCAATTGCACGCTTAGGCCGATTTATTATACGTCTAAGTCTAACTTCATCTTTAGGGTTATTGATCACACTGAGATAAGCAATCATATCCTTGATCTCTTTTCTCTCATAAAAGCGAAATCCTCCCACAATGCGGTAAGGCACTCCAGAGCGAACGAAAGCCCTCTCTAATATATTCGACTGTGAATTCATGCGATACAGCACCGCAAAATCTGAATAATTTTTCTTTCCAGAAGAAACGCTTTCAAAAATCCTATCAGCTATATACTTAGCCTCATCTATTTCATCGCGGGCGGTATGTACTTTTATCTTACAACCAGGCTTATTGTCAGTCCATAATTTCTTCCCTTTTCTAGACGTATTATTTTCTATTACAGCATTAGCTGCTTTAATAATATTGCTGGTTGAGCGATAATTTTGCTCTAAGCGTATAACTTTAGTAGAAGGATAAATTTGTTCAAAATTTAAAATATTTTCTATATTTGCCCCTCTAAAACGGTAAATACTTTGATCGTCATCCCCCACTACGCACAAATTTTTATGCTTTTGGGCAAGCAAGTTGATAAATTCACATTGAACAGTATTGGTGTCTTGATATTCATCAACTAAAATATATTCAAATTTATCTTGGTAATATTCCAGCACATCTTGACATTTTCTAAACAGTAAAACTGTGTTCATAAGAAGATCGTCAAAGTCCATGCTGCCAGCTTCGTGCATTTTTTCTTGATAAAGCTTATATACTTTTGCAATTTCAGCCTTTTTAAAATCATTACTCACGGCATTTTCATACTCTTTATAATTCATCATCTGATCTTTTGCTCTAGATATTTCTGCCATAATTGCGCGATAAGGCAGAGCTTTTCCGTCTATATTTAAAGCTTTTTGGCAATCTTTAATAATTCCGCGAACATCGTCGGCATCATAAAGCGAAAAATGTTTTGAATATCCGATTTTTTCTCCAAATTGCCTTAAAATTTGAGCACAAATAGCATGAAAAGTCCCTGCCTTGACCTTTTGCTCATCTTTCTCCAAAAATTTCCCTAAGCGAGATTTTAGTTCGCCAGCCGCTTTGTTGGTAAAAGTAATAGCTAAAATTTTTGAAGGCTCAATCGGATTGACTGAAAGGTTTATTTTTTCTTCTTCGCTGAGCTCTCCGTTTACATAATCAAGCTCTAGTTTTTTCACATAATCTTCTGTAATAAAGCTTGAAATCTCTTCAGAATGATAAGCTTCACCGTAGCGCATCATGTTCGCTATGCGATTCACAATAGCAGTAGTCTTTCCACTGCCAGCGCCTGCTAAAACAAGAAGAGGACCCTTAACACACATAATAGCTTTCATTTGCATTGGGTTCATTTTTTTGAAGTCATTTTCAATAATTTTTTTCCTTAAAGATAAAAATTTTTCCTTTTTCCGTTCTGTCATAAATTCCACCACCAAAGATTAAATATTAATATTAAAAATTATTTTAACATGACATTTTTAATTCGTTTTTGCCATAAATTTTAAAATTAAGCAAGCCGTTATCTTTAGATAATACATATATCTTATATATTATAACTGATTTTTATGATAATAGCAAGTATCTTTTCCATATAATATATTTCAATTATAAACCAATAAATTCATTAAAAAAATTCTAATAAATTTGGGCAATATATCATTTAAATATCTCATTTATGCTACAAATATATAAAATGCTCTATCTTTCTAAAGATAGTTAAAACCTTTAAATAATACCATATTGTCGTTTTTTTAATATTCACAAAAATATTCATTTTATTTTCCTTATTTTGTATCAAAATTTAAAAATTGTATGTAATAATTAGTATATAATTTATAATAATTTTATTTTTAGTAAAAAATTATGATTTACAAATAAGATGTTTTCATATAAAATACCACCTCTTAAAGAAAGAAGGTTGTAAACATGTTTAGTAAAAAAGTGAGATCTTTATTTTCTCATTTAGCAGTAAGCATATACGTCTATCTCCACATTTTATTATTCTCTACCTCAACATTCGCTCATAAGCCCGTGGGCATTTGCAATATAGGAAATTCTTGCTATTTAAATTCCATTATTCAGGCATTATACGCTAATGAACATCTTAAAACCGTCATTTTAACGGTACCAAATCCTGATCCCCTTACTCAGCCAACCATTTATCTCTTGCAACAAATTTTCCAATCACTTGAGAGGAAAGATACGGCTTGTATAAACATTTCTCATTTGGTGCAAAATCCAGGAAATGGAGATATTTATAATGGCCTTCAACAGGATGCCAGCGAAACGTTGCAAATTATACTAAACACAGCTTTTTTTGAAATAAATAATCCCGCACACCCTATAAATTTCATTTTTAATATAGAACTAGAAACAACCATTCACTGTCCTCATTGCGGGCAAGAAACTAAAAAAAATGAGACTGCGCTAACTCTCCCTCTCCCTCTTAGTCCCCGTTTGAGTACCTCTCTTACAAATTTCTTAGCACCTCCAGCGATAAGCGATTATTATTGCGAATTTTGTTGGAATTATGGCGTTTTAAGCAGAATAAACTTAACACCAAGCCAAACTTTAATTTTGACCCTGAATAGATTCGAGTATAAATCGGGCAAAATGATTAAACGCAATGATAAAATGGAATTTCCAGAAGAATTAAATATATGCGGCCATACTTATAAACTAAAATGTATAATAATGCACCATGGTGGATATTATAGTGGGCATTACTATGCTTTTATAAAGCCTTTAAACAGCACAACATGGTTTTTATGCAACGATAGTTCTGTGCGCAACGTGGGCAGCTTCAATGACATCAAACAATCATGTTTCGGCGACGGAAAAAGTTCACTCAATGCCTATATTTTATTCTTCGATCTAGTGTTGTAAAACTAAACCAAAAGTTAATATTTCTTTGATATTATCAGCCCTATTTTATCGCACTAAATTGTGTTATAATATCTTTGTTTAGATATTTTAGGAAATTTCATTAATTCTCTAAAACCCCTTTAATTTAAACATTTACTTTTAAGATAACGGCAGGTAAATTGGTGTTATTCAACTTTAGATTTTTAGAAATATCGATAAAAAGCACAACTATTTTCACTAAATAATTTGAGTTTTTATTGATTAAAGCAATAAAAATATCAATTTTTACCAAAAAGCGCTTTAAAAAGGAGGAAATTTTTTGACAGACCAAATTATCGATATTTCACTGTTAATAATACGCGGATTCCTCCCGATTTTAGGCTTTATAATCTTATACGGATGTTTCAGTTCATTGCGAAACCACCGCAGAGATAATTCTCCTTTAATTATGTTGAAAAATAAATCAACCAATATTTCTATCCCCGTGATGTTCTGGGAAAATTCTATAGGCAGAAGTAAAAATTCCGATATAATACTCCCGGACCCCTCCGTTTCACGCGACCATGCTGTATTATTCAGACGTAAAGAAGGCTGGATAATCGCTGATACCGGTTCTAAGCTGGGTGTTTCGGTGAACGGCAAAAAAATCACCAACCCAACACAGGTCTATATAAACGACACAATCACAATCGGAGGCAGCTCTTTATCTATAAAAAAAACGGATCATAAAAATGAACAAAAAAACTCTTGGTTTTTTGACAATCGCCGCCACAAAAAATCGATAAATCCCGGACTACTGCTTTTAGAGGTCACCTTTTTTCATTTTTTAATGGCGATAGAAATTTACTTTTACACTAAAAAAAATATTTTTGCATGTTTTACGCCCTTTTTATCGATCGGCATTATTTCATGGCTATTTTTTATAATCACAATATTTTTAATAAAACGCGTGAGTTATGAGCTGGAATCTCTTGGAATTTTCCTTTCCGGTATAGGAATTATATTGATCGGTGGAGAAAATATAAATAAAGCCTTAATTCAATCAATCGCCCTTGGAATAGGACTTTTCATGTTTTGTTTCCTAATTTGGTTTATAGAAGATTTGGACCGTGCAATGCGCTGTAGAGTCATAATTGCCATAGCGGCATTATTTTTATTTTTTGCAAACCTCGTAATTGGTAAAGAAATAAATGGCTCTAAAAATTGGATAATGTTGGGCCCGATATCTATCCAACCTTCCGAGTTTATTAAAATTATATTTATTTTATACGGCACTTCAACTTTGGATCGCCTCCAAACGACAAAAAACTTAACTGGATTTATCGTATTCTCTGCGGCATGTATTGGCTGTTTATTCTTAATGCGCGATTTTGGTACCGCATGCGTATTTTTCGTCACGTTTTTGATCATATCATTCATGCGATCCGGCAGTATCCGCACTGTTATTCTTTCATGTTCCGCCGCAGCAATCGGCGCATTTATGATTTTAAAATTTAAGCCTTACATAGCTGATAGATTCGCGGTTTGGGGGCATGTTTGGGAGTACACACAAGAAGGAGGGTACCAACAAAGCCGCGCTTTATCATATTCAGCAAGTGGAGGCCTTTTAGGCGTTGGAGCTGGAAATGGAAAATTAAAGCATATATTTGCCGGCATGAGTGACTTGATGTTTGGCACAGTCAGTGAAGAACTCGGCTTGCTTATCGCTTTTATAATAGCCCTTGCCATCGCTTTTACAGCATTTTTTTCGCGGGCTGTCAGCATACATAGCCGATCCACATTTTACTCAATATCTTCATGTGCAGCTGCCGGCATGCTGGTCTTTCAATGTTGTCTTAATATTTTCGGCACCACAGATATTTTTCCATTAACCGGTGTAACTTTGCCATTCGTGAGTCTTGGCGGCTCTAGCATGGTTTCCGTTTGGGGGTTACTCGCTATTATTAAATCCTCTGATGAGTACACATATGCCGCGCAAAAAAAATGATATTTCGCTTATTTTTCAAATTTTGAGAGTATTCCAAAAAAGATTACAAACCAATCGCCCAAATATTTCCCGCGCACCGTTGGCGTGAAATTGCGCAAAAAAGCCACATTTACAACTTCACAGTATCTTAAAAAAAAATAAAAGAAGGTGCTAAAATGCAATTTTATAGAACAATATTCAGTATAATACTCTAAAAAAATGTTACTATAAACTAAAGTTTCTCATATAATATAAATAAAAATACAGCTAAACTATATAAAATAAACTCACAAAGAGGGCACGTTTAAATGTACACTATGAAAATATCTTGGTTGAAAAAAGCTGCTTCAAATTGCTGCAAAATTAAAAAAAAGACTCCCTCAAAGGCGAATATTGCACGATCTTCTGCCGAAAGCCAACCTCTTCCCGCTGCCCCCTCAATGGCTGAACATCAAGCCAAATTTTCTCAAATAAATGTAGGTATAAACCAAAGCTTGTCTATTAATATACAGTATAATATGTTTGTATTGCACTAAATTAACCAAAGAAGAAAGGAATTCACACTTAAAACTTCAACCCCAATCGCCGTACCCCAAAACAACAGTACCTAAATTTTAAACAAAAATCCCGAGAAAAGTTCGTGAAAGTTTTTGCAAAAACCTTGCCTTCTAAAGAGCAAAATTTCCCTCATTTTCCCCTATTAGTGAAGGGAGGATTTTACACCTAAAAACTCAGCACAAATTCACCCCCAAACGAGAAAATTTCAAACAAATTTCCAAATATTTCCACGCGCACCGTTGGCGTGAAATTGCGCAAAAGACACATTTACAACTTCACAGTATCTTAAAGAAAAATAAAAGAAGGTGCTAAAATGCAATTTTATAGAACAATATTCAATATAATCTCTCAAAAAATGTTACTATAAACTAAAGTTTCGCATATAATATAAATCGAAACATGGCTAAACTATATAAAATAAACTCACAAAGAGGGCACGTTTAAATGTACATTGTGAAAATATCTTGGTTGAAAAAAGCTGCTTCAAATTGCTGCAAAATTAAAAAAAGACTCTCTCAAAGGCAAATATTACACGATCTTCCGCCGAAAGCCAACCTCTTCCAGCCGCCCTTCAATGGCTGAACAGCAAGCCAAATTTCCTCAAATAAATGTTGATATAAACCAAAGTTTGTCCATTAATATACAAAATAATATGTTTATATTACACGAAATTAACCGCAAAAAAGGAATTTGCGCCTAAAAAATCTCAGCACAAACTCAACCTCAGTTGCCACACCTCAAAACAGCAGCACCTAAAAATTGCACAAAAATCTCGCGCAAAGTTCATGCAAAATTTCGCGAAAACCTTGCCCTCCAGAGAGCAAAATTTCCCTCATTTTCCCTTATTAGTGAATGGAGGATTTACACCTGAAAACTCAGCAAAATTTAATCCTTGCTGCCACACCTCAAAATGACATCATCTAAAAATTACACAAAAATCTCGCGCAAAGTTCGTGCAAAATTTCCCTCATTTTCCCCTATTAGTGAAGGGAGGAATTTACACCTAAAAACTCAGCAAAATTTAATCCCAGACACCACATCACAATTCTCAAAAATACATATATCATTTCACTAAAACGAAAATGTATTTTCTAAGTCAAAAGACCCAACTTACCCGCCGATACTCGCATATGCTATAATAATAGTGTGTTAAAATTTGTATTTGCAAATCATAGCCAAAACTGATTAAAATCAAAAAAATCTTCAATAAGCTAACATTTTTAAAGATAATTGGAGGGAACAAATATTTGCTTCAACTAATTTTGGGCAGATCCGGTTTTGGAAAGACTCACACAATAAGAAAAATGATCTCTGAAAGGTCTTTTGCTGGAGAAAAAAAGTTAATATTACTTGTCCCTGAGCAAAACTCCTTTGAAAACGAGAGAGCATTGTTAAAATTAATCGGCGCCAAGTGTGCTCAAAATGTTAAAATTCTGACTTTTACCAGTATGACAAACTTAATTTTCTCGCAACTCAGGAAAAATCAGGGAAATAGGCTGGATAATTCTGGGCGAAATATCATGATGTATTTGGCTATGCAACATGTAAAAGACCAAATGTGCATTTACAAAAGTCTCTGCGACAAGCGCGAAGTGACAAGCCTTATGGTGGATACTTTAAAAAATTTTAAAACAAATTCGATAGATGGAAAAACTTTAATTGAAAAGTCTGCAATGGTAGAAAATCAAATTTTACAAAGAAAAATGAAAGAGGTCGGGTTAATTTTCACAGCTTTTGATTCTCTAATTTCAGCAACCTATTTAGATCCCTTGGACGATCTCACCAAGCTGTATAACCTTTTATTAGATCACTCTTTTTTCGAAGAATACACAATTTTTATTGATGAATTTGATCTATTCACAGCTCAACAGCTTAAAGTTTTAGAGTTAATTATAAGCCAAACAAAAGATTGTTACATCACTTTATGCGCTCCTAAACCCTCTAAAGAATCCGAGCTGTTTTCATGTGTTTACAAAACTATGGAAAATTTAATTTTAATCGCCAAGAGGAATCAAGTTGCCGTTTCAGACCCTATAGCCCTAGAATATCCCCATAGATTCTATAATAGCTCTCTAAAAACGTTAGAACAAAACATCTTCCAAGAACAAAATTCTCCTAAAAATTTTTCTAAACACAAAGAAAATTTTAATGATAACCAGTTTAAAAGTGATTTTTCAGAAAGCGACATAAATATTTATAAAGGCCTTGATATTCAAGATGAATGCGATTTTATAGCTAGAAATATTCGAAAATTGGTGATCGACGAAGGTTACCACTATTGCGATTTCGTCGTGCTTGCAAGAAATATGGAAAGCTACGAAGGTGTGATCGATTTAATTTTTAAAAAATATCAAATCCCATTTTTTATGGATATGCGTGAAAATATCCACATGAAACCTCTAATGCGCCTAGTGTTATCTGCATTTAACATCGTGCACACAAACTTTTCCTCTGATTCAATTTTCGAATACGTAAAAACTGGTCTTCTCGGTCTAAAAACAGAAGAAATTTCGCTGCTCGAAAATTATGCCTTCGTTTGGCAGATACAAAACGAAGATTGGACTAGGCCATTTTTAAAAAATCCTGTTGGTTTCTCCGAAAAATTCAGAGAATGTGAAAAAAATAATTTAAATATAATAAACAGCATAAGAGAGAAAATAATCGCACCTATTTTGGAATTTTCAAAGGCTATTAAAGCAACCAGCAGTTACGCCATCTCTTCGGCACTTTATGATCTCTTACTAAAACTGAATGTACAAAAAAATCTTCGTGAAATGGCCGCCATTTTGCGCGCAGAATGGGAAACAAATTTAGCGCAAGAGCAAGTGCGCCTCTGGGACATTCTAATCTCGATCCTAGATCAGATAGTCATGCTTTTAGGCGACAAAAAAACAAGCTCCCAAATTTACGCTGAAATATTGCAATTGGCTATTGAATCCAGCGATATAGCATTCATCCCTCAGGGTTTGGATGAAGTAAAGATAGGGACGATAGACAGAGTGCGCCCAGAAAAACCAAAAATTGTGTTTGTCATTGGGGCAATTTTTGGAGAATTTCCTAAAATCCCCGATATTTATGGAATATTCGATAAAAAAGATTGCACAGAAATTGCGTCTATAGGCGTTCCATTTAAAGACAGCCTCGAAGACATTTTATTGCGGGAGCGTTTTTTTGCCTATAAAGCATTGACATACGCTTCCCGCAAACTTTTTATCAGTTGGCATCGTATGGATTTTAAAGGAAAAGCTAAATTCGCTTCAAACATTTTAGATGAGATAAAAAATATATTCCCCAACGTGAAACTCATTGCCTCCGAGCACGAAGAGAGTATAGATAAAGTATGGGCAAAATCGCCAGGGTTCGAAGCTTGTGCTGCGCACTGGAACAAAAATTCAGTTTTTTCTGAATCTCTCAAACATTATTTTAAATCTGATAAAGATTATAAAAAAATGACTAATCATTTAGAAAAAATATGTTTAAATAATGAAATAAAATTTAAAAATCCCGAAAATGCGAAAAATTTATTCCACTTTCCAATGGTATTTTCCGCAACACAGATTGAACAATATCATTTATGCAAATTTAGATATTTTTGTAAATACGGGCTAAATGCTAAACAGCGAAAACTCGCTAAGTTCGATTCTTTAGAGTACGGAAATTTTATGCACTTTTTACTGGAAAATATTTTAAAAGAAAATTCTCCCGAAAATTTATTACTTATGGATAAATCTGTATTGCGTTTAAAGATCTCTCAACTAATACAAAAATACAGCAAATTGCGATGGGGAGAAGGAAAAGAGCCATCAAAACGGATTAAACACCTACTCTTAAAAATAAAAAAAATATCTTGCGACTTAGTAATTCACATTGCGCAAGAGCTTTCACAGAGCGAATTTTCATCAAAGGACTACGAATTATCTTTATCTCACAATGGAAAAATTGCTCCTTTAATTGTGGACGTCGATGAGTTAGGCACAGTTGAAGTTAGAGGAAAAATAGATAGGATCGATATCATGAACAAAAACGGAAAAAGTTATGTTCGAATAATCGATTACAAAACCGGAAAGACGGAATTTAGGCTATCTGATATTCTCTATGGACTAAATATGCAAATGCTTATTTATCTTTTAACGGTTATAGAAAATGGAAGCAAAGTTTACGGCGACACCATTCCGGCCGGTATTCTTTATATGCCCGCTATTATCCCTATTTTAAACTTAGCAAAAATTTCCAATGACGATACAATAAAAAAAGAAAGGCAAAAAAAGATGAGAATGAATGGAATTATACTTTCAGACACAGAGGTTATATATGGCATGGAAAAAGATGCCAAAGGTCTGTTTATTCCAGCATCGATTAAAAATGGGCAACTAGTTAGCTCTTCTTTCGTCGTGAGCCTTTCTGACATCAAAGCACTCATGAGCCAGCCTAAAAAGTTAATAGCTACTATGGCGAAAGACCTTTATAATGGTAAAATAAATATTGAACCTTTAAAAGGGGAATTTGATGTCTGTTCTTTTTGCGAATATACCGCTGTCTGTCATTATCAAGAAAAAAAGAATGATAAAAAGAAATGCGAATTCAACCCATTTATAATTCCAGATTAAATTTTAATTACTAGCTTTGAGAAAGCATCTTGAAAAATATTCGGCTTCTTTTTCAAAAATTGAAACATCAAATTTGCTTTCATTTTCAATTTTTATAGAATTCACATTTTCATGCAAAAATATATGTCCAAGCTCGTGCGCACACACGCATTCCATATCTTTTAAAGGGATGCTGTTATTTATAATAATAACACGATTTTTCAAAAATTTTACATAAAACCCCTTTACATCATCTGGAAGATCCATAAGCATAACTCTTATTGCCATTTTAGAACAAATCTCAAAAGCAGAATAAGTTTTATATTTTTTTATTATCCGGCAAACAAGATTTTCTATATTTTTCATAATGCACCTCAAAACAAAACCAAATGCAAGTAATTTTAAATTAAGGTCATAATTTATTTTTGAGTATCCAATACTGCCATAGCTGCTGCTACGCGAATGGCATTGACAATTTTTTCGCGATCTTCATTTTTAATTGGCTTTCCATTAAACATCAAACTTTGCTGAGATTTAAAAACTTGTGTAAATTCATCAATAATTTCCTCAAGATCCTTTTTTTCATCCATTCGTAATCCCAATATACGGTCCACACTTACGCTCAACATATAACATATTTTTTTCAAAGTTTCGTTATCAGGTTCTCTCCTTCCCTGCTCATACATTCCCACAGTAGACGGACAAACCCCCAATTTATTAGCGAGTTGCGCTTGCGTCATGTTGCGTTTTTTTCTTATTTCTCTAAGATTTTTAGCAAATATATTCATACTATTATTCCCTTTTTATTTAAAATATTATTTTAAAGTGGCACTAAAAACCGTTTTTCGAAAACGAATAACATTAGCAAACTTTTTTTAAATTATATCACACACCTATTGTGTATTCAAGTTTGATAAGATTATTTTAGCTTCTGCTGAATAAACATTCTTAATATAACCATTTTTATTTATTTTTTAATTTAAACAGTTGATTATTTTAATATTCCATGATATAATTTTATCATAGAAATATAAAATTCTCTTTTAAAAAATTTTTCACATCCATTCACGAGGGTGTCCAGTAAATAATGCATCACTTGTTTCTATTTCTGTTTCTAAAGCGGAAAAGACACACTTAATCATTGAATATTGCGACACTCTTTAATTTTATATTTTATCACACGTTATGTGTTGAAAGGAGCAGCTATGGATTATAAGCTATGTTCTGCACAATACTTCGCACAATATAAAAAATTGTCGAATCGCATTAATGAACTTAAGCAGTTACTCAAAACTGCAAAATCTCGAGAGCATAAAGATCTTAAATCAAGAATCTCTATGCTTTACTCAATGTGCTTGGAACTCAAACACACCGCAGAATATTTAAAAGTATGCGAAAGGAGAAAAACAAATGACAATCAAATCACATACCTCTTCGACAATTCATGACGAAAGCTTATTTGAAATCATATGTTGCAACAAAAAATCAGCTGATAAAATCAATTTTGATAGGGAAAAAATCCTTCTAATTCTAAAAAAAATCATTAATAATGAACTAACGCCTCGGCAAAAGGAGTGCCTGCTCTTTCACTATTGCGAAAAAAAAGCTCTTACTGAAATAGCCCACACATTAAACATACATGTGTCTACTGTATGCCGGCATATTAAAAAGGCAAAAAATCGAATTTATAAAACTCTGTCTTATAGCTTTCCCAGATTTTCTTAAATTTTATTTATTAATCATATTTTTTATTGACAAACATATAAATTTATATTATTATATAAGTAAAGTACAAAAATTTAGGAGGAATTAAAAATGATTGATGACAAAGAGAAAAAGCTCGATGAGCTAAGTGAAGATGAACTCCTTTCTGCCTCTGGAGGAGGCGATATCGAAACTATATCTGCCGTTTGCATGCCCAGTGATGGCTCCGACCCCCAAGCCAACCCATTATATGGTGCTCCAACTAATTAAGAAGAAAATCTTTCTAAATGTCGGCGCATAAAAAAGGCAAAAATAGAATTTATAAAACTATGCCTTAATAATTTTCTCAGATTATCTTAAAATTTTATTTATTAATTACATTTTTTTATTGACTAATATAGTAATTCATGTTATTATATTATAAAATATAAAAATTAGGAGGAATTAAAAATGACTGATGACAAAGAGAAAGAGCTTAATGAGCTAAGTGAAAACGAGCTAAACGCTGGCTCTGGAGGAGTCGTTATCAACCCGGATGGCAAAATTGACAGGAAATCAACTGACAATAGACCAAAAATGCTATATGGTATACCACCTATTAATATGCAGGAGGACTAATTTATGAATTATTACCCTCAAACTTGCGTTTGGGAAGTAACTATGGGTTGCAACATGAACTGCGGACACTGCGGTTCATCTTGCAAATACCCTTTACCAGGTGAATTAACATCTGCTGAAGCGCTCTCTTTCGTGGATATGTGCGTTGACATGAATTTGAAATGGGTCACCCTATCGGGTGGAGAACCACTAACCCGCAGTGATATCTGTTCAATCATCAAATATTGCAAGCAAAAGGGGCTTGCCGCAAACATTATAACCAACGGTTGGCTGATGACTGACGATTTAGCCAAAAAATTAAAATCTTCCGGCGTATCCACCGTTGCCATAAGCCTGGATGGTACTGAGGAAGTTCATGATAAAATAAGAAAAAAAGGGTCATTCGAGAGAATTAAAAACGCATTTCACATTTTGAAAAAGTATGATATTTTCACAGCTAGTATCACCACCATAAGCAACTTAAATATAGCCCTTCTGGGTGAAATAAAAGATTTTTTGATATCAATGGGCGTGGATGTGTGGCAGCTGCAAATTGGACTGCCTATGGGAAATTTTTCTAAGCACCCAGACTGGCTGATAAAACCTGATAAAATAATAGACATAATAGATTTCTGCTACGACGCTGCCGTGGAAGGTAAAATTGGTATATGCCTCGCGGACTGTATGGGTTATTACAGCCGAAAGCAAATTGAGATAGACAAAATATATTTGCGTTCGAAAAACATCCCCCTTTGGGATGGCTGCCATGCAGGCATTAGAAGTTTTGGAATGCTGCACAATGGAGATATTTTAGGCTGCACTTCAATAAGAGACAAAAAATTTATAGAAGGCAATATTCGCGAAAAAACTTTAAGAGAAATCTGGGAGTCACCTGACACATTTTTATGGCGACGCAATTTCACCAAGGAAATGCTCGATGGCAATTGCAAAGTTTGTAAATATAGCAAAAAGTGCCTGGGTGGATGCACTAACACCAGGCTTGCTATAAATAAAGACATCAATTCCGACAACAAATATTGCACACACAGCATTTTAATGGATAAATTTAGAAATCAACTCGCATCAAGGGTAGATTCCGAAAATATACTAAACCACGCTAAAAATATGATAAACCAAAAATGCTACCAAGAGGCCAACCTATCTCTCGATAGATTGATCGAACTTGAACCTGAAAATTCTGATTTTAAAAATTTAAAAAATTTCACTCATTCAATAATTTAACATACAAGCAAATTAAAGCAATACTATAATCCTAATATTAGCTTAGGAAATCCTTCAGCCTTTTACTTCTACTCGGATGGCGAAGTTTCCTAAGAGCTTTGGCTTCAATTTGGCGAATTCTCTCACGCGTGACGTTAAATTCTCTGCCAACTTCTTCCAAAGTGCGTGGGCGACCATCATCCAGGCCAAATCTCAATTTTACCACTTTTTCCTCTCGAGGGGTAAGTGTGTATAAAACGTCAGCTAGTTGCTCCTTTAACAGCGCGTTAGCCGCCGCATCTATAGGTGCAGGAGTATCATCATCCGGTATAAAGTCGCTCAAATGGCTATCTTCCTCTTCCCCGATCGGAGTTTCAAGAGAAACTGGATCCTGTGCCACGCGCATAATTTCCCTCACCCGCTCCACAGGCAGGTCCATCTCGCCCGCTATATCCTCCGCCGTGGGCTCACGTCCTGTTGTGTGAAGAATCACACTTGCAGCCTTTTTAACTTTATTAATAGTTTCCACCATGTGCACTGGAATTCTAATAGTCCTCGCCTGATCTGCGATAGCTCTGGCTATTGCCTGTCTTATCCACCATGTGGCATAAGTTGAAAACTTAAATCCTTTCGTATAGTCAAATTTTTCAACAGCCTTAATAAGACCCAAATTCCCTTCCTGAATTATATCTAAAAATTGCATGCCGCGCCCGAGATATCTCTTCGCTATACTAACAACCAATCTCAAATTTGCCTCAGCAAGCCGTCTTTTCGCTCTTTCATCTCCATCGGCCATACCAATAGCTAAATCTATCTCTTCCTCAGGAGTCAATAAAGGGACGCAACCAATCTCTTTGAGATAAGTTTTAACAGGGTCATCCACTATTACATTTTCTGATTTTGTTGAGATTTCAATATTATCAGATTGATCCACCTCGCCCAGAGAAAAATCGAATTCTTCTAAAGGTATATAGGCAAAGTCCTCCACAATCTCTATCCCAAGAGATTCCAGTATATCATAAAACCTTTCTAACTCTTCTGGATCAAAATCAAGCTCACCCATAGAATCAAGGATTTCTTTCGTGCTCAGATGCCCATTCATCTTTCCTTGATCCATTAATTCTTTAATTACCACTCTTTTATCTGGCGCAACAGCCATAGCTTAATTCCTCCCACATTTTTCACTTTTGAGTATTTTAAAATAATTCTCAATTTCTATTGAATTTATTGATGAACTTTCTTGAATTTTCACTCTGTTTTTTTCTAAAGTAATAATATTTATATATTCATCCACACTTTTCTCCATATCGTTTTTTGAAATATAGCTGATAAAAAATTTCGTAATTCTTCCAATTTCATCTGAAGAAAATTTCTCTGAAAAGTCTCCAATATTAATTTGAGGATCTTTTTTTATCTTTTGCAAAATATTCACGTAAACACGCTTATTAAAATCAGTGCAAAATTCTTCTGGCGGCAATTTTTTTGAAATATTTTCAACCTCACATGGGTTATGTATCATATAGGAAAGTAATGCCTCTTCTGCACTTGCTGCACGCAAAAATTTTGATTTTTCTGGATTGATTTTATCCCTTGTCGCCGATATATTTCTTTGTATATCCGTTATTTTTTTATTAAACGAAACTTTTTTTAGTTTATTTCTCCCTTTTTTTACCTGCTGCATAATAGAAGATTTTTCGATATTTATCTCCTCACTCAGCCGACTTGCATAGATTTCTTGTTCAATATTATTTTCTAATGTGCATAAAATTTTCACCGCTTCTTTTAAATAGGCTATTTTTCCGTCGACTGTATCTCTATCAAAAAGTTTTCTTATTTTTTGCAATCTGTATTCCATATCATTATTAGAATTGTTAATTAATTGTTTAAAGCGAAACACACCTTCCTGACCAAAAGACCTGATAAATTCATCCGGATCTTTACCTCGCGGAATCGTTAATACTCTAACCAATAATCCCTCATCTTTTAAAATAGGGATAGCCCTTTCGGTGGCTTTTTGCCCCGCTTCATCAGAATCGTAACATATTATCACTTCTTTTGCGCATCCCGATATCACCTTTGCTTGTTTGATAGTTAAAGCTGTACCCAAAGTTGCTGTTGCAGTTTTAAATCCAAATTGATGTAAAGCTATCACGTCCATATAGCCTTCAGCTAAAATTATGGAATCCTTTATCGCACTCTTAGCTAAATTTAATGCAAATAAATTCGCGCTCTTTTTGAAAACAGCAGTGTCAGCTGTGTTTAAATATTTAGGCACTTTATCCGAAATAGTCCTGCCACCAAATGCTATGACGTTTCCCCTCAAATCAATTATAGGAAACATTATTCTATTATAAAATCTATCAGAAACACCGCTTTTATTGGCAAAAACTAGATTGGCTTTTATCAATTCATCCCTGCTAAACCCTTTTTTTAAAAGATAGTCCGCAAGCGCAAACCCGCTAATTGGCGCAAAGCCCAGTCCAAAACGCCGTATTATATTATCGGATATCCCACGTAATTTTAAGTAATCAAGAGCTTTTTCATTTTGATAAAGAGATTTATAAAAAAATTTCGCTGCTTCACGGTTGGCCGCAAAAATTCGTTCCCTCACCTTCATCAAGCCATTGTCTTGATCTATATCAGGAATTGACATACCGGCTCTATTTGACAAAAAATGAACAGATTCTATATAAGAGAAATTTTCGATTTTCTCGATAAAAGTGATAACATCCCCACCAGCCCCACAGCCAAAACAGTAAAAAGATCCACTTTCTGGGTAAACATAAAAAGATGGTGTCTTTTCTCCATGAAAAGGACATAATCCAATCGCATTTTTACCTCTTCGCTTTAAATTAACATACGATGATACAACATCAAAGATTTCATTTTGAAATTTTAACTCCATCACAAATTGGCCTGGTAATGGCAAGAAAATCACCACCTTTACTATTTTATACAAAAGCTTTCACTTAAAATTTAAAACTTACAGAAATTTCAAGCCTTTTTAAACCCATTTAGACCTAGGAACAAATAATTCTTTAAAAATTTCTATTGCAAAATTATCTGTCATTCCAGCGATATAATCACAAACCGCCCTATCTATGCCATCTTCTTCGACAATTTTAAACATATCATCTGGCAATTTTTCAGAAAAATCTTTAAAATGGCAGTAAAGTTTTGTTATAAATTCAGGTATTTTTCTTTTATCGGTCTGTATGTTGATGTTTAAGTAAATATTTTTAAACATAAATTTATTCAACTCGTTAAAAGCATCATCCACACTTTTATTCATTAAAAGTCTGCTATCTTTGCTATTTTCGACTATAGAATAAACCAATTTATTTATTCTCAAAGACTTCGTTTTTCCCAAAGCTTTAACAATATTTTCCGGTATATCCTCTTCTTTTAAAACGCCAGCGCGCACTGCGTCGTCAATATCGTGATTCAAAAAAGCAATGACATCTGCCAACTTCACAATTTTCCCTTCAATCGTGAAAGCATCTCCATTTGTGTGGTTAACTATCCCATCTCGGACTTCCTCCGTAAGATTGAGCCCTTGACCTTCTTTTTCCAATTTATCAACCACTCTTAAACTTTGCTCAAAATGTTTAAAACCAGAAGGACAAATTTCATCGAGGGCACTTTCTCCAGCGTGCCCAAAAGGAGTATGCCCCAGATCGTGCCCAAGAGCAATCGCTTCTGTTAAATCTTCGTTAAGCCTTAAAGCGCGAGATATCGTCCTGGCTATCTGAGATACTTCTAAAGTATGCGTCAATCGCGTTCTGTAATGATCACCTTCAGGCGCGATAAACATTTGAGTCTTTCTTTTTAGTCTTCTGAATGATTTAGAATGCACGATTCTATCGCGATCTTGTTGATAATTTGTGCGCAAATCGCATGCATCTTCCTCTTTAACTCTTCGACTATTTTTAGATAAAGCAGCAAAAGGGGAAAGAACTCGCTCTTCAATTTCCTCAGTGTGTTCTCTAACGGTCATTAAAGTCCCCCCTAATTGCGTTTTTGAATATTTTATGCTTTTAAATTATATTAAACACGAAAAATAGCACTTCAAAGCCCATTTGTAAATAAAAATTTAGCGCCAGCAAATGATTTTTTGTTTATCTGCAATTTACGCAGATTTTAAACATTTGGTAGCTTTTTAAACCCTTCACCTGTTATAGTAGGCTGTAAATTTCCTTTAGTTTGATCTGATAACTTGTTACAAAATTTTTTAAAATAGCTTTGTTTAATATGGAAATTTATTTTTACATTTTCTGTGAAATAAGTGCTATCTATCTCGCCCCCCATTTCAAAAATAAGCCCACTGATTCGCCCATAATCTCCATAACCACAAGACAATAATAAATTGTAACAACAATACATTGTGACAATTTTACTCGATTCGATTACCATCTTTGTTGCATTTTTATAAACATATGCAAGAAGTCCTGTTCCTAGCAAAATCCCGCCAAAATATCTCACCACAACAACGATACAATCTAAAAGTTTATTTTTTTTAATCAACTCCAAAATCGGCAAACCCGCCGTTCCTTGTGGTTCACCGTCATCGGAATATTTGCTAAAATTATTTTCGTAAAGAGCATAAGCATAAACATGATGCCTTGCATCTTTGTGCTCTTCTTTTAATTTGAAGATAAAAGAATTTGCTTCATGATTAGTGGAAACTGGAGATATAAATCCCAAAAATTTCGAACGCTTTTCTACCAATTTCACAGAGGCCAATCCGTCAACGGTTTGATATTCATCCACAGATTTCCTCCTAAGATTCAAGTAAATATATTCATAATACGGCAAAAATCTCAATTCCGCCACAAATATTAACAATTTTTGACTATAAACCAAACCTCCGTTTAAAGCGATCAACCCGGCCACCGGTATCAACAAATTTATGTTTGCCTGTAAAAAAAGGATGGCAGTTGGAACAAATTTCAACTTTGATATTATCTTTCGTTGAGGATGTATCAATAATATTTCCACAAGCGCAAGAGATAGTAGTTTTTTCATATTTAGGATGCAAATTACTCTTCATTCAAAATCACCTCTTTATATAACATGTCTACAAATATAGCGTCAGAAAATGTTAAATTTTGTATTTCATATCATCATACTGCACCGACAGCAAATTTCACAATTCAGCTATTTATAATTTCCACTATCACCACATATTTATATTACATCACTTTATTATTGATGTCAACATTTTCTAAAACTACTTCAACATTTTCATTGACTGCAACCGGATTTTACATTATAATAAGAGTGAAAGAGTGTTAAATATTTTATGAAATGGTGTTCATCAGTTAAGTTTTATAGTTAATTCACTAATATTTTAATCTGGATTGTGAGTATATGAATAAATGTATTTTAAAAACCATTGCTAAAAATAAAAAAGCTTTTTACGATTACTACATTTTAGAAGATTTCGAAGCCGGCATAGAGCTTTTAGGGACAGAAGTGAAGTCTTTACGACGGGGCAAAGTTAATATAAAAGACGCCTGGTGTTCCATTTTTGATGGAGAATTACTAATAAAGCAAATGCATATCAGCCCTTATGAGCAGGGCAATATTTTTAATCATGACCCTGTTCGTCCGCGGCGATTGCTTGCCCATAAACGCGAAATTTTGAGATTATTTGGAATAATTAAGCAAAAAGGCTATTCATTAATTCCCATTTCGATTTATCTAAAAAAATCGCTATTTAAAATTCAGGTTGGGCTATGTAAAGGCAAAAAGTTATACGATAAGCGAAAAGATATAGCTGAAAAAAGCGCTAAACGGGATATAGAACGAGCACTAAAAGAGCGTTAAATTACTGTTTAAAATATTGCGGGGATGCAATGGTTTCGACGGGAATTGCAAGCCTTAGTAAGCGAGTAGCGGGGCGGTATCCGCTATAAAAGCCGCAATTGTTTATAAATTAAACAACAAAAAAGAATTACCAGTAGCTGCTTAAGCTACCGTCTCCTCGAGGATTACCGCGCCCTAGCGTGAGGCGTCGATTAGCGGTGAACGTGAATAAAAGCCTGTTCTTGCTTTTATCATGAATTTAGAACTACCGATAAATATAGCCTGTCATTAGGCGATATTCGGAGGGAATTTTAAAGTAATGACTAAACTCGTAGAAAGCTTTGGTAAACGGTTTTCGGACAGGGGTTCAATTCCCCTCATCTCCACCAAACAAATGCAAATCCGCACACTTCGATTTTTCACCGAAGGTGTGTTCGGATTTATATTACAGTTAAGGAATTTAAGTTGACAAATCTGGTAAATTGTGACGCAATGACAGAAAACTCAAAGGAGAATTGTTATGCTCAAAAATGGACGTGTGCTTTTCATCACGAATTCCAGGATACGATGGTACTTATGCTCGACGTCAAGTTCAGCTTCCAAGCACGCTAATGGTGCAAATAATTAACGGACAGTTGCGATTGACTTCTTCACAGCATATATATTAACTATGTGCCGCCCGGCTTGACGTCTTTCTCTCCAACGTATCTCGCCATTTTCTATCACAAACCATCCTCAACACGCCGTGATTTTATTGGCAAAGTTTTTAAATTAGCCTGTATTAGGCAATATACTAGATTATTTTCAAGCTTTGTTTTCACAGCCAATCACCATTTTGATTTTGTGTGAAACCATATTTTTAATTGCCTCTCTCGCAGGGGCAAGATACTGTCTGGGGTCAAAGTGAGATGGATGCTCTGCCAGATATTTCCTGAGCGTTGCCGTCATCGCAAGTCTTAAATCGGAATCAAAATTAATTTTACAGACAGCCATCTTAGCGGCCTCTTTTAGCATCTCTTCAGGAATTCCCACAGCGTCAGGGATAGTTCCACCATGCTGATTTATAATCTCAACGAATTCCGGAATCACAGACGAGGCACCGTGTAAAACAATGGGAAATTCAGGAAGTTTTTTCTCTACTTCTTTTAATATGTCAAACCTAAGTTTAGGTTTTTGTCCTCGCTTAAATTTATAAGCTCCGTGGCTTGTTCCAATCGCAATAGCCAAAGAATCCACTTTGGTTTGAGTCACAAAATCTTCGACTTGCGCAGGATCAGTATAAGATGCGTCTTCTTCAGAAATATTAACATCATCTTCTATACCGCTCAGGCGGCCGAGTTCAGCCTCAACCGTCACATTTTTAGAATGAGCATATTCCGCAACTTTTTTTGTCAAAGCAACGTTATCTTCATAATCTAAATATGAGGCATCAATCATAACTGAAGTAAAACCTTTGTCAATACAGCTTTTACAAAGTTCAAAGCTATCTCCATGATCTAAATGCAAAGCGATCGGGATATTCGCGCACTCGATCGTGGCGGCTTCCACAAGCTTAATAAGATAAGTTGGATTTGCATATTTTATTGCCCCTGCAGAAACCTGGAGAATAACTGGAGAATTGAGCTCTTTAGAAGCTTCCGTTATTCCTTGGATAATTTCCATGTTATTCACGTTAAATGCACCAATTGCATAATTTTCGCGGTAAGCTTTTTTGAACATCGTTTTAGTATTGATTAATGGCATAACAAAACCTCGCTCCTGATTCAATTTTATTTGCAGGACAAATTATTAACTTTTTATATTATTTTTCTTTCGCTTCAAAAACCAATTTTTAAAAATCGGGTAGCAAACATATATTACCCCCGCACCACCCAACACAATTAACCCAATGCCTATATGAGTAGTATACTCCAGCAAACCGGATGAGCCAGATTTATTTTTTTTAATAAAATCAAATTCGCTGTTATCTTCTTGTTTATTCTCCGTTGATGCGCTATCTGCAGATTTACTGGCACTTTCTTCTGCACAACAGATAAAGCTTTTAGAGGATAATATCACTAAAGACATCGTTAAAAGAACAATTTTCAATAAAACAATAGATTTTTTCAATTCAATCTCTCCAAAAATATATTTAAAGCATATTAATTTTAAATGATCTCTCTTACTAACCTATTTATATTATAACATATTTATTCAGCACTTTCAATGCCCTCAGACTCTATTCTAACTGCCTCAAGCTTTTCTGCGCTTATCCACATAGCTGGCAACAGATTAGCACTTTCTTCTTTTGGCCATGTTCCTGGTCGCCCTCGGTTATCCACCACGCACACGTTGGCACAAGAAAATCCGGCTGTACGAAGCCAAAATCTGCATAACTTTATCAGGCCCCTATTCCGAGTTGCTATGGCTTGGCGTGCCTGTTGCTCAGGAGTTAACTCCTGGCAATATAGCGGGGATTGCAAGGAGCAAAAAGCCTTGTATTCTTGCCGACTTAAAAGAAAAACAAAGCAAGGCTCATAGCCATCTGGCACACCGTCGGGTACTGGTTTACTAAAGCCATTTGGGTCATTTTGCTCTATAATCGTCATACGTAAACTGTACTGACAGTCCTTTGGCACATCTGTAAGATCTACTGCGCTCAATGAACCTGAGCGCTCAACTTCACTGCAATTTCCCAATTTATGGTTTGCGTCACAATGAACAGCGCACCGTCTTAACGGTGAATCTTGAGGAAAACCTTCATACCAGGTGATTACGATTCTTTGCGCACCGGAACCAACATAAACATTGCTATCACCAAATGGAACCTTAAAGTTTCTATTCCGAAAATCTGGTTCAGCTACCTGCACGATGGGCGGTCCTTCAAGCAATAATTTTGGATTAAATTGCCCTCCAAAGTATGCTGAGCTTAATACTGGCGGTGAACCCGGCCTACTTTGATCCAAAGGAAAACCACATCCTGATGTTGGTCGAGTAAATCTCGCGGGCGGTGAACCTGGCCTGACTCGCTCCAATTTTATTGATGACGGTTTATTTCTTCGCGCAGGCAGAGAACCTGGCCCGCCTTGCAAAGTTATTTCCCTAGCATCAAAAACTTGCAATACGTATGGTGCCGCAGAGCCTTCGGCGCCTGGCTCTAACTCAGGTGATAGCACTGGCAATGAACCAAACTTTGACCCTGGCCTGCTTAGCGGAGGTCTTTCACCAGCATCTAAAACTGCCAATTCGAATTGTGCCGCAGGGTCTTCAGCGCCTGGCTCTGGCGGTACAAGTGGCGAGTCACCCTTCGGTCCAGGCAGCGCTGGTCGTCCCGCATCAAACTTCAACCTACTCCCACCTCGCCGCGAACGTGATGAGGGCGGTAAACCTGGCCTGCCTAGCGGGGGTCTTTTACCAACATCTAAAACTGTCAATTCGAATTGTGCTGCAGGGTCTTCAGCGCCTGGCTCTGGCTCATCTTGTGCTATACGTATCGGTTGCCTCCTATGCATGCGCTCTGGCAACGATCTTATCCGTGGGCTTCTTTCATCACCAAATCTAGGTCGCATTCCAGGCAGCGCCAAACTTTCGTCTGTGCTCGAAATCGAAGGGCTCTCCGCATCTAACTCAGGTGATAGCACTGGCAATGAATCAAACTCCGACCCTGGCCTGCCTAGCGGGGGTCTTTTACCAGCATCTAAAACTGCCAATTCGAATTGTGCCGCATGGTCTTCAGCGCCTGGCTCTAACTCAGGTGATGCTATACTTAACGGATTTTTATCGAGAGGATTGACTCTAACTATCAAGAAATACAATTTCCCTTCAATTTCTTTTTCGGCAATAACAATCCAGTCAGAAGTATCACCTATAGATGCACCAGATATTCTATTTCCCGGAAGAGAAGCATCTACTATTTCAGGTATAGTAGCCAAAGTTTGAATACTGGCTCTCAAGCCTAAAAACAAAGCTATTATTGTGGATAATATTTTTTTCATTACAAAAATCACCATATTTCTAAATAATATTACAAATACTTATAAAATAATTTTATCACGAACATATACATAACTCAATAAAAAATATATATTTAAAAAAAATTTTTAAAATCGTATAATTAAGCTGTAATATAAACAAAGCAATTAAATAATATTTATATATTCTAAATAAAAGTGTAAAATATCTATAACACAGATAAATGAGAATTTGTCAATTTTTAGGCCTTTTAGGCTCTTGACAAATCCTCAATTTTTAAGATATAATTAAGATGTTTTAGTGAACTTTTATGAAAGGGGGGCCATTAGCTCAGTTGGTTAGAGCGGCCGGCTCATAACCGGTTGGTCCGGGGTTCGAGTCCCTGATGGCCCACCAATTTTTAGCACACATTACTGCTTAAATATGGAATTGTGTTATTAAATCAAAAACGGCACTAAATAAGTGCCGTTTTTTATGTGCAATATTAAAAATATATAATTTCGATTTAATTTTAAATATAAATTAAATTTATCACTCTTCTATGGACATAGTCGCGCTGGCGTTTAAATCTAGTGAAGCTCTTTTTCCGGCGATATATTCATAATAGCCCTGAGAACCAACCATCGCAGCGTTATCGCCACATAAAGATAGCTGCGGCATATATAATTTTAGTGAGTTTTTTTCACACTCGCTTTTTAGGTGTTCCCTTAAATGCGAATTTGCCGAAACTCCACCAGAAATTGCAAGTTTTTTATAATTATTATCCTTCGCTGCAGCTAAAAATTTGCTAGTTAAGCAGTCAACGATAGCATGCCTAAGTGAGGCGCATAAATCTTCTATTTTTATCATTTCGCCTTTTTGATGCGCATTATGGATTAAATTAACAGCAGCTGTTTTTAGCCCCGAAAAGCTAAAATCGTATAATGAACCTTTAACACTCGGTCTCGGCAGGAGAAACGCCTGCGGATCGCCGTTCTCTGCAATTTTATCAACGTGCACCCCCCCTGGATAAGGAAGGCCCCTTGCTCTAGCAACCTTATCAAATACCTCTCCAGCGGCATCGTCTTTAGTCTTACCTATAACTTTTAATTTCGTGTAATCAAGCACCTCCACAATGTGGCTATGCCCTCCTGATACAATCAAGCAGAGGAACGGCGGGGTTAGATCTTTGTGAGTCAGATAGTTCGCTGCGATATGTGAACGAAGATGGTGAACTGCAACCAGCGGCAAATCATTTGCAAACGCAGCCCCTTTCGCAAAATTTACGCCGACCAGCAATGACCCTATAAGCCCCGGTGCATGAGTAACTGCAATTGCATCGAGATCGCCAAAGCTGAGATCAGCTTTTTTCAATGCTGTTTGCACCACTTGCACTATCATCTCCACATGTTTTCTCGAGGCAATTTCCGGGACAACCCCTCCATAAACTTCGTGATCTTTCACCTGTGAGGCAACAATCGACGACAAAACCCCTCTTCCGTCAGCAACCACTGCCGCGGCTGTTTCATCGCACGAAGTCTCTATTGCCAGTATTTTCATTTTTTATCTCCCTCCATCAATTTGCAAACTTCGCGCTGCGTTGAGTTATTTTTACTATAGCTAAACAAATAAAATTTATCACTACATCCTACTCCGGTACTACCATCCTCGACACCCTCACTCGTAGTGTGCCTTTTTATATTTTCAATTATATCTTAAATATGTAGCTTTTACAAATTTAATTCTAAAATTATATTGATATGCTATAAAATTTATTATATAATTAACTCATAAATATAATTAAACTAATAAAATTTAATTATATTCTCACCCGGAACAGTAATTCACTAACCATATTTATATACGCTTGTTACTATAGAAAGGATGATTTCCATGAGTAAAGCTGAATTAAACACCACTGAGGAAGAGAAGCAAGACCAACCCGTCCAACTACTACCCGGCACTGGAATTGACGATATATCAGGAGGGTACAAACTGATAAAAGCAATAAACCAGCAAAACAATAAAGTAATCTACGTAGGAGAAGTATCTGGTCAGCTCCTCTGGTCTTACGACCCAGAAGAACTAGACTTTATGCTGTACCGACTAAATCACTGCGAGCCACGGGAAATATTCTCGCAAACATCGTTAAAACCCATTGACATCACTAATGCGATAGAAGTAAAATCCCAGGATGCGTTCGATTTCAATAACCCCACGTGGAAAAAACTAGAAGGAAGACCACGATAATTGTTAACAAAATACTTGCCAAAAAAATAAATTAAAGTGAAGATAGTTACGACAACGTACCTCGGATGGCATCTACGACCGGTATCCTCCACCAAGCCAAAGAAACGGAGCAACTATGCCAAGAGCATACCACTCATGCGGTGACCAGGAGAACTTCCCATACACTGTATGCCCCAATTACAATACCCGAATACATCCCCCGTATCCTAGATTGCTAACTATATGTTAAATGCGTCACCGCGCATTAATCGCAGTCAATTTGATTATGCCTTTTTTTATCTCTCAAGCATATATTAAATATGCAACTTTTACAAATTTAATTCTAAAATTATATTGATATGCTATAAAATTTATTATATAATTAACTTATAAATATAATTAAATTAATACAAGTTAATTATATTTTTCAAACCGGAATGGTAGTTAATTACCATCCGAAATTATAAACATTTGTTTCATAGAAAGGATGATTATCATGTGTACAGATCAGCTAAATGCGAATAAAAACGTAAAACCGCAAAGTTTAACGAACATTAAAGACGTAGAATCGGTGAATGGTGCCGTGGGCCAGACCGAACGTATTACCGTCGGACGTTGCCCTGAGTATGAGGTAGGTGAGGACGGACAGCTAATCGCCACTGGCAAACAAGAATACTACACGTTAAACGGGAAAAAACGCGCCTACTCAGACGACTTGAGTAAAGTAGCAGAATACCTGGAGTGTGCTGTAAAGGACCTTCGCATACTGCCATGCGACAGAGGACGACGCTTAGACCAAAATTTTACACGTTTGTGACCGGCACAGGCCCTATACAATCAACTAGCTGTATCGGCGGCGTGGTACCGTTACTGTGCGTATATCCGAAACACGTGAACACGTCACTAACCGCGCATACAAACATGCCCGACACACTGCCTACTCACAGCAACCCAGGCCCGACTCACTTCACCCACTAAGATGCTACGGAAATTACCGAGCAAGCCAGAAATATATGTCCTATCGATCACATTTATGCAACTAAATCTAAAGTTATATTGATATGTTATTAAAATTTATTATATAATTAACTTGTAAATATAATTAAATTAATACAAGTTAATTATATTTTTCAAACCGGAATGGTAGCTAATTACCATCCGAAATTATAAACATTTGTTTCACAGAAAGGATGATTTCCATGAATCACGATCAATTGGAGCCGCAAACGAGAGAAAAGCCAAATCGAAAATCAGAATCGCAACCTAGAACTCTTACTGAAGATGAACTCACAGTATGCACTGGGGGAACATCGACCACAGGTCTAGAAGGGAGAAATCCAAATAAACCGCCAGGATAAGCATCGCAAGGCCGGTCTTGACTGGCAAAACATAGCAAACAATATGATCAAAACGGCATGTACATCAACATAGACTACTTTCGCCAGGACCGACTACTAACGACACTATCGACCATCACGCTGATAAATCACCAAAAAGATTATACCTTAACAAATTCTCCTCAAGTTTAATTTCAAAATTATGTTGATATACGACAAAATTTATTATATAATTAACTTATAAATATAATTAAACTAATAAAACTTAATTATATTTTTCAACCGGAATGGTAGCTAATTACCATCCGAAATTATAAACATTTGTTTCACAGAAAGGATGATTTCAATGAGTAAAGATGAACTGAAATCCACGAACCCAAAAAGAAAAAAAGACACGGAAGCGTCAACAAAGCAGCAACTACCCATGAGGGACGATAGCGCTGTCACCGGTGGGGTACAAATCAACGATCAAAATGTTAAGTCTGGTCTAGCCCAAGGAATTCCCCGACCTCTGACGCGTGACGAAGATGATCAGACTAAATGCGGAGAATGGCGAACCATGGAAGAGATATAAATACGAAAAGAGCCCCAATAATACAGCCTACCCGACATAGCGACATATATGTGCTTCAAAATCAAACACTCACAATACTAGAATACGGTAGACTTAAACTCTGAAAACAGCGAATAATGACTCACTAAAAACTTAATAAAAATCATTAAAAATTCTATGGCAGTATGCACTGATCAGACCTCTAACAGCAACTACACTCAGTAATAAAAAGCAAACCCTACATAAAGCCGCTCTAAAAAAAACATCTATATACGATGGCGAGACGCTCTGTTACAAAATTTGCTGATGATCTATACGTAATAATAAACCAACTCGCGTCTCGCACCGACGTTGATCACGACAAATTATTTAACTATATATCATGTGTCCTTATACTCGAGTTAATTGACCAAAAATTGAAAATTGGATCGAACTCAGCTATATATTCCTTCATTCAGTCAAAAAAAGACTATTAAGCAACGTTAGGGGAGCATATAGCAAAATTGTTCCTGTTTTTTAATTCTTTAACTTTGTCGTAAAAATAAAAATTTCGCATATTTAATTTTAAAATTATATTGATATATAATAAGATTTATTTTTCTAATTTATCTATGAAATAAATTAAAATTGATAAAATTCGTCTAAAAATATTTTAGACTTGGAATAATGCCTGATAGTATCGTAATTTATCAGCATCTATTAAGTGGAGAGATGCTATCCGTACAAATTAATAAAATAAACCAACAAATCTCAAGTAAGGCAGATAAAGCTAAAGACAAAATCAATTCCGCAAATAAAAACCAATAATTTCAGCTATAGAATGTATCCAAAAAACAGATACCTTGTAGTGTTAACCTTACCTAGCTCTATGCCAAAAGTCGCCTTAAAACGTTTTTTTGCATATTTAATTTTAAAATTGTATTGACATATAATAAAATCTATCATATAATTAATTTATAATGAATATAATTTCTACAATCTTACTCAAATTTAGAAAGGATGGTATTTATGCCAAAAACAACAAAATTGTTGCCATTAGATGACCTTGCACTAGAATCGGTCAGCGGCGGAACACACGTAACGGCGGCTACAAAGAGTGGATGGCGCCACATAAGTGCGGAGACATGCGGGGGAGGAGCGCCATGCATCAGCCGTTTCAAATGCGACACATGTGAGAAAAAATCGGTCGCACAAGAAACGATGAAAAACCACTGTACTAACGTACATGGAATAGACAATCCCGAAGAGGTGGGCTGTTGGATTTGCGATGCAGACCATACCCCATTAAATGTATTAGACCATCCAGATATACAAACTTTTACATAATAAGGACAAAAATAAAAGTATAAAAATGTTAAGAAACAGTTAATTACTTGTAAAATATTTGCAAACACCAGCATATATTATGAGATCTTATAATAAACTGAATAACAAAGAGGGATACATATGGACAAACAAAAACGCCGCTCACACACCACCGAAACAAATAAAACGGTGCTTCCTGATTCGGCGACGGCGCTTTGTGCAGGTGGCTTAAACTATCTCGACAAAATGAAAGTATGCGACGTTACCGTTACGAATGATGGTGGTGGTGAGGATATAATCTATACTTGTTGCGAGTGCAAAGCAGAGTTCAACACACCAGGGCGACTAACACGGCATTGTCTGAATGTTCATAACGGCCATGCATGGATACGTTCACAAAATGAAGGTTAAGAATCTCCTCACGATGGTGGTGTTGCTTATTAGCCTATAGTATCGAACTTATATTCAAAATTAGTCTAGCCTGTCTTCAGAATACTAACCTAAGATATACGTATAAAGCAATATTTTCAAATTTACCAAATCTATTTAAATATGTTTCATTTGTTATTCCTTATTTAATTGCAAGAATGATAAGTTTATGATTAAATACCATTTTTGTCAGGTAAGATATAAGTTCACACAGAAGCAATCAAATAATTTCACGATAAACTTGAATATTGCAAAAATTTATTACAAGTACCCGGTGAAAACTGAGGTACTTGTTTTACATCAGTAGCGGTGCACCAAAATGCCAAAAGCTACCCGTGATCTAGCTTATTGTTATTCTTTCTCAATTATATTTTATATTTAAAAATTTTGCGCACTCGATTCTAAAATTATATTGATTTGAATCAAATATCGTGCAGCCGGTACTTTACCTGAGGGTTATAGCGTTTCCAATTGCGCTGGTAAGCCGATGTACCAGATAACCATGGAAGCGTATAGGGGCTGGTAATTACTGACAGATAAAGTGCCACTTAACACGCTATATAATACTAAAAACCTACAGCACTAAGAGCTCTAAATGTTACAGTCAAATAATATCAGGCGACTCATTATGCAAGAATTATAACAAAAGTTGCTAATCTCATCGTAAACATACACTAAATTGAGACCGCAAGGTTTTACCCCACATTCAAACCTACTTAATCTAAATTACTTATTACCTGTTCCTCGTCCGGCTTTGACTTAGATGACATATCCGCCATTAGGACTGATAACCTGGCCCGTTATGAAGTCTGCTTTGCTTGAGGCTAAAAATAAAATCGTATTTGCAATGTCGGCTACAGTGCCCAAGCTTCTCAGCGGAGTTTTCGCTTTTAATGCGTCCAATATCGCTTTTTCACAATCGGCGTTCATATCTGTATCGATCACACCGGGTGCCACACAGTTTACCTGAATGCTAGATGGACCGACTTCCTTCGCCAACGCCTTGGTAAACCCTATGATTGCTGCCTTTGACGCAGAATACGCTGTTTCGCACGATGCTCCACACATCCCCCAAATAGATGAAATATTAATGATTTTACCGCTGTGTCTGCGCAACATGTTAGGTAAAACTGCTTTGCAGCAATGGAATGTCCCTTCGACGTTCACCGCAAAAAGTCTTTTCCAGTCTTCGAATTCGGTTTCAATTAGCAACTTTTCCTCAGCCACGCCTGCATTATTGACTAATACATCTATTTTGCCGAATAAATCTTCAACAGATTTAAACATGTCAACAACCGCTTGCGGCTCAGAAATATCTGCCTGGATAGCAATAGCACTGTGATGGCCTGATGTGAGCTCAGCTGCGAGTTTTTCTGCTTTAAGCTTCGAATTGAGATAATTTATCACAACGTTAAAGCCCTCATATGCGAAAAATTTGGCTGTCTCTCGCCCGATACCGCGTGAGGCACCGGTGATTACTACTGTTTTATCCATTTAAACCTCCCTATTATAGTATATTTTATGAACGACTAATAATACATTTAAATTATTTTTATACTGCATAAACTTGTTTTCAAATTAATTTCTGATAGAAAAGCGATGTACCTCAAATTTTTGGCAACAGCGAAAGTTTTGACGATATGGCAAATTTTAGAATAAAATGACGATGAAGGTATAACTTAAAAACAGGATGGCATGAGCGGGGCAATGCATTTCATTGACACCGATTTTAGAGAAATTTGCAACACTGAGAGGAAAATTTTGGATTTTTTATTATACACTCAAATTCAGCTAAAAATATTTAATTTCTGTGCGAGCAAGCAACCTAATAGCTTACCTACGCTTGCACAATCAACTGCGTCGGTGGAAATTTTAGAATAAAAAGGTATAACTTCAAAAAAGGACAGCACGAACGGGGCAATGCATTTCATTGATATCGATTTTGGATAAATTTGTAATATTTAGGGAAGCAGTTCGGATTTTTCACTATACACTCAAATTCAGTTAAAAATATTTAATTTCTGTGCGAGCAGCAACCTAATAGCTTACCTGCGCTTGCGCAATCAATTGCGTCGGTGGAAATTTTAGAATAAAAAGGTATAACTTCAAAAAAGGACAGCACGAGCGGGGCAATGCATTTCATTGATATCGATTTTGGAGAAACTTATAACATTTAGGGAAGTAGTGCGGATTTTTCACTATATACTCAAATTCAGCTAAAAATATTTAATTTCTGTGCGAGCAGCAACTAATAGCTTACCTGCGCTTGCGCAATCAATTGCGTCGGTGGAAATTTTTAAAATAAAAATTAAAGAATTGTTAAATTGATTTTTCATATTTTCAAAAATTATCCTTAACCGTGCCGCACTCTCGCATATTTGAGAAAGCCAGCCTGTGGAGATTTTTGCAAATTTTAGGCAACTGGGGAAATTATTATCGAAAATTATACACAAGCGCCAGTAAATCTGGCTTTTAATTGCCACACGCTTCATGACTGGCAAAGGAACCTTATTAGCTTTTTCAGCGATGTGATGAAAAACCGTGTCTCCGCGCGAGTTTCGGCTTCGTAAATCTCATGTGCTGCCGAGACTATTAC
Source organism: Oscillospiraceae bacterium (assembly GCA_031266365.1). GTDB lineage: Bacteria > Bacillota > Clostridia > Oscillospirales > Acutalibacteraceae > JAISBE01. The sequence goes on from JAISBE010000016.1 coordinate 39,941, forward strand.
TTATACCTGCAGTTGCAAATTATCATATTTTTGCGAAATATCTCTTGCAACCACCACGCCAGTAATCGAAGCTTGCATCAACCCTCTGGTGATTCCGGCACCATCGCCTATTGTATAAAAATTCTCAATTTCAGTTTCAAAATTATCTTTCACATCGATTTTAGATGAATAAAATTTCACTTCAACTCCGTATAAAAGAGTGTTTTTTGAATAAAGCCCCGGCGCTACTTTATCGTACGCCTGAAGAGATTCCACTATACTCGTGAGATGCCTGTGCGGCAACACGAATGATAAATCTCCAGCAACAGCAGTTTTTAAGGTTGGGATAGTAGTTGATTTTTCTAATCTAGTATAATCCGTGCGCCGGCCTTTAAGCAAATCGCCTAAACGCTGGACTATTACCCCACCGCCTGTGAGCATATTGCCTAACCCGGCAATATATTTTCCATACTTCAAAGGTTGATTGAAAGGTGATGTGAATCTTGTGGACACCAGCATGGCAAAATTTGTGTTAGCCGTCTTTCTTGATTTATCTGCGTAACTATGGCCATTTACCACGCTTATACTGTCATTATAGCGCTCCTCACTGACTATTCCGCCAGGATTCATACAAAAAGTCCGCACTCTGTTTTCAAAAGTATCGGAATAATAAACAAGCTTAGCTTCATATAATTTTTCCGTTAAATGATCCATAACAGCGTTTGGCACTTCAACGCGGACTCCGATATCAACTTCGTTATTAATGGTTTTTATCTGATTTTTCTCCGCTATCTTTGTAAGCCAGCGTGATCCTACTCTACCAGGTGCTGCGACCACAATTGGCGCATAAAACATCTTTTTTTCACCATTTTTATCTACTACTGAAATGCCAGTGACTTTGCGATTTTCCACCAAAAGTTCGTTCGCCGTGGTGTGTTCCATAAATTTAAAATTCGGTGATTTTTTTAAATGTTCATACATATTACAAAGCACATGTAAAGAGTGCTCCGTCCCCATATGCCTGACAGGAGAAGGAATCAATTTAATATTTACTCTATACATTTCATAAGCGATTTCATCAGCATAACGGCTATTTTGCCCGTAAACTTTTTCTGGCGCTCCAAAATTTAAATAAATTTTATCAACATATTCAATTAGCTCTTTTGCTTTATTCAACGAAAGGTAGTTTGTGATATTTCCGCCAACTTCACATGAAAGTGACAGCTTGCCATCCGAAAAGGCACCTGCTCCTGCCCAGCCATTCATAATATTACAAGGTTTGCAATTCACGCACTTACCAACAGTTCTAGCGGGGCAGTTTCTAGAGCTTATGTTACTTCCAGAATCTAAAATTAAAACTTTCTTTTCTGGCACAATTTTATTAAGCTCCAAAGCGGCAAAAATTCCTGCAGGGCCTGCTCCTATTACGATAACATCGAAATTATTCACAAAAATACCTCACTTTATTGTTTTAAAAATTGAAAATCAATGCAATATGAGCCAATCTAAAAATTTCTTATTAAGGCCGATTTAAATATTACACTAATATTAAAAAGTATCCGTCAAAAATCTCAACGAGATTTCCATTTCTGTGAATAAAAAAATAAAACATAAAATTCCAAATTATTCAAAATTTTATACTTTTAACCCAATTTTACAAATGTTTAAAGCTAAACAAAATAAATATCATTTTTATAAACAATTTTTCTTAAAAGTAGCACCTACTGGTGCGCCAGGAGGGATTCGAACCCCCGGCCTCTTGGTTCGTAGCCAAACACTCTATCCAGCTGAGCTACTGGCGCACAAAATTAATATCATTTTTATTCTATAGTACCAGTAAAAAAAAATCAAGAGCTTCTACCTTCAAAAAATTCTCTAAGTGCTTTTAGAAAATATATAAAAAACCTCTTTTTAAAATAATGATACTAAAGAGGTTTTTTGTTAATTTATAAATATTCATTTCGCTTTATACTATTCCTTCTGCACGCAAATCACTAAAATTAAGAGCCCTTGAATCCTGTTCATCTGTGGCTAAATATTGAATATCTAAGTTCATAAGCGGTCCAGCAAAAAAAACTATAATTTTAAGTCTCGGTTGCCCTCCATACATAAAATATGGTTCCAATTTTACTCGTAAAGCATCTACTTTATCAGCTAATTCGTGAACACCATTAGCAATATTTTCAAGTGCTGCATCTAAACTAGGTGCAAGACAATTAAAAAAATTCATCGACGCATTATTGTTTTCTAACTTAATTATGTGTAAATCTATATTAGCTTCATTAATTATATTCTGGCGAAACTCCGTGTGAACACCTTCCTCATTGAGATCGATAACCACGTGAATGCGTTGATTTCCATTATTCGCTATTTGACTTGCCAGCTCTCCAGGCAGTCTAGCTTCCAAAACTTGTTTATCACTATCACTGTAATCTAGCTCATCAGCGACTCCAACCAAAAAATTGGTCAATGATTCCACACCAGAATCTGGTCTACCGCCTAACTTTTTTTGGTTTGTATTCGAATTCTTTACCCAAAAAACGGTAAATGGGAATTGCAATTGAGGAGCAGCTTGTTGAGGTGAACTACCGAATACTTCCACTGAAGCAGAAAAAGCTGAAATAGCGGCAACACTAAGAACTAACAAAGACGCTAAAATTTTCTTGCATTTCATATTCGAAACGCCCCCTTAAAATAATATTTATACTTAAATAAAGTATAAATATTATTATATCGTATCTCAATATTTTTTTCAAGTTATATATTATATTTATATCAAATATAGCTTATTTTCCAAGCATAAAATACCATATTAAGGAAAATAAACATTAAAAAATAGATAAGTAACTAAATAATAGAGGCACATTTACCAAATAATATGTATAATTTACAATATAAATTATATTATAAAGAGAAAAATTAAAAATAAGCAATAAAATTATAATTGATAAAAGGCTAATTTAGCACACTAGCATTTTTACTCAATTGTAATTTTTTTAATTTCATGTTATAATTATATTATCAGTAAATAATTTTCATGTAAAAATTTTAAATAATATGATTATTATAATAGAATATTTTATTTAAGGTGGGTGAATGCAAACTTTGATAGACAATGAAAAGAAAGAGAAATCAACTAATTTTATATATGAATTTATAAAAGAAGATCTCTCGCAGGGTGGAAGATTTGAAGGCAAAAAAATTCACACTCGTTTTCCACCAGAACCAAATGGTTACCTTCACATCGGTCACGCCAAAGCGATTTGTATCGATTTCGGCATGGCAGAGGCATTTGGCGGTACGTGCAATTTGCGAATGGACGATACCAATCCCAGTCAAGAAAATACGAAATACGTTGAAGCCATAAAAGAGGATATCCGTTGGCTAGGCTTTGATTGGGATAACCGTTTTTATTATGCTTCTGACTACTTTTCGCAAATGTATGAATTCGCATGTAAACTGATAAAAAAAGGGCTTGCATATGTGTGTGAGTTAAATATCGACCAAGTAAAGCAAAATAGAGGCGATTTAACGCATCCGGCGGTTAGTCCTTATAGAAACCGACCTATAAATGAAAGCTTAAACCTCTTTCAGCGCATGAAAGATGGCGAATTTAAGGACGGCGCGATGACTCTTCGCGCAAAAATAGATCTAGCATCCGGAAATTTTAACATGCGCGATCCCGTAATTTACAGAATCAACCACACTCACCATCACCGTTCAAAGGATAGTTGGTGTATTTACCCAATGTATGATTTTGCACATCCGATTGAGGATGCAATCGAAGGGATTACGCATTCATTGTGTTCACTGGAATTTGAAGACCACAGGCCTCTCTATGACTGGGTAGTGAACAACATCGACATTCATTCAAAACCGAGACAAATTGAGTTCGCTAGACTTTGTATTAACTACACCGTTATGAGCAAACGAAAATTGCGATATCTTATCGAAAACGGTAAAGTTTCAAACTGGGACGACCCAAGGTTGCCCACACTTTCCGGTCTGAAAAGAAGAGGCTATACCCCACGCGCTATCCGTAATTTTTGCGAAAAAATTGGCATAGCTAAGGTCAATAGCACCATAGAATATAGTTTTTTAGAGCATTGTCTGCGAGAGGATCTCAATATAACCGCACAGCGGGTGATGGCAGTACTGCGGCCGATTAAACTAATAATTAAGAACTATCCTGAAGGAAAAACAGAAGAATTCGAAGTAGAAAATAATCCTAATTGCCCCGAAGCTGGCAAAAGAATAGTCACATTTTCTCGTGAACTTTTCGTCGAAGCTGACGATTTTATGAAAGAACCCATCAAGGGTTATTTTAGGTTATTTCCAGGCAACGAGGTGCGATTAAAATCCACTTATATCGTGCGCTGCACCGGTTTCGATGAAGATGTCAATGGAATTAAAGTTTATGCAGAATACGACCCCGATACTCGCGGAGGTACCACAAAAAACGGGCACAAAGTTCGGGGCACTATACACTGGGTGGACGCTAAAACTGCAGTCGACGCTCAAGTGAATTTATACGATTCCCTGTTTAAAGATCCTGAACCAGAGTTAAACAAACAAGGATTTTTAAGCACTTTAAATCCTAATTCTCTCGATGTTTTAAATAATTGCAAATTGGAAAAATCTTTAGAAACAGCAAAACAAGGTGATTCTTTTCAATTCATGCGTTTAGGGTATTTTTGTTTGGATAATGCAAAGAGCAAATCGGGATCTATGGTGTTTAATAGGTCTGTGTCTCTTAAAGATAGCTTTAAAATAAATTAAATTTAGTTATTTTTGATAAAAAAGCTATTGTAAATTTCTTATTTGACAATAACCTCGATTTATTTAATTTTATTCCTGAAAAAGCAAGTTTACAAAATATTAATTAATAAGCAATAAATTATTAATAACTAGCATGTTTTCCTCTGCTATGATGTAACCATAATGAAAAATCATGTTGGTACCAATGATATTTTCATTATGAAAAATTTTATTAATCTTATAGGAGAATACATCATGTTATCTAAGAAAATTAAAAAAAGAGCGACCAGCCTATCTTTAGCAGCACTTGCTTTTGGCAGTTTAATTCCATCCGTGGCATATGGATTTAACAATGTGGATGTTGAAAAAGCTGCTGATGAAGTTTTACAAACCGCAAAAAGCCTTTCGACCAATTTTGGTGGCAATCCCGACCAAATATACACCTCATTAGTCAAGCAACATCGCACAGAGTTCAATCATAATCCCACAGTACTATCCACTGACGAGTTTCATGCACGAACTGAGGACGTTCGATATCTCGCCGTTAGCCCCACACCAGATGGACCATTAACACATTTACCGCGTTTAACGGTTGACCCCGACTACCGGGTAAACAAGCAACCTTTGAGTGTTTACAAACGCGCACGACTCGCGGACCTCCATCCCGGCGAAGCCGCGGTACAATGCGCAGAGTGGGCTGGTACGTTCTTCACGGCAGCGGGTGGTAATATAACTATAGCACAAGTGGCACTGGATCCACAGAGTAAAATAGTTGAGAGACCCTTTTTAAACACAGTACAAGACCAGCTTAAAAAAATGCTTTCCAGGGAATTTAATCTTGAGAATCCTCAAACACGTGAGCAAACATTTTTAGCTTACATTGCTAATAATCAGTTTTTTGGTACGCAATCACTCGCCTTGATATTGGGCTATGACGCAATAGAAGATGCACACGCACAGAATGAGGCATTTAGCACCGACATACTAAATTATGGGAAATTACTTGTGTGCCAGGAAACAATCGAAACACCTAACTCCGGACCCATAGCTTGCCATACGATAGCACTCGGAGGAGGATGGTTTGCTGACTCACCAGACGATCATGATGATGGAAAACCTGTACTTTTTCAATGTAAGTAAACCACTTTAAACAAAATTCAAGAATACTTTATTATTGAACAATAAAGTATTCCTATAATCCATAATATTTTAGGAGGATCGTTATGCTATATAAAAAAATTAAGAAAAAAACAGAAGAAATTGTTAGTATACTTCATCGTGATAACGAATTGACCACACAAGAACGGCTTAACGCTCTACGCGGGCAATTGACAGGCGATGCTATTCATGATACAGTATTAGATGAAATTGCATGTTTGATTGAAAATTATAGCCCTGGTGGGTTTTCTCCTGAAGAAATTGACTTATTCATAACTGTTTATCAAGCGCAGATTCCTTATTTTTGTTCTGCATAGTGTAACTCATAATGAAAACATTATAGCGATAATGTTTTCATTATGAAAAATTTTTATAACATTTTAGGAGGATAAAATTATGTTACCTACGAAAATAAAAAAGAGAATAATCAGCCTATCTTTCGCAGCATCTGCCTTTGGCGGCACATTTTTACCCACTGTGGCACACGGATGCGCTCCCAAACCAGACGACTTAGATAATCTAGTTAGCGACCGCAGACCTAACCAGCCTGCAGAATTACCCAGAGATCCTAACCTTGCGCGCGAACAACAACCAGCGCCCAAACATCCCCGCTACATGTTAGCAGCTTTAGGCTTGGACGGGCTAGTAATACTGTGAGCTTGCTATTTTAACTTTGCTCTATAATTAACCATAATAATATTTTTAGGAGGATAAAATTATGTTACCTACAAAAATAAAAAAGAGAATCATCGGCATAGCTTTCGCTTGGGTCACCCTTGGTTGCAACCTTATACCCACAACGACTCTGGCGCACGATTTGAAACCATTTTCCACCTACACCGACGGTTTATTTCGGCCAATTTCTCGAGGCGCGAGGAGTAACATGACCAATGCTGATCGTATACCGTGTGACGACAATGGTTTTTGGCAACCAAACAATCCGGCGAATGGCGGTTGGGGAAATCAGGTTGTCGATAATAATGCGCCGCGGCATCCATTGGATGTTGCCCAGAACCGGAGAACTTTTGGGCAGTGAACTAGCGAAAATTGATGTCAACGCAGCAAAGATTCGTCGATCCTTATGTTCATTGAACATCTTGCCTAAAACACTTGAAATATTTAGATATAATTAAGCCACTTTTAACTGAACACAGAAATATTTCTATAACACCTAAAGGAGGGTAGAATTATGTTATCTACGAAAATAAAAAAGAGAATAATCAGCCTATCTTTCGCAGGGTTTGTTTTTGCCAATTTGGTTTCATTTGAGACGGCGCACTCATTTGGCGAGCAACAAATAAAAGCAGCTGCCTTGGAAGTTTATAACAATACTTTGAGACTTTATGGAGCTAAATTTGCAAATAATCCGTCGATAGATGATCTTAGTGATATTAAAGTGGTAAGCAAATTAGCAAGAGATTTTTTCAATCCCAGCTTTAATGGTCTACCCACCGTGATACCTACCGAACAATTTAATGAAATTCCAGGAGATCAAAAATACTATAGAGGTATATCTGCTTACGAGACGGAAAATCCAGATGGGACCAAACAGAAAGTGCCGGCGAAAACATTGTTTGAACAATTCACTACAGGTGAATACTTTCCAGGGCAAGCTTACGGTGGCATTTGGCTTTCTAAGTCCGGTTGGTACAGCGATTTACGGCCAGGACAACTTATAAGTGCATGCGCTCAATACTGGGCTAGAGTGAATTGTCCAACTCGCGAAGATGAGGGAATTATAGCTAGTGTGGCATTCGATCAACATAAATTAAAAATTATTAAAAAAAGTGAGCTAGATAAGATAAACACAGAATACCACGCGTTGATTCCAGAGGTGTTTGACAATTCCAGGGTACGCGCACCATGGGAAAATTTTATGTATATTGTTGGTATCCCTGGTGAAGCTGGAGATAAAATCCGAGCCGAGCTTTTAAAGCAGCAAGGAATATGGATAGACGACGGCACTAACACTTATAGCGTAATACTAGATCGCAGCGCATTATCTGTTGAGGCAACTTGCTCACCCGTAAAAGCACAAAAGCAACCTGAAGGCATTGATGTTATGGCGCTCGGAGATGATTGGTATTCGGTGCCATCAAATAAGGGCACTGTACCACCTGGAATTATCAGGTTTAGTGAAGCCACTTAGAAACTAAAATAGGAGGGAAAGAGTAATGATAGAGGTAAAAAACCTCGTAAAAAAATATGGATCGCGAATAGCGCTAAATCAAATAAACTTTTCAGCTACCAAAGGAGAAGTTTTGGGCTTTCTTGGGCCTAATGGAGCTGGAAAATCCACAACAATGAATATATTAACAGGATATCTTTCTTCCACCTCCGGCACAGTTAAGATTGCTAATTTAGATATCATTGAGGAGCCACTTCAAGCGAAATCTAAGATTGGCTATCTTCCAGAAATACCTCCACTCTATCTTGATATGACCGTGAAAGCGTATTTAAAGTTTATATTTGAGTTAAAAAAGGTGAAGCTTCCTAAAAACCAACATATAAATGAAATTATCGAAAAAGTAAAAATCAGTCAAGTTTCAGATAGAATTATAAAAAATCTTTCAAAAGGATATAAACAGCGGGTTGGAATCGCGCAGGCACTACTCGGTGACCCTCCTATTTTAATTTTAGATGAACCAACAGTAGGGCTCGATCCCAAACAGATCATCGAAATTCGAGACTTGATCAGCAATCTCAAGGAACGCCGCACGGTAATTCTCTCTTCACATATATTAACAGAAGTACAAGCGATCTGCGACAGGATACTAGTTATCAATAAGGGCAGAATTGTCGCGGACGATACGACGGAAAATCTTTCGGCTGGTATGGAAAGAAACCACATATTATATGCTATAGTAGAAGGGGCTAAAGAAAAAATAATATCTGCCATCAAATCTATCGCTGGTGTTTTGAATGTTTTTGTAACCAAAGAAAAAGAACCCGGCGTGTTTGAATATAAAATAGAATCAGATAAAGAATTAGATATCAGACGGCAATTATTTAAAACTTTGTCTTCACAAGATTTGCCTTTACTCGGTTTAAAAATAGACTCTCTTTCACTCGAAGAAATTTTCTTGAAACTCACAGAAGGGTCTGACGTTCCAGACGAGATGCAAAAAAATAAAAAAGAAATCAAAAACGAGGGAGATGAAAACTCATGAATGCGATTTTTAAACGGGAAATGGGCAGTTATTTTTTTTCACCAATTGGGTATGCAGTCTTAGCGCTATTTTACCTTGCAAGCGGATACTTTTTCACTGCTTCTTCCTTAACTGCTGACTCGTCCAGTCTTACTGGCACTTTCAACGCACTTTTCACGATTGTGGCATTTGTTATTCCCATAATAACGATGCGGCTTTTTAGCGAAGATAAAAAACAAAAAACCGATCAAGCACTTTTAACAGCTCCTGTGAGGCTTTCATCGATTGTTTTGGGTAAATATCTCGCTGCATTGACGTTATTTTTTTTCTGTATCAGCATTACCCTCGTATATGCCTTAATTATTTCTGCATTTACATCTCCTGATTGGGCGGCTGTTAGCGGCAATTTTATCGGCATATTTCTCTTAGGCTCAGCGCTGATCGCAATTGGTATGTTCCTTTCGGCTTTAACTGAAAGTCAGATGGTTGCCGCTATTAGCAACGTTGCTATTGGTATATTCACCATAGTGATGGACTCAATCATCTCTAAGATATCTGTTAAATTTCTCGCAGATATTTTAAAAAATCTCTCTTTCACTGGGCATTATCAAAGTTTCCCTTTAGGTATGATTAAATTAGAAGATATCATATTTTTCTTGAGCGTATGTGGCGTTTTTATATTCTTGACCACGCGCGTTTTCGAGAAAAAGCGTTGGAGCTAGGAAGGAGATAATTTACAAATATGAAACAAAATGAAAATAAATCTGTAAATCAAGCAAATGAAGATAAAATCGCCCTTAATCCAAAAAAGAAGATGAAATTCCGCAATAAAATGAGTTTTCTCTATTCCAAAAAATTCAAATACGGCAGCGCTGCTACGGGCATCACTGCGCTGTTTATAGTTGGTATCGTCATCTTTAATTTAATAATAAACGTATTGTCATCCAAATATAAGCTAAGTTACGATCTTACCAGTGAAAAATTTTTTCAACTGACACAAGATTCTATAGATTTTTTATCAAACCTTGAAAAAGATATAGAAATAGACATGCTTAACACAGAAGAAAATTTCACCTCTATACAAGAATTAGGCGCACACGCCCATCAAGCAAATGAGGTCTTAAAACAATACGCTAAGCATTCAAGTCACATTAAATTAAATTATATCGACGTAGTAAAAAATCCTACCTACACAAATAACTATCCTAAAGAAGACTTACACCCAAACAGCATTATTGTAAAATCAGGAGAGCAATATAAAGTTATTTCACCAAATGATTTATTTGAGTTTAATAGCGATTTCAGGCATACTAAAGCGATTGCTTCCAAAGCAGAACAGGCTGTGACTGCCGCCATGCTGATTGTTACTCTCGATAACAAAACTAAAATTACTTTTTTAACAGGTTATGGAGAAGACAATGACCAAGATGTTAGCAATTTGCTCGAAAATAACGGCTATAAAATAGAAAAAATTAACATTTCAACCGAAGAAATTCCTGAAGATACAAACATAGTGTTAGTTTACGGCCCTGAAAGAGATTATATGCCGGAGAGTTTAGAAAAAGTAGAGAAATTTTTATCAAATGGAGGACAATATGGCAGAAACTTAATTTACGCTGTAAATCCTAAATCTAAAAATCTCGCAAATTTAGGTGGTTTTTTAGAAAAACACGGAATTAAAGTTGGCGAAGGCCTTATTTTTGAAACAGACCTCAAGAAGCTCTCTGCAGAAAGAAACCCTTGCTTGTTTTTAAGCGACTATGGTAATAGCGCTTACAATTTGAGCAAAAATATCGATATCTTAGTTTGTATGCCCTATTCGAAACCTCTTGAAAAAGTTAATGACCCAGATTCCAATAAATTTCAAGTTGAAACTTTATTACAAAGTTCGGAAAAATCCGGTGTATTCCCTGATGATGCCTCTGAAGAGTGGAAGCCGACTGAAGACAAATTTACAGGTCCACTTGCAACATCGCTTGCTTCGGCATTTGGGTCAAATGAAGATAAAGAAAGTAAAAAGTCAAATATAATTGTCTTTGGCTCCTCTACGGCATTCAATAAAAATTTCACTGAAAAAACATTTTTAAATAACTCTGAGTTCATTTTAAACGCTTTCCATATTCTTTCAGGCGATGAAAAACCAAGAATAAATATCGAACCTAAATCGTTGGAAGGCAAAGAATTAGGCATAAGCGCAAGTTCAGCTAAAACCATCGGCAATATACTTTACCTCATATTGCCCTCATTAATCCTTATTATAGGTTTAGTTATCTTCTCAAAAAGAAAGAATAAATAAGCTTAAATGTTATCTCCGTTAACTTTAATGGAGATAACATATTTCATTAAAAATGCTTTTGTTGAAATATATTTATTGCCATTTTCAATAAATAGCTTAGAACATTTACTATTAAATACTGCAAAAAGGAGTATGTTTATGAAAAAACAGCACAAAAATTTAACGTTCATATTCGGATTTGTAATTGTACTTCTCGCCTTACTTTTTTGCTCAAAACTGTTGCCAGAGAAAGAAAAGCCCGCAAACAAACAGTCTTCTCAGACCAACCCAACTATAAATTTGGTATCATTGAATAGAAATGATATGGTTTCTATACACATAAAAAATGAAAAATCCGATTTTCAAATTGAATCGACCAAAGAAGAAAATGGTTTTGTTTATAAGATTTCTAATTTAGAAACAGAAGGCACTCTTTCTGTTGACTCGATTGAACATTTATTCAGTGATTTAGCAAACTTTAATGCAGTTAGGGTAGCTGTTGAAAATTCCGAGAATTTAAAGGCATATGGACTGGACTCTCCAAAAGCGCAGATAACGATTAACCACCCTGAAGATAAACCTGCTACAGTCCTCAAACTTGGCGCCGATGCTCCATTAAGCAACGGGGTTTATGTGCAACTCGAGGGAGATGAAAAAGTATATCTCGTAGCATCGAACGATGCAAAGGGGTTTTCAAGTAAGCCAGAAGATTATTTAGAAAAAAAGGAAAACTCTGAAGCTAAGAAAGAGTCAGATGAAAAAGTAGATATATCTAATTAAAGAATGCGCAATATGCCTTTTTTATTAAACTTATGGCAGATAAAAATTAGGAAATAAAGGAGCAATAACTTTACACAATCATTCCCGGCAGCGAAGGTTTTACTCACTGCCGGAGAATTTTCTTACAAAAGGCGCAAACTTGTGTGTTAAAATAGCATATACTGAACTAAAATTTCTCATCCCGTCGGATTACCCCAAAGCTTAAAAAACTTGCCCAGGCAGCGAAGGGTTTGCGGTATCAAAGTGCAGCTTCACTGATGTTTAGTCGGCAATTTTCAACGATAACCCAAACCAATCGCATGAAATCTGCGCGCCCCTGTGTTTTCTCTTTTTCAAATGTACGATAAAACGTTATGCTGCTAGGGATTTCTTTTGGGGGCGCGAGCAATTTTTATCTTTTAATTACTCAATATTAGTAAACTCTTCATCGCACAGTGTTGCGCAAATGTCAAGCTTTGCAAAGATGCCTTTTTATGCTTTCCCTTCTCTGGCATCTACCTTTGCCACCACGAGCTAAGCGCCACAGCCTCCGCTCTCTTTTTAAATTTATATTGATATGCAACAAAATTTCACATATAATCTACAATAAAATATATTTAAAATAAACTAGATTTTTTTCAAAATATCTCAAACTTCAGTTGAACCGGTATCCTCAACAAAATATTCCTTGCTTGCTTTATCACTCCTTCTTAAAACATATCCTCATTGAAGAAATGTTACTGCTACCACCTGAACCTACACCAAAATTTTGCTGCTAAAATGTGAGTTCATGCACAAAAGCTTACACCTAACTAAATATTTCCTAAATATATATAGTTATATGATAAAATTTCTTATATAATTCACTATAAAATATGTTTAATTGGGTATAATTTCTCAAAAGAACGCTTTCTTAACGCAGGATATGGTAGCTTTTTGCTCGAACCGAATTTGTTAAAAAAGCCCACCTTAGCCTCAGCGCCGCCGATTTTGGCCGTGTATCGGCTAGCTGTATGCAGAAAAATATTTTTCGATATGTTCCTTAGCTTTTTTAAGGACGTATCTTACCGTCGCAAATTAAATTATTTTTTTCACCGCACCCTTGCGTGCTCGAGGAGCGGGTGAAAGGTAAAAAGCTTTTAACGGAGTAGTGCCGCATCCACACGGCAAGATGATAGACTAAACTCGCTGCCTGATATATCGAGGCAAAAGTATCATCAATCTGCTAAAAAAATACGGCTAACAGCAGCTTTCTCCGCTATGGAAAAAGCTAGTTGCAGCAAGAGAACGAAAAAATTTGGCATTGCTTACACAAGCTTATACCCCACTATATATTTGCTATAAAGCTCAATCAAAAATAAATTATACGATATATCAAAGAATTACCATATTCAATATGAAAAAATTGCATCTAATTGAATATATTTTAATTCAAGTTATATAAAAAATTTTTCCAAGTATTGTTATAAATAATATGAACGTTATTTTCCGCAATAAAGATGAGCACTAAATAAGGGGCAGCCGTTGCGTTGGAAATATTTTCTATCCTTCCTTGGATCACTCTTTTTTCTGCTAAAATTTCTGCCCTGCTCTTTTTTTAAATTTATATTGATACACAACAAATCCTCACAATTAATTTACTTTAAAATATGTCCAATTAAATGCAATTTTTTAATAAATATTTTCCCGTATAGATTGCACT
>JAISBE010000020.1 GCA_031266365.1 Oscillospiraceae bacterium
TGCTACGTAAATAAAAATGATTTGGCACCGCGCCGGTCATGTGACCTAAAGTCGAAAACAAAAGGAGGTAATTTCATGAAAATCATAAACTATACCAAAAAATTTGCCTCTTTAACCTTCGCGGCCACAATCGGCACCACTTGTTTACTATCACAGAACCAACCTTGCCGCGCTGATACGGCTGGTAATGACGCGGAAAGCAATATTTATGGTACTACATATCTGCGATTGGGCGCAAATATCCTGGTAAAGGGCAATGCAGCTCATACTGCCGTGATCATCGCTACGGCTGAACAAATCCCACAAAGCCAAAGGACGGAAAGAGAGCCTCTTTTTACGCCGAATGAGCTGTTTATGATGGATAATTCTAATCAAGAACAACTCACACTTACAGTGACGCTTAACGGGGCAAGTTCTATTTTCACATGGACGGGAAAGCCAGGTCAGGACGCGAGCATGATTATCCTTCTACCCTCAATAACCAAAGATCGCCAACCGGTCCGTTGGACATGCCAAGCCTACAAAATTTCAAGCGCGGCAGGCGAAAGATTCACAGGCAGTGAGCCGGGAACGGCCGCATCCCGCAATAGATGGCGCATACGCGCGCTCGAGCGAAAAAAAGCCGCGGCTACAATATCGCACCCTCCAAATTATTAAAAAGGTTAAAATTTTTGCTTTCACGGCGCACCGTATAGTAAAGAGCGACGAATCTATACTCAAAAAACTAATATTTCAGCAACCTCTTTCCATGAACAAGGGGCATTTTGGCCCGGTGCAAGTGACTTTCCCTATCAACTGCGACAAAGGCTTACCTACATATCTTCTGAAAAATTGTCAAAAAAAGGTTCAAACTGTCAAAATCGCTCCTCTCTACCAAACCTGGCTGCAACATATCCACAATTTTTATTTAAAATCAACGGATCCATGCTCAAAAAACTAATATTTCAGTAACGAAAGGAAGTAATTTCATGAAAATCACAAACTATATCAAAAAATTCGCCGCTTTAACCTTCGCTATCACAATCGGCACCTCTTGCTTATTACCACAGAGTATAGCTTGCCGCGCTACCGAGGTTACTGCAATCTTAGCCGCAAAACAAACACCGGGCGGACGGTCTTTATTATCTATCACCCTAGGTACCACCACACCGCCGCCTAGTAAAGCGACCGCAGTGCATATATGTGCTCAATGCCCGGACCCAAACCATCCTCCTAACTACCCACCCTGGTTACCGCTCACAAAAGATAGATACTTCTCTACTACAAATGATGGAGTCGTTCGCTTGAACGAGGATGGGTATAAAACTTGCGTAGTGGGACAGCTGGGAGCTCGGTGGAGCGTTACTATTCAAGTGATCTACCTGAAAGGCTGGGAGTACACCTACGAGGTTACACAAATCACCGCGGACGGAGAAGAAACCTTAATAGAAAGCGGTAACATAAAACTGCCATAATGTCGAGTGCCCACAGGCACCACTACTGTTGATGTGCGATGAAAATGAATTAATTTTTAAATTATTTATATACAAATTATATTATTAACAGAATATTTTAGGATTTTTCACATGAAGTTTTAATCCACTATACTATTTTAAATCGGCTTTATCATAAAATTATAATTTTATTTAAAAAACTCAGCGCAATCTCTTAACAAATACTTTAAATTATAGTAAAAAAATGAAAGGAAGTAAATTTTATAAAAATCACAAACCACACAAAAAAACTCGCATCCTTAACCTTCGCGGCCATAATCGGCGCTGCCAGCTTATTATTGAGCACAGATTGCCAAGCTGCCATAATAAAATCTAAAATGATGGATTACCTCGGAGTAATATATATCCAGTTCGACTTCACTGCCACACCGAACGACCCTAGACTCGCTTGTGTACTAAAACTACAAGCTAAAATAACACCAGCCACGCCTGAAATAACCGGTCAAAAGCCGTTCGGGGTTTATCCTCAGCCGGATGCTAGGCTCGATTACGAGCACTGGGTTGAAGAAATAGAAATGAAAAATGGTGCTATTTGGGGAGGAGAGCCAGGAATTGAGTGGTACAGAAGGTTTAACTTAGCAACAAAAGATGCATACGGACGCGACATTACATGGACATATGCGCTGATATACGTGGCCATCGACGATCCAGGGGTCAGAACGCACAAAATAACGCCTGACGGTACCGATGTTACACTAGTCTACGTGACGGAGGACTATCCTGGTTGGCGAAACGCACAGGGTGGGCATATCCTGGCTTTAGAAGCTACCAATGCTTAGATTATCATGCCAGCAGGGGATGTACTATAATTTGCATGAAGAGAGTATTAGTAAATATGTAATAAATTAAATATTTGTTAGATTTTTGCATGAAAATTTAAAATTCATTGCGCTTTTTAAAATTACAATTTTCTTAAAAATACACAGTAACCTATTTATAAATATTTATAATTTTACTAAAATAACTTTTATTAAAATCAATGCAATCATGTTTATTAACAATTAAAAAGATCTTAATTTTGTTATTACCGAAAGGAAGTAAATTTTATGAAAATCACAAACCACGCAAAAAAACTCGCATCCTTAACCTTCGCGGCCATAATCGGCGCTACTTGTTTATTATCACAGATCCCACTTTGCCATGCGGCTCAGATTATCAGAAGAAAAAACGTGGAATCTCCAGACAACCCTGAAATACAATTAGCCCAGGTGCATGTTGACACAGGCCCCGCGCCAAATCGAAAGACCGCATATGCGCTAATCGTAATAAGGTGCCCTCGGCTACCTGAGGGATGTGAATCCATGCCATGGCAGCTTCCCCAAGAAATGCAGACTGGCGATAGTTATGGATGGCTAAACATAAACGAGCATGTAAATTTTACAGCGTACAGCGGAGAGTTTGGCGAAGGATGGAGAAGAAAATTTACATTGCCATTAAACGAAGCGGACGGCACAACTGTCACTTGGAATATAAAACTAATAGAAGTAAGCCGTGCTATGCCGGGAGTCTCGCTTTATCGAATTGAGGGTACTTTCACTGACGTCGCCGCGATATCGCCTGAATTTTCTCATCGTGACTATCGACCGATTTGTACCGGCGAGATAAATAATGAGCCACCCGAATATCCGATTTAAGAACATGTTTGCACCGGTTAAGGTAGGATTACTCCTTATGTGGGCCACTTAAAGTAGCGAGTGCATTAAAACTCGTGTAATAGAAAAAATTGAGAATTTACTGGTGAATTTATATCTTCAAAATACCTTGTATATAAATTATATTATCTGCAAAATGATTTTCGATATCAATATTATTATTCTTCTTGTATAAAATTAAAAATTATAGTAGAATATTTTCAGGATCATTTATACATTTACGAGATGCGCGCGCTCATTGATATCTAAATGATCAAAATTCTAAAATTAATATTTTATAACGAAAGAAGGTAATAATTTTATGAAATTCACAAACTATGCCAAAAAGCTCGTTTCACTTAGTTTTGCCGCCCATTTGATCTTCGCTACTTCAGCTCCATTACATGTGTCGGGCGCACTCAACACGGGCATTCAAAACCTTGGTACCGAAAATGGATATCGAGTTTACGCGTTCAAGCACAAACCTACCAACCAAAACGAAACAGTAACGCTGGCAGTGTTTGGCCGGTGGCGCGGTGAAGATGGTAATTCTGCACATGAAAAACAGCCTCACATAATTTTACTGAATAAGTGGAATCGCACATCGATTCACACTTCAGAAACTGAAGACAGTCGAGGCACATGCGTCGTGGGAAGCGGGCGGCCTGGTGAGCCGGTGGATTTTCGGATCCTGGTGGAGGATGTGGACCAGGCGACAAATTGTGAGTCAGCATGTATGATAAGTGTCGAAACTTCACACACTCCGCCACACAATTACGACATACCGAGATTGATTGGGGAATTTGATGCCGTGTTTGAGGGTTTGTCGGCACCTAGCGAAAACTGGCGCGAAATTCGATGGGACAATGTGCCTGGAAGGACTTCCAACGGCGAATACATACCCAACATCCACGACGGTGCTTAAATTTTGAGCAGTGGGAATGGGCATTACTCATGGCTAGCGCGCATGCCCTGAACCCATTTACCAACCTTTGATTATTTAACACCCACACCAAGCCAAAGAACGGCTGATTAAATTTAAAAATTAATATTTTATAACGAAAGGAAGTAAATTTTATGAAATTTAAAAGCTATGCCAAAAAATTCGCATCCTTAACCTTCGCGGCCTTAATCGGCACCACTACCCTATCATCCCTATCCACGGCTTGCCAGGCTGAGCATACCGTCGAACTTGCTGACGGGATTAATTACGTGGTGGGAGACACGCCAGATACTTTTTCCTTAAACGTAGAATACCCATCGGATAATCATCCGACCCGTTGCGCCGTTTTTGCATTATTCCCGACGAGTGTCGACGGACGCCTGCTTCCATCGGGGCTACCTCTCATCGATTTTTACACAGGTGACGATTACTGCAATATCCTCCACAACGATCACGCGTATTTCGCCATAGGTCAATTCGGGCGCGGAATGGAGCTAGCCACAGAACTGGAAAAACTTGACGCAACCGGGGAAGATTTATGCTGGACATGGTTCATGGGGTACGTCGATCCGTATTCAGTTGCGCAGTTTGAAGTCGTGACACTGTTGAACGGAGGACACACGGTCAGCAGCGTTGACTTTTACACCTTACTGCCCAGTATGGCGGTAGGCGCGACGCATCCTATACAGTGGAGCTTTGACTAATCAAGATAGCAATATTTTTAACCAAAAAGTGTGCCGAATCTATGCGATGAAACCTCAGATATTTCGCCATTTTCACTGAAAGTAGAATCTTCAACGATCAAAATTCTAAAATTAACGTTTTATAACGAAAGGAACTAATTTTTATGAAACTTACAAACTGCATCAAAAAACTCGCATCCTTAACCTTTGCGGCCGCAATAGGCACCACTACTCTATCATCCCTATCCACAGCTTGCCGCGCTGAAGTGGACTCTGAGGTCGTAGCTTTCGAATATGATGAATTTGGAAATAAAATTGCGGCTTACGTCCGTTTCTTTGGCGCACCAGCGGATGCCGGACACGGACTATTGTGGATTATTGAGGTTGAAAATGAGGCGAACCTGGGGAA
Organism: Oscillospiraceae bacterium; assembly: GCA_031266365.1. Classification (GTDB taxonomy): domain Bacteria; phylum Bacillota; class Clostridia; order Oscillospirales; family Acutalibacteraceae; genus JAISBE01. Next base: position 5,160 of record JAISBE010000020.1, read on the forward strand.
CTACGCACCTGATGTTGAGCAAGGCACCTACGTTGAGAGAGGCCCTAACGACGTTCCGTTAAAGATAGAGGTAACCCGCTCAAACTGGGAAAACTACACATCTATCTCAATCGCGGCGCCCCTAGGTTCGCCTATAGACCGCTTCGTCCACCTACCGCTGATAGATGCTCGTGGAAATAAAGTGTACTACAAGATCCTGTCACGAGAGCATTCGCAGGGCGACCGATACGTAACCTCCGCGCTGGACGCACAAACAGGATTAACGTTCGTCGTACCGATAGATCATCATCCGTTTTGGGCGGTGAATCCAGACGCACCGCCAGAGTATTTCCTTTTTGTACACACGGACTCGGCGCTCCCGGGCTTCGAGGGATGACAACCCGTTGTGATCCTGACTGGTTGCGAAATCGCTAAATGGCAGTGGGCATGGTTACTATTTTTGATCTCACTAGCTAACCGACAAAGCAAAACAGCGGCTGATTAAAAATTAATGTCTTATAACGAAGGGAAGTAATTTTATGAAATTTAAAAGCTATGCCAAAAAATTCGCATCCTTAACCTTCGCGGCCTTAATCGGCATCACTACCCTATCATCCCTATCCACGGCTTGCCACGCTGCAGTGAACGTAGAGCTTGTAGATTACGAATATGATGAATTTGGAAATAAAATTGCGGCTGTCGTACGTTTCTCTGGCCAACCAAAGGATGCCGAACACGGTCTATTGTGGGTAATTAAGGTTGAGTATGACCCAGAGGCTCCGGAGGACGCTCACCGCGCCGCTCCCGATATGTTACAATACATCGCAATGGGGAACGCCTGTTACGACGTGCCGGTACGACTTCGAAGCCCCGCTCCGACTGAAGCCTACAGATATATCTCCATCGCCCCACCTCTAGGTTGGCCTGCAGATCACAACATCCATCTTCCGCTGATAGATGCTGGTGGGAATAAAGTGTTCTACAAGATCCAGTCAATGGAGCAGGCGCTGAGCAACGGAAACGTAACCTTATCGCTAGACAAAGACACAGGATACATGTTCCTCATACCGATAGATCATCAGCACTATTGGGCCGGGCACGGAAAAGAACAGACGGAAGAGATCTTTATGTGTCCAAGTAGTCAAAACTCTCGGGTGCGAACTATGCGTGACAGTGATGCTCATGGTGGGCGGCACAACCGCTAAATGGCAATGTGCATGGTTACTATTTTTGATCTCACTAGCTAACCGACAAAGCCAAAGAACGGCTGATTAAAATTTAAAAATTAATATTTTATAACGAAAGGAAGTAATTTTTATGAAATTTACAAACTATGCCAAAAAACTCGCATCCTTAACCTTCGCGGCCGCAATGCTTGCTCGCAATTATTGAGCACCGCTTGCCACGCTGACGTTAGAGTAGCAGACGTACAAAATGCTAATGGCAAGCTTTGTGCAAAGTTGGTATTTAACTCAGATCCACTGGTGCCATCAACTGGCTGCATTTTCCGGTTAGAATGCTTCACATGTTGTGGTGGTGTTTGGCACCGCGGGACTGGGGTACCTTACACTCTTCCATCTACTGATTTACACCATGGACAGGTTAACGAAACAAAGTATCCCGGTGGCATCAGAATTGAAGGTGAATTCCAGAAAACTTGGTCAAAAACAATGTACCTACCTTTTATGGACGAAGATGGACGCCCTTTGCGCTGGGATTATTTACTACTACGTCCATTCTTCACGCAGGAGGAGGTAGTCAAAGACGTGGTTACGAACTTTGATACAGGTGAAGAGCATACCTTTGGCTCTGTAGCAGACGATTGCCATCTTTGGAGAACGGACGCACAACACGGTTCGCTATCCAATCCACCAAATGATACCTGTATGGATTCCGAAACATTTACGGCGTTTGACCGTACCCACTAATCGCTGAGCTCAAATGCATGGCTTGAAATTCCGGTACTGTTGTATTAAAATAATAAAAGGGTTTAGGTTTAAAAATAAAAGTACGCAGGAGATTATTTATGCAAGAGATAAAAATTACATTTGCTGAGCATAAAAAAGTTAAGCCCGGAATTGATGAAAAACTGGGGTTTGGGAAATTTTATACAGATCATATGTTTATTATGGACTATGATATCAATGAAAACTGGCACAATCCTAGAATCGTGCCTTATGGCTCGTTGTCTTTAGATCCAGCTACAATTTGCCTTCATTACGGACAGCAAGTTTACGAGGGGATGAAAGCTTATATGACAAAAAATAATAAAATTTTGTTATTTCGGCCAAAAAAACATATCGAACGCCTCAATATTTCAAACGAGCGTTTATGCATCCCTAAACTTGATGAAAAATTTTGCGTTGACGCGATAAAAAAACTTGTGAATATCGACAAAGACTGGACACCCACAAAACCAGGAACCGCTCTTTATATTCGCCCGTTCATTTTGGCCACCGATCCTTATATTGGTGTGCGGCCGGGAGAGAAATTTCGGTTTATTGTTATTTGTTCGCCTGTGAGTTCATACTATTCTGCTGGTCTGGGGGCTTTAAAAATATACGTGGAAGAAGATTACGTCCGTGCTGTTAAAGGTGGCGTTGGTTTTGCAAAAACCGCAGGCAATTATGCCGCTTCTCTAAAAGCTCAAAATAAAGCAGCAAGCATGGGTTACGACCAAGTTATCTGGTTAGATGCAATAGAAAAAAGATATGTTGAAGAAGTCGGTACTATGAACGTGTTTTTTGTAATAGATAACGAAATTATCACACCTGAATTGCAAGATTCAATCCTTTCAGGAATAACCAGGCTTTCTTGTATATCACTTTTGCGTTCTTGGGGAGAAAAAATCTCAGAGCGCAGAATATCTATAAACGAAATTCACGAAGCATACTTAAACGGACGACTAAAAGAGGCGTTTGGAACCGGAACCGCAGCGGTAGTTTCCCCTATTGGTTTGCTCAGATGGCGCGAAAATATTATGAAAATCAATGGCGAAAAGCCTGGCCCGATTGCCAAAAAGCTATACGACGTGCTAACCGGTATACAGTTTGGCCAAATTGAAGATACCTTCAGTTGGACTTTAGAAATCGATGCCTGCTGCTAAAAATCCTCCTATGAAAATAAGATTGAAAAATTTATTAGTTTTATATAATGAACTGTGTAAAATTTTAAAAATAAAATAATTTTACCAAAGCTGTAAATTAAGCTTAAAGCCTTGGCAAAATATAGCAATATTTAAAATCTAACTCAGTTGAAAAACCTTCTATTCGCCATCAGCAGTCGGCGGATCATATGAAGTCCTATCAGCAACAAAATGATATTTACCTCCTGGCACATCACGTATCCATAAACTATTATAACTTTGACGATCACCACTTACCCATTCATCGTTTCCTTGTGTAACTCTACGTACAAAATATTTAGCCTCGGTGCAAACCCCAATTTGGGGGTAATTATGCCACGAGTCACACTTGGCACGAACCAAACAATATACCACAGGGCTGCCACCCATTCCTCCCGTCGCACCAGTTAATTTATCGCGTGATACCTGAGTTTTATTTTCGGTATTCACAGCCATGTTTAGCCCTCCTTTAGCTTATTGAAAAATACAAAAATAAATTCGATTTACTTTTCTCTATTATTACATATATTTATAACAATTTCAATATAAAAATCGATTTTTTTATACAAATATATAAAAATTATTTCTTTTGCAAATAGAGGAGGAAATAGTGATTTTATTAAATTGGGAAAATATTCCTGATAAAATTAAAAATGATTGTGTGAGAAACTACTACAACATATTGGCAAAAAAAAGGAAACAACTGATAATAAAAAGAATCTTCGACCTATCCTTTTCACTGATTTTATGCATTATTGCAGCTCCGATAATACTATTAATTGCAATATTAATTAAATGCACCTCGAAAGGCAGCGTGTTTTTCAAGCAAAATCGCGTTACTCAATATGGTGAGGTGTTTCGCATATTTAAATTTAGAACCATGCACCAAAAAACGGAAACTAGCAGCGTTCACATCACAGCTGAAAACGACTCAAGAATTACCAAATTAGGCCAAGTTTTAAGAAAATTTCGCCTCGATGAAATACCTCAACTTTTTAATATCGTGGCAGGGCAAATGAGCTTTGTTGGCACTAGACCTGAGGTTTTAAAATACGTCGATCATTACACAGACGAAATGAAGGCATCCCTCTTAATGCCAGCAGGGTTAACATCGCTTGCCAGCATAAAATTCAAGGATGAAAGCAAGCTTCTATCTGGCCACAATATAGAGCAAACTTATTTCCAAAAAATCCTTCCTGAAAAAATGAAATATAATCTTCTTTATATAGAGCAATTTAATCTTTTGTATGACATAAAATTAATGTTAAAAACAGTTTTTTCAGTAATAAAGATAAACTAGGTTATCATGGCATATAAATAACTTAGCTTAATATATAAACCAGTTTTTGTAATTAATCATATTTCTACTTTTGTTGACATGACATCAAAAAAAAGTTATAATGATAATGGGTTGGGATAAATAGATAGAATTTTTAATATCGATTCACCTTATATTAACTTAAACAATAAAATTTAAAATAATTAAAATACTAATTTAAGAATATTTCATATATATTGTAATATATTACTCCCAAAAGTAAAATATTTAGAAAATATCACATGCCATCTTAAATCTATTTAAAAATATAAAATAAATTTTAGGTTAATTTTTGAAATTATTCCCAGAAGGTTTAGTTCAAACCTTTAATTTCTAATATAAATCAATTCAAAACTATAAGCAAGTCGTTTTTTAAAAAATAGCAAAAAAACGATAGTTGAATTTGCTTTAAATATCTCTAAAATAAACAGTTTTTTTACAAAAATATATTATATTTTGTCTTTTACGGATAAATAATATCAAAATGCAAAATTTTGCTAGAGTCATTAATGGAGGTAATTTTGTGACATCAAAATTTAACGAAAAAAATTCAAGCACCTCACCCAATGATGAAAAAATAAAAAAAGAATCTTCATTTTTTCCAAACGCCGTTTTGGGTAAACAGGCTGATCAACTCTTAAGTTTAGATTTAAATATAAGCAAAAATGAGCAATATTTAAAACCAAACTCTTTGACAAACCAAGTTAGTGCAATCAATTTACCAAAAAAAGTTTTTAACCAATCAAAAAATAAAAACATTCAACAAATCAATAAAAAATTTAAAGACAATGAAATTAAAGCACAAAAGGAAGAAGATACGAAACAAAGTTTTCAAAAAAATACACACAAAACTTTTAAAAACAACGTTATTGAATCATTGCCAAAGAAAAATCATAACACTGCCTCCTCCAAGTTAAATAGCAAAAAAAATCAATTTAACTCAAAACGATTAGACCAAAATAAGCAAGAAAACGGAATTTCACCGAATGCCAAAACCGCAATATCAAAAAATCAGCTTTCAATCAAAGTGGCCTTTTTAGGAGGGCTAAATGAAATAGGCAAAAACATAACTTTATTTGAGTGTAAGGATGATATGTTTTTACTCGATTGCGGTATGGCTTTCCCTGACGGAGATATGCCAGGCGTTGATTTGGTCATACCAGATTTTACTTACATAGAACAAAATATCGATAAAATTAAAGGTATCGTTTTAACCCATGGGCATGAAGATCACATTGGCGCCATACCTTATCTGCTCGAAAGGGTAAATTTGCCAATTTATGGCACTAAGTTGACGATAGGGCTAGTAGGGGCAAAACTAAAAGAGGCAGGTCTTTTGAGAAAAGCCAAATTAAATGTTATAAACTGCAAGCAGCACATCAGATTTGGCTGCATGCGTGTTGAATTAATCCATGTTAACCATTCTATCCCTGACTCAGTCGCCGTTGCGATACACTCACCTGCCGGCACTTTAGTCCACACAGGTGATTTCAAAATCGACTGCACCCCTCTACAGGACGATATGATAGATCTCTGTCACTTGGCACACCTCGGCAACCAAGGGGTGTTGGCTCTTTTTGCTGATTCTACTAATGCCGAAAGACCTGGCTATACGATGACCGAACAAAAGGTTATCGAATCTTTTCAAAATCTTTTTTACGAAGCCCAAGATCGCCGAATTATCATAGCATCGTTTGCGTCTAACATCAGCAGGCTACAGCAAATAATACACTGTGCACATAGATATGGGAGAAAAGTCGCATATTCCGGACGAAGCATAATCAGTTATATGGCCATCGCTGCAGAGCTCGGTTTTTTGAATATACCAGAAGGTGTTATAATTGACATCGACCTCATAAATCGCTACCCTAAAGATAAAGTAGTTTTGCTCACAACAGGCAGCCAGGGTGAACCTATGTCTGCACTCACCAGAATGGCCTATTCTGACCATCGCAAAATTATAGTTGGCCCCGATGACTTTATTATTATATCCGCGAATCCTATACCTGGAAATGAAAAAACAATAGGAGCTGTGATCAACGAATTGCTGAAACGAGGGTGCCATGTGGTCTATGAATCTATGTATGACGTTCACGTTTCTGGCCACGCCTGCCAAGAGGAACTCAAGCTTATAGAAGGGCTGATCAAGCCTCAGTATTTCATCCCCGTTCACGGAGAACAAAAGCATCTTCGCAAACATGCCGGATTAGCCAAAGCTATGGGAATGCCAGATTCTAGAATTTTTATCGGCGAAATAGGAGATCTTTTGGAAATTAATAAAGATTATATAAAAAAGATCGGAAGCGTGCCCGCAGGAAGGGTTTTTGTGGATGGTTCTGGTGTTGGAGACGTTGGAAATTTGGTTTTAAAAGAGCGAAAACATTTAGCAGAAGATGGCCTAATCGTTATTGTAGCTGTTATGGAATCTTCGGGTAATATAATTTCTGGGCCCGATATTTTATCCAGAGGTTTCGTATTTGTGAAAGAATCTGAACCTTTAATGAAAGAAGCAAGAAGAAAGGCTTTCGGAATTTTAGAGTCTCATTATAAGCGCGGTAAGCGGGAATTAGGAGCTATCAAAATGAGGCTTAATGAAGAGCTTTCGAAGCTTTTTTTCGATAAAACTAAACGCAATCCGATGATTTTACCTGTTATTATGGAAATTTAAAAGCGCATTCTAATTTAGTTTTAAATCTCGCATTTTGAGTTTAGGATAAATTTATAAATTTGCTGATTTTATTAGAGCTTGATGTAATTAATGTCCAACATCTATTTAAATTAATAAAGAGTGAAAATTATACTCAAATATAATCAAAAACAATTTTCCTCTAAAATTTTTTGTTTTTATTTTCATAAAATAGGGGTGTTCTTTTGAAAAATAAAACTTGGACAGCATCACCACTTTTTCTAATTTTTTCTCTTTCTATGTTTATTTTATCTGCTCTAAATTGGCAAAATAAAAATTTATTTATTCTGGACTGTTTAATATCATTTATTACTATCGCAATTGTGTTTACTCATATTTCAAGGTTTAATCTTTATATCAAAAAAGCCATTAAACATACCGCTGATTCCCTGGGGAAAATCGATATTAATGTTATAAACATGTTACCATTACCGACGGCTATAATCGGTGATAATGGAGATATTATCTATTTTAACGCCTCTTTTTCAAACAAGGTAGGCGAAGATAAGGACCTCACCGGGGAGCCTATAGATCAATTTATACCGGGCAAAACCATTGACCAACTTTTAAAGCACAAAGGGATTGACGTCGCTTATGGTGAACGGCGATACACTGTGTTTGGATTTAAAACAAACGGAGTAACAATACTTTACTTTTTGGAAGATACTTATTATAAGCTCAGCACTTTCGAATACATAGAAAGCAGACCAGCAGTAGCTTTGGCCATATTTGATAACAAAGAGGAAGTCATCGGCGACAGTATCGACGGAGAAGACGTGCAAATCATCGCCAGTGTTGAGAGAGAATTGCAAAAATGGGTTGCCAGCACTACTGGTTTTTTGCGCAAACTTGACGGAGATAGATATTTAATAATTTTCGAAGAGAGACATATTAGGTCATTTATTTTAGAAAAATTCAAAATTTTAGAAAACATCCGCAAAATAAAAATTCATGACGATAAAGAAGCCACCATTTCCATTGGAATAGGCAAAAACGGATCAAATTTAAAAGAGTGCGAACTTTGGGCAAGAAAAGCATTAGATATGGCCCTTGGACGCGGCGGAGATCAAGTGGCAATCAAACAAGGAGATTCTTATTCTTTTTTTGGAGGTATTTCTAAAGGGACAGAAAAAAGAGGTAAAGTTAGAATTAGAGCAATTGCCTCGATTTTGGCTGAGCATGTAAAAAATAGCGATAAAGTCATTATTATGGGGCATAAATTTTCTGACCTCGATAGCTTGGGAGCTGCAGTTGGCTTGTGGAGCGTTGTATCAAAAGGTCAAGAAAAGCAAGCTTTTATTGTGGTTAACAGATCAGGAACTTTAGCGCTTTCTTTAGTAGAAAGTATAGAAAATTCAGGTAATTTAGATATATTTTTAACACCTTTAGAAGCTTTAGATATAATCACAGAAAAAACATTGCTTATAATCGTCGACACCCAATGCGAAGAAATGCTGGAAAGCAAAAAATTATTTAAAATGGCAAAAAAAGTGGTAATAATAGACCATCACCGCATGATGGTAGGGCATATCAAAAATTCGATTGTGTTTTATCACGACCCTCACGCCTCTTCTGCCTCTGAGATGGTAACAGAACTCATTCAATATCTCGGAGAAAATAAGCTCACAAAACTAGAGGCAGAAGCCCTTTTAGCTGGGATTATGCTTGATACAAAAAATTTTATTTCTAGAACTGGATCTCGGACATTCGAGGCAGCTGCATTTTTAAGAAAAAAGAACGCAGACCCAACTCAAGCCAAAAAGTTTTCCGCAAACTCTATGGATACTTATAAAGAAAAATATCAGCTGATATCAAAGGCAGAAGTTTTTGACGGGTACGTGCTGGCATGCGCTGATGAAAGCTATACTAATATACGAGTTGTTGCAGCTCAGGCAGCAGACGAACTTTTGGATATCAAAGGGGTCAGATCTTCGTTTGTGCTTTATCCTTGCGATGGCGGTGTGGGCATCTCTGCCAGATCTTTGGGAGATATCAATGTTCAATTGATAATGGAACAATTAGGAGGCGGAGGACACCAAACTATGGCTGGCACACATATGAAAGGCTATAAAATAACTGAGGCAAAAGAAAAACTTTTAAGCTGCATCACCGCGTCAATTGATAATTAAATCATTTCATGTTTATAGTAAACTTGAATGCTGTTAATGGTGTATAAAAGATCAAGCGCGGCAAAAAATTCAACAAAATGCTACCTGATTTATAAAAAATTGTAAGTTTCAGTTTGAGTGAAATTTAAACTCACCTTTGCAATGACCAATAAGCCTGTGGTCCGACCGTAACTCGCTTTCCCTCGAGCGAAAATATCTCTATTAACCATATTTTCCCAGCTGTGAAGAGTGCGCTCTAGCCTGCTTTAGCGCACATCCCTATTTCAGGAAATAATTCATTCGCATTATTTATGCCAATATTTAATAAAATTTCTTATATAATTTGCACAAAATATATTTTAAATTAATTATACGGTATATTAGAAAATTATCTCTTTTCTCGTTTAAAGTTGACATTAAACAAATTTAAAAGTAAATTTTTGGTTATATTTCATTCAATGATACCAGTTTATATCATTTTTTGCGCGAGAAGAATCTCAACTGATTATCAATATTTACACAACCGTACGTTGCGTCAAAAATCTGATCCACGGGAAAATTGAAATATAAAAAAGAGGGCATCCAAGGCACTTTTTATGCTCTAAAACGAAATCTCCAGCTGCCTGCTTAGAGAATAACCCCGCTCACCTCAAATGCTCTATCAGATCGCTGGCAATTCACCGCAAATGCCACCCTAAAATCAGAAAATCTATCCCCCAAAGGTTGTGGCATTAGACCAGCGAGCACAGCATATTTTCTTGACGCTTGTGGTGCATAATGCACCTGTTACCCAGCAGCCATATAGCTTTCGTCATTACGATGTTGTTTTTAATAACAAAAACTATATTAATATAAACCCATAGGGTTAATCCAGCGTCCGTCTTTCTTATAACCAAAATGTAGGTGCGGACCTGTTGACCAACCTGTTGTACCCACATTTCCAATACCCTCCCCACGAGCAACGTTTTGCCCCTGTGCCACAGACACGGCTGACAAATGGTAATAGTGGGTAGTTGTGCCATCTGCATGCGCTAACACAACACAGTTTCCACATCCGCCATCGCAACCACAACTTCCGGATTTTCCATAATCGTGAGTACATCCCGTGAAAGTATATACCACTATGCCATCCCATGCCGCCACAACTGGTGTGCCGTGTATCCCAGCTCCACCTATATCAACGCCTTTATGAGTTACGCTTCCTCTCGGTTCACCAAACGGAGATGTTATTTTTTTAAATCCTGGTGTTGGCCATGCCGGCGAACCCAATACCCCGTCTTCGGCAGGTTGCGCACTTTGAGGCTCCTCTTCCTTTACTTCTTCACCTCGAGCTCTAGCCGCTTCTCTTTCCGCCTCTCTTTTAGCCCTTTCTTCCGCCAATTTTTTTTCTCGCGCACGCCGCTCAGCTTCAATTCTGGCTCGCAATGCAGCCAATCTCGCTTGTTCTCGCCTGATTGCTGCCTGTACTGCTATTTCTATTTCTTTTTCCTGCCGCTCCCGCGCTGCGTTATTTTTTTCTATTTGCTCTTTGGTAATTTCTTCCTCTTTCTTAATTTGAGTTAGCTCTTTTCCCATTTGCGTAATTTTAGCGCTTAATTCATCTTTTTTTCTTTTTAATTCATCACTTTTAACCTCTAAATTTCTTTTTTGCTCCATTAGCTCAGCATGCTCCGCCCGAATTTGTTCCACTTCGGCATTTAGCCGATCAGCTTGCTGTTTATACCCCTGACTTATCCATCCAATAACTTTCTGGCGTTCATGCACATCTGTTCTCATATCCCCAAATAAAAATTCCCAAATGCTCATTTTACCTTTTTTATCAAATTCCCTCACAGCTCTCTGTAGTGTTCTAAACTTACTTGCAATCTCACTTTTTTTACCATTTAAACTTTGCTCACTAGCTTCTAACTTTTTTTGCAAAGCAACCAATTCTTCTGAATCACTTGCAATTTTAGCATTCAAATCCTGAACTTCCCGCTTTTGTTGTTCAATTGAGCCTACTACCTTACTTTCGTTGTTTTTTTTATCTTCAAGTTTGCTTTTCAATGCTTCAGCCTCTTTTTTTAATTGCCTCTGTCTATTTCGAGCTTGAGTAACATCATCGACGCAAAATACATTATAAGGAGAACTCATATTAAAAACAGTTGCAGATGCCAATAAAATCACTATAATTTTAGTTAAATTGTCTTTATTAGCCAAATACTTCTCCCCCCTCAGTTCGCAGATATCTAGCAATAGAGAAGGTCCCCCCTAATACCCCGCATAACATCCCCATTCCAATAAAAGCAGAATACAGCGACCAGGTAGGTCCTTCAAAAATAGACACGACAGGCGCTAAGTCTTTTATCATTCGCAATAATAATTCAAAAGCTATCTTTAAAGCGCCTGAAGCGCATATTGCGGCAATTAATCCGATTACAATTCCCTCAACTATAAACGGTACTCTAATAAATAAATTTGTCGCCCCCACAGATTTCATAATGCTGATCTCTCGACGCCGACTATACATAGTAACACGAATAGTATTTGATATGATGAATAGAGAAACAAGTATAACCATCACAATTATACAAATTTTTACATATGAAAATGCATTGTTAAAATGCGTAAGCTTTTTTGCCCATTCAGCACAGTCAGTGATTGATTCAACGCCTTCTATGCCTTTCAATTCATTACTAGTTTCATCATATTTTGAAAGATCTTTCATGCTCACACCAAATGACGGTTCCACAGGATTATGACCTTCGAGTAAATCAAAAACATCAGCTGGCACAACATAGCTAAATTTTTCCATCGTCTTCTCTTTTGAGCAAAAGTTACATTCTGAAACATTTGAAATTTCTTGAATTTTACTACCTATCAACAGGGCATCCGATTCAGGAATATCACTATTTAAGTAAACCGTAATCTTATTTTGAGCTTCAACGACCCTTAAGGCTTGATTGCTTATCGCAGAAATTACAACTACAACCCCAGTTAAGAATAAACAGCATATCAAAATAACCACAGACGATAAAGATATACTAAAATTGCCGCGTATATTATTAAAGCCTTCTTTAATTAAATATCTCATCGAACCAGTTTTCATTTACTCACCTCCACTTTTTGAGAATGAGAGCTTGCATTTTTAATCTTATACGCCCTTTTATTCGCTTGAAATGGTGGTACTTTCTTAAATTCGTCTTTTATTAAAGCTTTACTGTTAATCTTGCCCGTATCTGAGGTTATTTTACCGCCATGAAGCTCCACAACTCTTCGATTAAATCGTTTAACTAAAGAATGCTCATGAGTCACCATTATCACAGTGGTACCCCTCAAATTTATTTCATTTAAAAGTTCAACTATTTCATAAGAAAGAGCTGGATCCACATTTCCGGTAGGCTCATCGGCAATAATCGTCGCCGGGTTATTCACCAAAGCGCGCGCAAGTCCCACCCTCTGCCTCTCTCCGCCAGAAAGTGCCACTGGTTTGCGATCTCCTTTATCCTGCAAGCCAACTAATCCCAAAATATAGGGCACACGCTCTTTTACTTTTTTTTCCGGCACGCCCGTTACCCTCATAGCGAATGCGATATTATCAAAAACTGACATTTTATCGATAAGCCTAAAATCTTGAAATACTATCCCCATAGTTCTTCTAAAATAAGATATCTGTTTCTTTTTTAAAGAAACCACATCAACAGAATTCACAATAATCTTGCCAGAACTTGGCGTTTCCTCATGAGTTAGCAATTTTAAAAGAGTGCTCTTACCTGCCCCAGAATATCCCACAATAAAGACAAACTCTTTGTCGTCTATTTTCAAATTTATATTTTCAAGCGCCTTTGTGTCATTTCCGTAAACTTTAGATACATTTTGGAACTTTATCATATTTTAAACTCCCCCATATATCATACTATACAGTATTTAATATATAAACAGATTTTTCGCTTTTCTTAAATTATAAATTGGGCGTTAACTTTATTTTTCTTAGTGCATTCTAATATTCGACCATAAATATTAAAAATACTGTAATTTATATAAAATTTGGATATTTCACTATATTTTCTGCATTTTTCTAAATAAAGATAATTATATTAATGTTTCCATTGTTTTAAACAACGGAAACATAAAATTAATATAATTTTAATATTTTACAGGGCTGCAAGACAGGTATTTCTTAACCATAAGCGCAACCTTAAACACAACCGCATCTTCGAACTCTCGCAAATCTAAGCCGGTTAACTTTTTGATTTTTTCTAACCTATAGACGAGAGTATTTCTATGAACAAAAAGCTTTCTAGATGTTTCGGAGACATTTAAATTGTTTTCAAAGAAGCGCTGTATTGTAAATAAGGTTTCTTGATCTAGCGAATCTATGGACCCTGATTTGAATATTTCTCTCAAAAACATTTCACACAAAGTCGTTGGCAGTTGATATATAAGCCTTGCGACACCAAGGTTATCGTAACTTATAACATTCCTCTCTTTATCAAAAACTTTTCCCACTTCCAGAGATGTTTGAGCTTCTTTAAAAGAGCGAGCCAAATCTTTTACTCCCGTAACGGTGCTGCCAATGCCAATCATGCAGTGGACATAAAACTCACTCGACAGTGTATCTCCAATAGATTTTGCAAGTTTTTCTAAATCTCTGTGATCAATCCCCGGCTGTATTTCTTTAATCAATACTATATCCGTTTCATTTATGTTAATCACGAAATCCTTAGATTTATCCGGGAAAAGATTTGACACAACATCGTATACAGAAATATCAGATTTAGCGGTTATTTTAATAAATAAGCAAACCCTCAAAACATCCACATTTAAGTGCAATTCTCGAGTTTTGAGATATATATCTCCCGGTAATATATTCTCAAGAATCACATTTTTAAAGAAATTGCCGCGATCATATTTTTCATCGTAATATCTCTTTATGCTAGTGAGAGAAACCGCTAAAAGCTTTGCGTATTTTTGCGCATTTTCGTCACTACCTTCAACAAAAACCGCATACTCCGCCTTGGCACTACCTCCGAAAGGGAGGTAAGTAAATCCATCCACAACAAAAGTGGAAGGTACAGTAAATGATTCAGAAACCACATGCTCATTGACAGACCCAACCTTAGCAAGTTGACTACAAGCGATCACAACAGATGACTCATCTATCACCCCTATTATTCTGTCAATAGCATCACGCATTTGATGAATGACACCTTGAAACAACCTGTTAGACATAAAACTCCTCCGTTTATAATTAATTATGCATTGGTAGCAGTACCTAAGAAGCAAGCTATAAGTTGATTTTTAAAGCAATTTGGCTTGAATTTGAAATTCAAAATAATCAAAACCAAACAACTCTTAACTCACTCACCATCTTTATTTTACATAAAGAAATAAAATATTGCAACTGTTTGAAAAAATAAATTTGTGCATTTTACGTAACAAAAAGATAAACCTTACAAAAAACTCTTAATAAAATCGAGTTAATTGCCATGAATGGACTTTAAGTATAGTACAATATTTACTTAAAATATTTAATTCTTAACCGATTTAAGCGCCAATTTAGTCGTTTTATATCTAATAAAGTAAATCTTATTTATAAAAAAACCTTTGACATATTTCAAAAGCCATAGTATAATGATAATGTTGTGTTCGTTATAAAACGACTCAACCATTTTAATACCTTCTTTCAATTTTTTTACAAGAGCGATGCAAGGCCGCAAGGTTTTGTGTCGTTTTTGTGTGTTTCTACAAGGCAACTACTTCACCACATACCCTAAACGTCCTCTTTAAATTCACTTTTTATTTTTATTTGCATTTTTAAACTTTTAGATTATTTAACCTACATTTCATTTAATTCTTGTAATTACACATTCTTTCTGCTATAATATTAAATATAAAATGTTAATTTTTTATGATTATTTTTACTGGAGGTGGCATATAATGAACCCTGACCCTTTAAGTTGGAGTAGAACAAAAAATCCAAATAAAATATGGGGGAAATATATGTCTCCAGCAATTTCCCCCACGATGAATATGGGGGTATTCGCTTATGATATCTTATTACAAAACTATCAACGGAAAAATCACATGTATCGATAAATATGAATGTAATTGTTGGATCAACTGCATTGCGCCCACCAACAAAGAAGTTGGATATCTTATTAAAGAGTTCAAAATAGACCCCGATTTTTTAAGAGCATCTCTGGACGAAGAAGAATCTTCTCACATAGACTCAGACCACGAAAATACCTTAGTTATTATCGACGTCCCTATTTGCACAAACGAGAATGATAATATTAGCTATAGCACAATTCCACTGGGAGTTATGCTCACAAAATGTAATGTAATCACTGTTTGCTTAAGAGAGAATCCCATTTTAGAAGAACTTTCTAGAGGTGTGGTTAAAGGGGTTTATCTAAACTTAAAAACACATTTTGTTTTTCATATTATGTTAAGAATGGCAACTAAATATTTACTATATCTAAAACATATCGATAAAATTAGCCATCATGTTGAAAAAGAACTTAGAAAGTCCATGAAAAATAAAGATTTAATATTGCTTTTAGAAGTGGAAAAATCTCTAGTTTATTTTTCTGCATCTTTAAAGGCTAACGAGGGCACTTTAGCAAAAATCAGACGTGGCCGCGTTTTAAAGCTTTATGAAGAAGATCAAGATCTACTAGAAGATGTTATGATTGAAATCAAACAAGCCATAGAGATGTCGAGCATATATTTAAACATTCTTTCTGGCACAATGGACGCTTTTGCATCAATAATATCTAACAATTTAAATATTGTCATGAAAGTTCTGGCTTCAATTACGCTGATTATGTCCATTCCAACGATAATATTTAGCTTTTATGGCATGAACATAAACGTCGATAAACTGCCGTTCGATCAAATTTGGTGGTGTCCAGTTGCCATTTCTGGAATTATGATGGGAGTAACATATATGATATTAAAGAAAAAGAATATGCTCTAATATTTTAAGTTAATTTTTCTATTTTGTAAATAAGCACTTTTGTATATAAACCCGCATGCTGCTTATGGCTTTATCGAGTTGCGCGGTGCTATTGTTAAAAGCGAATGACGCAACACAGATAAAGCTATCCGCATATCTAGATAACCTTTACCATGCGCTGAAATTTATTTTAAAGTTGTTAAATATTGTCTATATTCTCATAGCTGGCGCCTTTATTTTTAAACTTTTAACCTTTTCAACATCAAAATGTTGAAAACTTTTTACTATTTAGACAACTGCAAATAACTGAATGAAAAAATTTTTGCAAACTCAATGCTAAAACTTAGTAAAATAGACATAGATCTATTTAGAAAAATAACTAGCTTTAAATTTAGCAATAATTTACTTTTAATAGATAAAATAAAAAGCTCAACAAACTCACGCTGCTTAAAAAGACTATTATTCACCTCAAATATAGCAAAATATAAGCGTCTTTTTAATTAATTTTTTTTGCAAAAATATACCTCAAAAAAACCAAATTTTCAATATATAACATAATTTTATCGACTTTTATAAAATTATTTTTACTTTATTCTCTAAAACACATTGACATTCTTCATCTTTTTATCCATAATGAAAATATAGATTTCTCAACAATGAAAGGAATGATTCTCATGTCAGAAAAAGATGATAAAAAAGTTCAAATAGCCATAAGTGATGGAGACGAAAAAAGCGTATCCGGCGGCTGGGGATCACCTAGCAGAAATACAGGTGATCCTAAAACAACTATAGATAGTAATGGTATTTCACAGGCTACATATGGTCTACATGGAATAGACTGGCAGCCTAAAACCGTCGGAGCTGATAAATATTATTATACTGATCCGTCCGGCTTTAGAAAATCGGTAACCCAAGAAGACGCTGAAAATATTGTCAGAGATTCCCGAATTTGAAACCAATTTACCTGAAATACATTTAGGATTATTCATTTTCTCAAAAAATATTAACACAAATCTTTAATAAATTAAAATTTTAACCTTTTAGCTTCCTTTGCAAAAATGCAGAGGAAGTTTTTTTATTTTTTCTCTAAGCTTAAACAAGCCTAAATAAAAGTGCCCTTTGTCATCTCTATATTCTTTGTATCCGCATTTGCTTATCTTTCAAGAAGTTTACTATTCTCATTTTTCTGCCTTAATTTTGAATTTTTCAGTTAATTTTCATAAAATATATTGACAAACTACCGATTTTTATTATATAATATGGTTATAGATAAACTTAATAATTTAATGAAAGGACTGATACTTATGGCTATAAAAGAATCAAAAGAGGCTTTAAGTGACAAGGATATTAAAGGCGCCAGCGGAGGAACGGTAGTGTATGACAAAGACGCAACTTTCCAACCTTGGGACGTATATGATAATAGAGGTAAAAAAGTTAAATCTTTTAAAAACAGAGCAGATGCTATCGCATACAACGATGAGAAAGGCTATAACAAAAAACTGGATGTTGTGGAACTCATCGATGCACCAGAGGGTTACGAGGTTATTACTACATAATTAGCAACGGTTGAGAACATCCTTGCGTTGACTGCAAGGGTGTTTTTTTATTTCTGAAATCAAACTAATAAAACAGCTAACAAGATTTACATTCTTTTGAATTATAGAAAACTACATTTGTGTCATCATAACATAATTTTTTTATTAACAGACTGCACCTTAACTTCCTTACCAATAATTAAATATTACCAACATTCATCATTTCAGCAAATCTCTGCATTTCTCCTTATAGCACAAAATTATATAATAAAATCTAACAAATTTCAATATTTATATCTCAAAATTATTTAATTAACAGAAATAAATCAAACCCAAATAAAATAATTCAATATAAAAATTGCCTAAAAAAGCTATAAACATCAGCAGAAATCTCTTTAATATAGTTTTGAAATATATTATAATTAACAAAGATACCTCTATTTTTAATCAAGCATTAAATAATTTAATTCGGAAAACTTATGATTTTAGCATTTTTCCCGATAAAAGAGGTGATTTTATCTTGTATTATTTAATTGCTAGAAAAATTAATGATGTAGCACGGTAAAACATTAGCATGTTGAAGTTTTAATCAAATGGGATTTCAAAATTGGAGGAAATTTATGGAAAAGTGTAAAGTGAAAGTAAATATCTGCGGGCTCGACTACATACTCTCTTCTGACGATAGCGAAAAGCACGTCAAAACGATAGTAGATGAGGTAAGCGAACATATAGATAACATTATGCAAGGCAATAAAAAACTTACTGTGCCCATGGCAGCAACGCTTGCAGCTTTAGATTTTTGCGATGCTGCCAAAAAAGCAACCTACAGCACCGACAATCTGCGCGAACAAATAAAAGATTATCTTGAAGATCTAGCAAAAACAAAAAAAGAGCTAGAAAAATTGCGCCAGGAAGTAAAAAATTAGTTACCCTCTTTTTTAGGTTTATCCAATCAAAAATAGATATGTCTTTTGATGCAACTCAACCTTTACAAACGGTAAAATTGCACTTTTTAACTAGTGATTGTGGAAAAGTCTGTGGAAAATGAGGAAAACTTTGCGACTTTCAACAACGAAAATATGTTATAAACCTGCTTAACTTGGACAAATAATTTTATATTGTGGATTAAACAGTTAAACTGTTGAGATATTCAAAAATAAAGTTGAAAGCGATTAACTTAAACACGAGTTTTCCATAAACATTGATTTAACCACGTTTTATTTTTGTTTAAAGCCTAATTTAAAAATATAAATAATTCACAAATAAACCTAAAAAGGAATAATTCAAATGAAAAATTGTATAGAGATTTTTAAAAAAAACGATAAAGCAAAAATACCGCAAAAAGCCACCGCTTGTTCCGCTGGGTGGGACTTATTTGCCTGCCTAGATCATGAGCTAACCCTCTTTTCCGGAGATACATTTCTAGTCCCAACTGGAGTCGCTGCCGCATTGCCCAGCAGTGACTACGTTGGGTTGATATTTGCGCGGAGTGGGCTTGGTGCAAAGTTCGGCGTTAGTCTGCCAAATGGTGTGGGTGTGATAGATAGCGATTATAGAGGGGAGATTTTTGTTAGTCTTAAAAATTTTGGAAAAAATAATTATGTTATAAGTCCCGGTGATAGAATCGCCCAGCTTGTTGTTTTGCCGATCTGTAATTTTCCTTTGGTTGAAGTTTCCTCGCTATCCAACACAGAAAGAGGCGAAAGTGGTTTTGGTTCAACAGGCAAATAAATTTAAAATTATCGATTTATTAAAAATTTTTAATAATAATATTATTATTATTTATCAGAAGGAGATAAATATGTTCTCAAAGGATATTGGTATCGATTTAGGTACCGCAAACACACTAGTTTACTTAAAAAACAAAGGAATTGTCATGCGAGAGCCATCCGTTGTGGCTGTGGACGTAAGGACAGATACTGTGTTAGCTGTTGGCAATCAGGCTAAAAATATGATCGGCAGAACACCGGGGTCAATCGTCGCTGTCCGGCCACTAAAAGATGGTGTTATTGCTGATTTTGA
This sequence comes from Oscillospiraceae bacterium, assembly GCA_031266365.1. Lineage (GTDB taxonomy): Bacteria > Bacillota > Clostridia > Oscillospirales > Acutalibacteraceae > JAISBE01. Next base: position 24,872 of record JAISBE010000020.1, read on the forward strand.
TATCACCGCAACAATGCTCAAACATTTTATCCGCAAAGCTGTAAAACCCACTTTATTTGGCAGCAAGCCAAGACTCATTGTTTGCGTCCCTTCAGGTGTTACCGAAGTTGAAAAAAGAGCTGTTGAAGATGCTGCAAGGCAAGCCGGGGCCGGAGACGTTGATCTAATTGAAGAGCCTATGGCTGCCGCTATTGGAGCAAATTTGCCTGTTGATGAGCCAACCGGCAGCATGGTCGTGGATATCGGTGGAGGCACTTCTGAGGTCGCTGTGATATCTTTTGGAGGCATCGTCGCCTCATGCTCTGTGCGGATTGCAGGCGATAAATTTGATGAAGCGATTATATCTTATGTTAAAAGGAAATACAATCTCTTAATTGGAGAGAGAACAGCGGAAAATATTAAGATCAAAATAGGATCGGCTTACCCTTATGAAGACGAGGAGATCGTCGAAATCAAAGGAAGAAATTTACTCGACGGCTTACCCAAAAATGTTACTATAAGTGCGCCGGAAGTTCGCGAAGCTTTAGCCGACCCAATTTCCATGATAGTCGAAGCGATAAAAAGCACTTTAGAAGATACGCCACCAGAACTTTCCGCCGACATAATCGATCACGGCATTACGTTGACTGGCGGCGGAGCGTTGTTAAAAGGACTAGATTTACTCATTGCAGAAGAAACTAGTATGCCTGTTACAGTTGCCGATAACCCTTTAGACTGCGTCGCGGAAGGCACTGGAAGAAGACTGGAACTTGTTATGCCTTCTGAATACTACAAAGCAAAAAAAAGAAAACATAGATAAATCCAATCGCAAAAATTGTTACATTTATCCACTAAATATATATATTTTTATATTGTAAACCCAAAAATGCTAAATATTAAATTCTTTAAAGGATCGCTAAAAAGATGGACCAATAAAGCAAATTTAAATTGAAAAGAGCGGTGCTATTCGTTGAGAGATTTTTTTAAAAGTCGCGGATTTAAATTACTTTTGGTTGCGGTTGTAATTCTTTTATGCTTAGTTTTATTCACACTTATCACAAAAATAGAATTTTTATCCAGTCAATTCAGTTTTATCACAGCTCCGATACAAAAGGTAGGCACAGAAGTATCCGAAGCCATATGCGAACTATTACCTGATTCCACTAGTAGCGAAGAGTATAAAAATAAAATAAAAGATTTAGAAGAAGAAATCGAAAGATTGCGCGCTATAACGATCGATTATTATAATATAAAAAAAGAAAATATTCAGTATAAAGAGTTCTGTGAGTTCAAAAAAACACATGCCAATTTAAACTTTTTAGTAAGTTCTGTGGTAGGGCGGAGTCCAGACGAGCATTTCCAAGGGTTTACCGTTGACCAAGGAGCCTCATCTGGCATTAAAATTGGAAATCCTGTAGTCACTTCAAAAGGGCTTGTAGGGCATGTTTCGTCGGTTGGAGAGATATCTTGTCATATAAATACTATCCTCTCTCCTGAAGCAAAAATCGGATGCATCTGCGCAGAAACAGGCGACTGTGGAGTAATAAGCGGCAACTTTAAGTTATGTGAGCAAAATCTAACTAGAATGATATACCTCTCCCCTGGATATACTCTGCAACCACAAAATCTTATTGTTACTTCCGGGTTAGGTGGCGCATATCCCAAAGATCTTGTAATAGGCAAAGTTACTGCGGTAAAAAGTGACGAGAATAATGCGTCAAAATATGCAATTATAGAGCCGACTGAGGACATCCCCAATACAAAAGACGTGCTCATTATTTTAGGAGAAAAATAAAAGCAACATAACTTATTTATATGTTAAATAATCGGTTTTTAAAGCAAAGGTCAGTCCAAAAAGGAGGTGCCACATGAAAGATAAACACTCAATATACCGCTTTATAGCCTATAGCTTAGAATTATTAACATTATTCGTACTGCAGCAATCCCCACAGGCGCTACCCATCATCAGCAACTGTAAGCCCAACTTAGTTTTAGCAGCACTGGTTATTATAATATTATTTGAAGGCGCAATTATCTCCTTGTGGTTCAGCATCTTTGTGGGACTACTCCTCGACGCAGCTTTAGGTATTATCCCCGGCACTCAGGCTATCTTGCTCTGTATTTTAGGATATTTTATAGGATATATCGCTCAAAATTATTTCAAAAAGAACATTTTAACAGCGCTCATTATTTCTATGCTTTCGATAATTATATTTTACCATATGCAATTCTTGCTACTTTATATACTAAAAGGATATTCAGAAATCTTATATGCTTATTTAAATAAATGTATCCCAACTATAATTTATACTTGGTCAACAGTCATTATTTTATATTTACCAACTAAATTTTTCGCTCTTTGCATAAAAGAAAAACAAGATTTTGTTAACCTAGAGAACCTCTCAACCTAAACCAAAAGAAAAATATACAAAAGATTAATAAAAATTTAAATTATGTTTCGTGTGAAACGTTATTCATCAAAGATAAAAGAGTGCCTAAATGCTCAATTTTGCATTAATAATCAAAGCTAAAAAATTCACAGCGCTGCGGAGGAGATGAAAATAGCACATAAAAGCAACAAAGCAAGATATATTATTTGTATTATGTTTGTCAATATTATTTTTGGAGGATTTTTTTGGCGACTAATAGATTGGCAAATAATAAATGGTGAATTTTATCGCAGAAAAGCAAGTTTTAATCATATATATACCATTGAAACAAAAGCCGTTAGAGGAGAAATAGTAGACATCAACGGCGAACCCTTGGTAAAAAACGATGTAGGATACCGCATCGTTTTTGATCCTTTTAACATTGATGAAGCACACATAAACGAGGTTATATTATCGCTAATTGCTTTGTTTGAAAAAAAAGGCGAAAAATGGGAAGATATTTTACCAATTTTGCTAGACAAAAATGGAAGTTTTACTTTTACTAACGATAAATTTGAAGATAACGATAAAAGAATTTCCCATTTAAAAAGTATTTTGAAATTAAATTCAACTGCAACAGCCATCGAGTGCATGCAAAAATTGAAGGAGCAATATAAGTGCGAAAATCTTTCTGCACAACAAGCTTTAAACGTTGTTAGCGTGCGTTACAATATGCAAAAGAGCGGATATTACGATTATACACCAAAATCCTATACCTTTGCAGACAACTTAAGCCAAGAAATTATCGCGATAATTTCCGAAAATTCGCAATTGTATCTTGGTGTGAATATTGCTCCTTCAACACAACGAAAGCTAAGTGATGGCTCGCTCGCACCTCATATAATAGGAAACGTGGGCGCATTATCGATGGAAGATTATGATGAGCTTAAGGACAAAGGTTACCGTTTAGATGATAAAATAGGCAAAACCGGAATAGAAAAACGTATGGAAAGCTACCTTAGAGGCAAAGATGGGAAAAAGATGATAGAAACAACAAAAAATGGAGAAATTGTTGCTCAGCTTGAAAATCAAGAAACTTTTCCCGGCAACACCATTTTTTTGACAATAAATTCAAAATTACAAAAAACTTTAAATGAATCATTAGAAAAAAATATTAAAGCTGCAAACACTTTAGCTAAAGACTGTATAGCTGGTGCTGCTGTGGTTTTAAACGTTAAAGATTTTTCAATTTTGGCAGCTTCAACTTACCCTTCATATGACGCTATTCAATATCTATCAGATAAAAATTATTATAAAGAAATCACTAATGACGAAAAAACAAAACCTCTAATGAACCGCGCTTTTGATTTTATTTTTCCGCCTGGATCCACATTTAAGCCAATTGTGGCATGTGCCGCTTTACAGGAAAATGCTATTTCTAACGATAGCTCTATTACATGCGGCCATGCATGGCATCCACCTGACGCGCCGAATTGGCCAATTAAGTGCATGGGAAACCACGGAAATATACGTTTTCCCATGGCAATGGCTAAATCTTGCAACTCATTTTTTGCTGAAACTGGCTATAGGCTTGGCATAGACAGGTTAAATTCTTATGCTAGCAAATTCGGATTAGGGGTAAAAACCGGAATTGAACTTTATGAAACCGAAGGTGTATTGGCAAACAAGTCACTTGTTAAAAATGAAAGGCGAAATTGGGGCGGCAGAGATATCGGCGCAGCAGCATTGGGACAGTCCTATAACGCCTTCTCCCCATTGCAGCTCGCCACTTATACAGCGACCATTGCCAGAGACGGAGAAAGGTACAAGACTCACCTAGTTAGAAAGGTGACAAATTACTCACGTGATAAAGTTATCTTTGAAAATGATCCAGAAAACCCTGAGTTAATTGAAACCGCAGGAATATCAAAAACAAATATGGAATACGTAAAAAAAGCAATGCGAAGTGTGGCTTCTACCGGAACAGCGCGCGGTATGTTTGCAAATTATCCTGTACCAATTGCAGCTAAGACCGGCACAGCGCAAAATAGCGGTACCGACCATTCCACTTTTATCTGCTTTGCGCCTTACGATAAACCCGAAATTGCGCTTGCTATAGTATTAGAACACGGAAGCCCTACCCACCACAGAGCGTTCACTTTAGACGTTGCAAAGGACATTTTGGACGCATATTTTGCAAAAAATGGCAAGACAAATTAAAAATTTAACCTAGGGGAAATCAGAAATATTGCCAAATAACGGCGGTGCTTTTGCGCTCCAATATTTGGCCAATCACTCGTAAATTAATGTTGATATAAACTAAACTTGGGCATCTAATATAACGAACAATCCATCTATATTACATAAAATTCACCAAAGAGATGCAAATTGCAAATAAAAATTGTGAAATTGCCTGTCGTAGGAAAACATTCACCAGGTCTAGCTAAATAACTTTTTTGGAACACCGACTACATCCAACGGCGGTGCTCTTATGCTCCAATATTTGGCCAATCACTCGTAAATTAATGTTGATATAAACTAAACTTGGGCATTTAATATAACAAACATTCCATCTATATTACATAAAATTCACCAAAGAGATGCAAATTGCAAATAAAAACTGTGAAATTGCCTGTCGTAGGAAAACTCTCACCAGGTATAGCTAAATAACTTTTTTGGAAC
>JAISBE010000001.1 GCA_031266365.1 Oscillospiraceae bacterium
AGTTGTTTATAGTCAGCTTGGGTTATTGCCGCTGTTGGTTATATAGAATAGCCCAAACTTCATGCAGGTTCACCGGTTCACTTTGAATGGTAACAGGTATTTTGGCGGTGAGTTGAATGAGATCATTCGCTGCTTTATTTTGTTAGTTGTGAATACGGGTTCATGCTCGGTTATATTTTTCCTGATAAATCATCACTAATGCTAGGTACGGTTCCAGTTTTATCCAGCAGAATTGGTGAAGTTGATAGTAACAGGAATTGGAGGGGCGCATTGAATGTGATCATCCTTCGCGGCGGGTGTGATATAATATTGCACTGTTGGGTCTATATCGACGTTTTTGTAAATTGTTGTAACTGTGTGATTGTACTTATCGTTGGTACTATACCCATCTACATCGGGAATAACATCGCCATTTTCGTTGGTAACTACAGGGTAGTATAAGTCACATAGGCGGACATACTCCACGTTAGCATAATCTCCGATCCGGCTTGTCCAGTCGCCGTCTATTTTCGCGACCGTCGTTAGTTTTCGCGTTGCACAGTGGTAAGTGGCGGTTGGAGTATGTTGGTAAACAGTTGTGCCTCCTATCCAATAGCGAATGAGGGCCTTCAGATGATAGTTTTTTCTCTCGTGCTTTTCAATTATGGTGTAGACTAGCTTTGCCCAACCATCTATCCTGTAGGATTGCCGCCACATATATGTTTCACCGTCGTTAGTGGGTGGCAGAAAGGGTGGGACGTAGTAGGCGTTGTTAAAGCATACAGGGTAGTATTCGTGTTCTTTGTGCTTTATGTCCGGTGGAATTAGTAAGTAGTCCTCGTTTATTGGCCTCCATGTGGTGGTGGTTAACGCATGATCGCCTCCGTAAATAGTTGTTTTTGAGGTGAGCTCGCCGTAAGGAGTGATTATTGCCGAGGTTTGAGTTGCAAGCAAAGTGGCAAGCGCGGCGGCTATTAGCGATAGTTTCAAAAATTTCATAAATATACACTTCCGTTTCTTTTTTGTGAGTTTGTAAAGTTAAGTTTTTGCATGATTTAGCAAAAATTGATAGATTTAACTATGATTGTTTCGTTAAATTTTACAGTTGAATTTATTTGCACAGTAGTTTATTTTCCACCCTCCTTTTTAATGAAATTTATATAATTTGTATATAAATTTAATTTAATTATAAAGAAAATTTTAGTTTATGTCAATATTAGATTGAAAATGCTTTACTTGAAATTGTGCCACGGAATTGCATGCGACTGTTTAAGATAAGGGCGATAGCTTGGTTTGGCAGTTCAGAGGATCTAGCTTTTTTCACCAGTACGGCTAATGCTGTTTTTCGCAATTTTATTTCAACGCACTTTCATTTGTTTTAATTTTTTGTGAGTTTGTCAGTTAGTTTTTCACAGTTTAGTGAAATATGGTACATTTAACTATAATTTCTATAAAATTTTGGGAAAATTGATCACTTTTGGTGATTTGGTATAAATTGGTGAATTGAATCATGATTTTTGTTCAGTGCGAGCGGTCTTTTTAATCAATTTTACATAATATATACGTATTTTTATTATGTTACATCATAAATTTTTAGCTTGTGTCAATATTTATTTATGAAGAAATAAAGTTTATTTTTCGTATCGCGAAGATGTAGACTTCTACACTAGTTAACTGTGAAATTTCCATTCGCAGTTATTTTTTGTCAATTAATTTTGTTTAATTTAAATATTTGTTTACATTAATTATATAGTATAGCAACATTTATTTGAGGAAAATGCAGGATGTTTTTTCATGCTGCGCGCCGTGTGTGATCTTGTGTTATAGCGTGAATTTATGATATAATTAACTCTAGTGTGAGGGCTGATATTTTCATGTTTTAATTGAAAATCGTTTTAAATGAAGGGATATATTTTATGTCTTTATCAAAATTTTTTAATTTGGAAATAATGCAAGGATCGGCTCAAGAGGTGACGCTTTTTATTTTAAAAATTTTATATGTCTTTTTGATTTTCGTGATAGGATGGTATTTGGCAAACAGGTTGAGTAAAACAATAAAAAATGCCATGCTGCGTGCAAATATAGATAAAGGTATTGTTTCGTTTATTAATTCCGCTAGCAAAACTTTGTTTAAAATAGTTGTTTTATTGATCATTCTCAGCACCCTTGGGTTGGATACCAGTGCCTTAACAGCCACACTTGGGGTGGGGGCTGTGGCCATAGGTTTTGCGATGAAGGATAGCTTATCCAATGTTGCAAGTGGAGTGCTCATTATAATAAATAAACCTTTTAAAATTAGCGATTATTTAAAAATTGATAATCTTGAAGGAACTGTGGTTAAAATTGAGATACTTTTCACGACGCTAGTGACAAGTGATAACAAAGAGATTATAATCCCAAACTCTAACCTCATATCTAAAAATATTGTAAATTACAATGCAAGACAAGAGCGAAGGTTTAGTTTTTATTTTTTGGTGGGCTATGACACAAATTTTGAAAAAGCTAAAAGTTATTTATTAGAATTAATAACTTCAAAAGATATCGCTTTTAAAACACCAAAACCTTGCGTTGTCATTGAAGAATATAGAGAAAATCACATTAAACTTGCCCTTAAATTGTGGTGTAAGCCGGATGATTATAAAAATTTACATACTTTTGTTCAAGAATCTGCAAAGAATCTTTTTGATCAGAAAATTTTTTCTTTACCTTTCCGAAACTCAGTGAAGAGCTGAAGATAGATTTTAGCTTTAATTAAGGAGAGTATAAATGGACCCTAACACTTTTACAGCTGGAATTAAACCGGGCGGCTTGCGAAATAAAAATGATATCAAACTCTTGATTTGTTATATTTTCGCGAGCGTAAAGAGCTTAATATCAAAAGATGAAATAATAAATGTTTTGCAAGCGAACAGTTTGGCCAACTATTTTGAAGCGACCGCCGCTTTCTCTAATTTGGTTGAGAATGGCCATATCGAGTGCGATAAATCTGAAAATAAATATTATATAACTGAAAGTGGGAAATTAATATCAGAACAACTAAATTTTGAATTGCCAGTATCAATACGAGAAAAGGCATTATCTGCCATTTTAAATCTCATTGCGCAAATCAGACGAGAAAAAGAAAATAAGGTAGCGATAGAAAAAATTGAAAATGGATACAATGTAACATATAGCATATCTGGAGGAACTGCCAATTTAATATCAATTTGCATTTACGTGCCCGATTTAATGCAAGCGAATATTGTCAAAAAGAATTTTCATGAGAATCCCGAAATTTTTTATAAATATATCATAGCTCTCGCAACGAATAATAGGGATATAGCTAAGGAAATTTTAAAAAATTCAATTTAATATAATAAAAATTTAAATAAATACGCTTTAAAAATTATGCAATTTTGTAAATTTCATACTCAATTTGATTGACTTTACAAAATATCTATTATAATATAAAATATATTATGTGGTAATTGAAGTAACACAAAATACCTTTTATATCACAAAAACTTTAAGGGAGGCAAAATTGTGGACTCTGTGTTGAAAACCAGTGGATTGACAAAAATGTACAAAAATAAGGCGGTTGTGCGAGATGTCAGCATAAACGTGCATAAAGGTGATATTTATGGTTTTATTGGCCGAAATGGTGCCGGTAAAACAACCTTAATTCGCATGGTTTTAGGTCTTGCAAGGCCATCGAATGGGAATATAGAGCTTTTTGGAAGCAATAATCTTGAAAAATCCCGGAGAAAGATTGGTGCGATAGTTGAAAATCCGGCATTTTATCCCAATATGACTGCCAAGCAAAATTTGGAAATCCAGGCGATATTGCTCGGTGTAAAAGATCGTTCGATTGTGGACTCATTATTAGAAAAAGTTGGGCTCACGGATACTGGCAAAAAAAAGGCCAAAAATTTTTCGCTGGGCATGAAACAAAGGCTCGGCATAGCCCTAAGTTTGCTGGGTGAACCGGAGTTTCTTTGTCTTGATGAGCCGATTAATGGCTTGGATCCAAGTGGAATTAAAGAGATTCGCGATTTACTCAAATTTTTGAATCAAAAATTTGGCATTACAGTTTTAATATCCAGCCACATACTTTCAGAGCTCTCACGGCTTGCAACACGCTATGGCATAATAAATGATGGGCAGCTGATAGATGAATTTTCGGCAGATGAATTGGAACAGCGTTGCCAATCTAGCTTGATTATCAAAGTGGAAGATGCGATTAAAGCTGCCGAAGTAATAGAAAAAGAGGTTAAAGTTAGAAATTATAAAATTCAAGATAAAAACACGATAGAATTATTTGAACAAACGGAAAAATCAGGAGAAATAAACAAAATTTTAGCTAGAAATGATATAACGGTTAATTCGATCTCAAAGAGCCAGGTTGATTTAGAAGAATATTTCTTAAAAATCACGGAGGGCAAATAAAAGTGTTTAATGTATTTCGCGCAGATTTTTATAGGCTGGTAAGAATGAAATCTTTTTGGATTTTACTGACTTTAAGTATTTTCATAACAGCACTTGATGCGCGAGGAGTCTGTCCCGGCAGCTGTATGACTATTCTTGGGTGTATCGAATATAGTGGATTAAATACTTCATTTTTTGTTGTTCTGACATTAGTTGTGATTTTTACATGCTCAGAGTTTTCTAACGGCACTATGAAAAACAGAATTTTTAAAGGATGCAATCGTATAAGTATTTATTTATCAAAAATTACCATATGTTTATGTGCAAGGTTATTTTTTAGAATAGTGAATATTTTTGTTTTTATTTTTATGGCTAGGGTTAATAGAGTGACTTTTGAATTTGGGCTCATTTCTAATGAATTTCTTCAACATATTTTATATAATTCATTATATGTGCTAACTCTTTTAAGCATAACTTTAACGTTAGCGATGATATTTAAATCAACAACTCGCACCATAATTGCCGCTTGTGTAGTTTTTTATTTATTAATATTTGCGATAATCTTTATTCAAAAATTTTCAGGATTGTTGATCGATATATCAAACAGTGAAATTTTAACGCTAGCTATTACTCTTTGCTTAATAACTTTATCTACAGCTATAGGCATACAGCATTTTAAAACGAGCGATATAAAATAAGCACTTTCAATAAATTTATTATTTTTATTTCTAAATAAATATTGTATATATCAATATTTTAGGTTAAAATTAAAATATACAGCTTATTAAAGATATGTAAAAGGAGGTATTTCTATGAGTGGAAAATTAAAAGATGGCGAATTATCAGGAGCATCCGGCGGGGTTGAGATATTTACCGACTAAGAGGGTAAAAGGCGTATTCGCCCTACTCACTTAGGAGACCATGTTGTAGTGGAAAGTACCAGGTTTAGCCCAATTGAGGACCCGAATAATAAAGGGAAATTTCTGTGGGTGTAACACACGTTTAACCCACATACTGGTTCGCTGGAGCCGCACTTGGACGATGCAGTCTCTTCGATTCGGCTACGAGGTCATGAAAAACTCGGCGAGAAAAACAGTACGACATATTTTGGTTATCCGGGATCACTTGATTAATAATTTTCTTTAACAGCTCGACAACCTATTTAAAGAAATTATTGTGTGTTAAAACGACAATAATTTCTTTATTTCTGTAAAATTTATATTAAAAATTTAGTAATATTTGCTTATAAGGCATCTATAAAGGAGGGCATGCTGGTTGTTTCAAAGATTAGAATCCTTAGAAAGGAAATATAAAGGCCTTGAGTCTAAACTTTGTGCCCCTGATTTAGTTTTTGATCAAAAAGAATACAAAGAGTTGATGAAAGAATATAAATTACTAACTCCTATAGTCGGAAAATATGAAGAGTATAAAAAAGCAAAAAAAACAGAAAAGGAAGCCAAAGAGCTTTTAAATGAAAGTGGTCTGGAAAAGGATTTTAAAAAAATTGTTCAGCAGGAGATTGAAGATTCTAGACAAAAAATAGAAGAAATTTCAAAGGAACTAAAGATTCTGCTTTTACCAAAGGATCCCAACGACGATCGTAACGTGATAGTGGAGGTGAGAAGCGGTGCCGGTGGGGATGAAGCTGCGTTGTTTTGCGGTGTTTTATACAGAATGTATAGCATGTACGCTGAACTCAGGTCCTGGAAAATAGATCTCATAAATGCCAACGAAACAGAACTTGGTGGTTATAAAGAAATTAGTTTTTCTATAGCTGGAGAAGGTGCCTATTCATGCCTGAAATATGAGAGCGGTGTTCATCGGGTGCAGCGCGTGCCGGAAACGGAAACACAAGGCAGAATTCACACTTCAACTGTGACTGTCGCAGTTCTTCCTGAAGCAGAAGATGTTGAAATCGAAATAAACCCTTCTGACCTGCAAATCGACACCTATCGCGCAAGTGGTGCCGGCGGTCAGCACATCAATAAAACCGAATCTGCAATTCGCATCACACATATACCAACAGGCGTGGTTGTGGAATGCCAAGATGAACGAAGTCAATACAAAAATAAAGATAAAGCTATGAAGGTTCTGCGATCGCGTCTTTTAGAGGCCAAAATCGAAGAACAGCGCTCAAAAACGGCAGATGAACGCCGCTCACAGGTCGGAACAGGAGACCGATCCGAGCGCATAAGAACATATAATTACCCACAAGGCCGATTGACAGATCACCGTATAGGTTTGAGTCTTTATTGTTTAAACGACGTCTTAAATGGAAATTTAAATGAACTGATAGATACTCTTATCAGTGCAGATCGAGCTGCACAGCTCTCTTTTATCGAAAATTGAGTTTTATTTACCTTTACCCCAATTAATAATTTTAAAATGAAGTGAGTTTACCTTAATGGAAACTAAAATTCTGAAAAAGTGCAGTAGATATAAATTTTACCGCAAATTGCGCAAAATTACAGATTTCAAAGTTCAAGTGAATGCTTTAAAGCTTAATTATTCGCTTTCAGATGATATAAATACGACGAAAATTTCGAATATATTAAAATCTGGCGATGTCGCTGCAATTCCAACTGAAACTGTTTACGGGCTTGCTGCTGATATATTTTCTATTCAAGCGATAAAGAAAATCTTCAAAGCAAAGGGCCGACCCACTGATAATCCGCTGATAGTCCACGTTAGCTCTCTGGAACAAGCTTTAAGTTTAGTAAAGATTTTTCCAGATTCTGCACAAAAATTGGCAGCGAAATTTTGGCCGGGCCCATTGACCATGATTCTGCCCAAATCGAATATTGTTCCTTTCAAAGTGAGTGCAGGCCTAGAAACCGTTGCGATACGTTTTCCATTTCACAAACTTGCCAAAGCTGTCATAACAAAAACCAAAACCCCACTCGCTGCCCCTTCTGCAAATCTTTCGGGTAGCCCCAGTCCCACTAGTGCTCTCCACGTGCTTTGTGATTTAAACGGCAAAATTCCTGCAATATTAGACGGTGGAAAATGCCAAATAGGGCTTGAATCAACAGTGATAACGCTCGCGACCAATCCTCCCTGTCTTTTAAGACCGGGAGCAGTGACCCAAGAACAAATTGAATCTTTAATTGGCAGAATAGACGTGCATCCATCTGTAAACTCTTTTCAATCGGGTTTTAAGGCCTTTTCACCCGGTATGAAATATAAACATTATGCGCCTAAAGCAGAGGTATATTTAGTTAAAGGGGATAGAGAAGCCTATATAAACTACGTTAACTCTCTCCTCAAAACTACAACTAAAAATACCCCTGCTTTAAATAAATCTAATATTACCAAAAGCTTAAACCTTCCTTTGCGTACCGAAAGCAGTTTAATTGGCAGTAACTTTAATTGTAAATCCGATTTAGAAATTAAAAATTCAGCATGTTTGGAGCAAAAACTCAACTGCAACATGCTTTCTGAAATAGGTGCATTGTGCTACTGCGGTGATGAAAAAGATTTAAACGTATTCTCGATAAGCTATGGCAAATGTGGTGATGTTATTTCTCAGTGCCAAGAGTTGTTTGGAGCACTGCGTGAATTTGATCGCCACTCGATAAAAAAAATTTACGCGAGATGCCCAGAACCCGTTGGTGTTGGTGCGGCTGTGTATAATCGTCTCATCCGCGCGGCGTGCTTTCAAGTAATTGATTTAAAATGATGGGCAATTTTTCATTTTTGTTTAAAATTGACTTGCTGACTTTATATAGCTTGTGTATAGGAGCGAATTATGTTTAATAATGAAGCTGATTTTAGAAAACCTGATGAAGATAAATTCTCTAAGCATGCGAAATCTCGAAAAAGACGGAGGATTTTTTTGATAATTCTTTTTCTTATTTTAGCTGTTGCTTTAACAATAGTATTTTTATTTTCTCATAAATTTTTCCTTAAAGAAGCACATCCGTTAAAATATTTCGACTATGTAAGCGCATCTGCCAAAAAATATGATATTGAACCAGCTTTTATCTATGCTGTTATATACACAGAGAGCAATTTTCAAGAAAAAGCGGTTTCTCGCTCCGGTGCGATAGGCCTTATGCAGATTACCAAAGATACATTTGAGTGGCTTCGAAAAAAACGAAACGACGGTCCTTTAGATGATAGCTCTTTAAATGATCCGCAAGTTAATATCGATTATGGCGCATATTTTTTGTCTATACTGAGTAGCAAATATGAATCTGAAAGGAATGTGCTCTGCGCTTATAATGCCGGAATTGGCACAGTTGCACAATGGTTATCTGACCCAGAAGTTTCAAAAGATGGAAAAAATCTCAGCGTTATACCTTACCTAGAAACTCGCAATTATGTGGATAAGGTGCTGAAATGTAAAAATATGTACAGCCGGTTGTATTTTCAGTGATTTTGTAGTATAATAAATACAGCAATTTAAAAAATTATCATTTTAGTAAAATTAAGCGAAAAATCCTGTAATAACAATTCCCCTTTATATCATATCGAATCCATTTTAAATTTAATAATATTACGAAAAGGAATGATAGTATTGGAGCAACAAAAAGATGAAGTAAAAAATTTAAAAAAGACCTTATTTTTAGAAAAAAAACACGGTGGAACCGTGCTTGATGAAAAAAAATTACAGGCAGTGGAAGATTTTTCTAAAAATTACAAACTATTCTTGGATAAATGTAAAACCGAACGGGAAGTTGTGAAAGAATCTGTTGCTATAGCTAAAAGTTTTGGATTCACTGAATTTGACCATAAAGTGAAATATCAACCGGGGAAAAAGGTGTATTATGTCAATCGTGAAAAAGCTGTGATATTAGCTGTTATTGGCAAAAATACAATTGCAGATGGAGCACGCATCGCAGTTGCCCATATAGATTCGCCCAGGCTTGATCTCAAACCTAGCCCACTTTATGAATCTAACGAGATCGCTTTGCTCAAAACGCACTATTACGGAGGCATCAAAAAGTATCAGTGGTTGGCTATCCCGCTGGCCCTTCACGGAAAAATTATAAAAAAGAGTGGAGAAAGCGTGGATATATCAGTCGGTGAACGGGAAGATGAACCTTGTTTTTGTATAACCGACTTACTGCCGCACTTGGCCAAAGACCAAATGAAGAAAACTATAGCGGAAGGCTTTTCAGGAGAAGATTTGAATGCATTAGCAGGCAGTTTGCCTTTTTCTAACGAAGAGGGAAAAGATTTAGTAAAATTGAATATACTCAAAATTTTAAACGATAAGTATGGAATTACTGAAACGGATTTCCTTTCTGCAGAATTGGAGCTAGTACCAGCCTTCAAAGCTTTGGATATAGGATTTGATAGAAGCATGATAGGGGCTTACGGACACGATGATCGCGTTTGTGCATATCCTGCTTTGAGGGCTATTCTTGAATGCCAAGATTTAGAGAACACAGCCATAACAGTACTTGTAGATAAAGAAGAGGTCGGCAGCGATGGTAATACCGGCATGAATTCTGCGTTTTTTCAGTATTTTATAGAAGATTTAGCTAAGCAGGATAATTTTGAGGCGCGGCATGTGCTCTCTAAATCAAAGTGCCTTTCCACTGATGTCAACGCGGCGTTCGATCCGAATTTTTCGTCGTATTATGAGAGTGAAAACAGCTGTTATATAAATCGGGGCGTTGCTGTAACAAAATATACAGGCAATGGAGGCAAGGCCAGCACCTCTGATGCATCAGCTGAATTTTTTGGGGAAATACGGAAAATTTTAGACGATAACGAGATAATTTGGCAAGCAGGGGAAATGGGCAAGGTAGATAAAGGTGGCGGCGGGACTATCGCGAAATTCATAGCCAATTTGAATATCGATGTGGTAGATATTGGTGTGCCGATGTTTTCTATGCACGCACCATTCGAAATTGTCTCCAAGATAGATGTTTATATGACGTATTTAGCGATAAAAAGTTTTTTTGAAAATTAAAACACAGATATACTCAAACTCAGAAGTATAAAAATAGCGCTTACTATCCGGTAAACGCTATTTATTTTGATAAATCAAGTAAAAAAATTAAAAAAACTATTGACTTATCAATTTTTATTTGATATAATAAATTTGTTAGTTTGAACTAACGTAAATTATTGTTTATTTTTTATTAAAGAAAGGGTAGTATAATCATGAAAAAAATTTTGTCTTTAATTTCGGCGGCAGTTTTGTCAACCTGTGTAGGCACAAGCAGTTTGCTTTCTGCTAGTGCTTTGAACTTTTTTGGTAAATTAAATTCCACAGGAGAATTAACTAGTGAAAACTCGCCACCACCGGCGCCACATAGTTGGGAAACCCCAGATGTGCGCCAAGTCCGCATCAATGAATTCGGTGGGGTAGTCACCGGTGTGAACTTAGGATTCGGTGTGAAACACGAAGCGTACAGCGGCTCTGATCTCGTCGAGATGACGTTCACATTGGACGATCCAGCTTTGCTTGAGAAGGAGCTTTGGTGTTTCATACGTTTTACCGATAGGGATACGGCTGGCGGAAAGAAAACACAGGTGTTTATGAAAGAGTTTACCTTGACTAAAGGAGAACCGCACCACGAGTTCACCATAAATCACCCATTAAGCGCGTTGGACTTCTTGGTAGGTACGACGAACAGGCTGCCGGAGGTACCAGGGGATGCAGGTGCTACGAGGCAGGAGTGCGTCTATGCGGCGCTTGAATTGTTCACACCCTAAATTAAAGGCCGACTTAAATTATTAAACCGGATTTTAGAAAGAGTGCACTTTAAAGTGTGCTCTTTTTTTATGAGGCCGGCGGGCACGGACTGTTTCAATAAAACACACCTGACACGACCACCTAGCACTCCCACATGGTCACTTATTTACCAATGCTCCCTCTGCAAATTTATGTTAATATGCAACACAATCACACAATTAATATACAGTAAAATATATTCAGAATAACGAATGCTGTAGCGCTGTTGCAATTGAACGCTTTGTTGCTTTTTTTTGACAAATATGATATAATAAATTTAATAATAGCATGCAGCAAGGGGATGAAAGGTTGGCAAAAGATATCATAAATGCGGTCAAAGATGCGGAGCTTAACGCGCAAAGGTTGGAGCAATCTGCAAATAATAAAGCTGATTTAATAATAGGTAATGCCCATAAAGAAGCGCAAAATTTGCTTGAATCGAAGTTAAAAGAGGGGAAAAATAAAGCGAATTTGCAATTGGAAATTACCAATAGAAAGATCAAAGAGTATCTAAAAAAAGCCCAAGAGGATGCTGTTTTAGAGGCGGAAAAGATGAAAGAGCAAATAAAAGAAAAAAAATCTACGGTTGTGAAAAGGATAATAGAACAGGTTTTGAGCAATTAAGCATATTTGTGAAATTTCTGCACATTAAAACCAATGATCAAGTGCACTAAACTTGTAAAGGTGGCTTTATATGGCAATTCTTGCTATGAAAAAGGTTTATATTTACGCGCTTAAAAAAGATCGCAAAAACATCCTCGAATTGCTGCAGGTTTTAGGTGTGGTTGAAGTTGAAGATTTGCCTTTAGAGGATGATATAAAAAAAGAGGATACCTCAAAAGCAACAGCGTTATTCGAAAATAGCTCCAACATATTAGAACAGGCGATCTCAATTCTTGAAAAATATATCCCCAAGCAAGGCTTATCGCTTAAAGCGTTAGCAGGCAAAAAGCGCATTTCGCTGGAACATTATAACAAATCTGCGAAAGAATGCGATAAGGTGCTCGGTGTTGCGCATAAAATTATCAATTTAAAGAGGGAAATAACAGAAAAAGAGGCCGAAATTATAAAATTATCAACCCAACTGGAGGCGTTATCTCCATGGATGTCCTTGGATATCTCCATGCGATTTAAGGGCACAAAATTCACGAGAGCCTTTATCGGAACCTTTCCCAATCAGAGAACTTTTGCCGATATCTCAGAGGAATTAGTTAAAAATCTTCCTGAAACGACAAATTTTAATCTAGAAATTATCAGCAGCAGTAGGGAACAAACATGCATTTTTTTGCTCTGTCGGGACAAAAACTCAGAAGAGATAGAAAATTTGCTGATGGCCATGGGGTTTTCCTATCCCAATTCGCCTTCAAAAATTCCGCCAAAAGAGAAAAAGGTTAATTATGAAGAACAAATAAATTTAATAAAAAATCAAGTAAAAGCAGCAGAAAATGAGCTAAAAAGCTATGTTAGCGAACATGATTCACTCCAATTGATGGTGGATTATTACCAAAGCAGAGCTGAAAAATATAATATAATCTATAAACTTGCCCACACAAAACACACATTTAAATTAAAAGGATATATCCCAGAGCGCGATTACCATATTTTAAAAAAAAGGTTGCTCGATAAATTTGATGTCGAAATAGAGCTAAAATCTCCCTCCGAAGATGAAAATATCCCAGTAATTTTAGAAAATAATATATTTTCTTCTCCTTTAGAAGCGATAACCGAAAGCTATAGCTTGCCTGGAAAAGGTGAAATCGATCCAACCGGCGTGATGTCAATATTCTATTATTTACTCTTTGGGCTTATGCTTTCAGATGCAGTGTACGGCTTGATAATGCTGCTGGTGTGCCTATTTATCGTGAAAAAATTCAAAAATTTAGAAATTAAGACGAAAAAATCCATGCAAATGTTTGCTTTTTGTGGAATATCCACACTGTTCTGGGGAATCATGTTTGGAAGTTATTTTGGGGATGCAGTAGAGGTAATATCGAATATCTTTTTAAGCAAACCTATTTCCATTCCTAGCCTCTGGTTTGTTCCGGTAAAGGAACCGATGCGCATGTTAACGTTTTCTTTCGCCATTGGTATCATCCATATTTTTACCGGCCTGGGAATAAAACTTTATCAACTGATCAAAGCGGGTGAATATTTAAATGCGGTTTACGACGTGATTTTTTGGTATTTATTGGTCGGCGGAGGTATTGTTTATCTTTTATCGGTAAAGATATTTTCGAATATGCTTAAAATAAGCTTTATTTTACCAACAAAAGTGGGGTATGTTGCAAGTATTTGCGCTGGAATCGGCGCATTGGGCATTATATTAACTGCGGGCAGGGATTCAAAAAGCCCATATAAAAGGCTGTTAAAAGGGCTTTACGGCCTTTATAATATAACTGGTTATTTGAGTGATATCCTTTCTTATTCGCGGCTTTTGGCGCTCGGGTTAACAACGGGGGTCATTGCCAGCGTCTTTAATAAGATGGGCAGTATGGGCGGAACCGGGCCTTTGGGAATAATACTGTTTACCGTAGTTTTTATAATAGGTCATTCCATAAATATTGGAATTAACCTGTTAGGCGCATATGTACACACAAACCGCTTGCAATTTGTTGAGTTTTTCGGTAAATTTTATGAGGGAGGAAGTCGAAAATTTTCTCCGTTTTGCTCAAAAGAAAAATATTACAAAATTAAGGAGTCGGTTTGATTAATTACGCGATATAAATGCCAAATCATGCATTAAATGAGACTATATATATTATAATATTAAAAAATGCACATGGAGGATTGTAGTCATGGATAATATGGGAATTGTTTTTGCTCTGTTGGGCGCATCACTGGCAGCATTGTTATCTTGCATCGGTTCGGCTATTGGAGTGGGATTGACTGGTGAAGCGGCAGCGGGGCTTATAACCGAAGACCCAAGTAAATTCGGCAAAGCGATGATTTTGCAGCTTTTACCGGGCACACAGGGCCTATACGGAGTAATCGTTGCATTTATAACCCTATTGCAAATCGGCGTCCTCGGTGGCGATTCCAATGTTTCGCTCGCAAAAGGCCTTTTATATTTATTCGCTTGCCTGCCAATGGGATTGGTCGGGCTTTGGTCCGCAATACGCCAAGCGAGAACAGCTGCAGCCGGCATTGGAGTTATAGCAAAAAGGATAGAAGAATTTGGAAAGGCAATGGTCTTAGCCGCCATGGTGGAGTTTTACGCGCTTCTGGCGCTTTTAATTTCTTTCCTTTCAGTGATTGGAGTTTCAAGTTTAAAATTATAAATTTGACTTTAGCCGCCATTATTTCGGCGCAAAGGTTTTCTATATGTTTTTTGAATGAGAAGGTGAAATCAATTAATGACAGGGCTTGAAAAAATTCTAAACAGCATAACTGATGACGCTAAATGTGCGGCAAGCGAAATTCTAGAAAATGCAAATAAAAAGGCAATGGATATCAAGAAAGAATATGAGTTGAAAATTAAAGAAAAATTAAATGAAATTGCAAATCGCACATTAACTCAATCAAAAAATATCATAGAACGCGCGAAATCATTGGCTAAAACTCAAAAAAGGAACATCATGCTTGAAACAAAGCAAAATATGATCAAAGAGATGATCGAAGAAGCCAAAAACTGTTTGTATCGCCTGCCAAAAGACGATTATTTTGTGATTATTTTGAATATGATAGAAAAGTTCGCACTTCCGCAAAGAGGGGATATCGTATTTTCCCAAAAAGATAAAGAGCGACTTCCAAAGGATTTTAAGCAAAAAATTGAAACTATGTTTATAAATCGCAGTGAAAGTCTCGATATTTCTTCTGAAACTAGGGAAATCGACGGTGGCTTCGTTTTAGTTTATGGCGCTATAGAACAAAACTGTTCGTTTAACGCACTTTTTGAAAGCTCAAACGACGAACTTTCCGATTTGGTAAACGATATTTTATTTGATAATAAAGTCACTCCCTCACAATTGAGCATGCATTTAATATAATTATCCGTAAAAATTCTCAATATTTTATACAAAAGGTAGGGTAACATAGTGATTGAAACGCATGCTTATGCGGTTGCGCGCGTGAGAGCTAAAGAAAATTTACTAATAAATAAAAAAGAGTTAGACACATTAAGCTGTGCTAGCTACCAAGACTGCCTGCAATTTTTGGGTAATAAGGGTTGGAATATCGATAAACATAAAAGCTACGAGGATATGCTAAGCGCTGAGCTAAACAAAGCTTGGCTCTTTGTCTCAGAATTATCGAGTTCAAAAGAGCTGCTCGCTGTATTTTTATGTCAAAACGATTACCACAACCTAAAGGCGTCAATCAAATCTGTGGTGACGGGCTCACAAATGAAAAATATATTTCTACCGCAGGGTTTGGTTGCAGTAGAAGTTATTTTTGAAGCTGTAAAGCAAAATAACTTTTCATGTTTGCCGATCTACATGATCGCCTCTGCAACGGAAGCCATGAATGTTTTATTGCACACCGGCGATGGCCAACTTTGCGATGTCATCCTAGACCGAGATACGTTAAAAGCAATAAAAATTTTCGCAGGTTTATCTGATTGTGAATTTTTAAAAACTTACTCAAATCTGCTAATAGATTTCACAGATATAAAAATTGCTGTGCGCGCCTGTAAAGCAAAAAAAACCAAAGATTTTCTTAAAAGAGCTATATTTCCAAGCACCGTCCTAAACATCGATAACTTAATTCATGCTGCAACGCGAAATATCGACGAACTCTATAAATATTTAACCTTCACGGTCTATTCAGAAGCCATTCCTGCCCTGCAAAAATCACTCAATGCATTTGAAAAATACTTCAACGAAAAGCTGAAGCAAGAAATAGAAAAAGAAAGAGCAAACCCATTCACTATCGGTCCTATCGCCGCTTATTTGCTCTCCAAGATGCAAGAAATACAAGATATCAAAGTAATTCTTTCGAGCAAACAATATAGCTAATTTTATAAAATAGAGGTTTAAATTATGAAAAAAGCCGCAGTGATTGGAGATTTAGAAAGCATTTACGGTTTCGAAAATTTAGGGTTTGAAATTTTTGCCATATCAGATTTCAACGAGGCAATAAACACCATCAAAAGGCTAGTTCTTTCAGATAGCTATGCCATTATCTATATAACAGAATTCCTGGCATCTGCGATATCCGATGAACTAAAGGCTTATGAAGAAAAGATTTATCCCGCTATAATTCCAATTTTAGGGATAAATAACAACACTGGCATAGGCACTGCAAATATGCAGAGGTTTGTTGAAAAGGCGGTAGGTTCAAATATTTTGTAATTAAAAAATATCGCAAATTTTTAAAATTATTTTCAAAAATTGCCTTTTAGAGGGCAAAAAATCGCCCATTTTCCCCTATTAGTGAAGGGGGTTATTAAGTGGTAAGTAAAAAATATAAATAGGATAGGGTGAAAATATGACTAAAGGCAGGATTAGAAAAGTTGCAGGACCATTAATCATAGCGGAAGGGATGAAAAATTCCAACATGTTCGACGTCGTCCGTGTGAGCGAAAAACGGCTCATCGGGGAGATAATAGAAATGCATGGTGATAAGGCATCGATCCAAGTTTACGAAGAAACATCAGGTATTGGTCCGGGCGCGCCTGTTGAATCCACCGGAGAACCTCTAAGCATCGAACTGGGCCCCGGTCTTATCGGCGGCATATTCGATGGTATCGGCAGACCTTTAAAAGAGATCATGAAGATATCCGGCAATAACCTCGAAAGAGGGGTAGAAATTCCATCGCTCAAACGCGAGAAAATTTGGAATTTTACACCATTAGCAAAAATTGGCGATGAAGTCACATCAGGGGATGCAATAGGCACTGTCGACGAAACGGAAATAGTCACACATAAAATTATGGTCCCAATCGGCATTTCAGGCGTTATAAAAGAAATAAATAAAGGAAAGTTCAACGTCACACAATCAATCGCTACCATAAAATGCCAAGATGGCCGTGAAATCAACCTGACTTTAATGCAGAAATGGCCTGTGCGTGTGGGAAGACCTTACAAAAAGAAGTTGTCGCCAGATACTCCAATGATCACAGGTCAGCGCGTAATTGATACGCTATTCCCCATAGCAAAGGGAGGGGTGGCGGCAGTTCCGGGGCCGTTTGGCAGCGGAAAGACTGTGGTGCAGCACCAGCTGGCCAAATGGGCTGAATCGGATATCGTAGTGTATATCGGTTGCGGTGAACGCGGCAACGAAATAACGGATGTCTTAAACGAATTTCCGGAATTAATTGATCCCAAAACCGGCCATTCCTTAATGAAGCGCACGGTGCTGATCGCAAACACCTCAGATATGCCCGTTGCCGCACGCGAAGCGTCTATTTACACTGGCATCACAATAGCCGAATATTTTCGCGATATGGGCTATTCCGTCGCACTAATGGCCGATTCCACGTCTCGTTGGGCGGAGGCTTTGCGAGAAATGTCTAGCCGGCTAGAAGAGATGCCCGGCGAAGAGGGCTATCCCGCCTATTTGACCAGCCGCATTGCAAGCTTTTATGAGCGAGCTGGCCGTGTGGAAACATTGGGCACCAATAGTCGCCAAGGTGTTTTAACCGCCATCGGAGCGGTTTCTCCCCCTGGTGGAGATATCTCCGAACCCGTATCTCAAGCGACTTTACGAACAGTAAAGGTCTTTTGGGGGCTCGATTCCGCACTCGCTTACAAACGGCATTTCCCCGCGCTAAATTGGTTGACCAGTTATTCTTTATACGTCGATGCGATGGCGAATTGGTATACTAAAAATGTCTCCTCCGATTGGATGAACTTGCGGTCACGGTTGATACGCTTGCTCAGCGAGGAGGCTGAACTCGAGGAGATCGTAAAACTCGTCGGTATGGACGCCATTTCTGCACAAGACAGACTAAAATTAGAGGTAGCTCGCTCTATAAGAGAAGATTTTTTACATCAAAACGCGTTCCATGAAGTGGACACCTTCACCCCCTTAAAAAAACAGCATCTTCTATTGCTTTTGATATTCTCTTTTTACAACAGTGCCCTCGCTGCCCTCAAAAAAGGCGATTCAATCGAAAAATTAGTCTCCCTTTCAGTGAGGGAGCAAATAGGAAGATTTAAATATATCCCCCTGGAGCAAGTAGATGCGGAGTATGATAATATTTCAAAGAAAATCGCCCAAGAAATAGGCGATATCAATCAATCCAAGAGGGATGAAAATTAAAAGCCTGAGAGTACTTTAAAAAAGATTGGCATACGATAAAATGATGGAGGAGGGGATAAATCCAAAATGCGAAAGCAAATTATGTATAAGGTAAGTCCCAATCGCGGCATACAAAGGCTTTGGGCGTCAATTTACGCAAACCAAATATAAAAACGCAACAAGCCTTTGCGCTATATCTTTACGCAACTGGACTTTCAATGAATGCCATCGGTCAAATGCTGAAAGTGGAATTATCAACTGTTTTGTATTTGATGCGAACTTTTGCCCTCAAAGTTTATGAAAATCCATTCCACAAAGCAATTTTGTAATCCTTTTTGCATTATTCTCAAAAATCTATAATATTCTTCAAAATCCAAAATTATTAGGATAAACTTCGAATAAAGGGAGGAAATATATGCCCAAAGAGTATAAAACAATTGAAGAGGTTGCCGGACCATTGATGCTGGTTAAAGGGGTCACGGGTGTGAACTACAATGAACTCGCCGAAATAGAGCTAAAAAATGGTCAAAAGCGCCGCTGTAAAGTGCTTGAGCTTGATGGCGAAAATGCGTTGGTACAGCTATTTGAAAGTTCCACAGGGATCAACCTTTCCAACAGCAAAGTGAAATTTCTCGGGCGGAGTTTGGAATTTGGCGTTTCTGAGGATATGCTCAGCCGCATTTTTGATGGGCTTGGCAGACCTATTGATTCAGGGCCTGAATTGCTGCCGGAAAAACGATTGGATATCAACGGCTTGCCTATGAACCCAGCTGCCAGAAATTATCCGCAAGAGTTTATCCAAACCGGCATTTCTGCAATAGATGGCTTAAACACACTGGTGAGAGGCCAAAAATTGCCGATATTTTCTGTTAGTGGTTTGCCTTGTGCCGCTTTTGCAGCGCAAATTGCAAGACAAGCTAAAGTTAGGGGCGTAGAAGAACCTTTTGCGGTGGTTTTTGCAGCTATGGGTATCACCTTTGAAGAGGCAAATTTTTTCACTCAAAGTTTCAAAAAAACAGGGGCGATAGATCGAGCGGTCATGTTTTTAAACCTGGCAAATGATCCCGTTATAGAAAGAATTGCTACCCCTCGAATGGCCCTCACCGCAGCCGAATATCTCGCGTTTGATAAAGGTATGCACGTGCTCGTGATATTAACCGATATAACCAACTATGCCGATGCTCTTCGCGAAGTTTCTGCCGCAAGGAAGGAGGTCCCCGGGCGACGCGGTTACCCTGGGTATATGTATACTGACCTTGCTTCGCTGTATGAACGGGCGGGGCGCCAAAAAGGAAAGCCTGGCAGCATCACGATGATACCTATCTTAACCATGCCTGAGGACGATAAAACTCACCCAATCCCCGACCTCACAGGTTACATAACAGAAGGTCAAATCATATTAAGCCGTGAACTTTATAGAAAAGGTATAGCTCCACCCATAGATGTTTTGCCATCTCTTTCGAGATTAAAAGATAAAGGGATAGGTGCAGGCAAAACGCGGGCTGATCATTCAAGCACTATGAACCAAATTTTTGCAGCTTATGCCAGAGGAAAAGATGCCAAGGAGCTAATGGTGGTTCTCGGTGAGGCTGCTCTCACAGAGATGGATAAACTTTACGCAAAATTTGCCGATGAGTTTGAGAAAAACTACGTTTCTCAAGGCTATGAAACAGATCGATCTATCGAAGATACCTTAAAAATAGGCTGGCAATTGCTTTCTATTTTACCCAAAAGCGAACTAAAAAGGATAAACAATGAGTTTATAGATCAATATTACATTAAATAGTTTAAATATCATAAAATTTAAGTAAATGAGGTGAATATTTTGGCGAATATTAAAGTAAATCCAACGCGCATGGAGTTGAGCCGATTAAAAAAGAAGCTAAAAATCGCAATGCGAGGGCATAAGTTATTGAAAGATAAAAGGGATGAATTGATGAGAATTTTTCTCAAACTAATCCGCAAAAATAAAACTTTAAGACAAAATGTGGAAAATAATATTTTAATATCAAATAAAAATTTCGCCACAGCGAGGGCTTCGATGAGCAGGGAAGCAGTTAATGTTGCATTGATGGTGCCTAAGCAGGAAATAAAAATAAAGGTTTCTAGCAAAAACGTAATGAGTACTTTAATACCGCAGTTTGCTTATAAAAACGGAATTTACAGCGAAAATGATATTTATTCCTATGGCCTAGCCTTCACCTCCGGCGACTTAGATTTTGCTGTTGGCTCGTTGACAAATATTTTACCGGATATGATACATCTTGCCGAATGTGAAAAATCTTGCCAATTAATTGCAGCGGAAATTGAAAAAACAAGGCGCCGTGTCAATGCGCTGGAACATGTTGTGATACCAGATACGCTGGAAAGTATAAAATATATCACAATGAAACTTGATGAAAACGAAAGAAGCACACAAATTCGTTTGATAAAAGTAAAAGATATGATATTAAAGCAGTCACGCGGCTGTAAAGCAAATTAAGTATGCTTAAATTTTTGTTTTTCTAAAAAAATATTAAATTTCCTATTGTTTGGATTTTGGAAATGTGATATTATGAATTAAGAATGTTTTATTGTATCGTTGCCTGGTTTTTGTGATTTAATAAATATGAAAGTAGCTCATTTTGCAAAAATTGTCGTAGTAAGGTACACATTTTAGAATTTGGAGGATAACGAAGTGGTTCAACTGAAAAAAATTGTAGCTGAGGTTTGCGCATTTGCATTAATTTGTTCAGTACTTGCAGGATGTGGTCCTAAAGATGCCTCAAAATCGGAAAAAAACGACACAGTAATATTTTCTCAAGGAGCTGACCCTAAAAAAATTGATCCAGCATATGCCTCTGATGGTGAATCTTCAAAAGTTATTTGTAACACTTTTGAACCGCTTGTGAAATTTCCGGCCGGTTCAACCGAAAATGTAGAGCCGTGCTTAGCCGAAAAATGGGAAATTTCTCCAGATGGACTTACCTATACATTTTCTCTTAGAAAAGGTGTGCTGTTTCATGACGAAACCCCATTTAACGCCGATGCGGTGAAGAAAAATATAGAACGCATGATGGACCCGGCTGGAGAAAAACCTTATACTGATAATTTTAGCGCTGTGGAAGGCGTAACGGTTAAAGATGAGTCAACAGTTGAGATTAAGCTAAAAGAACCGTATACTCCTTTCTTAAAAAATCTTGCGATGGTGCTCGGTGGTGCCATGGTTAGCCCGGCCGCTTTAGAAAAACGCAATGGTGATGTGAGCACCGACCCCACAGGTGCAGGTACGGGACCTTATAAATTCAAGAAGTGGGAGAAGGGTCAGACGGTTGTGCTTGAGCGCAACGATAAATACTGGGGTGATAAAGCGAAAATTAAAAATTTAATTTTTAAAATTATACCCGACACTTCAGCCAGAGTGTTAGCGTTAAAAAATGGAGATATCGACATTATGGATGGTGTCGATCCTAATGTTAAAGAGCAACTCACCTCATCAGGGATGAAGATTTTTGAAATTGCTGCTCAGAGTATAAACTTCCTCGCTTTTGCAATGGATGTTCCGCCATTTGACAATCCAGAAGCCAGAAAAGCAGTTGCTCAGGCGATTGATGTAAAGAAAATGGTTGCTGATCTTTATAAAGGAAGTGACAAGGTTGCGCATGGGATCTTTCCTCCAACAGTTCCAGGCCATGACCCATCTATTGAGTTGCCATCATATGATCCTGACGCAGCAAAACAAACTTTTAGCGAATTGAAAATCAAAGAAGCAACTATGGTTACATACACAAATCAAAGACCATATAACTCCGTTGGAGGTAAGGTATTGGCTGAATCTATCCAAAGTTTCTTGCGTCCGGTGGGAGTAGAGTTGAATATCATACCATTATCCTGGGGTGCTTACCTTGAAAGAGTGCCAAAACGAGATTTCAGTATGTGTGTTTTAGGTTGGTTATGGGATAACGGTGATCCTCATAATTTTGCACAATTGCTCGCTGATCATAAAAACTTTTTAAACAACCCTTCGGCTTATAATAATCCAGATTACGATGCTTTAATGACTAAGGGTGTCACTTTACCAGATGGCGACGAAAGAACTGCAATTTACAAAAAAGGCGATCAGCTCACAGTTAAAGATTTACCAATTCTGCCGATTTCAAATAGTTCGCTTCAGGCTGCGCATAGACCTAATATTCAAGGTTTTGCTGTTCACCCAACTGGTAATATTTACTTTGCCAGCGTTTCAAAAAGCTGATTGATATCATAACTTGCTTTTCTTCCGCCGCTTTTGGCGGAAGAAACACCGAGTTTGGTAAACAAAATTAAACCAGCTAAAGTTAATAATAACGCAACTTAAAAATTCACATATTCAGAGTTGCTTTAAAAATAACGATATTATTAACAAGATGTTTGCCTATCTTTTTTAATAAAAATTGTTATTTTTAAGACAACCCATATTTTTCGGTTTACTGTGAATTTAAATATCGGTTAAGTTAAAAAATAAATTTAACAGGTTAGATCTCATTCGAAAGGTCTGTTTTAAATGACTAAATACATATTAAAAAGATTATTACTTTTAATCCCCGTGCTTCTCGGAGTTTCTGTCATAGTATTTTTTATTATGAGAGTTTTTGTTCCGGACCCAGCACCTCTTGTTTTAGGGCAAAAAGCACCTTTAGCAGTGAGAGAAGCGTGGCGCGAGTCGCACGGATTAAATAAACCTTTATATGAGCAGTATTTCTCTTTTATAAAAGGTGCTTTAGTGGGAGATTTAGGTAAATCTTATGAAACTGAGGAATCTGTGACTAAAGAGATATTTTCAAGATTTCCGGCGACAATTGAGCTCGCAATTGCAGCAATTATCATATCTTCATTTTTTGGAATTTTAATAGGTGTTGTATCTTCAGTAAAGAAAAATTCTATTTTTGATAATTTAGGCATGATTTTAGCGCTGATTGGGGTTTCTGTGCCGGTTTTTTGGCTTGGAATTATGATGATAATGATCTTCCCCGGACTTTTACACCTACCAACCGGCGGAAGAATAGACGTGCTACTGCAGCCCAAAAACATCACCGGGCTCTATATGTTAGATAGCATCCTAACCGGGGATTTGGAAAGTCTTGCCGATGCATTCCGACACATCATCCTCCCGGCAACAGTTCTGGGCATGTATTCAATGGCTATTGTTGCCAGAATGACGCGATCGAGCATGCTAGAAGTGCTAAACCAGGATTATATACGAACTGCTAGAGCCAAAGGATTGCCAGAAGGTAAAGTCGTGCAAAGGCATGCACTGAGAAATGCACTAATCCCAATCGTGACGGTAATCGGCTTACAGCTTGGAGCATTGCTCGGTGGGGCGGTTTTAACCGAAACAGTTTTTGGGTGGCCCGGCATAGGCGCATACACCGTGCATTGCATAACCGACGTATCGGATTTCCCTGTTGTGCAGGGTATTGTTTTGTTGATAGCGTGTGTTTTTGTGCTGATGAATTTGGTTGTCGATGTAATTTACGCATTTTTGGATCCACGGATTAAACTTAATAAAAAAGAGGGGAGTAGCTAATTTGGAAAGAAAAAAAGATAGTCAAACAACAACAGCTTCGAGTGCTACTCCAGAGCAAAAATTACACCACTCCCGTGCACGCGATATGTGGGCCGCTATGTTTGACAATAAAGCAGCGTTTATAGGGTTGATTATAGTTGTATTTTTAATATTAATAGCAATTTTTGGAAGATTTTTTGTAACAGATCCAACTATTGGCCACGGGCATGAAAGCCCGCCAAGTTCGGAACATTGGTTTGGAACAGATAATTTGGGAAGAGATATTTTTAGCAGGGTCATAGCTGGAACGGGCATTTCAATCACTGTTGGAATAGTGGGAGCTTTAGTTTCGTTGATATTTGGCACAATTTTAGGTGCTATAGCGGGATACATGGGCGGTAAAATTGACACAATAATAATGCGGATAATGGATATGGTACTGGCGATCCCGTCAATATTGTTAGCGATCTCACTGATAGCTGCATTAGGTAGAGTTTACGATAAAACTGTACTTGCGGTAATTGCAATAATTGTGGTTGCTATTCCGGAATTTGCTAGAATTGTTAGGGGTTGTGTCCTTTCGGAAAAAGAAAACGATTACGTGCAAGCCGCAAAGGTGATAGGCAACAGGGATTTCTCGATTATCTTTAAGCATATTATGCCAAACGTGATGTCGTCCCTTATTGTTCGTGGAACGCTGGAGGTTTCAACAGCAATTTTAAATGTAGCTGCTTTGGGTTTTTTAGGCCTCGGTGTTCAGCCACCTCATCCGGAGTGGGGAACGATGCTTTCCGACGCGCACAAAGCTAATGCTATTTTTAGTGCCCCTTATATGATGATATTTCCCGGTTTGGCGATAACAATCACAGTTTTGGCGTTTAATATGCTTGGGGACGGCTTGCGGGATATCCTTGATCCAAAATCGGGGCGTTAATTTAAACGAAAAATTTGATAAATATATTAGTAGTGGATCTATTCACTAAAAATAAAGGCGGTTGATTTATGCTGCTTGAAGTGAAAAACTTAAAGACAGAATTTATAATGAAAAAAGGAACGGTTAAAGCTGTGAACGACATAAGCTTTAATCTTAATAAAGGTGAAACACTCGCCATAGTTGGAGAGTCTGGTTCTGGTAAAAGTGTGACTTCACTGTCCATTATGGGACTTTTGCAAAAACCGGGTGAGGTCACAGGTGGGGAAATATTATTCAAGGGTGAAAATTTGCTGAAAAAATCCATTTCAGAACTTCGCAAAATACGAGGCGATCAGCTTTCAATGATCTTTCAAGAACCGATGACTTCCTTAAACCCTGTTTACCGAATAAAAGACCAGCTTCTCGAAAGTATCAAAATTCACATGCATCTTCCTAAAGAAAAAGCTTTAGAAAGAGCACTGGAAGTGTTAAACCTCGTTGGTATCCCTTCAGCTGAGAAGAGAATGAATGATTTTCCGCACCAGATGAGCGGCGGTATGCGCCAAAGGGTTATGATAGCAATGGCGCTTTCTTGCCATCCGGAACTTTTGATTGCAGATGAGCCAACCACGGCTTTGGACGTTACGATTCAGGCGCAAATTTTGGATTTATTGCAGGATTTACAAGAAAAATTGCATATGTCTATATTATTAATCACACACGATTTAGGTGTTGTTGCTGAAACAGCCGATAAGGTAGCGGTTATGTATTGCGGAAAAATAGTTGAAGAGGCAGCGGTTAAAGATTTATTTAGTACTCCCCGCCATCCGTATACTATAGGGCTGTTGGAATCAATTCCAAAACTTGATGAGAATAGAAAACGTCTTTATATGATACGGGGCATGGTACCAAACCCAATGGATATGCCTTTAGGCTGCGCTTTTTCGGATAGGTGTGAACATTGCGTAGATAAGTGCCGTTCAAAAGTGCCAGCATTGATGGATGTGGGAAATCAAAAAGTGAGGTGCTTTTTGTTTGGCGATAGTGTGGAGGAAAATGGATGAAACAGAAAATTTTGTTAGAGATTAAAAATTTAAAGAAATATTTTCCAGTGGAGACGAATTTATTTGGAGTTCCAACCTCGGTTTTAAAAGCGGTGGATGACGTTTCTTTTAATATATTTAAAGGGGAAACCTTTGGTTTAGTTGGGGAATCGGGCTGCGGTAAAACGACTATCGGAAAGATGATTGTGGATATTTATAAGCCGACTTCCGGTTCGATAATATTCGACGGCACAGATTTAACAAATCTTAGCAAAAAAGAGCACAGAAAATACTGCAAGGATATACAATTAATTTTTCAAGACCCCTATGCCTCGCTGAACCCCAGGATGACCATTGGCGATATCATAGCGGAGCCCATCATTATAAATAAACTTGTCCCATCGAACGAAGTGGAAAATAGAGTCGCATATCTTTTAAACTGTGTTGGCCTCGCTAAACATCATAGAGATAGATATGCCTACGAATTTTCCGGCGGCCAGAGGCAACGCGTCGGGATAGCGCGGGCGCTCGCTGTGAATCCAAAGCTCATAGTCTGCGATGAACCCGTTTCAGCTCTTGACGTTTCAATCCAAGCTCAGGTGATCAATCTTTTAAGCGATTTGCAAGCTGAATTCAACTTGACATATTTATTTATAGCACACGGCTTGCATGTGATAAAACATATCAGTGACCGCGTTGGAGTTATGTATCTCGGCAAAATGATGGAAATTGCCGGAAAACAGGCATTTTATGAGCGACCATTAAACCCTTATACTCAGGCGCTGTTATCGGCTATTCCCGTAACGGATTTGTCATTAAAAAAAGATAGAATTCGCCTTAAAGGAGATGTCCCAAGCCCGATAGATCCACCAGAAGGTTGCCATTTTTGCACACGTTGTTTTAAAGTATTTAAAGGTTGCGAGATTGAACAGCCGCCTCTTAAAGAATACGAGAAGGGTCACTTTGTCGCTTGCCGGCTTTATAATAAATCTTAAGAAAAATTTATGACTTATTTATTCAAATTTTGGTAAAATACTTGCGGATAATTTGATCATACAAAGTGATATAATTAATTGAGAGTATTTCAAAAAGATTATAAATAGGCGACCAAGTGGCCGTTGACGTGAAAACGCGCAAAAGAGCTGCAGAGACAATTATCAGCAAGCTTTCTGAAATTATACGGATTTTGTGAAGGGACCTGGTGCACACCAATGCCGCTGGCAAAAGTTATTGCGCTAAACGCCACGAATTTCAGCTCAGCTCTGGATCAAAATCGCCTAAATTTTAAACAAAAATCTTTTGGGAAGTTCATGCAAAATTTTTTTCAAAAACTTTCCCTCTAGAGAGCAAAAATCACCCCATTTTCCCCTATTAATGAAGGGGGGAATTAACATCTAGAAACGCAACAAAATTTAGCCTCAGATACTATATCACAAATTCAATTAATTTAACAAATGTTAAACGCGATGTTATTACTTTAAATATAATCTGAAAGAAGGCAATTATTTTGCAGAGAACAGAAATTTTTAAACTTTATGAAGAAAAAAAGCTTTATTTAAAAAAAAATTTGACCATTTGCGGTTGGATACGCACGATTCGCGATTCCAAAAAACTTGGATTTATAGAAATCAATGATGGCAGCTGTTTTAAAAGCCTGCAGATTGTATTTGAAGAAGAAAAGATTTGTAATTTTAAAGAAATCACAAAATTAAACGTCGGTGCCGCCATTGTTGTGCATGGCTTATTGGTTGAAACCCCCAACGCCAAACAGCCATTTGAAATTCACGCCTCTGCTATTGAAATTCAAGGTCATTCCTCCCCGGAATATCCTTTGCAAAAAAAGCGCCATAGCTTAGAATATCTCAGAACAATCGCTCATCTGCGCCCTAGAACCAACACGTTCAACGCGGCATTCCGATTGAGATCAGCTGCGGCTTTTGGTATACACAAGTTTTTCAGAGATTCAGGGTTTATATACGTCCACACCCCGATAATAACTGGAAGCGACTGCGAGGGTGCGGGAGAGATGTTTACTGTTACGGCACTGGATTTTATGAATATTCCGTTAGAGGAACAAAGAGTTGATCAAAGTTTATTAGAAAAACAAAACGCTATCCCAAATTTGCAATCAGTTGAAAAGTGCGTTGATTTTTCGCAGGATTTTTTCGAGAAGCGCACTTCGTTGACGGTTTCTGGGCAATTAGAAGCTGAATGTATGGCCCTGGCATTTGGAAAGGTTTATACTTTTGGCCCAACTTTCCGGGCGGAAAGATCATACACAACCCGCCATGCTGCAGAATTTTGGATGGTGGAACCGGAAATAGCTTTTGCGGATTTACAAGACGACATGAATTTAGCGACCGATATGGTGAAATCGGTGGTGCATTATGTTTTAGAAAACTGCAAACCAGATTTGGAATTTTTTGCTAAGTTTTACGATTCAAAACTTATAGAGCGGCTTGAAGGTCTTTTGAGCTCTGAGTTTGAGGTTA
Organism: Oscillospiraceae bacterium; assembly: GCA_031266365.1. GTDB lineage: Bacteria > Bacillota > Clostridia > Oscillospirales > Acutalibacteraceae > JAISBE01. Next base: position 28,226 of record JAISBE010000001.1, read on the forward strand.
TAACTTATACCGATGCAATAGACATTTTAACCAAAAGTAATGATAAATTTGACCATAAAGCTGTGTGGGGGAGTGACCTTCAAACGGAGCACGAAAAATATCTGACAGAGCAGGTATTTCAAAAACCATTATTTGTTATAAATTACCCGAAAGAAATAAAATCTTTTTATATGCGCCAAAACGATGATGGAAAAACCGTGGCGGCTATGGACATGCTCGTTCCCGGCATTGGCGAACTGATTGGAGGCAGCCAGCGCGAAGAGAGGTTAGATCTTTTGGAAAAACAAATGGGCAATTTAGGCCTCGATAAGCGGGATTATTGGTGGTATTTGGACCTTCGTCGTTATGGCAGCACAGCGCATGCAGGTTTTGGACTGGGCTTTGAGCGCCTTATTATGTACCTTACAGGCTTATCTAACATAAGAGATGTTCTTCCTTTCCCCAGAACAACCGGCACTGCAGATTTTTAGAGGTGATGTTTTGCTCTATTCTAAGGAATTCAAAGATAAGTTGAATGAACAGTATCAATATTTTAAATCGCTGAATTTAAATTTGGATATGTCGAGGGGCAAACCGTGCCCAGAACAACTTGCACTTTCAAATTCAATGCTGGATTTAGTAAATAGTCAGTCTAATTTCAAAATAAATGAGGAAATTGACTGCCGAAACTACGGCTTGCTAGATGGTATAACGGAGCTTAAAGTTTTATTTGCTAAAATGCTCGATGTTTTGCCAACGGATGTGCTGATTGGTGGCAATTCCAGCCTTCAGATGATGTTTGATACCATCTCCTGTTTCATGACGCACAAAATTGTGGATGGACATCCTTGGTTGATGCAGGGCAATATAAAGTTTCTTTGCCCTGTCCCTGGTTATGATAGACACTTTTCTATTTTACAGTATTTCGGCGTAGAGCAAATCGCTGTGCCGATGTGCGAAACGGGCCCGGATATGGATATGGTAGAAAATTTAGTCAGTAAAGATGAAAAAATTAAGGGCATTTGGTGTATTCCAAAATATTCTAATCCTCAAGGGGTGACCTATAGTGCAATCACAGTGCAGCGCTTTGCAAATTTAAAACCAGCTGCAAAAGATTTTAGAATTTTTTGGGACAACGCATATGCGGTGCACGATTTGACTGATCAACCGGAGCGTTTGCTCAGCATAATGGATGAGTGCAGAAAGGCAAGCAACGAAGATTTGCCGATTTTATTTTGTTCTACCTCAAAAATAACGTTTCCAGGAGCAGGTATTGCAGCTTTGGCGGCATCTGAAAGTAATTTAAAGATCTTAAAAGAAAATTATTTTTATAAGACGATCTGTTTTGATAAAATAAATCAGCTCAGGCACCTTCGTTTTCTTAAAAATTATGAAGGAATTTTATCGCATATGGAAAAACATAAAAAAATTTTAAAACCGAAGTTTGAAGCTGTGGAAGAAATTTTAAATACCGAATTTGAAGGAGAGGAACTGATATCTTGGACAAAGCCAAAAGGTGGTTATTTTATCAGCGTTGCCCTTCCTGATGGCTGTGCTAAACGTGTGGTTTTTTTATGCCGAGAAGCGGGGGTAAAATTGACTTCTGCAGGTGCTACATTTCCTCTTAATTGTGATCCGCATGACGCAAACATTCGCTTGGCGCCATCTTATCCACCGGTTTGCGAGTTACTTCTTGCAATGAAATTATTTTGTGTTTGTGTGAAGTTGGTTTTTGTGGAAAATGCTTTAAGATAGCGTTTCACGTGAAACGGTTGCTGCTTTTAAAACGAACTTTAATTTTTGATTACTAAATTAGTGGCTACTAAAATTTATAATAAACAGAAATTATTTTTTGAAGAAATATTCAATGAATTTCAAGTTAATTTAAAAACTATTGATTAAGTTTATATTGAGACAAGCTATGAAAAAATATTAAAATTTATCTAGAATTTTTTGAAAAAAGAAAAATTAAATCGGCGTTTTCGATTAAAAAATTTAAAATTCGACATTTAATATCTAATATTTTAAAAAGCGTATAATCAATCGTGTCCTAAAGCTTAAATTAAGATTGACTTTTTTACTAAAAAATAGTATAGTTAATTTAATAATATTTTAAAACTGGTTAAAGAAATAAAAATTTGTTTCACATGAAACGCTAAATAAAACTTTTATTGGGGGAAAGTATATATGAAGCGAGTTGGGAAACCGGTGTTTTTCGTCGTCGCTCTTCTTATCTTAGGTTTTAGTTATCTTGCGATATTTGGTTGGCACGGATTTCACGGAGATATACCAAAAACTTATATTAAAGGGATAGAAGAGATAAGATGGGGAATAGATATTCGCGGAGGAGTGGAGGCTATTTTTAGCCCGGAGGACGGAGTGGAAGCGACTGAATCAGAAATGAAATCGGTCGAAGAGACGATAAAGCATAGAATGGTATCAAATAATATCACTGATTATGAGCTATTCTCAGATAGCAAAAATAATAGAATTATCGTTAGATTTCCATGGCAGGCCACCGAGAAAGACTTTAAACCAGATAAGGCTATTGGTGAAATTTGCCAAACTGCGCTTTTAACTTTCCGAGAGGGCCAAGAGTGCCAAAATCAAGATTATGATTCTTCCGGACAGCCAGTGCGTATGAATCCTGCAGGAATAACAGCAGAAACAGTATTGCTTGAAGGCAAGCACGTCGAGGACGCTAAGGCGATGCAAGTACCAGATCAAACTGGAAACATTACAAATGTCATAGATTTGAAATTTACTGCAGAAGGTAAAGAAAAATTTACCGAAGCAACCACAAGACTAGTTGGCAAAACAATATCTATCTGGATGGACGATCGAATGATATCCAGCGCGACGGTAAATCAAGCGTTAACCGATGGAAGAGGCCAAATCACAGGAGAATTCACACCCAAAGAAGCGGCGGCTCTCGCAGGGAAAATCAAAGCAGGTGCGCTGCCTTTCAAATTGCAAACGACAAATCATAGTTCAATAAGCCCGCATTTGGGGGCGTCAGCACTGGACACCATGCTTCTGGCTGGCATAATTTCCTTTGTTTTAGTATGCCTCATGATGCTGATTTTTTTCAGGCTTCCTGGCTTTATTGCATGTATAGCTTTGATAGGTCATTTAACAATCACGTTTGCTTTTATTTCCGGTTTCTTTTTCTTCATAAACAGTTTTACTTTAACACTCCCAGGCATCGCCGGAATTATTTTATCAATTGGCATGGGTGTGGATGCAAATATAATCATAGCATCCAGGATAAAAGAAGAGCTTAATAACGGAAAAACCTTGGATAAGGCGATAGATAGCGGCAGTAAAAGCAGTTTTTGGGCGGTTTTTGATGGAAATGTCACCGTGATTATTGTGGCTTTGATATTGATGGGTATCTTTGGTCCGGCAAACATTCTTTCATGGCTGTTTGGGGCTTCGACTACTGGTTCGATTTATTCGTTTGGGTATACGCTCTTAATTGGCGTTATTTGCAACTTTATGATGGGTATGACTGCCACTCGCTTGATGACTAAGTCTATTAGTGGTTATAAATTCGCTCGCAATGCATGGCTGTATGGAGGCAGCCGAAAAAAAGACAAGCATAGTGTGACTGGGGGTGAGCTATAATGAGAGAATATAAATTCAGTTTTTATAAAAATCGCAAGATATTATTCATGATTTCTCTAGTGATTTTTGCAATAGGACTAGTGTTTAATATAATTTTTGGTACTAAACTCGATTTACAGTTCACGGGTGGAGCGCTTATCAAGTATTCTTATAGTGGCGATATAGTAGACAGCGATGTGAAAAGTTTGGTGGAATTCACAACGGCCAAAGCGGTAGATTTGCGCAACGATCAAACTGACAGTAATGAGCCGAAAACTATTTTGTTATCTTTTTCAGGAACAGAAGCTATATCGTTAGAAAAACAACAAGAGCTCACCGCTGCTTTATCAGAAAAATATCCAGACGGAAACTGGGAGCTTGCAACAGCGTGTTGTATTGATCCATCCATGGGACAAAGTTTTTTCTTTAAATGTTTAATTTGCATCATACTTACTTTTTTGTTGCTGACTTTATATATTGCTATAAGATTTAAAAAAATCGGGGGCTGGTCGGCTGGTGCGATGGCCATCGTTGCATTGCTGCATGACATAATTATGGTTTATTTTACATTTATAATTTGCAAAATGCCATTAAACGACAATTTTATCGCTGTTGTACTGACTATTTTAGGCTATTCTTTGAACGACACAATTGTTATCTATGATAGAATTCGTGAAAATCGCAGAATACTTGGCCCTAAAGCGGAACTTAGAGATTTGGTAGATAGAAGCATAAACCAATCTTTGGGTAGAACGATTCACACTAGCGTGAGCACTTTCATTTCGATAGCTGTCGTTTTTGTTATGGGGATGGTTTATAATCTTCACACAATTACGTCTTTTTCTCTCCCAATGATGGTTGGTGTTGTGACCGGTTGTTATTCCTCTGTTTGCATTGCGGGTCCGCTTTATGTAATGTGGTGTGAACGCAAACACAAAATAGAAAAAGACGCACCTAGTGCTGTCGAAAAGGTAGTTGAATCGCAATCGTAAAATTCTATAGGAGTAACTATTAGAAAGGAGATTTTTGATACATATGCCTAATGATAAAGGTGTGATAGTAGTCCTTTCTGGGCCATCAGGTGCGGGAAAGGATACCGTATTAAAAAAGATTTTAAAAAAAAGTGAAAAAATCTCTTTATCTATTTCGGTTACAACTAGAAAACCGCGGGAAGATGAATGCAATGGAAGAAATTATCATTTTATATCGCGTAACCTTTTCGAAAAAATGGTGCAAAATAATGAAATGCTTGAATATGTTGAATATTGTGGCAACTATTATGGGACTCCTTATAAACCTATAGATGAACTGACGAGAAATGGCGTTGATGTTATTTTGAAAATAGAGGTAAAGGGGGGGAGACAGGTTAAAAAACTGTGCCCTGAGGCGGTTCATATCTTTGTTTTACCTCCTTCATTTAAAGAGCTTGAAACAAGGTTGCAAATTCGAGGAACCGAAACTAATGAAGCTATGAATGAACGCTTAAAGATAGCGAAAAAAGAAATCAGCGCTGCTTTACAGTACGATTATATAGTGATCAATAAAGATTCAAATCAGTGCGCTGAAGATATTTTTGAAATTATTCAGGTTGAAAAATTGAGAGCTAAAAGAATGGAACATACCATCAAAGTATTGATAGATGCTTGATCAAATTAAACTAAATTTAATAAGGCAGATGATTTAATATGCAAAAGTTATTTGTTAAGGATATACTTACCGGGAAAAAAAGCAAATATTATTTGGTAATTGCAGTGGCTAAGAGAGCTAGAGAGATTGCCGATGAAGCTGAAAATAATGGAGAAATTATTTTAGAAAAACCGGTTAATTTGGCAATACGTGAATTTGAAAAAGATATGTATTATATTTTGGAACCTGAAGTGACAAATTAAAAATAAATGCTAAAATTTACTAAAAAATAATTAAAATAAAGTGTGTTTTAGGAGGAAAGTTTAAGCGTGCAACACGAACGACCAGCTATACCTGCTGGGGAATCGAGTAGTGAAAAGAATGACTTTCTATTGGCAAAAATTGTAGTTGAAACTTCAGTTTATCATTTTGATCAGGAGTTTTTCTATGAAATCCCGAAAGATCTACTGAATAAACTGAAACCGGGTTGCCGCGTGTTAGTGCCATTTGGCGTTAGTAATAAACATAAAATCGGAATGGTTTTGTCCATTGAAAAATTCAATGGATTTTCTGATATATTCCAAGATATAAATGCGAAAAATAACGACGTCGATATGTCTAAAATAAAACAAATTTTTGAATTGATCGATGAAACTCCAATTTTTAATCAAGAGTTTATCAGCCTTGTCAAATATATGAAAGAAAAATATTATTGTACTTATTTTGATGCAATTAAAACTATATTACCGAATTATATAAGCAAAAAGAAAAAAAAATTAATTAAAATAGTAAATATTTCCCCTACCGCCGACCTTATAAATATTAAAATGACAGAAAGTCGGCGCTCTGTTTTGGATATTATTTCTAAAAAAGGGGAACTTTCTTTTAAAGAAATTTTTTATTTTACAGGGACAAAGTACTCGGTAATAGAGTTGTTAATTAAAAAGGGAATTCTTGAATGTCGACATATTGAAGAAAAAACGAATTTTTTTAAAGGAAAATTAAAAGATTCAAAAGATAAACTAATATTGACGCCGGATCAGGAAAAAGCATATAAAGATCTATGCTGTAGCTATCTCGGCAAAAACAAAATATCTCTGCTTTACGGCATTACAGGAAGTGGAAAGACCTCTGTTTTCATAAAAATGATAGAGAAAATTCGCAAAAAGGGCAGAGAAGTTATAGTTATGGTGCCGGAGATTGCATTAACTCCACAAATTACTAGTATTTTTTATTCGCATTTTGGCAAAGAAATTGCAATTTTTCACAGTTATTTATCGGATTTAGAGCGTTTTGATCAATGGAACCGGGTGAAAAATGGAGAAGCAAAAATAGTAATCGGCACTAGATCTGCAGTATTTGCGCCTTTTGAAGATATAGGGCTTATTATTTTGGATGAAGAGCAAGAATCCAGCTATAAATCAGAATCGACGCCTAGGTATCACGCGAGGGAAATTGCAAAATTTCGCTGTAAATACCACAACGCCATGTTAATACTATCCTCTGCGACTCCTTCTGTTGAAAGTTTTTACGCAGCATCTACCGGTAGGTATCGGCTAATTAAGTTGGCTGAAAGGTACGGAAATGCCAAATTGCCAGAGGTCTCAGTAGTGGATATGAATCTTGAGTTGCTGAATGGTAATAGTAGTATTTTTAGCAGACAACTTATTTGTTGTTTAAACGAAAATGTAAAATCCAAAAAGCAGTCGATATTATTGTTAAACCGCCGTGGGTATAACACGTTTGTCACCTGCAGATCTTGCAAAAAAGTGATGACGTGCCGTTATTGCAGCATTTCAATGACGTATCATAAAACAAATAATATGTTAATGTGCCATTATTGCGGATATTCGGTAAAATTTGATAAAAAATGCACAGAATGCGGTGAATTACAAGTATGCTGTAGCGGTATTGGCACTCAAAAAGTTGAGCAAGAACTGCAGGAGCTCATTCCAAAAGCAAAAATAATGCGTATGGATGCAGATACAACCATGAAAGTGGCGTCTTATGAAAAAACTCTCAGCGCATTTGCAAACCTGGAATTCGATATCTTAGTTGGAACCCAAATGGTGGCAAAAGGGCTCGATTTTCCCAATGTGACCCTTGTGGGTGTGCTTTCTTCTGATGCATCGCTTTACAGCAGTGATTTCCGCAGCTACGAAAAAACATTTGCTCTATTGACTCAGGTTGTTGGTCGTTCAGGTAGGGGGGCTCAACCAGGAAAGGCGATCGTGCAAACTTTAACCCCGGAAAATCCCATAATCGGTTTGGCGGCAGAGCAAAATTATGAAGAGTTTTACAAAACAGAAATCAAAATTAGAAAAGCCATGCTTTATCCTCCATTTACTAGCATTTGTGTTGTGGGATTTTTAGGAAATTTGGAGATAGACGCGATTAACGCCTCAAACTATTTTTTTGAGCTTTTGATAAGTAAAGCAAAAAATGAACACAAAGAGCTTCCGCTCAGAGTTTTAGGGCCATCTCCGGCGCTAATTTTTAAAATGAGTAATAAATATAGGTATAAAATAATTATTAAATTTCGAAACTGCAAAGAATTTAGAAATTTGATGGCTGAACTAAAAATGATTTTTCAAAAAAATAACAAATATAAACATGTGACGTTATTTATCGACGGCAGCCCGCATACGATTTTTTAGCTAAAACACATTAGGATAAAATTATAATAAAAATCATGAAATTTGGGGAGGGTTTTATGGCATTAAGATATATTAAAAAAGAAGGAGATCCTATTTTAACAAAAAAATCAAGACCTATTGAAAATTTTGATGCAAAATTAGTGCAGCTAATTGAGGACATGGCAGAGACTATGCGCGATGCGAATGGTGTGGGTTTAGCCGGACCTCAGGTGGGTATTTTGCGACAAGTGGCCGTTGTTGACACAGGCGATGGCCTTATAGAGCTAATAAACCCTGAAATTATAAATCAAAGCGGCGAGCAACAGGAAATGGAAGGATGTCTCTCATGCCCCGGTGTTTATGGTATCACAGTCCGACCAATGGCAATTGAGGTCAAAGCAAAAAATAGGCAGGGCAATGAAATTATATTAAAAGCAGAAGGCTTTAAAGCTAGGGCAATTTGCCACGAAATAGATCATCTTACTGGCATTTTATTTAGAAAACGTATCATTAAAATGTTAAATTAACTAAATTTTATAAAATTTAGATGTATTTTAGTTTGATATTTATATATTAAAGAATTTTTTGACATTTTCAATTTTGGTTCAGTTAAGTAAATTAGCCAACTCGTAGCTTAACAGTAAGTTAATATCACTGGGAGAGTTTTTGCGTGTTTTTCCGTAATAGCGGCAAGGGCCCTCAATAGGGCTTCCTTGCCACGTTATGCCATCAATAGGAATTACATTTATTGGAGCAAAATTTCGGTAATCCTCCCACCTGTTCCTGGCGCCCTTAGTTGGGCTCCGTACTGAAATTGTATACATTTCGGTATCCGTCTGCCTGCTAATGGGCGCGTGATCTGCTGTGCATTTTGTCGGCTCCAGTCGGTGTGAGATTCTTCCACTAATATCGTCCTCCTGCCGTCGTTATTAAACGCTCTTCCAAAAAATGAGATGTCGCAGTTGGGAGTTAAGGGTAGTACCACCAGCGTTAATTTAGTTGGGTCTAATTTATTTGGTATAACCATGCTTCCTCTTATCGCCAGAGCCGTTTGCGTTTGGTAGTGCAACCCGCAGGGTGTGAGCGGCGTACGCGTCGGCTCTATCGTGTCAGCTGTTACTGGCGGTTCTTGCGTGTCCTCTTCAGGTAATGTCATTCCTTCATCGACTGGTTGCTGCGGATCTTCAGTTGCTACCGGCGGTTCCTGTGTTTCTCCTTCAGTTAATGTTATTTCGTCATCGACTGGTTGCTGCGGATCTTCAGCTGATACCGGCGGTTCCTGTGTTTCTCCTTCAGTTAATGTTATTTCGTCATCGACTGGTTGCTGCGGATCTTCAGTTGTTACCGGTGGTTCCTGTGTTTCTTCTCCAGGTAATGTCATTCCTCCATCGTCGGGGGTATGCCCATCTTCTTCAATGTTGTGTACTTGTACGTTTATGGTTAACGGAGGTTGCAGGTACTTGTAGTCAGTGCTAGTTAATTTCACTGTTAGACACTGCAATTCATTTATTTCCTCAGGTATAATATAGGCGAATGTTAGTTCGCCTGATGTAATCACGCTGTCGTAATATTCGCTCGCTCCCACGTTATTCATCTGTCCATCTGGAGTGGTAACGTAGCACCATACGTCGCATAGCACGAGAGGGTTTGTTGTGTAGCCGTATTGGTTTATTAGTGCCCCCAGAAGGTTCGTTGACAGGTGTATTGTCAGCCGGTGCAGGTTTTTCGCGTATACAGCCCGGGGTTGCACTGGGTTGGTCTTGGTGGTATCGATTAGTCCCATAGTGTCGGAGGCCGGGAGTCTCTTCGGCGCCCACATGATGTGATAGAATTGTCCAGGGGGGTAGATTGCGATGCCGTCTAGGGTCGGCAGCCGCGTCCAGTTCGTTACCATGGGTGTCGTTCCTAACGCCATTGGTCTCGCTTCGGTGTGCTGTGGTAGATCGGTGTAGCTGACGTGTAAGTAACCGCCAGTTTGGAAGGCTCCTGTCAGGCGGGGTAGACCGGTTGCCGAAACACTGTAGCACGGCTGTAGCACGGCCAGCAGCATGGTGGTTAATAGTATTTGTTTCAAAAATTTCATGTTAATGCACTTCCATTCATTTCAATTTTTTTGTTTGAGTTTGTAAAGTTAGTTACGCGATTCAGCGCAAATTATTAAGTTAACTATTGGGTTTTTGCTGAGATTTTGCAGCAGAAATTGTATTTTCAGTTTATTCAGTTTTGTCCCTCCTTTTGTTTCATATATTCATGCATTATAGATATATTTCTTATTATGTTATATCATAGATTTCAGTTTATATCAATAATAATTATGAAATATTTTATAATTATTGCAATGCAAGCTTTCATTTCAATACACGTCCGTTCTGTGTTAGTTTGTTGGTGAGTTTTTAAAGGCAGTTTTTCGCGAAGCTTAGTGCAGAGTGATAAGTTCAACTGTGTTGTTTATAAGCAACCTTCCCTTAATAATAAAAATTTTATGCGATGTGAATGTAATTATAGTTTTATCATAAGCTTAATTTTAGCTTATGTCAATAATAATTTGAGAATTATTGCTCGAAATTGCTGTCGGAGCTTTTGTTTTAACACCCTTTCGTTTAGTTTTAGTTTGTTAAGGTAGTTTTTTTACGAAGCTTAATGCAGATTAATAACTTTAACTGTGTTTTTTTAATTAGCTTTTGCAGCGAAAGATAATTGCTGCTGGTACGTCCTCCTTTCATTATATTAATTTGTATAATATAAATATATTTTTTATTTTATTATAAAACAAATTTTAGTTTATGTCAACATTAATTTTAGGAATGCTTGCTTAAAATTGTGCCACAAAATTGCATATGATTACTAAAATAATGGGTGATGATTTGGTTTTGCAGCTCTGAAGATTTAGCTTTTTTTACCGGCGCCGATAATGCTATTTTTCACAATTTCAACACACTTGCATCGATTCACATTTGTTGTGTTAAACTTGTAAATTTAGTTGCTTGAGGGGTTTAATTGGGCTGATTTTTTATGCAATTTGGTTGCTTTTTGTGGTTCAATGTAAATTGGCAAATTAAATCATGGTTTTTCCGTGCTATTAATCCTTTCATAATTAATTTTATATAACATGAACACATTTTTTATTATATTATATTGAAAATTTTGGTTTATGTCAATATTAATTTGAAAGTTTTTTGCTGGAAATCGTTGAGCAAAAATTTTTGAATGTCTTGCATTTTTTACCAAATATGGTAGAATATTAACTATTGAATCTCGACTTTATTTAATTTTTATATTTTAGAGTGTAAATTCAATTGGGGGGCTCGATATTTTGAAAGTTGTATTTATGGGAACACCTGAGTTTGCGGTACCGTGTTTAAAGGGCTTAGCAAAAGCTTCTAAATATGACGTAATAGCGGTATTTACGCAACCTGACAAACCCAAAGGCAGAAAATTCATTTTAACGCCTCCTCCTGTGAAGATATGTGCTGAAAAATATGATATTCCTGTTTTTCAGCCTGCTACTTTAAAGGACGAAAATGTGATTTCGATTCTAAAAAATTTGAATCCTGATTTTATAATAGTTGTGGCTTATGGAAAAATCCTTCCCAAAAAGATTTTAGATATCCCTACGTATGGCTGTATTAACGTTCACGCCTCTTTGCTCCCCCAGTATCGCGGGGCAGCGCCGATAGGGTGGGCTATAGTGAATGGAGAAAAAAAAACAGGCATCACAACGATGTATATGGACGAAGGCCTTGATACAGGCGATGTGCTTCTCCAGAGTGAGGTAGATATTGAGAAAGATGAAACAGAAGGAGAATTGAGAGAGCGGCTCTCTCATGTTGGAGCTAGTTTATTGATAAAAACACTTGATTGCATTTGTGAGGGTGAGATTGAACGGAGAAAGCAAGATGAAAGTCAGTCGAGTTATGCGCCGATACTCAGCAAGGCCCACGCTCTTATTGATTGGAAAAAACATGCAAATGAGATACATAATTTGGTTAGAGGGTTGAATCCGTGGCCATGTGCCATGACCACCTATGCTGGAAAAACTCTTAAGATATATAAAACGGAACAATTGGAAATCGCTGCTGAGCCGTTTTTAGGAAAAAATTGTGGCTATATAAAAAATATAAGCCCTTTGCTTGTTGTATGTGGTGGGGGAACTGTGATAAAATTAATAGAGGTTCAATATGAAGGAAAAAAGCGGATGGCGGCATCGGATTTTATTAATGGGAGGAAACTAGATTTCGTTGAACAATTAGGGGATAAAATCACTTAAAAATTCGGTTAAATTGCATAATACTGGAATTTTACAATTTTATGGCATTAATGGCACTTTTTAAATCTTAAAAGGAGAGTATCAAATGATATACCCAGCCTTTTTCATCAAAGACTTGAATTTTGGAAGACAGCGTGATATATTTGGATAAGATGGATATAAAGTCCATGAGCTTGGAGCAGCTAGAAAAGGCTTTTAAAGGCTGGAATTATAGGCCTTACCATGCACTTCAAGTTTATGCTTGGCTTCACAGAGGAGTCGAGTCTTTTGACGATATGACCGATATATCTAAACAATTAAGAGGAGAGCTTGAAAAGCAATATGAAATTTTTAATGTGAGTATTGTGGAAAAGCTTACTTCTAAATGCGACGAAACAATCAAATATCTTTTAAGTCTGCGCGATGGAGCGTTGATAGAATCGGTATTGATGAAATATCATCACGGGTATACGATATGTATTTCAACGCAGGTCGGTTGCAAGATGGGTTGTGTGTTTTGTGCGACTGGTAAAATGGGATTTTCCAGAAACTTAACAGCATCTGAGATGCTTTCACAAATTCAAAGTGCGCAAGCGGATTTGGGAATTAGGATTTCTAATGTGGTGCTGATGGGCATGGGAGAGCCTTTGGATAATTATGAAAATACGCTGATCTTTTTAAAATTGGCGGCGTCTCAAAAAGGTATGAACATTGGTATGCGTCATATTTCCGTTTCAACTTGTGGTATTATTGATAAAATAAATGATTTAGCCCAAAGAAATATAAGCGCAACGCTTTCGGTTTCGCTGCATGCACCCAATAACGAGATTCGCGATCAAATTTTGCCGATTAACAAAAAGTTTCCCGTAGAAGAACTGCTTTCAGCATGCAGGGATTACGCACAAATGACAAAACGAAGAGTAACTTATGAATACACCATGATCAATAATCTCAACGATAGCGCACTTTGTGCAAAAGAACTTGCTAATAAAATTGGTGGAAGTTTGTGTCATGTGAATATAATACCGATAAATCAAATCGATGGCAATAACTGCAATAAAAGCCAGCACGATCAAATTAAATTATTTTGTGATATTCTCTTGAAAAAAGGAATTAGTGTCACCACACGGCGCAGTTTAGGGAGCGATATTAACGCCTCTTGCGGTCAATTGAGGGCGAGGGTTAAAACATCAAAGATTTTGCAACAATAATCGTTAAATTAGTGTATGCTCAAATCTTTAATAGTTTTAAGGTAAAACATTTTACTGAAAAAAATCATCTTGCAGGGGAGTAAGAAATCTTGAAGATATGCAGCAAAAGCGATGTGGGACTTATTAGAGATACAAACCAAGACGCTTGCTATTTTAAAATTTTATCTGAAACCAGTGCTTGGGCCGTTGTTTGTGACGGTATGGGTGGTGCCAATGCTGGTGGTACGGCAAGTTTTTTGACTGTGGAAACAATAAAAAAAGAAATGGAAAATTTCGACTATATTAACATGGACGAAGTTGCAGTAAAAAATTTTTTATTGGCTGCTGCCAGCAAAGCTAATCGTATAGTGTTTGAAAAAGCGAGCAAAGAAGAATCCCTTAAAGGCATGGGGACTACCATGATTTTACTGACATTACTGCACGAGGTGATACATATTGTCCATGCAGGTGACAGCAGGGCGTATCTCATAAATAAAAAAAAAATTAGGCAACTCACCACCGACCACTCCATCGTTCAAGATATGATAAACCGCGGAGAAATAACGCAAGATCAGGCGAAAGATCACCCGCACAAAAATATAATTACCCGCGCTTTAGGGGTAGATACAAATCTTGAATTTGATTATGTTAAAGTTTTTGCGAAAAAAGAAGCTTTTTTATTAGTTTGCACAGATGGTTTAACAAATCAGGTAGATGAGCAAAAAATATTGGAAACGTTCGTAAAATCATCTCACAGCGATGAATTTGCAGAAAATCTCATCGAATTGGCAAAAAGCAGTGGAGGAAACGACAATATCACCGTTTTGTTGATTAGCAATTGAGAATTATTATGCGTGTTTTTTCATAGTATCATTATTAAGGCTATAAACTGTGAATGAATTTGATTTTAATTTATTTTCTAATAAGGAAAATTTTAATATTAAAGTTGAGATTGTTTAATATAAAATTTAACAATTTCAAAAAAATTTGTGGCGCAAATTGAGATCGCGATATTTGATAGGGGATGACTTTTTATGGACAAATACACCGGTAAAAGACTTGATGGGCGATATGAGATTCATGAATTACTCGGAATTGGTGGAATGGCAAGGGTTTACAGAGCATACGATATGGTCGACGACGTAACCGTTGCCGTAAAAATATTAAAAGATGAATTTCTAGAAAATCGAGATTTTATCAGAAGATTTAAAAATGAATCAAAAGCTATCGCTGTGCTATCGCATCCCAATATTGTTAAAGTTTACGATGTCAGTTTTGGCGATATGATTCAATACATAGTCGTTGAGTATATCGACGGAATCACTCTTAAAGAATACATAACTCAGCAAAAGGAGATTAAATGGAAAGAAGCCGTCCACTTTACCATACAAATACTGCGAGCTTTGGAACAAGCACATGCTAAAGGCATAATACACCGAGATATAAAACCGCAAAACATGATGCTTTTGTCAGATGGAACGATAAAAGTTACGGATTTTGGTATAGCGCATTTTATAAAAAAAGAAACTCGGACTATGACTGAAAAGGCTATTGGTTCTGTTCATTATATTTCCCCAGAACAAGCGCGGGGGGACGTTATAGATGCGAAGGCGGATTTATATTCAGTTGGGGTGATGCTTTATGAAATGTTAACGGGGAAGCTGCCATTTGAAGCTGATAGTGCCGTTTCGGTCGCAATTATGCAGCTGCAAGTTGAGCCGAAACCTCCAAAAGAAATCAATGAAGACATCCCCGATGGGTTGCAGGAAATTACGCTAAAAGCGATGAAAAAAAACCGCGCGCAACGATATAAATCTGCGGCTGATATGCTTGATGCTATGGCTAAATTTCAAAATGATCCTAGTGTTAGATTTGAATATAAATATTTTATTGATGACAAACCAACGAAATACGTTGACGCAATTAATGGTGTCCAAACTTTTAAGCATAAGGAAAATTACAACGACAATTATACCTATAAAGAAAGGAATTCACACGACGACATTAAAAAAAAGAAAAAATGGATGTACGCTTTATTAGGGATTGGTAGCGCTGTGTTAGTTTTTGCCTTGGGTTTAACTATGTGGGCGCTTATAAACCATTTTTCAGATAAAGCAAAAGATATTGATATCCCTAATTTTATAGGTATGAAATTGGCTAACGCAAAAGAGGATAAAAACTTTACTTTTGCAACCGAACAAAAATACGATCCCAGCAAGCCTGAAGGCGTAATAATTGAACAAGATCCCAAAAGTGGTTCTAAAAAGGTAAAATTAGGATCAAAAGTTACACTGACGGTTAACAGCTCTTCAACTCCAGTTGTTGTGCCGAGATTGGAAGGGCTTTCAGAAGAAGAAGCTAAGGCTAAAATAAAGGAAATCGGGCTCGAAGTGGGAACTTCAACTAACGAGGCCAATGAGGCGCCAAAGGGAATTGTCATAAAAAGCGAACCAAAAGAAGGAGAAGAAATTCCTAGAAGCAGCTCTATTAAGCTGATTGTGAGCAGTGGCCCTGCCCCCAAAAAAGTGCCTGTTCCTGATGTTT
Source organism: Oscillospiraceae bacterium (assembly GCA_031266365.1). Classification (GTDB taxonomy): domain Bacteria; phylum Bacillota; class Clostridia; order Oscillospirales; family Acutalibacteraceae; genus JAISBE01. The sequence goes on from JAISBE010000001.1 coordinate 44,053, forward strand.
TAAATAAATCGGTCGATGAAGCTAAAAATTTACTCATTAAAGAAGGCTTCAAAGTTGAAAAGATAGTGGAAGAATCAAGTGATAAACCAAAAGGTACGGTACTATCAACCAATCCGTCAGCAGGATCTGAAGTGAGCAAAGGGACGGCCGTGCAATTAACGGTGAGTAAAGATAAGCCTCAACCGGCAAAAGAGGAAATTACGGAAACTCCAGCAAACAAGGCGCAAGAAAATAAAAATGCAACTATTAAAGTGGATTTGCCTCAAAATATTACAAAAAAAGTGAATTTGAAAGTATTCATTAATGGAATAGAGGATAAAAGTAAGTCAGTGACGCTTCGCCCGGATTACACAAAGGTTCATCAATTTTCTATTGATGATAATAAAGGTAAAAAACAGACGATTGTGGTAGAGCTTGACGGCAAAAAATATAGTGTTTATGAAGTCGATTTTGAAGCGGATGAAGCACACAGAGTAAAGAAAATAGAATCTTACCCGGTCGATGAAACGGAATCGGGGTCGGATAAAAATCAGAATGATTAAAGTTTAATGTACTTTTAGCTTTAAAACGATTGATTTTTCCATAATTATTCTTTTTTTAACATTAACTTAAATTTAATATTTTTTGAAAATAAGATGGGAGATCAAATGAATAGACACCAAGAGCGAGCACAAGTTTTCTTATTCATGTTTGAAAAGGAGTTTCATGACCACAGCCTAAATGAAATAATCGAGGCAAAAAAGATGAGTGAGGATATAGAAGTAAGCGAATTTGCTAAGAAAGTTTTTTGTGGAATAGAAGGAAATAGGGCCAAAATAGATGATTTAATAGAAAGAAATATTGTTGGATGGAATAAGGATAGATTGTCTAAAGTGACAATTTCAATTTTAAGAATAGCAATTTACGAAATGATATTTGAAGAATTAATTCCAATAAGTGTTTCGATTAACGAGGCAGTAGAATTAGCTAAAAAGTATGGTACTTCAGAGGATGCTGCATTTGTAAATGGTGTTTTAGGGACTATCGCTAAGGATATATCGTAAAAATCACTACCTCTTTTATATTTAGTAATCTTTTTATCAATATTAATTTAATTTTTACAAAACATGCGCTAAAATTTGCTTCCTAAGGTGGGCTTTAATGGAAATAATTGTATTGACAGTCTCTCAATTGAATTCATATGCGAAATCTATACTTGACGAAGATAAGCATCTTAAAAATGTGTTTGTCAGTGGTGAAGTTTCTGGCTTCACAGATCACTATCAATCCGGTCATTACTATTTTTCTTTGAAAGATGAAAATTCTATCATAAGAGCGGTTATGTTTAAAGATGCCGTTAAACGATTAAAGTTCAAACCAGAAAACGGCATGAAATTGCTTATAAGAGGTAAGGTATCGCTTTATAGCGCAACAGGGCAATATCAGCTTTATGCTCAAGATATGCAGCCGGAAGGAATTGGAGCGCTAAACCTTGCATTTCAGCAACTTAAAGAAAAATTAGAGCAAGAAGGCCTTTTTGATATAGCGAAAAAAAGGCCTATACCGGTTTACCCAGAACGGATAGGTATCATCACCTCTCCAATAGGTGCAGCTTTGCACGATATTTTAAACATCTTGAATAGACGCTTCCCTTTAGCTGAAATCGTGTTTTGTCCGGTTCATGTGCAGGGAGAGCGAGCTCCCTTGGAGATCGCCAAGGCAATTGAGTCGTTCAAGGAGCTTTCAAACTTTGATTTACATGAAAATCAAGACGGTGAAAACGGTCGTAAATCTTCTAAAAAGAGCGTTGATGTCATAATTTTGGGCCGAGGTGGCGGCAGCTTTGAAGATCTTTATGCATTTAACGAAGAAATCGTCGCGAGAGCGGTGTTTAGTTCTAATATTCCAATCGTTTCCGGAGTTGGTCACGAAACCGATTATACTATATGCGATTTTGTCGCCGATCTTCGAGCCCCCACGCCGTCTGCCGCCGCGGAAATAGTCGCACCGGATAAGATAGAAATTCTCTTCCAAATTAGATCTTATTTATTAAGGCTCCAGGAAGCGATATCGTTATTTTTAGATCAATGTAAGCAAAAAATAGATTTCCTTTTGACTTCAGAGTGCATGCAGTCGTATTCTTATAATTTGCAGCAAAAAGCTATAAATTTAGATTTGATTTCTGAAAAATTAAGACTTATTTTCTTGAGGCGCATTGAAGAATATAAAGAAAAATTTGCAACTTTTTCCGGAAAACTAGAAATTTTAAACCCTCTCAAGATTTTAAAAATGGGTTACGCTATTGTGAAAAGGGAATCGAAAGTTTTAAGAAGCGTGCTTGATATTAAAATAAGAGATGTTTTAAATATAGATTTGATTGACGGAAACGTTAAATGTTTGGTATTATCGAAGGAGATTAGTGAAAATGAAAAAGATGACGTTTGAAAACTCCATGAAAAAGCTGGAAGAGATCGTGGCATCATTGGAAAAAGGAGAGCTATCTGTGGAAGATGCAATAAAATTTTATGAAGAAGGCATGAAACTTGCCTCTTCATGTTATAATATTTTAGAAAAAGCTCAGCAAAAAGTCACAAAGCTTAAAAATAGCACCAATGTGAACGATTAAAAATTTTGAGAATATTCTAAAAAAGATTACGAACAAATTCCCAAACATTTCCATGCGCACCGTTGGCGTGAAATCTCGCAAAAAAAGCCATATTTACAACTTCACAGTATCTTAAAAAAAATAAAAGAAGGTGCGAAAATGCAATTTTATAGAACAATATTCAGTATAATACTCTAAAAAAATGTTACTATAAACTAAAGCTTTGCATATAATATAAGCTAAAATACAGCTAAATTATATAAAATAAACTCACAAAGAGGGCACGTTTAAATGTACACTATGAAAATATCTTGGTTGAAAAAAGCTACTTCAAATTGTTGCAAAATTAAAAAAAAGACTCCCTCAAAGGCGAATATTGCACGATCTTCCGCCGAAAGCCAACCTCTTCCCGCCGCCCATCAATGGCTGAACAACAAGTCAAATTTTCTAAAATAAGTATTGATATAAACCAAAGCTTGTCTATTAATATACCGAATAATATGTTTACATTACACGAAATTAACCAAAGAAGAGAGAAATTCACACTTAAAACCTCGACCCCATCCGCCACACCTCAAAACAACTTCATCTAAAAATTGAACAAAAATTCACGGTAAAGTTCATGAAAGTTTTTGCAAAACCCTTGCCCTCTAGAGAGCAAAATTTCCCTCATTTTCCCCTATTAGTGAAGGGAGGATTTTATACCTAAAAAACTCGGCACAACTTCAACCTCAAATAAGCATATTCCAAAAAAGATCACAAACCAATCGCCCAAATATTTTCCCGCACACCATTGGTGCAAAACCGCGCAAAAGACACATTTACAACTTCACAGTATCTTAAAAAAATAAAAGAAGGTGCTAAAATGCAATTTTATAGAACAATTTCCCCTATTAGTGAAGGGAGGATTTTACACCTAAAAAACTCAGCATAACCTCAACCTCACCTGCCACTCCTCAAAGCGACAGCACCTAAAATTTAAACAAAAATCTCAGACAAAGTTCGTGAAAGTTTTTGCAAAATCCTTGCCCTCTAGAGAGCAAAATTTCCCTCATTTTCCCCTATTAGTGAAGGGAGGATTTTACACCTAAAAAACTCAGCATAACCTCAACCTCACCTGCCACTCCTCAAAACGACAGCACTTAAATTTTAAACAAAAATCCTCAGTAAAGTTCGTGCAAGTTTTTGCAAAACCCTTGCCCTCTAGAGAGCAAAATTTCCCTCATTTTCCCCTATTAGTGAAGGGGGATATTAGCACCTAAAAACTCAGCACAACCTCAACCCCTTGCGGTATCACAAAATCAATTTCATCTAGATTTTATATTAAAAATTCTCAAAATTTTGACACTTTCCAATAAATAAACGGCGAAAGGTTGGTATGGTTTGAATAAATATGAAATTGAGCAGAGCCTTGAAAAATATATTTCAAATTTTGAAAAATGTAACTGCGATATATTAATCCAAGCTATGAAATACAGCCTTATGGCGGGCGGCAAGAGGATAAGACCGCAGTTGCTTTTGGAATTTTGCCGCATCTGTGGCGGAAGCAAAATCGCAGCCATGCCATTTGCCTGCGCCCTCGAGATGATACACACTTATTCACTCATCCACGATGACTTACCCTGCATGGATAACGCAAGTTTGCGGAGAGGTAAGCCTTCGAATCACAAAATTTACGGTGAAGCCACTGCTTTGTTGGCGGGAGATGCCCTTTTTACTCTAGCGTTCGAGATAATGCTCTCTAACGAAACCATTTGCAACCTTGGGGATTGCGGTGCAACAAAAGCTGCAACCGCAGCATCGGTGCTTGCCAGTCATGCCGGACCCGCTGGAATGGTGGGTGGGCAATTTATGGATCTTTTTTTGAAAGATAAAGATGTAAATTTGAAAACTCTGGAAAAAATTGATGAAAAAAAAACCGGTTGCCTCATTATGGCGGCTTCCAAGATGGGTTGTATCATCGCTGGCGTGAAAGATGAACGCCTTTTGGCAGCTGGGAAATTTGCGAAAAATTTGGGCCTTGCTTTTCAAATTGTCGACGATATACTAGATGCCACCTCCAACAGTGCAGCGTTGGGAAAAACTGTACGAAATGACGAAGCTCTTTCGAGGTTCAATTACATATCCTTATTGGGACTTGCTAAGTCAAAGAAGCTTGTCAAAGAAATAACCGACAACGCAATCGACTCATTAAAAAGCTTTGACGGCGATACCTCAATTTTAAAAAATTTAGCCATTTCATTGGCAAGCAGGAGCAATTAAAAAATTTTAATCGTGCTGAAATTGTCGATTATGTGGGGAGAATGAATATGGGAGTTAAAATAAAAAGTTCGTTTGTGTGTTCGCAATGCGGATTTGAAGCGGCAAAATGGTATGGCAAATGTCCATCTTGCTGTGAATGGAATACCATGAATGAAGAGATTAAGGAAACAGCAAAACCCAAAATTTTGAACTCTTTGATTTATAAAGAGTATTCAAAACCAACAAAAATTTCCGATATTGACAACAAAGCCGAAAAAAGATACCAAACCGGCTCTTCTGAACTGGATAGAGTTTTGGGTGGAGGCATTGTTAAGGGCTCTTTAATTTTGCTCGGCGGAGATCCGGGAATAGGGAAATCCACAATTTTATTGCAAATTTGCGAAGATTTAGGTAGTAAATTTAAAATTTTATACGTTTCCGGTGAAGAATCTAAAAGTCAGTTAAAATTGAGAGCTGAGCGTTTAAAAATTAACAGCGAAAATTTATATATAATGACGCAAACAGACATAGAATGTGTAATAGAGCAGATTAAATCGGGCAAGCCAGAAATCGTTATGATCGATTCAATTCAAACGATGGTTCACAGAGAAATGAGCTCTTTGTCGGGGAGTGTTACCCAGGTGAGAGAGTGCACAAACACGTTAATGCACACCGCTAAGGAGATGGATATCCCCATCATTATAGTCGGCCATGTAAATAAAGATGGCGCGATTGCCGGGCCAAAAGTTTTGGAGCATATAGTCGACGTAGTGCTATATTTTGAAGGAGATAGACATATGTCTTACCGAGCTTTAAGGTCCATCAAAAATCGTTATGGGTCCACTAACGAGATAGGGATATTTCAAATGTCTGCACAGGGGTTGGAAGAAGTTAAAAATCCATCTTTGATGCTTTTGTCGGGTAGACCTGTAAATGTTTCAGGAACATGTGTCACTTGCATCATAGAGGGCACAAGGCCGTTTCTCGCAGAAATACAGGGCCTTGCCACTTCAAGCGGATTCGGAAACCCCAGGAGGATGTCAACAGGCTTTGATTATAATCGCATATCTTTATTGCTAGCTATACTTGAAAAAAGAGCGGGTTACTTTTTCTCTAACCTAGACACATACATAAACGTGGTAGGGGGCATTAAGCTGGACGAACCTGCTGCGGACCTTGCTGTTGCGATGTCGCTGGTTTCGAGCTTAAAAGATCAAGCTATTGCCGAAAATGCCTTAGCATTTGGGGAGGTGGGGCTAGCAGGGGAAATTAGATCCGTTTCCAGAGCGCCAGAAAGAATACTTGAAGCACAAAGGCTTGGGTTTAAACATTGCGTCGTCCCCAGCCATAATTTAAAATCTCTAAGAAACGACGAATTTCAGATAAACATAATAGGCGTAGAAAATGTCAGACAAGCGTTTGAAGCGCTGGCTAATTTAAATTAAAACTCATTATATAGTAACGAAGATGAGTAAAAGCGTAAAAATAAATAAAAAAATAATGAAAAGTGGCGATTTATTTGAAATCAACTTCTCTATTAGAAAATATAAACAAAATCCATTTCATAGGAATCGGCGGTTCAGGGATGAGCCCTCTCGCGCAAATCTTTAAAAGCAGAGGATACACAGTTACGGGCTCAGATGTATATGAATCAGATGCGCTTAAGCGCATAAAGAACCTTGGTATCTCTGTTTGTATGTGCCATAAACAAGAAAATATTAATGCTGAGCTCGTGGTTTATTCAGCTGCAATCAAAAGCGATAACCCTGAGCTTACCGCTGCTGCCGAACGAAATATTCCCACCATAGAGCGCTCTCATTTACTCGGTCTTGTGACTAAAAGCTATCAAAACTGTATAGCCGTCTCCGGAACCCACGGAAAAACAACAACAACAGCCATGTTAACTCAAATCCTGCTAAATAGCAATTTAGATCCAACAGCGATTATAGGCGGTCATTTTCCTTTAATAAACGGCAATGCCTGCATAGGAAAATCTCAAACTATTATTTGCGAAGCGTGCGAATATGTGGATACATTTTTGCAATTAACACCAGCGGTTTCGATAATTCTAAACGTTGATGCGGATCACTTAGATTATTTTCAAAATTTAAAAAATATCCAAAAATCTTTTAATAAATTCGCTTCACAGACAACAAAACTTATTGTTATAAACGGCGATGATGAAAACGCCAAAGTGGCTGTGAAAAATATAAATACACCTATTATTAAATTTGGGTTTGATAGACCGAATGACTATTATATAAAGGAAGCAGTAGATAAAGATATGCCAAAAATGCAGTTTACACTCATGTTTAAAGAGAAACAAATTGCAAAAATTAGAATGAATGTTCCTGGGATACATAATATTTACAATGCACTAGCTGCCGGTGCTGCTGCACACAGCGTTGGTGCCGATTTAAACGCAATAGCGGATGGACTCTCCCAGTTTAGTGGCGTCAGGCGGCGTTTTGAAATTTTGGGAAAGCAAAACGGTGTAACAATAGCAGATGATTTCGCTCACCATCCAACCGAATTGCGTGCAACTATATCCACCGCCATGAACATGGGCTTTAAAAAGGTTTGGGCTGTTTTTGAACCACACACATATTCGCGCACATACATGCTCCTAAAAGACTTCGCCGAAGCATTATCTTTGGCTGATAGGGTTGTTTTGTCTGAGATTTTGGCTGTGAGGGAAGAGAATATTTATAATATTTTCGCCAAAGATCTGGCCGAAAACATCGACGGTTGTGTTTGGTTTAAAACATTCGAGCAAATAGCAGATTATATAGCTGCAAATGCCGAACCGGGAGATTTAGTGATAACTCTGGGTGGTGGGCATATATATAAATGTGCTCGTTTAATTCTCGATAGGCTTAAAGTGAGATTGCCGCATTAGCAAAAGCTTTTTACATAATAGATTATTGACGAAAATTTAAAATGATGATACAATAAAAATGTTAGGTTGATTTGGCCAAACTAAACCTAAATGAAAGATAAATTGGTCCATCAATTACGAAAAGTATCGCAGAAGCAGTTTGAGATTACAAATATTACTTTAATCTTTATTATGTTTTTCATAAAGTTGATCACAAAGCTTGCTGAGGAGGTGAATATTATGATATAATAATTATATAGCAAAAAACCTATTTTTAAGCCGAAACCGATAAATAAAATATTGAAAATTTTTTGTTTTTTATTTCATATAAATTATGCTTCGATTAAGATAATTTTTACGTATAATCAAGCAATTTTACACGTTATTTGATTAAATAGCAGTGTTTATGGTTTCTTGTAATAATTTTTAGTTGATCGCGAAAATACTATGTAAAATATCTCTACGAAAATTACACTTATTATTCATTTTTGAGCAGAAGGGAGTTTTTAATTTTGCCTAAACATAAAAAGAATAATGAAGAGATATTTGAAAACAAAAAATCCACAAATATCCCCATTGAATCTTGTGAAAATCAATCAATTATATCTGATTTAAAGGAAAAAATTAAGGATTTAGAAAAACGATTATCAGACCAAAACGATGTATTTTTAAGAATGGCTGCAGAGTACGATAACTACAGAAAACGGACTGAACGCGATAGATTAAATGTATATAAGGATGCGGTTGCCGATACCATTTTGCCAATCTTATCCATAGCAGATACCATAGACCGGGCTGCCAACGCGGAAGTCGGCAACGAAAAAAAACTAAAAAAGGGGTTTGAACTGATAAACAAACAGCTAAAAGATGTGCTTGAAAAGCTTGAAATAAAAGGTTTTGGATCCGTTGGCGATAAATTTGACCCGGATATACACAACGCTATAGCACACATAGAGGACGCTTCACAAAAAGCGAATTGTTTGGCTGAAGTGTTCCAAATTGGCTATCGAATGAATGATAAAATTATACGCCACGCTATGGTAAAAGTGGTAAATTAATTATTTATCCGCAGTGTTTTTATATGAATTGCGTAAAATTTTGTTAAAATTAAGAATTTAATATAGATTTTTGGAGGTAGTAATTATGGCTAAAACAATAGGTATAGACCTTGGAACAACAAACTCTTGTGTCGCTGTCATCGAAGGCGGCGAACCTGTTGTAATCCCAAACGCCGAGGGCACGCGGACAACACCTTCTGTTGTTGCATTTTCTAAAGAAGGGGAAAGGTTGGTTGGGCAAATCGCCAAACGGCAGGCGATAACAAACCCTGGTAGAACGGTTTCTTCTATCAAACGCGAAATGGGAACTAACTACAAAGTAAGCATCGATGGAAAAAACCTTTCGCCTCAAGAACTTTCTGCTGTAATTTTGCAAAAACTCAAAACAGATGCCGAAGCTTATCTCGGAGATAAAGTTGTTTCTGCTGTGATAACTGTGCCGGCATATTTCACTGATGCCCAACGACAGGCAACAAAAGACGCCGGGAAAATTGCAGGCCTTGAAGTTAAACGTATTATTAACGAACCCACGGCTGCTGCGCTCTCTTATGGCATTGACAAAGAATCTGAACAAAAGGTTTTGGTTTATGATTTGGGCGGCGGAACTTTTGATGTTTCGATTATTGAAATGGGTGATGGGGTACAGGAAGTCCTGGCAACGGCTGGCAACAATCGACTGGGTGGCGATGATTTCGATCAAAGAGTAATGGATTGGATGGCTAGCGCTTTCAGATCGGATAGTGGCATTGATCTTAAAAAAGACAGAATGGCGATACAAAGGCTAAAAGAAGCTGCAGAAAAAGCTAAGATAGAGCTTTCTGGCGTCGCTTCCACAGATATAAACCTCCCATTTATCACTGCCGATGCAACTGGGCCAAAACACTTGGAAATGACTTTAACCCGAGCTAAATTTAATGATTTAACCGCAGATTTAGTCGAGAAAACAATTGGTCCTGTAAAGCAGGCTTTATCGGATTCCGGCCTTGAAATTAATGCAATCAACAAAGTTTTAATGGTCGGCGGTTCATCTAGGATTCCTGCAGTCCAAGAGGCGGTGAAAAAGTTAATCGGAAAAGAGCCATTTAAAGGCATCAATCCGGATGAATGTGTGGCCATTGGAGCGGCACTTCAGGCAGGCGTTTTAGGTGGCGAAGTGAAAGGCCTCCTTTTATTAGATGTCACGCCACTTTCGCTAGGCGTTGAAACTATGGGCGGAGTGATGACGAAAGTAATCGAACGCAACACCACTATACCGACCAAAAAAAGCCAAATTTTTTCCACCGCAGCCGATAACCAAACGCAAGTTGAAATAAATGTCCTGCAGGGTGAACGCGAATTCGCTAAAGACAACAAACGATTAGGCCTGTTCACGCTCGATGGTATCGCACCAGCTCGAAGAGGTGTGCCGCAGGTTGAAGTTACGTTCGATATAGACGCAAACGGCATAGTGAACGTCCATGCAAAAGATCTTGGGACTGGTAAAGAGCAAAAAATAACAATCACATCCAACACTAATATGTCGAAAGACGACATTGACAAAGCTATAAAAGAAGCCGAAAAATACGAAGCCGAAGATAAACAACGCCGCGCTGAAATCGAGAGCAAAAACGAAGCGGAAAATCTTTGCTATTCTGTTGAAAAGCTTTTGGAAGAAAATAAAGACAAAATTGCCGAAGAGGATAAAACTGATTTAAATACTAAAATTTCCTCTCTAAAGGATGCCATATCTAAAAGCGATTCAGCTGCTATAACTGCTGCGAAAGATGAATTGCAAAAAACAATGTTTGATGTTTCAGCGAAGCTATATAAACAATCTCCACCGCAAGATGGTGCCGCCGCAGGAGATGAAAATAAAGATCAAGGGTCTGACTCTGATGGCCAAGTTTATGATGCAGATTTTAAAGATGTTGATAATAATTGATTTTTGATAATCTATTTTTTTCACAGCATCAATTTTAAGGTATAATTTAAAAATTTATTAAACACTCCAAAGCTAGGAGTTGATGTATATGGCGAATAAAAGAGATTATTATGAAGTCATGGGACTCAACAAAAACGCTTCAGAAAGCGAAATAAAAAAGGCTTTTCGAAAACTTGCCAAGAAATATCACCCAGATGTAAACCCTGGAGATAAAGCGGCCGAAATGAAATTCAAAGAGATTAACGAAGCGTATGAGGTCCTTGCTAATAAGGAAAGCAGAGCGCGGTATGACCAGTTTGGCCATGCAGGGGTTGATCCCAATTTTGGTGGCGCAGCACAGGGTGGAAGTCCTTTTGGAGTGGATTTTAATTTTCAAGATATTTTTCAAGATTTTTTTGGCGGTGGATTTGGCGGCGGCTTTGGTGGGACAAGGCGAAAAACGGACCCTAATGCCCCTCGCCGCGGTTCAGACTCCGAAGCTATTTTAAATATATCTTTTGAAGAGGCTGCGAAGGGCTGTAAAAAATATGTTAGCTATAAGTTTATTGACACATGCAAAAATTGCCGCGGAACTGGTTCATTGAGCAGAAATTCACAAGCTTGCGCTAACTGTAAAGGATCGGGGCAAGTAGTGAGTTCTCAGAGAACTGCTTTTGGAGTAATTCAAACCGTTAACACTTGCAGTCGCTGCAGTGGTAAAGGGGCTGTTATTACTAATCCTTGCCGCGATTGCTCAGGGGATGGTTTTGTTCAAAACAGTAAAAAAGTGGAAATTTCTGTCCCAGCGGGTATCGATAGCGACCATGTCCTTAAAGTTAACGGTCATGGAAATGCTGGTAAGAATGGCGGTCCGGCGGGAGATCTTCACGTTTATATTAGTGTGCGCCCTCATCCAATTTTTGAGCGAAAAGGTTTCGATGTCTGGTGCGATATACCGTTTACATTAACTCAAGTTTCACTCGGCGATGAAGTGGTCGTTCCAACTTTAGATGGTAAAGTAAAATACAAAATCCATGAAGGAACCCAACCGGGGGATATTTTCAAACTGAGTGGTAAAGGTATAAAGAACTTGAATAATCACAGTAGAGGAGATCAGTATATTAGAGTTAACGTGGAAATACCTAGAAATCTTTCAACAAAGCAAAAAGAAATTTTAAAAGAATTTGATAAATACTCAAATGGAAAAAATTATCAAAAACGAAAAAATTTTATTGATAAAATTCGCGGTTTATTCTTGGATTAAAATAGTTACGTAATTTATATTATGCTCATATCGTAATTCTTCAAGTTCTAGTGATTATTGAAATAAAATTGTAAGATAGTTTTTTATTTTAAAATTTTATAAAATATTTATTAGAGGTGTTATTTAGTGTATAAAAGCAAATTAGCAAATTATAAGTTTATAAAGCATATTCTACGAAGTTTCTCTTGTGTTTTCATTTCTTCAGCTATGATCAGTGCCGGCGTTAGCATAAACACTTTAGCAGTACCGCCTCGGCCCACATGTGATCCCAATATGTTGAAGGATGCCGAGAGTTCAGATCCTACTAGCCCTATAAATTACGTCCGTAGTTTTCTGGGGAAACGTCTTGGTGTGCTAGTGATGGATTTAAGGCTATTCGTAGGAACGTTTGGGTGCTTAACTGGCGGTGACGATGCGGCAATATACCTAAAGGATACTGTAATGTGGGTGCAAGGGCAGCAAAGCCCCTTTCGGATAGGTAACGTTGCGATACCGATGCCGATGATACAAGCTATGGATCTTAGAGCGTAGCCAACTGAGTAGAATTATTAAAACTTCTACTGTTAAAATTTATGGTTTTTTATGGTTTTTATTTTAAAATTTTATAAAATATTTATTAGAGGTGTTATTTAATGTATAAAAGCAAATTAGCAAATTATAAGTTTATAAAGCATATTTTACGAAGTTTCTCTTGCATTTTCATTTCTTCAGCTATGATCAGTGCCGGCGTTAGCATAAACACTTTAGCAGTACCGCCTCGGCGCCGGTACGAACTCCACATGTTGCGCAATCGTATGAGTGCAGATCCTGCTAGCCCCATAAGTAAAGTCCGTGCCTATCTAGACCACAAAATGGGGATCCGTTTAATCGATGGAAGGGTAATCAAAGGAAAATTTATAGCGCTTGATCACATGGGAATTATGATCTTAGCTAACGGTGAAGAGTTTAAGGAGGGAAAGCTGCAACGATCAGGTTATACATATAATATTCCCGTAAACCTAATTGCCGGAATGGAGGACTATGGCGTAGCGTAGATACAAGATTTTGACTATTTTCGTTTATTGACTTTCATTTTTCAATATAATATAATAAGAGTGTTATTTGAGATAATAGTATTTGCTGAAGTTTGGCGTTTTTGGCCAATTTGATTTTAAAAAATTATTATTGAAAATTAACACTCTGTTATATAATAGCGTTTCAAATGGACGTTTAGCTCAGCTGGTAGAGCATTCGCTTGACGTGCGAAGGGTCAGCGGTTCAAGTCCGTTAACGTCCACCAATAAGATTTTATTAAACTTTACTTAAATAGCTATGCTGCGATAAATAAAATAAGCTGGTGTGATGGAATAGGCAGACATAAGGGACTTAAAATCCCTCGATAGCAATATCGTACCGGTTCAAGTCCGGTCACCAGTACCAGCGGGATATTGCCCGCTTTTTTAGCGGAAATTCGTTTAGATATATTTTATGCAAACATTGATTTTTACTGAATTTTTAAAATTATCAATTATAAAATATTGTAAAAATTTTTTATATTATGATAAATTTTTTCGAATCTTGAAAAATTTTTTATTTCGGTTTATAATTAAAATAAAAAATAGGATTTTTTGCATGAGATTTTACGCACAACATAGTAAAATCCCAAATTAAGACTTTAAAATCGAAAGGGAGCCTTTATGAATTATCTTAATAAAAAAAGTATTGAAGATATTAACGTCGTGGGCAAAAAAGTTTTGGTGCGCTGCGACTTTAACGTTCCGTTTGACGAACAGGGAAATATATCAGATCCTAAAAGAATCGATGAATCCTTGCGGACTATAAGGTATTTAATAGCTCATAATGCTAAAATTATACTTTGCTCACATCTCGGCCGACCAAAAGGAGAGTTTAATTTAAAATATTCTCTAAAGTCGGTGGCGGAATACCTTTCGGGCGCTTTGAAGCAGCAAATTAAGATGTGTAAAGATGTGATTGGTGAAAGCGCAAAGGAAATCACATCTTCTTTAAACGAGGGCGAAATTGCCTTACTCGAAAATGTGCGTTTTCACACCGAAGAGGAGCAAAACGACGTTGAATTTGCAAAGCAATTGGCCTCATTTGCGGATATTTACGTGAATGATGCGTTTGGGACTTCCCATCGAGCACATGCATCCACAACTGGTGTTGCTGCGTTTCTTCCATCTGTGTGCGGTTATCTTATCGAAAAAGAATTGCGAGTTATGGGGGAGGCTATCAATAATCCAAAACGTCCATTTATTGCCATATTGGGCGGCGCTAAAGTTTCCGATAAAATTGGAGTTATAAATCATCTTTTGGATAAAGTGGACGCTATATTGATTGGTGGCGGTATGGCATATACCTTCATGCATGCCTTAGGCTATTCAACCGGCGATTCAATCTGCGAGAGCGAAAAAATAACTGTCGCTAAGGATGTTATGATCGCAGCGAAAGAGAAATTTGTGAAATTTTTGCTTCCTATGGATAATAGAGTGGGCAGAAAATTCGCTCCTAATACGGTATATAAAACTGTCTCATCAGATAGCATAGAAGAGGGTTGGTTAGGTTTGGATATAGGCCCCAAAACCGAGGAGTTATTTAAAGAGGCTTTAAAGGGTGCTGGCACTATAATCTGGAATGGCCCGATGGGAGTTTTTGAATGGGAAAATTTCTCAAATGGAACATTTGCTGTGGCGAAAGCCGTCGCTGAAAGTGGTGCAGTTTCGATAATTGGCGGTGGAGATTCAGCTGCAGCCGTGGAAAAACTTGGTTTTGCTGAAAAAATGACTCACATTTCCACAGGAGGCGGTGCCTCGCTTGAATTTTTGGAGGGAATTGAACTCCCTGGAATCGCCGCCCTGGACGATAAATAAGTAAGCTTTTGGGAAGTATGGCAAAAAGGATTATCTTATAATAAAATGTGGAAAAGGAAATGAAAATAAGATGTCCAAAATATAAAAGCATATAAAAAGTCCACTCCATAAGATGATGTCGCAGTCGAATTAGACAGAATATGGTATTTTATATCAAAAAAACTAAAGTATGGTTCAGGAAAGCGTATCGTGCTACCAGTGAACTGGTCAATTGGGCGTGCGTAGATCAAAGTGACGAAACCTTAAAGATAGCTTGACTGGGTTGTGCATTCAAATCTTTTTTGTCAATGATTGAGAAAGCTACTCCGAATTAATTTTACCGGAGCTTTTAGTGTGGCGCAAAGCCAAAACTCATCACATTGAACGCAATAATTTTCGCCAGCGGCATTGGTGTGGCAGATTTCACCGCAAAACCTGCATTGTTTCAAGAAATTGGTTGCTTGTTTGCAATCTTTACTTATTTGAGAAAATTTGGCTTGCTGTTCAGCCAGTGAGTGATGGCGGGAAGAGGTTGGCTTTCGGCAGAAGATCGTGAAATATTCGCCTTTGGAGAGAGTCTTTTTTTAATTTTGCAGCAGCTTTTTTCCAATCAAGACATTTTCGTGATGTATATTTAAACTTGCTTTTTTTTTATAAGATAATTAAATTTGGTATACAATAATGGAAAGGGATATCATGAATCAACATAGAAAAATGGTTATTGCAGGCAATTGGAAGATGAACAAAACCCCTAATGAAGCCAAGCAATTGGTCAAAAAGCTTATCCCTCTTGTGAGCGCTGCAACTTGTGAGGTCGTGATTTGCGTACCGTATGTTGATTTACACGCGGCATTAGAGGAATCCAGAGGTACCGGTTTGAAAATCGGCGCCCAAAATTGCCATTATGAAACTAGCGGCGCGTTTACCGGCGAAATTTCTGCGAAAATGCTTGCCGAAATGCAGGTGGATTATGTGATTATCGGACATAGTGAACGCCGTGCCTATTTTGGCGAAACCGATGTAACTGTGAATAAGAGGGCATTAGCTTGCCTTAAATTCGGCTTAAATACAATAATTTGCGTAGGGGAGACGCTATCGCAAAGGCAGGCTGGTATCACAGAAGAAGTGTTGAGAATGCAAACCAAACTGGCGCTAGCTGATCTGACGGCTGGCGAAACGGATAAGCTGGTGATAGCCTATGAGCCCATTTGGGCGATAGGCACAGGGCTTGCTGCCACTGCCGAGATCGCAAATAACGCATGTTTTATGATAAGATCCGCTATAAAAGAAATATTTGATGACCAAACGGCCAACAGGATATCGATCCTATACGGTGGTTCTATGAACAAAAATAACGCTGCGGAGCTTTTATCACAGCCAGATATCGATGGCGGATTAATTGGCGGTGCTTCACTTGAACCGCATGATTTTGCAAAAATAGTTGAAATTGCTGTTGGTTAAAAAATCAAATCTTCTAGCTTGCTGTCTGCCAACGATACATAGTCATTATCTGCGACGATTATGTGGTCAATCAGTTTTATATTTACAAAATCTAACGTTTTCTTTATCTCAATGGTTGTTAAAATGTCCTCTTTTGAAGGCATAGCTATACCGCTTGGATGGTTATGAGAAACGATAGCTGTGCTGGCGTTATATCTTAAAGCTAGCTCTACTATTTTTTTCACATAAATATCGGCTGCATTTACCGTCCCTTCACTCACCACTCCACAAAATAGCAGCTTGCGTTTGCTATCTAACAGCATGAGAATAACGTGCTCATTTATCCTGCCGATAAATTTATTTACAAAAATTTGACCTGCTATTTCATTGGTGATAATTTTACTTTGAGAATTATATTTATCATCGAGGTACCTTCTGCTCAATTCTGGTAGCAACTTTATGAGAGTAGCGGAATTTCTTCCGACCCCTTCTATTTTGGATAAAGCTTCTATTGGCGCATCAAACACCGACGAAAGTGAGCCAAAAGCGTCAAGTAGTCTATGTGCAATATCGTTGGTATTTTTACGAGGTATTACATAGTACAACAATATTTCTAGAACTTCATGTTTCTCGAAATTATCTAAACCGTCTCTTAAAAAGCGCTCTTTTAGTCTTGTTCTATGTCCCTCATGCAAAGCATAACACCACCTTGATTATGAGTCGAATTCACAGTTTTATCTGATTTATTATATCTTATAAAAAAATATTTTGCAAAATAAAGTCATATTTAAAATTATTATCAGCTTTTTGTCTTGAAAAATTAAGAGTCCTGCAAAAAGGATTAACATATTTTAGGTACTTTTAGTACAGAACAGAGCTGAAGCTCGTGGCGCTTAGTGCAATGACTTTTGCCAGCGGCGTTGGTATCCCAGGTGCCTTCGCAAAACCTGCATGGTTTCAAAAAGTTTGCTGGTGATTGACCTTGTCCGCGGCTTTTTTTTGTGAGATTTCACGCCAACGGTGCGCGAGAAAATATTGGGGCGATTGGTTTGTAATCTTTTTGGAAATATTCTTATTTTAGGGTGAGGTTGTGCTGAATTTTTTAGATGTAAATTCCCCCTTCACTAATAGGGGAAAATGAGGGAAATTTTGCTCTTTAGAGGGCAAGGGGTTTGCAAAAACTTTCACGAACTTTACTGGGGATTTTTGTTCAACTTTTAGATTATGTCGCTTTGAGGTGTGGCGGCTGGGGTTGAGGTTTTAAGTGTGAATTCCTCTCTTCTTTGGTTCATTTAGTACAATACAAACATATTATACTGTATATTAATAGACAATCTTTGGTTCATATCGACACTTATTTGAGAAAATTTGGCTTGCTGTTTCGCCATTGAGGGGCGGCAGGAAGAGGTTGGCTTTCAGCAGAAGATCGTGCAATATTCGCCTTTGAGAGAGTCTTTTTTTTGATTTTGCAGCAATTTGAAGCAGCTTTTTTCCAATCAAGACATTTTCACAATGTACATTTAAACGAGCCTTCTTTGTGAGTTTATTTTATATAATTTAGCCATGTTTCTGCTTATATTATATGCTAAATTTTAGTTTATAGTAACATTTTTTGAGAATACTATACTGAATATTGTTCTATAAAATTGCATTTTAGCACTTCCTTTTATTTTTTTAAGATACTGTGAAGTTGTAAATGTGTCTTTTGTGAGATTTCACGCCAACGGTGCGCGGGAAAATATTTGGGCGATTGGTTGTAATTTTTTTTGGAATATTCTCGAAATTTTTGACCGTTTTCTTATCTATTTAATGGTATAATTATTAGTAGGTGATGCAAGTTGAAGGAAATTATTATAAAAAAAAATGACGCTGAGCAGCGTATAGACAAATTTTTAGCCAAATCTTTTCCCAATTTACCTCAAGCGCTCATTTATAAATACATAAGGAAAAAGTATATTAAAATCAATGAAAAGCGTTGCCAAATTTCCACTAAGCTTAGCGTGGGAGATGTATTATCATTATATATTAAAGATGAATTTTTTGAACGTAATAAAAACAAATATGATTTTTTAAAAGCACCTGGCAAAAGTGATATATTATTTGAAGATGAAAATATTTTATTACTGAATAAAGAAGCAGGTTTGCTTGTTTATCCAGATAAAACCAACTATCAGGATTCACTAATTGCGCGTGTAAAAAAATATTTATACGAAAAAGGGGAATACCTTCCTGAAATGGAAAATTCCTTTTCTCCTGCTTTAATAAACAGAATAGATAGAAATACTTGTGGGATAGTAGTGGCGGCCAAGAATGCAGAAACGTTGCGAATTTTGAACGAAAAGATGAAAAATCGCGAAATTAAAAAGTTTTATCTATGTCTTGTATGCGGTTACATTTCACAAAAAAGCGGTATACTGTCCGGCTTTCTTGAAAAAAACCATGAACAAAACCGCGTTTATATCACATCTCACTCTAATACTTTTTCCAAAAAAATAAAAACAAAATATAAAGTAATAGCCGAGTGGCAAAATTTGAGTTTACTTGAGGTTGAACTTTTAACCGGCAGGACTCATCAAATTCGCGCTCATCTTGCTTTTATCGGTCATCCTATCGTTGGAGACAGTAAATATGGAAAAAGCTTGCAAAATAAAAACACAAGGTGCAAATGGCAGGCCTTGTGCTCGTATAAAGTTATTTTTAAATTTGAAGGTTCTGCTGGCATACTAAATTATTTAAATGGGAAAGAGTTTAAAGTTGACCACGTTGCATTTTTAAAAAATCTGATTAATCCGCTAGCTTAAAAATAATCAATTATTTTTAGCTTTTAACTGCCCCTCCAGTCACACCTTCCACATAAAATCTTTGCAATAGTATAAAGATAATTGTTATGGGTATGGCGATACAAACGCTGCCTGCTGCAAATTGTGTGAATTGAACATCGATATGCTCTTTATCCAGCATTTCGAACAAACCGACGGCTACGGTAAAATTTTCATTTTTTGTTCCCATTATTACTTTCGCAAAAATAAAATCCATCCATGGAGCAGTAAAAGCTGTTAAAGCTGAGTAAATTAAAATAGGTTTTGAAAGCGGAAGGATAATTTTATAAAAAATTTGAGCATTTGTCGCTCCATCAAGTTTTGCAGCTTCGTCGATAGATTTTGGGATGGTGTCAAAAAAACCCTTTGCGATATAAAACTGCAAGCCTGCACCTGAGGAATAAACTATAATTAATGCCAATAAACTTTGTGTTAAACCCATGCTTTTAAGCACGTAATAAATTGCGATCATCGACATAAAACCAGGAAACATACCGAGAATTAAAGCTATGTTCATGAAAGGTTTCCTCATTTTAAAGCGCATTCTGGATATTACATAAGCTACTCCCAGAGAGATAATAACTGTTAATACACAGGAGCAGCAAGCGACAAAAAATGTGTTTGAAAACCACTGAGGGAAGAATGTATCTGTGAAAAGTTTGATGTAATTATCAAATGTTAAACTTTCGGGGAGAAAATTTTTAACAAAAGAGCCTTTTTCTATCCTTAAAGAAGTTAGAATAACCCATATTATTGGAATTAACCATAAAATGGACATAATTGTTAAAACTAAATGTATCAATGAATTGCTAACTTTTTCACGAATTTTCATACTTTTCAACAGGCAAAATCCCCCTCTTTTTCGTAGGATGATGTCCTTTTATAAGCCATAAGCGACAGCACAACAGAGATTAAAAATACACATATTCCTATAGTCGATGCTATATTATAATCTTTTTGATTTACTGTCAATCTATATAGCCATGTTATTAATAAATCCGTCTTTCCAGCGTAATAATAATCGCTTGTCGGCGGTCCACCGTCAATTAAAAGATATATAATATTAAAATTATTGATATTCCCTATAAATTGAGTGATGAGATAGGGGGCAGTCACAAACATAATATAAGGCAATGTAATTTTGAAAAACGTTACGAACGAGGAGGCTCCGTCAATTTTTGCCGATTCATATATATCTTTGGGAATGTTCATGAGAATTCCCGAAGTTATAAGCATCGTATACGGAATACCAACCCATAGATTAATGCATAAAATCACAATTCTCGCAATATTTGCATCTTCTAAAAACGGAATCTGCTGACCTAACAATGGGCTTAGCGCTTGGTTGATAGGCCCAATTTTGCTAAACATGTTTCTCATTATGAGCAGCGAGATAAACTGAGGAATTGCAATGGTTAAAACAAAAATTGTTCTCCATAAACCTTTGAATTTAATGCCCTTTTTGTTTATCATAAGGGCTAAAATTATTCCACATATATAAGTAGAAGCTGTTGCTAGGATTGCCCATGTAAACGTCCAGACCAAAACTGGAGTGAAAGTTTTTCCCAGTTTATTGCTGAATGAAAACATTTCAAAAAAGTTTTTTACCCCCACCCAGTCGAACAGGTTTCCTGGAGGTTGGTGGGCCGAATCGTAATTTGTAAAAGCTATCAATATCATGAATATTAGAGGTAGGATGGTAAAGAGCAAGACACCAAGGACAGGCAATGATAAAAGAGTGATATGAAACTTTCTATCTAATAATTCCGAAGCTTCATGTTTTAATGTTAAGATGGGTGAGCCACTTTCAAGCGTTTTTTGAAGTTTATTTGCACTTTTTATATTTGCGATTAAAATTTTTATAAAAATGGCGATTATAAGAATAGTACCAATACCATAAATTAACATTAGCATGGAATTATCGCCGTTCTCTAGAACGTCTATACCCAAATCTTCGTCAAATACCCATCCTTGCGTTTTGGTTCCAAGGGTCACAAGACCGATCAATGCGTCTATACCGTTCGACAACATGAATAATATAAATAAAATTTCTGTGGCTAAAAATAGGAGTCCTTTAAGAACTTGTTTATGGACTAAATTCGATATACCTAAAATTAAGAATGAGAGTTTAGTCCATATAGTTCCATGCTGAAATATCTTATAGATATTTTTGAAAAAATTTCCCAATCCGATAAATGGACTTGCCAATTTGGCAGCGAAATTTTTCTTTTTTGCCATTAGGACTCCTCACTTTCTCCGCAAAGATAAAAAATTAGTTGTTAACTTTTTATATCGGAGACGCCTTCGTCAAGTTTCTTTTGCATATCTGATTCCGGTACTTTTCCATTAAAGAGGTCACTACCTAAAGCTTTCATCACACCCCAAAATTTATCCACTTTTTTGTTAGATGACATTGGAATGCTGTGAGATAGCTGAGCTCTGTGGGCTTTTGTAGTTGGGTCTGATTTTAATTGATCGCTTTCCAACACCTTTTTGTTCGCAGGGAGCAATAATCTATCTTTAAACCGCTTTTCTTGGTTTTTCTCAGTTGTTAAGTAGTTAGCAAGCGCCATAGCTTCGGTGGGAGATTTCGTCTGTGCATTTACGCAGTAGAGCTTACAACCGGAAAAAGATTTCATGTGCTTTTTTTCTGATCCTAACTCTATGAAAGGGAGTTCTGCGACAGCATAATTTTCTCCCAATTTTTCTTTAAATGTAGCAGTTTTCCAATCTCCACCCACATATGCTCCCAGCTTCCCTGATACAAAGACCGCCCCTGCTTCGTCATCACTCAAACTAACAGCACCTTTTTTATGCAAAGTTGCAATATATTTGGCTGCAGCAAGACCACCTTCATTGTTAAACGACACCTGAGTTTCATCAGTACCATCAGGGCCGAAGAGTGTGCAGCCATTTGTTAGGAAGAACGAAGAATTAAAATAGCCGTTCGCAAAATCTAACCCAAATTTATCCACTCCATTTGGTACAGTTTTTGCAAGCATGGTATCTAAACTTTTCACATCTTCTTCGTTGAATATACGTTTATCGTAATATAAGAAATAAGTATTTTGTGCAAAAGGATAGCCGTATAGTTTGCCATCAGAGGTTGAAGCGCGGACAGCCTCTTCGGTTACAGAGTTTTTAATTTCATCCGCATATTTTGTATTTTGATACACTGCGCCAGTACTAACCAAATCTCTGAGTTGATCGTGCGCGATAGCAAAAACATCTGCTGCAGCTGAAATATCTTTTTTTACTTCACCAGACGCAATATCTTCTCCAACGACTTTTAGTGTAATGTCGTAGGTGTTTTTGGAGTTTTCTTTTTTGAAACTCTCCACCATTTCGCCCAACATTTTTTGATCATCCTGTGAGCCCCATACGACCAGCTTGACATTTTTACCAGCAGATTCAGCTTCAGATGAAGGCTTAGATGAATTTTTTTTGCAACCTGAAAAAGTTCCACCGACCATTGCCGCCAATAATGAGAAAACTAAGATTTTTTTAATGCTACTTGACATATCATTACCTCTTCCATTGTAAAATAAAATTTGGGAATTTTGTTTAAAAAAGTAGAAAAATAAAAAAATCAATAAAAATATAAAAATTTAGAAAATGTTAAAGTAAATATTTTTCAATTAAAGAAACATTTCTAAATCCATAACCATATAATATCATGCTTTTGTAGATAATGCAACAATAAATTGCTTATAAAAAGCTTAAATAATTTTTTGGAAAAATTTCCCAGTATATTTTGTTTTTATTTTTAAATAAAACAAAAATTTGATAATTTATACAAAAGTTACAGATAAAGCACACCTTAAATAAAAAAGTGCACTTTTAAAGTGCACTCTTTAAATTACTGAGGATATAATAATGCTTCCCTGTTTTTGTCTGTAATTTATAAAGCAGATACATTAAAACTCAAATCTGTAGTTTGAGACGGTGATGTAAGTATCGCGCGCACTTTGGATATGGTTCCAAACACGGTACTTAAATGACCTAATTTTGGTCCCGGGTCACTCGCACTTAAGGTAAGTGGGCCCCAATCGAACGACTCATCTGAGAATTGACTTCCATCTTCGCGGAATGCTTGTTAGATCTAACAAATTTATTATATCAAATGAAAATTTATGAATCAACAGTTTTTTGGAAAATTTTACCTGATTTATCGCAATAACAGAGTGCACTTTTAAAGTGCACTCTGTAAATTTACTGAAGATATAATTAATACTTCCCAGTTTTTGTCTTTAGGCATTTTGTTGAAGAGTTAGTGTATAATCCTGATCTGGATCATCCGGGTCTCCGCCTGTATCTCTTGTGTCCCATGTTCCAATAACTACGCGTATGAATTTTACTCTTCCATTCAAGTCAGCCATATGAACTGTGTGTGGTCCTGGATTATCTGCGCTTAAGGCAATCGGTTCTAAATCCATCGATTCCCCTTGAAACTCTTCTCCAGTCTCGTTGTGTATAGCAGAATAGTACAACTTTGCGTATACATTTTTTGTTTCATCGGAATTTCGATCAAGCCATTCGACGGTGCACTTCATACGATCCCATCCGTCATTGTCGTGAATAGTTAACGTGCTTCCCACTCTTCGGTCGCGCCAAACACTCGCGGTCATCTCAGCTTGACTAGAATTATCGAAATTCTGCAAGACAAAGCCGCCTTGGTTTTGATTGGTGATAGTTAAAGTAAAGTTAACAGCACTAGCTGAGAGCAAACTGTTTGCGACTGCGCAAGATGACAAAACTGCCGCTGAGATAAAAGATAGTAATTTTTTCATAGTTTATATAAATCCCTTTCCTTGAATAAATAACTTATACTTGTTAGATCTAACACAATTATTATACTAAACAAGAGTCAATAAATCAATAGTTTTTTTAGAAAATTTTATTTGATTTATCGCAATAAAAGAGTGCACTTTTAAAGTGCACTCTGTAATAATATACTTGTATCACCGCAGTTGAGATCAAGTCTTACGTCCTAGATACCGTACAGTCTAGGGATGCAGGATCTGGATGTGCCGCATTTTCAGGCCATGGGCTTGCAATCCAACGCAGACTTCGCACTTGATATCCGAGTTCAGTTGAAAAACTTTTTGGACCAGGGCTTGCTGAAGATAGTGTAACTTCGCTAGGCGGTAGCTGTGCAGCCGGCAAGTCTACTCCATTAAGTATAAGCACAGCCTCCATAGCACAGTGAATGGTCTCCTCTGTATTTGCATTATTTGGATTTATCCAATTTGCCGTAACTGTTACCGTATCTCCACCTGAGAGGTTCGAAACTACAGAAGTACGAAAGCCAACGTTTTGGATAGCACAGCGATTCACAGTAAGAGTAAGTTGGTCATTTGGATCGGTATTAACTGCAACAGGGGCCTGTGCGGGGTTATTTGCAGTTAAAGTAAAGTTAACAGCGCTAGCTGAAAATAAGCTGTTTGCGACTGCGCAAGATGACAAAACTGCCGCTGAGATAAAAGATAGCATTTTCTTCATGGTTATACATACCCTTTCTTTAATTAAGTGAATAATTTGTGTTAATTCAATTTAACAGAGAATTATATCAAATGAAAATTTATGAGTCATATCTTTATCATATGTTCTTGAATTAGCTGCTAATTGAATGTGAGTGTTTATTGAGGTGTGTTGACTAGGCCCGTGGGATGGCGATATGCATAATCCGGGGCGACCGGTAAATCCAGACCTAGATGAAACCTAGAAAATAGAGAGACTCCACTACCGTGTGAACATGCCCAGTCGGGTGATTGGCCGCCCATTGCAGTACATTTGCTAAAAAGCCAGTTGGTTCGTCGTTTGTATATTGCACACAACCTTTTTCTGCTTTCTGCTCGCCTTTGTCTTTAGGCGTAGCACTAACCGGAACTAAACTATTTGCGAAAATACAAGATGACAAAACTGCCGCTGAGATAAAAGATAGCATTTTCTTCATGGTTATACATACCCTTTCTTTAATTAAGTGAATAATTTGTGTTAGTTTAACCTAACAGATCCATTATATCAAATGAAAATTGATAAGTCAATAGTTTTTTAAAATTCATTTAATAATTACATTTAAATTTATCTCGCTGCGTTGTTTGCTCTCTGTTTTGCAATTTCATAAAGAAATATACCCGCTGCAACGGAAACATTTAGAGAATTAATTTTCCCATAAACTGGAAGCGAAACGAGCATATCGCACTTTTCTTTTAAAATTCTGCTTATACCACGGCCTTCATTTCCAACAATTAAAGCAACAGGTCCTCTAAAATCTGTTTTGCCCCAATCGCAGCCGCTAGTATCGGCGCCATAAACCCAAATCCCTTTTTGTTTTAGGCTGTCCACAGTTGAGGATAAATTTGTGACCCTGGCTGTTAAAATATGTTCAATAGCGCCTGCAGAGGCTTTGCCTACGGTGAAATTTAGTCCTGGAGACCTCCTTTTGGGGATAATTATTCCGTGAACCCCGGCGCATTCGGCAGTTCTAATAATTGCTCCTAAATTGTGTGGATCTTCAATTTCATCGGCGATTAACAAAAAGGGTGGCTCTTTCCGCTGATACGCTAAATTGAAAATATCTTCTAACGAAGCATAGTTTTGTGCTGCAGCAGTGGCTATTATTCCTTGATGATTTCCGCCACGACAGAGCATATCTAGTCTTTTTGTATCCACTGTTTTTATGGAAATTTCCAATTCTTTTGCCTTTAAGACAAGTTTCATCAATGCAGCAGTTTTTTTTCCTTTAGCAATTAAAATAGAGTTAATAGGCCTGCCTGATTCAAAATATTCCGAAATTGCGTTTTTTCCTATAATAAGTTTTTCCGTCTCTTCATTATACATAAAAAGCTTAATACTCCATTAATTTTAAAAAAGTGTTTCAAAAAAGATTACAAACAAGAGACCAAATTATCATCAACGTTACTGGCGAAAGTTATTGCGCTCAATGCTATGAATTCCTGCTTTGTTGTGAATCAGAAGCTCCGGTGAAATCAGCTTGGCGTGTGATTATCAATGTTAGGCAAATGCATAAACTGCCTTCCTCGGTTGTGGCACTTATGCCGCTGCCTGCAGTCGATTTTGCCCCGCCTTTACGCAACATCTGCTTGGATATATCATAATCATCTCTTTTACCATCATTCTATCATATTGTAATCCTTTTTTATAACACTCGCAATAAGGAAGTAACTTTATGAAAATTACTGTCAAAAAATTAATTTCCCTTGCGTTCGCGGCCGGGGTGGCAAGCGCCATCTGCGGAGAGACGTTAGAGGCTAGTGCAGAACCACAAACATTTACCACACCCAATGGTGAGGCAATCATCACCCATCACAGACGAGTCGCAGGACAGACTTGTTGTTCGCATTCAGGGCACTGCTGGTTACGATCAGGAACACCTACGCGCGTTGCGCGTTATGTTTATTCGGTATGCCGTCGACAGCACCGGCCTTACGTTACCACTAACCTATGAATATAAACTATTCAATTCGGGCCGTTTTGCGGGGACCCGACGGTACATATGGATGCACTGCAACTCGGTAGGTGAACCGTTAGATGTGACTGTGACTCTGGCGCAGGTTAACAGTACCAGTGCTACTTCGCTATTAAGGTGTATTAATTGTTTGGTAAAATTATACTTTCGCCTTTCATTTCCTCCGGCTTTTCTAAATCTAATATTTCTAACATTGTTGGAGCTATATCTGCGAGATTTCCATCTTTTTTTAGCGCACACGGATAACCTATAACACAAAACGGTACTGGGTTCGTTGTGTGTGCCGTAAAAGGTGAGCCATCTTTTTCGAACATTTTATCAGCATTGCCGTGATCTGCAGTGATTATCGCCACCCCTTGGACGTTTTCTATCTCTTCAATGATCCTACCTACGCAATTATCCACCGCTTCCACCGCCGCAATTGCTGCTTCGAAATTGCCAGTATGGCCCACCATATCACAATTTGCAAAATTTAAAATTATCACGTCTTCCAGTCCAGATTTAATATGCTCTAATACTTTTTCAGTCACTTCAAAAGCACTCATTTTTGGCTGTGTATCGTAAGTGGCAATTTTTGGTGAAGGAATTAATATTCTTTTTTCACCAGAATAAACTTTTTCAACTCCACCATTAAAAAAGAAAGTTACATGAGCATATTTTTCTGTTTCGGCAATTCGAAGCTGCTTAAGGCCTTTTTTAGATATATATTCACCGAACGTGCTGCTTATTGAATCAGGTTTAAATGCAACAGTAACATTTGGCATTTCGGCATCGTAACTTGTCATACAGACGTAGTTAACTTTTAAAAATTTTTCTCGGTTAAAATTCTCAAAATTTGGATCAACAAAACTTCTAGTAATCTCCCTTGCGCGATCAGGGCGGAAATTAAAAAATATTACCGAATCACCAGATTCTATCCGTTTTGTCTCTTTAATTATTGCTGGAGTTAAGAATTCATCCGTCAAGCCTGACGAATACGCTCGACTTATCACTTCGGCTGAATTTTGAAATGAATTTTTAATTTCTTTCGTCAAGGCGTTATAGGCACTTTCCACACGGTCCCAACGGTTATCTCTGTCCATCGCATAATACCGACCTATAACACTGGCGATACTGCCTATGCCTATCTCCTTTATTTTTGATTCACACTCTTCTAAAAATTTGCCACCTGATGATGGAGAGACATCTCTGCCGTCTAGTATGGCGTGAATATAAGCTTTTGAGGCACCACATCGCTTGGCTAAATCCAATAGTGCATAAAGATGCAAGTTATGACTGTGGACACCACCATCGGATAAAAGCCCTATAAAATGGAGTGATTTTTTGTTTTTGATGGCCGCGTTTATTGCGTCAATCAGCACGTGATTTTCAAAAAAGCTGCCTTCGCGAATTTCTTTGATAATCCTTGTTAAATCTTGATAAACCACACGACCTGCACCGATATTAGTGTGTCCTACTTCGCTATTACCCATTTGACCTTCCGGGAGACCGACGTCTTCTCCCGAAGCTTGGAGCTTAGTAAATGGAAAATTTGCGAAAAATTTCTCTAAGTTTGGGGATTTTGCAGCTGTTATTGCATTACCTTCTTCATTAGAAATGCCGTATCCATCTAAAATTATTAAAATTAACGGTTTTGGCATAAAAGAAACACTCCGTTCAATCATTTAATTTTTCAAATATAAAAACAGTAGCCTATATATTAGATATTAAAAACGCAAGCCGATAAATATTCTAAGAGTTTTTTAAAAGCCCGTTTGCTCATAAAATATGTGCAGTGTTCGATAAGTTTTTATCTCGTATTAGCCTGCACTTTCCGCATGTTTCGCTGAGCGGACAACCGTCACAGGCTGCCTTTCTGCAATGCTTTTTGGCGTTGATAACGATTAAAGCGTGGAAGTTATTGTAAATTTTGGCATTTTGTGGAAGATTGTTCTCGAAATATGCCTTAACAGCAGCATAGCCTTTTCCCGTTTCAACCGGAAAGCGATTGCACAACAATACGGTATAAGCATCCACAACAAAGCTTGGGAAGCCAAAGGCGTATAACAAAATCGAATCCGCAGTTTCTTGACCAACGCCTTTAATCGAGAGCAACTCGGCGCGAATTTTTGAAAGTGGCTTTTGCCGGATAGTAAAAACATCGTAGCTGTACCGCTCGAACCATTCCGTCACCGCCTTCAAATAGGCAGCCTTTCTGTTGAAAAAACCAGCTGGACGTATAGTCTCCGCAAGTTTCGCAATATCGGTATTCGCCACGCTTTCCGGAGAGAGGTTAGCCCCAAAGTTAGCAATTGCCGTCTTCACATTAACCCACGACGTATTCTGGGTCAAAATCGCGCCGACAATCACCTCATACGGCGTTTTTGCCGGCCACCACTGCAACTCGCCGTAATGGGCTAGGAGAGTTTCATATATCATTGGCAGCAGTTCTTCGTCCATTCGCGATCTCCGTATGCGATGATCACCACTAATGTGGTTTAAGATCGAGCGCAAAGTTTTTTGACAGTTTTACTGTCGCTATACATCTCAACTCAAAACGAGCCTGCAGAGCGATTGGGATCGCGTCCGCGAATTAAATGGTTGTGGCTTACAGAAAAATGACCGTCACATCGCCAGGGATTTTCATGGTAGATATCGCAGCAGATTTTCGTCTATTCACGATCTCCGTGTGTTATGCTCATCAATAACGTGGTTTAAGATCGAGCGCAAAGTTTTTTGACAGTTTTACCGTCGCTATACATCCCAACTCAAAACGAGCCTGCAGAGCGATTCGTATCGCTGTCGCGAAGCAAACGGTTGTGGCTCACAGAAAAATGACCGTCACATCGCCAGGCTTTTTTGCGGTAGTTACTCTGGTGGAGATGAGGGGATTCGAACCCCTGACCTCTTACATGCGAAGCAAGCGCTCTCCCAACTGAGCTACACCCCCATACTTTATTATAGCATCAAAAACGAAACTTGCAAGTAAAAGCGGGGCAGTAATATGCATTTTTTGCCGAAAGATATGCCCAAAAAAGGGGAGAAGGATAGAGTTTATGCTTTGTATTCGATAGTCTTCGCTCAATACGCAAGATAGGTGTTTTAGGGCGCTGTTTCTATATTTTTAGCCTCTTAAAGTTTATTTGCCTGCTTTTTTATAATTACCCTTCTTTCATCAATTTATTTTACTGTGTAAAATAATAAAATAAATTACCATATTAATAGCAAAATATTTGTAATGAAATTTAAATTATTGTTGTTTTGCTCTTCGATTCGTCGGTTGCGCGCGTGACAGTTTAGGGTAGTTTTTTGTCTTGACACACTAGCGCAGCTATCAATGTTCAATCTTTCTTTCTGGCATCACTACTCTGTTAGCCATAGTTTGGTGAGTATAAGCGTTTGGTCAACGGTTTGGTATTGGCCATGAGTGTCTCGCGCTCATGCTACCGTTTCTATATCTGTCATCCGTTGAAGCATTCTGGAGTCATCAGTGTTACAATTATTTTCACGTTTTTTCATTGTTATCGATCCTTTCATAAATAAGGTTAATTTATACGCTGGGTCTTGCAGTTCCTATATCCTCTTAACCAAATAGTTCGAAAATAGGGTTTATATGCGATAAAATTAAATATATAATATACTTAACAAAACATCTAAATATTATATAAAATATATTTTTATAGATGAATGGTAGCTAAATAAATTAATCTTATTTACGAAAGGATCGATAACAATGAAAAAACGCGAAAAAATCTTGAACACCGAAGATTCACAAATGCTACAAGAACTCGCTGAAAGTGATATGGAACAAGTGATCGGAGGCTCGCTGATTTTCATGCTCACCCAAAGCAACGCACCAATTAGCAAAGAAGTGCTTGAAGTGACCTGCATTTACCTAAGTGAAGGCGGGCGAGTGACTTGTGATAAATGCTTGAGAGTACTAACTAAAGAAAATGTAAAGGTGCACACTGAGTCACACGGACTGATCTACTCGTTACTGTTAGATTCCTACTACAATATTAGCGATTGGCCAAACGACATGCAAAACCGACCTACTTCGCCACCTTTAATAAACTGATAATACTGACTCTTAATTAAACCAAAAGCGGCAAAGATAAGGGAGAATGATATCACACAGCTCGGTCCAAATTAAATAAAAAAGTAAACGAAGCCACGAGATTTTACCACACCAAAAGGATTGGTACACGCAGCAACAACAACTCGTGAAAATCAAGAATACCTGCGAACTCTCTTGCCCAGCACAGTGATAATCGCATAACCCACCATTTGCAACGTCACAGCTTGATAAACTGAGAACTCAGATCTGTAATATCATAACGATATAGTTTGAAATTATGGTTTATATGCGATAAAATTAAATATATATGGTAGCTAAATAAATTAACCTTATTTATGAAAGGATCGATAACAATGAAAAAACGCGAAAAAAACTTGAACACCGAAGACTCACAAATGCTAGAAGAACTCGCTGAAAGTGATATGGAACAGGTGATTGGAGGTAATTTAGAGGGCCTTAACGTGAATTCTTGGAAAACGCTAATATCTCCAGAAGTGGTCAACCAAACGTGCATCTATCGACACACAGGCATGAGAATTTACTGCTACTTGTGCGAAGAGTACCAGGAGCAAAACCCAGATGAACACACTGCATTACACGGACGTCTGTACTCGCTACAAATAAGCAGCGGAGGGATGATCGTCGCTTGGGAACAATCGAGCGAGTGGAAAACAACTCCTCTAATGCCGCCGGAAACACTTGCCGAGGCTACGGCTGGAGCACAAACAACTGACACCTACTAGCAACCAGACCAACTCAATTGACTATCGAACCAAGACAAGTACTACGACAATTTAATAGGACGACGATCGGAAGAACACACATGGCATAACCACATCCAGAATCACACGGACTGAACTGCTCGTTGTTCATAAGCATTAACAACTGAGTGATGAACTGGGTAACCGAGGTATCAATATGGCCCGAAGCAATCATGGGTCCATCGCCGATCTCACCAACTACACCACTATAATGACAGCGAAGCCTATCTGCAACGCACACAAAAGGATGAACGGACCGTAAAAGAACACACGAATCTTGACGAAAACTCGAATGATTAAAACACTCAGCAAAAGCAAAGCGTGAACATCCAGGATGACTGAAAACTCAGATCTGTAATATCATAACGATATAGTTCAAAAATATAGTTGATATGCAACCAAAGATGAAATACAATATAATTAACGATTTATCTAAATTAACTAAAATTATATGCATGCGAAAGGATCGATAACAATGAAAAAACGCGAAAAAAACTTGAACACCGAAGATTCACAAATGCTACAAGAACTCGCTGAAAGTGATATGGAACAGGTGATTGGAGGTAATTTAGAGGGCCTTAACGTGAATTCTTGGAAAACGCTAATATCTCCAGAAGTGGTCAACCAAACGTGCATCTATC
>JAISBE010000015.1 GCA_031266365.1 Oscillospiraceae bacterium
ATCTCTTCGCAGTTTTTGTAAATAAATATTGGTATAAAACGTAAGCAAATTTTTGCAATAAGCCATTATAATAAAAACAAATTTTATTAATGGTGTGGGTGACAGGACTCGAACCTGCAAGGTGTATGCCACTAGAACCTAAATCTAGCGCGTCTGCCAATTCCGCCACACCCACGTTTAGCTGCCTTTTAATGCCAAATATATTATAGCTAATATAAGAATAAATTACAAGCATAACTCAAAATAAAAAATAATGCTTGTCAATTTATCGCGGGTGCACCAAAATTGCAGCCTTTAGCATGTATTTCAAGGTTGGAACCATCAATGATATTTTTGCATTTTCCGCAAACCCATTGGTAGTGCGTGCAGTTTAATATACCATTGCATGTAAATGTGATGCCATGGTGAACTTCGGTGTTGCCGTCCTTACTAGCAGTATATATTTTGCCAGCAGTGACACTAGCTAACTCATCATCATGGAGGAGTTTTAGCTCGTTATCGGAAGCGATCAAGCCTTTATGTTTGGACAAGGTAGAATTTTCTCTGTATTTTTTCATAATCATTCCTTCTTTTAGCAATTTATGCTATGGTATATAATTTAGATATAATCTTAAGTATATTATATATTATATTTTATTATTTATCAACTATATTTTTAAACTATTCATTGAAATGGATTAAAATTTAAACTTTTACATCGATAAATTATCTATAAAAAGCAATAATGCTATACATAATATATTATATGTTTGAATTTATTTATAAAATAATTCAAAAATATAGCCATTGTATGAAAAATATAATATATAATATACTTAACAAAATATTCAAATTATATAAAATATATTTCGCAGATGAATGGTAGCCTAAAAACACACGTTACTTACGAAAGGGTGAATAGAAATGAAAAGACACGCAGAAAATGCTCACAACGCGAAAATTAATATTCCACAGTTATTACCAGACGATTCCCTTATTGAGGTTGTTGGAGGTTTGGCAGAGCCGGCGCTTACGTTTAGTTGGGATGATGGATACAGCGTAACATTCTTGAGTAAAAACCTAGTTGCAAGCGAAACTGGGCAAGCAATATCCTATACAAGCGAATGCCAAACATGTGGACAAACATTTGCCTATAGCCGAAACCCATGGTACGATAACCCATTATGGTACGATGCCGAACACGAACATAAACAAATTCTTAGCGCACACGCTGCATATCATCAATCCAGTTACACTAGCCAAATATTTTAAGCAATATTTATTGTTGACATCAATAATAAAGCGGTAAATTAGCAACGCTAAAAGTTGTGACCGTCTCTTACTTTATTTGTATAGCTACAAAGAATGGCGAAAATCGCCAAAGACACCTAGAGCGAAGGCAGGAATTCACAATAGTTACCAGACTGGACATGGGGCGCAAAATTTGCAAAAACAAAGATACAGTAAAACAAATATAGCTGATGGCAGCTCAACTCAGAACGCTTTGCGCCCGCAAAGGGTCGATCCAAAAAATAGCCGCCGTTACAATAATCGACGGCTGGATTACTTACCAGCCGCTATAAATGAAAAGTTACTCCAAAATACCCGATATGTGCGGACTGATATCTGCAATATAGTTCAAAAATATAGTTGACATGCAACCAAAGATGGCATATAATATAATTAATAATTTATCTAAACCGAATAAAATTATATACATTGCGAAAGGAATGATCGGCATGAAAAATCACGAAACAAACTTAAACCTCACTGATACTCCAAAGCTACAGCGATTAAATGACGACGAATTGTCGACTACAATTGGCGGTACGGATGCTCTGAAAGAACACGCCGAAAGCTCTCATATAGACAAATACCACGTATGTGATATTTTAAAACCACGCGTATAGGCGCGCAAAAAAAGTCTGATTGACATTGGATACATGCCACTGATACCAAACGACCAACTTGTGCTCCTACCAACAACAACGTTTACAGTACAAACCAACAACCAAGGCTATCGCGAAATATCAATGGAAGGTGGAACGTTTTCAGTTGGAAAACGTTGATGCAAAACACATAACGCTCAGGATTGACCTGTTATACTGTTGTTGGCACTATTGACACGGATGCAATAAAAAGGTATAATGAAAGTGCTGTAATGCGGAATTGTGTAATGGTAGCACGACAGACTCTGACTCTGTTTGTCTGGGTTCAAATCCTAGTTCCGCAACCACTGCTTATATTTGATAACGTACCAATGAACTTATCAGGTTTTGGTTATAGCCGACAGCGGATTTGAAGCAAGAGCCCGTTTTACTTGTTCGCTGGAGATGTGGGTGTAAATTTCGGTAGTGCCTAAATTTTCGTGGCCTAAAATTTCCTTTAAAATTCGAATATCAACATTTCCGTGCTGATACATCAATGTGGCCGCAGTGTGCCTCAGTTTATGTACGGAATATCCCTGATTTTTTAAGCCTATGAGGTCGAGATATTTATAAACTGTATACTGCACCGTTTTTACGCTCATGCGCCTTTTAAATTTGCTTATAAATAACGCGTTTTTGTCTAAAACACCGGTCTGGCGGACTTTTTTATAGGCATCAATAGCTTCTGTGCAGGCTTTATTTAAATATATAATTCTTTCTTTGTTGCCTTTTCCTATAATTTTTAGTGTATTATCGGGATTAATATCGCTGAGGTTAATGCCAACCAATTCAGAAAGCCTCATTCCGCAGTTTAAAAAAAGTATAAAAATACAATAATCTCTATCTTTATAAGGCCCATGGATGCTCTTCAAAAGCTCCAAGCTTTGCTCGAGGGTTAGAAATTTTGGTAAGGACGATTTTAGCTTAGGGGTATCCAGTTCTTTTGTTGGATTTTCACTTAATTGATGAGTTTTGTCGGTTAGATATTTGAAAAAAGACCTTAGACTTGAAACTTTCCTCGATCTGGTCGCTGAGTTATTATTTCGCTCTGTTAAAACGAAGTTGAAGTATTCGTAAATATCCGTTAACGATATGGTCTTAATAAAGTCTATATCTATATCTGAAATATCAATCTCGTCGAATAAAACATCACGTTTAACTAAATTTCGCAAATATTTCATATAACGAAAAAAAGTTCTTAAATCAAAGTAATATTCCGAGTAAGTTTTCTCCGATTTACCTTTAATTATTCGTAAATAATTTAAAAAACTTTTTATAATGGGCGGAGATCCTTTTAACAGTGCGTTATTGTCCATAAAACATTCTCCCAATCAAAACAATATCTCTAAATTTTAATTATATACTAGGTTTAGAATAAAAATCAATCCTCCCCTCAACTATACAAAATATTTATTTTGTATAGTTATTTATTGCGAAACTCATAGTTGCATTGTCGCTCTCGGCGTCGGTGACGTGATTAGCGCCCATTCCGCGCAGGTTAATCCGATTGCAGTTTGATCTTTGTCATCTGCAGGTTCTCCATCAGCATGCCGCCGCCGTTTCCCCCCGTAGACTTGATGTCTGCATATCGTGCATTTCCATCATACAGTATTGCCATCCCATGCTTCGCCTGTCGCAATTCTCTTGAGGTCGTCTTCTGCTTTTTTCCCTTATCAAATTCAGCTTATCTTCCGATAGCTGTTGCACGGCATTTTTGTTGTCCGTCGACTGTATGCCTTCCACTTTGGTAGAATCTTTTGCGTGTTTTTTCATGGTCAATTGTCATTTACCTTTTATTTTTATAAAATCTAGATATATCTTTTAATATATTATAAGATGTTTATTATTACATATCAATATATTGTGAAATTTTGGGGTATATTTTAATTTTTGGTAGTAATGTTAAACCGCCGCACTGTCCTACATAGCAAGCCTTCTGTTAACTTAGTCATTTTACTTCAAGCCAAATATTGCCCTAATGCTCTCAAAACTTACTCAATTTAGGTTTAATCGCCAATAGTTGCCGAAATATTATGCTATGAAGCACTATTATTATCGCAATTCGGCATTACCCTAAAAAGACAAATTACGTAAAATAATTAGAATAATATATTGACATATGATAAAATATGCCATATAATATATTATAAGATATATTTAAATAATACAAAATTAAACTAAATATATTTTTACAACAAAATATTAGCTCATGAGCTAACTTTATTTGCGAAAGGAAGTATAAATTATGAAAAAGCGCAGAGAAAATTACTACCAAACAGAAAGTAACGGGTCGACAGCATCTGATAAAAAACGGCAGCTACTCAACGAAGACGAACTTATTGCTGTCACAGGAGGGACTGACGGCAACGTGAAAACCTACGGACAGCACACTTTCACAAACGAGGAGTTTTATGGAACCGACTGGGGAATAAAATGGTGGAAATGCAACAAATGCGGAAGATTAGTTCGAGAGGATTACCTACCACATCATGCCGATGGACGAGACTCAATCATAAGAGAGTGGGAACTTGACTATGGTACAGTACCTACAAAATGCAGTATATATAATTAATTACTATATAATATATTTTGCTATGATGAAAAGCGACGAATACGCAACGATGGCCAACTTATTGCTGTCACAGGACGAAATGTGACAACTTTATAGGCAGCACACTTTTATCAATGAGATATGCTATGCGAGAGGATGCGAGTAAAAATGCAATCGCTGCCTATGACTTTATACAATAAAGATTACAATGAAAATGCACAACACATCCAGAGGGTTGCAATGCGATATGCTTTGTAAACTCTGAAACGCCGCTCCCTTACGCGCCCATTTAGCAAATTATTAATATCTCGTGACTTACCGTATTTCCAGCAATATAGTTAAGTTTAGCAGATATTTTTATTATATGGTTTGCCGCTAGCTTTTGGTGCCACAGATTTGCCAACAAACAAAATTAAGATTAAAATGGTGAGAACATAAGGCAGCATAGCGATTATCTGAGAGGGGATTAAAGATTTTTCACCGCTTAATTTGACAGTTAAGATTTGTGCAAAACCGAACAATAAGCATGCACCGCACGCGCGATGTGGCATCCATTTGCCAAATATAACAGCTGCAAGTGCAATAAAGCCTTGCCCGCTGATAGAAGTTGGAGAAAAGCATGAAACAGTTGAAAGAGTAACACAGCCACCGCCAATGCCTGCAAAAAAACCAGACATAATTACGCAAGCATATCTCAATACTCTAACGTTTATTCCTAGCGTTTCGGCTGCGGCGGGATGTTCCCCAACAGCTCGTATACGCAGTCCCCATTTTGTTTTATAGAGCACAAACCAGAATAATATTACGATTATCAAAGCTATTAAAGATGTGACGTCGATGTTTATTTGTCTAAATATTCCAGATACCTCTTGGCTGAATATCTTAGGCATTTTTCGTGAAACCGTTAAAGTTTGAGTGGATCCTGCAAAGACCAACCTTGAAATAAAAAGCGCCAAGCCAGGGCCAATCAAATTTAGTGCAGTACCGGATATCGTTTGATCTGCATTAAACGTCACGCAAGCAATAGCGTGCAAAAGGGCAATTAATCCGCCCGCTAAACCGCCGAAAAGCAATCCAAGCCAAGGGTTTGCTAAAAAATATCCAGCAGTAGCTGCTGTGAATGCCCCCATGCACATCATGCCATCTATACCTATGTTTACCACACCACATCGCTCGGAAATAACGCCTCCCATAGCGCCTAATATTAAAGGTGTTGAATACATAAGGATGTTTGGAATATCGTCTAAAGTTAACGTTATCATATATTCACCTCGTCTTAAAACTTATTAAAAGTATTGCTTTTTATACGATGCTTAGAAAATTTATCCACTAATATTGGAATAAACTTTGCCAAAGCAATAAAGAAAACAATAGTACCTATCATTATATTTATGATCTCTGAAGGTGTCCCAATTTGCATTTGAACAAATTGCCCTCCATAGAGTAATCCTCCCAAGAAAAGGCCTGAAGCGATACATCCAATTGGAGAACTACCAGCTATCAGTGCCACAGATAACCCATTGAAACCGTTGTTTTCAAACATCGATAAATCAGAAATATTATGAGGTGAAGCCCCTGTGATAACCAAAGCACCAGCAAGTCCAGAAATACTTCCTGCGATTAGCATTGCGTATAAAGTATTTCGCCCGATGTTAATTCCGGCAAACTCTGCAGCTTGAGAATTAAGTCCGAGTGCACGCAATTCGTATCCTTTAGTCATTTTAAACAAAAAAAATGAAATGAATATCGCCAAAATTATCGCTAAAAAAATTCCAATATTAAAATCTGTTTTTAGAAAAAATTCTGAAATTAATGAATGTTCTTTAAGAAACTTTAAACCCTCTTCAGAAGTCTTCCATTTATAAAATAAAGTTGTAAACCCGTTTTCATTGATCGTATAAGTATTGGAGCTATTCGGTTTGTGAAAGGCTGCACAATTAACAACAAAATTAGAAAGATGGAACGCAATCCAATTTAGCATAATGCTGGTTATAACTTCGTGTATACCGAACTTTGCTTTTAAAGAGCCAATAATTCCACCGAGCAAAGCCCCAGCTAAACATCCAGCTAAAATAATTATTGGGATTTGTAAAAAAGGCGGAAAGTTTAAACTTAATCCGGTTATAGTCGCTGCTACTGACCCGGCTATAAACTGTCCTTCTGCGCCGATGTTAAACATGCCCGTTTTAAAAGCAAATGCCACACTCAGACCTGTTATAATAATAGGTGTGCTTTTTATTATGACATTTGCGATGTTTTTAGGTTTAGAAAAAATTCCATTAAACAGGGCTTTCATAACATCAAAAGGAGCATAACCTGCAAATGCTAAAATTAAAGATGCGAAAAAAATTCCTAAAAAAATCGCGATAAATGTTGAAGTGATTGGCTTTTTAAGAGTTTTTACGAGCATTTGCACCAACCTTTCCTCCTGCCATAAATAATCCAACTACTTTTTCGTCCGCTTCATTTTGTGAAAATGTTTTGATAATATTACCATTATAAATTACTGCAATAGTATCCGCCACATTTATGATTTCGTCAAGCTCTAATGAAATCAAAAGTATGGCCTTTCCTTTATCTCTTTCTTCAATAAGGATACGGTGAATGCTCTCTATTGCACCAACGTCAAGTCCCCTAGTCGGCTGAACCGCAATAAGCAGATCTGGCTCGCACGTTATTTGCCGACCGATAATGAGTTTTTGTTGATTTCCACCGGAAAGCTCTTTTGCCAGGCTGTTTTGACAATCTTTAGGTCTAACGTCGTAATTTTCTATTAATTTTTTTGTTAATTTTCCAATTTCACTATTATTTAATACGTTATTTTTAGAATAAGGTCTCAATTTATATTTTCCAAGTATCGCATTTTCTGAAACTGTAAAATCTAATATAAGCCCACGCTTTTGTCTATCTTCGTGTATGGTTGCAATTTTATTTTTTAAAACGTTTAATACGCTTGTGTTTTGAATTTCTTTGCCATTTATTTTTATAACTCCGCTTTTAACTTTTTTTAAACACATTATCGCTTCCACAAGCTCTTTTTGCCCATTTCCATCAACACCAGCTATACCTAAAATCTCCCCTGCTCTGACTTTTAAACAAAGCCCGCTTATGGCGGAAATTTTTCGCTCATTATATACATGTAGGTTTTCAATTTCAAATACAGTCTTCCCCGGTTTAGCTTCATCTTTATCGACAACAAGCTTAATAGCCCGTCCGACCATTTTAGCACCTAGCTCTTCCTCGCTTTTATTTCTAACATTCACTGTATCAATATATTCTCCACGGCGAATTATTGTGCAAAATTCTGAAGAACTTTTTATCTCTTTTAGTTTGTGAGTAATAATGATAACTGTTTTCCCATCTTTGGTAAGCTCATGCATTATTTTTATTAAACCGCTTATTTCCATTGGTGTGAGCACTGCTGTGGGCTCATCTAAAACTAAAATATCAATACCTCTATAAAGAGCCCTTAAAATTTCCACTCTTTGCTGCATTCCAATTGATATATTTTCGATTTTGGCGTCGGGGTCCACATCGAGCCTATATTTCTTTACTATTTTTAATATCTCATTTCGGGCTTTTTTATAATTTATTATTCCCAATTTATTAGCTATCTCATTGCCAAGAATGATGTTTTCAGTCACAGTAAAATTATCCACCAGCATAAAATGTTGATGTACCATGCCTATTTTATGTGCAATAGCAACATGTGGGGTTTTTATAAAAACTTTTTTCCCTTCAAGAAAAATTTCGCCCTCATCTGCTTGATGAAATCCATAAAGTATGTTCATAAGAGTGGTTTTTCCTGCACCATTTTCACCCAAAATAGCGTGTATAGTTCCTTTTTTGACATCAATACCGACTTTATTTAAGGCCATCAATGAGCCAAAAGTTTTCGTTATACCTCTCATTTGAACAGCATATTCGGGACTTATTTTCATATAAAACCCATACTCCCTCCTCAAAACTCAAATTGGCTTATTCATAATTCTCAGGCAGGCAAGCTGCCTGCCTGATTGTGATTTTTATTTCAGAGTTTTAACAAATTCATTATAGGAAGCTTCATCTTTGGGTGGAGTAATTTCGCCTTTTTTAATTTTTTCTTCAACTTTCTTCACATATTCAACAACTTCAGGAGCCATATTTGGGTTTTTTTCTGGCAATCCTACGCAACCATCTTTTAGTCCGTATGTCCTATTAGCACCGCCAATTGCTGTTGCTCCACCTTTTATGTAATCTTCGCACACTAATTTGACGGCACGCCCAACATCTTTTATAGCTGAAGTGAGAACGTTCTTTGGTGCAAGTGAAGATTGATCTCTATCCACACCTATTGCCAATTTTCCAGCCTCTGCAGCTGCTTCTAAAGCACCATTTCCACTTCCACCGGCAGCTGCAAACACAACATCGCAACCTTTATTATTAAACAAATCGAAAGCAGTAGCTTTGCCTTTAGCAGCGTCACTAAAACTTTGAACACAGTTACTATGTACTGTAATAGTTTTCCCTAGTTCTTTCGCCACGTAGTCTGATCCACCTCTAAATCCAAACTCAAATGCATCAATAACAGGAACTTTCATGCCACCTACAAAGCCCATATTATTTGTCTTCGTAGTTTTGGCACCAGCCGCTCCCGCCAAAAAAGAGGCTTCTTGAGCATTGAATGTAACTCCGGTAGTATTATTTAGAAGATTTTTAATTGCGCAATCAAAAAGCCCAAAAGATATTTCAGGATTTTTCGCTGCCGCTGCTTCAAGATCATCTCCTAAAGAGAACCCTATTCCCAATATAAGGTCGATCTTAGCTTCAACGGCTTGTTCAATATTAGGACCATAATCTGCAGCTTGCTTTGATTCAATGCAAGAGATTTCAACATTAGGGTGTTCCTTCTCAAGTGCTTGTAAACCTTCCCATGCCGATTGATTAAATCCTTGGTCATTACGCCCACCTGTATCAGTAACCACCGAAATTTTGATACTCTCTGTTGCTTTATCAGCAGTATCACCGCTATCTTTTGAATAACATCCAGCTAGAATTGTCAAAAGTAAACAAACAGCTAAACCTGTCAAAAACATTCTTTTCATATTTGTGGTCCTCCTGCATATTTTGTTGTATTTTGCAAATTATTATAGTTGAATTTTTATAGAAAAGTATTTAGTTAATGGATATTTCACAATTTTTCTGAATATTACGGAGGAAATCAGCGTAAGTTATCATTTAAAACACCTTCAAATAATTATAAAATTGATAAAAGAGCTATTTCTATCATTTTAATAAAGCCCGTTTCCCTCTCCTTTACAGATAATCTTTCTCCTGTAAGTAAATTATCAGAGATAGTTAATACACAAACCGCCTTCTTTCTAGCTCTATCAGCATTCATATATATTGCAGCAGCCTCCATTTCCACAGCAAGTATGCCCATTTTTTTCCACTCAAATAATGAATTTTTGTTATCATTGTAAAAAATATCTGAAGAAAGTATATTTCCCACCGAAAATTTTATACCTTTTTCTTTGGCAATATCCACAACCTTATGCAATAAATCATAGTTTGCAATAGGCGCAAAAGTGCCGGGTAAGTTAAACTGCGAGGCATAATTCGAATCCGTGCAAGCTCCCATGCCAATTACTATATCCCCAATTTGCACATCTTCTTTTAAACTTCCAGCAGTGCCAATGCGAATGATATTTTTTACATCATAAAAGTTGAATAACTCATATGAATAAATTCCAGCTGAAGGCATTCCCATACCGCCGCCCATCACAGAGACGCGTTTGCCCTTGTATATTCCAGTAAAACCCAGCATGTTTCTAATCTTATTAAAACAAATCGAGTTTTCCAAGAAATTTTCAGCAATAAATTTTGCTCTCAAAGGGTCTCCTGGCAGTAAGACTGTTTCGGCGATCTCATCAGGCTTTGCTTCTATATGTAAAGCTGATATACTTGCCATACATTTTCACCTCCTTCACAATATTTTTGTCATTAATATTAAATTTCTATTACCTCGCTCAAAAAAGAGGAACCTTGAATTTTTTGTGGAATTTTAAAATAATCTAAAATTGTTGCACCAATATCGGCAAAAGAAAAGCGCGTGGATAAATTTACACCTGATTTTATTTTTGGTCCATATATAATAAGAGGTGTATATTCGCGTGAATGATCTGTTGAAGCTGTTGATGGATCACAACCATGATCCGCTGTAATTATTAAAATATCGTTTTCTTTTAGATTTTCTGTCATTCTTGGAAGATTAATATCAAATTCTGCTAAAGCCTTAGCATAACCATCCACATCGTTCCTATGACCGTAAAGCATATCAAAATCAACTAAATTCACAAAGCATAAGCCATTAAAATTGGAAAGTTTAATGGCTTCAGATAAGTAAATTTCATTATTTGCTGCATTTAATTGCATATAAGCTATCGCGATTTCTATCCCCTCTTTGTTAGAGCTTGTTTTTAATTTGTGTGTTATCCCTTTACCTGAAAAAATATCGCTAATTTTCCCCACTGAGATAACATCAAAACCGCTTTCTTTTAGTTGATCTAGTAAAGTAATTTGGGGAGGCACAAGTGAAAAATCTCGACGATTTTTTGTTCGGTAATAATTGGGAAAAGTCCCAGTAAATGGCCTTGCAATCACTCTGGCAACGCTGTGTTCTTCAACCAAGATATCCCTTGCTATTTTACAATATCGGTATAGTTGCTCAAGAGGAATAATGCTCTCATGCGCTGCAATTTGAAATACACTATCGGCCGAAGTATAAACGATTAAATCTCCTGTTTTTTCATGATGCAGTCCGAAGTCTTTTATAACATCAGTCCCTGAATAAGGCAAATTACAGACTACGTCGCGGCCAGTTAAAGCTTGAAATTTTTCGATTATTTCTTTAGGAAAACCGTGTTTATAAGTTGGAAACGATGTTTTAGACTCTATTCCGGCAATTTCCCAATGGCCGATTATGGTGTCCTTTCCGTTAGAAGTTTCTTTCATTCTAGCAAAACATCCTTTAGGGAATTCCGCTTTCGGCATTAGCGGAATTCCTTCAATGTTAAATAAACCTAAATTTTGAAGATTGGGGAGCGAAAAATATTTACTTTTAGATGTGGCTAATAGAGTGTTACTGTTTGCGTCTCCATATAAATCGGCATCTGGCATTGCACCAATTCCAACACTATCCATGACGATTAAGAATACTCTTTTAGGTGAATCATGGTTACTCGTGACAAAATTTTTGGTTTTCATTATTTAGTAACTCCATAAATCAACTTTCTATACGATATGAGCAACGCTGAAAAAATTAATGTTCTTTAATAAAAACAAAAAAATATTTTCTTTTTATCGCTGTTTTGACATTATCCGTTTTATTTAGGAATATATTTGCAAAAAAGATTTATTAAAAATCTCACTCACCATATTCAATTATATATCAAAGGTGCATTTTTTGAAAGGGCCTATTTATAATTTGAGTTAAAAGTAGCGATTATAACAAAATATTTTAATAATTTACGTAAAAATTTTTAATATCAAGATACCTGGTTCAATGAAAAGACATTTTAAGGTAAAAATGTTTTTAGCTAGACCGGCGGCACTCTTCTAAGAGATACACCACACTTTTGTATGATCCTACCTCCGTCGTCGGTAGGGGTAGTCGTTTCTAATCCCTTGCTGTGCAAGTCAAGGTGTGGATAGGGTACATTCTGTCCACATTTTCCGCATTTCCACATACCAGCGTTGAGCTCTTGGCTAACACTCGAGGTTAATAAAAATGACACGCCGTTCATTTTCAATGGCTCTGTCCCCATAAACCCTTTTTCGTTTTTGCCACCAGCTGCTATACTCAATGACTCCTCATCAAGTAGCTGCATGTTTTTATTAAGTCCTGTCATTCCTCTGCTTTCAGATTTGGTAGAATTCTCTTTATATTTTTTCATAATGTTATGCTACCTTTCCTATCATCTTTTATATTATTGTGCAGAGCTTACACTATTATTCTGTGAAATATTTCGCAGAATGTATTGACATGCAACAAAATATGATTTATAATATATTTAATAATCTATTTAAATTTTATAAAATAAAAATAATTTTTCTTTTAAATGGTAGTTTGATAAGCTGTTTTGTACAACAAGGTCAATTAATGAAAGGGTGAATAATTATGAAAAAACATGAAGAGAATTCTACCAAAACTGAAGCTCGGTGGATAAAAGAACGTAACTTAACTTTACAGCCGATCGATGAAGATACACTCGGCGATGTGCAAGGGGGCGCACATCGCACAGAAACACATTACGGGATTGAATTTACGTGTACGGGCACCCTGGATAAAAGCCTTTACTATTGGTGGAC
This sequence comes from Oscillospiraceae bacterium, assembly GCA_031266365.1. Taxonomy (GTDB): domain Bacteria; phylum Bacillota; class Clostridia; order Oscillospirales; family Acutalibacteraceae; genus JAISBE01. The sequence continues at coordinate 12,808 of JAISBE010000015.1, forward strand.
GTGCGGCAGGTGCCAACGTAATGTACTTGGGAACGAGCTTGGTAACCACGCTATAGATCATCTCCAAGGCAAGATTTGACGGCTGACCTTCAAATATCAAACTGCCATTTAACAGGAATCTTATTTACTCTTTTCTCCGCTTATAAATTTAGCTAAATCGTCTTTAGCTTTTTCCCAATCTGGAATTACTTCAACACATTTGCCTTCTTTCATCACACCGTGCTCCACGTTATCGTCAGTTGGGAGTCTAAAGTTCGCTGTTCCATATTTCTTGTAAGAAGGAGCTTTAGAAGCCAATTTTGCAATTTCGTCCTTGGTTAGGTTTGTTGTAATTTTAGGTGCGATTTGAGAAATAAGACTAACTAGCTGACCTAAGTCCACTTTATTTTTAAGCGCTTCTACGCCATCTCTTTGGCGACCTGTCCTATCATAGTCAGACCCTGCACTATTTCTATTTCTTAAATGACACACAGCTTGTTTTCCCGTCAAATGAGTGTTCCCTGCTTTTAAAGGAAGGGTGTGGGCATTATCTTTTGAAAACGTATTTATGTATTTTACCTCTTCTACCGTCAACTCAATATCCATTCCTCCAAGAATATCTATTATTTCTTCTAACCCGTTAATATTAACCGAAACGTACCTATCAATTTTGATACCAAAATTTTGCTGTAGCGTTTGAACTGAAAGATTTCCTCCACCTATTGAATGCGCTACGTTCAAGCGCTCTTCTCCATGTCCTGGAATTTGCACCCATGTATCTCTCAGAAAAGAAATTAATTTTAATTTTTTATGAATACTGTCTATTATAAATAACATATTAGTGTCGCTTAGCCCTTCATTTGTGCCCACAAGGAGTATAGGTAACACTGACGAATTTGCCAACAAAGGTGAACCATCATCTGCTTTACTTTGGCTTTCAGATGGTTCTCCAGCTATTGATTCATAATTTACTGAGTTTAAAACTTTGTCCGTATAAATTAACACAGCGCCTGCCACGATAGAAAGTAACGAAGCGCAAATGACAACTGTGTTTATTACCGTTTTCTTTATTTTAGATTTACTTTTCTTAGAATTAGAAGAAACATTGGTAAAATCATCGTTATACTTATCACCATAATCTTGATGATTTTTTTTAGAATTAAATGACATAACTTCCTCCACTTGTTTTTTGCAATTGATATAAATATTTGAAAATTAAGTATTTTCTAACCTTTCCAGGAATTATTATACCATATACTTCAAGTGAAAGCAATTATGTCTTAGTTATTAATCAAAATTCTTAAAATTAAATAGGTTTGGTAACTAATTATTTCTTATTTATTTTTTCCGCTAACAAACACTCTTTATAGACAAACAATTTATCTTTCTTTTCATTTGGGAATTCGGGGTATTGCGGATTTATATCTTCAAATATCTTTAAAATTGCCTCAGAAATTAAAAATCTAGCAAGCCATTTTTTATCGGAAGGAATAACATACCATGCTGCATGCTCCTTAGCCGTAAAGTTGATTGCATCTTGGTAAGCCTTCATATATTCATCCCAATAACCCCTCTCTTTTAGATCTGATTCAGAAAATTTCCAATTTTTAGCGCTGTCATCAATCCTGCTTAAAAATCGTTTTTTTTGCTCTTCTTTAGATATACAAAGAAAAAATTTAACCAAACGCATACCATTTTCCCATAAATATTTTTCAAAATTTACAATCTGCTCATAGCGCTGCTTAATGACATCTTTTGTTTTGCAACGTTCTGGGAAATTCTGAGATTTATATAGCTCGTGTACTTTACCTACTAAAACATCTTCATAATAAGACCTGTTAAATATGCCAATTTTTCCTTTTCTAGGCAAAACTTTTACCGCTCGCCACAAAAAATCGTGAGCCAATTCCTCCGTCGAAGGTTGTTTAAAGTTAGTCACATCAATTCCCTGTGGATTCATACCGCTCATAACGTGTTTAATAGCTCCATCTTTACCGCCAGCATCCATTGCTTGAAATATTATAAGCAGAGATTCATTCCCATCGGCGTAAAATCGATCTTGAAAATCCATCATTTTTAAAATATGGCCTTTCTCTTTTTGGATAAGTCTTTCTTTATCAGGTATCTTACACTTGCCTTTTGTATTAAAGTCTTCAAAGCTAAATTTTTCCTTTCCAGTAAAACGGTAATTGTCGATATTCATAATTTTTCCTCCATTTTTATGAAATACTACACTATAAAATTATTATCTTTTATAATTTTATACAATAATTATATAATACAAATATTATTTTGTCTATACAATAAGAGAAATTTTTACAATTACTTCTTCAAGCAAAACCTTCTCATTCATCTTAGAGCTCTTTAACATATAATCTGTTTTTGCAATTATGTCCAAACAATTTTTAATATGCTTTTTGGAAATTTTTTTACACTCTCTTTTTGCAATATCCAAACGGAACATCTTTCCTTTATAATCAAAAATTTTGCCCAAATTTAAAATATCTTTTCCGCTTTCTATGGCAACCTTCACTCTGTAAAAATCCACATAAGAAGAAGCTATACTTGCCAAAATTGCGATAGGTTCTTCTTTCATAGAAAATAAAAGGTCAAGCTGTCTGTATATTTCGCAATAATTTTTCGCCATAATCGCTTTTATCAACACAAATACTGTAGTATCCAGATTAAAGCTCGCAACTTCATCAATCATCTCGGCCGTAACTTCACTATATCCGGAAAAAGCACAAATTTTGCAAAGTTCATGCTTCAAAAAGCTTAAATTATTTCCACATTTTTCCACAATTTTAGCTGCATTATTCTCTGAAATAAAAGTATCTAACCTTTTCGCCCAAAATATCAACTGCCTTCGCAGTGCAATTGAGCTCAGCTTTTCAAGCTTTAAAACGGCGCCATTTTTTTCTAAAAATTTTAAAAATCGTGAATTTTTCGCAGATTTTTTGACATTAAATTCCGCATCTATCTGGCATATAGCTAATACAACCGTATCCGGTAAATTACTTATAACATTTTCAAATTTTTTTTCATCTAATTTTTCTAAATTTAAATCTAAAATTTTAATAAATTTTTTTTGCGACAGCAAAGGTAACGTTTCCAAAGCTTCACACAAATTATCAAGTTCGAGTGATTCTCCATAAAATACATGCAAATTAAAGCCCTCTTGTTCCCCAATAACAGCTTTCTGCAATTCTTTTGTATAATATTTTGTCAAATAGCCCTCCTCTCCATACAAAAAATACAAACTTGCAAAATTTTTGCTTTTAAGTTGTTGCTTCAAATCCATTTCAGTAAGGTTGGGCATATCATTTACACCTCCGAATACAAACCTTTTCCTTTTCTTTGAACTCCAACTGCACAGCTCCATCGCCCGCGGTTGTTAATGGAATTTTATCTGAAAGTAAAACCTTCTTTAAATTATCGCGATAATCCTCTTTATTTTCAGATAAAATAGCATAAATTGAATATATTTTATCAATATTTTTAGGAATTTTATTAAATATTACAAAATCGCACGTAAGGTATTCGCTCGAAATTTCACCAGCATCTGCATTATGAGGGCAAATAAGGATCGAAATATCGTTTACTTTAATTTTAGTCCAAACTTTGCCTCCTTTTCGTTGCATTTTGGCCGATATATTTCCCCAAAAATTCACATAGACATCGGAATCAAAATAGTGAATATTTTTATTAGACACATTTACAGCCAAATCTTCCTTATCATTTTTACTTTTAGGTAATATAACACAGCCAGGTTCACATATCTCCGAAAAACGCTTGGCAAATCTGGCTTCATTATCGGAAAATCCAGGCAAAAACATAAAATCTAAGTTTTTAACTCCAAAATCTGATAAATAATCCCTAGCTCGAAATTTATCTCCACCGCACGAAAAAACTGCTGCATTTTTGCTATTTGTCAAAATCACAGATACCCCATCACCAACATCCAAAACAGAAAGCTTAATAACGTTTCTATTGACAAGCTGGTACGATAAAATTCCACAAGATAAAATAATTGAAGAAAGTACTCCTGCCGCTTTCATGAGATGGGCATTTTTATAAAAAATTAAAGCGATTGCAAGAATTAAAAGCGACCCAGCAAACCAAATTAGCACAAAAGGCTGATTTACAGGCACAGTGGCTAAGGGAAACTTATTGACAATATCTACACAGCTAGTGATGTAGTTTAATGAAACACCCGCGATTAGTGCACAAATTTCCGCTAAAAAAATAAATGGCTTTAAAAAGAAGAAAATTGAAGCTAAAAGTGTGCATATAATCAGTATAGTTATAGAAAAATAAACTAAAATGTTAGTTATTATTGCTATAAGCGATATTTTATTGAATACGAAAATTGAGATCGGCAAGCTAAATAAAATTGCTGCAATCGACACGGCACTGACAGAAATAATACATCTTATTATACTATTTATTTTACTATATTTCTTTAATTTATCAAAAATAAATTTTTCGATATGCTTCGAAAGCAAAATAATCCCTAGCGTTGCAGAAACAGACAGCAAAAATCCAATATCTCCAGCCGCAAAAGGGTTAAGAGCTGTCAATAAAAAAACTGCAAAACCCAAAGAATTTAGCGAATCTGACTTTTTATTAAAAAAAATACCAAGCATATATATAATCGACATTATCCCCGACCTAGCAACTGCCGGTGCAAACCCAGTTATGAGCATAAATCCAAATATTCCAATGGTTGCTCCCAAAGCTGCCCATTTTTTGATTTTTAAAAATTTTAATGCTAAAAATAAAAACTGTGCAATAATTGCCATGTGTGCTCCCGAAACAGCAAATAAGTGATAAATACCCGAATCGGTAAAAGCCGTTTTAACTTGATCATCAAGCCCGGATTTATCTCCAAACAAAATGCCATCCGCTAATGATGCATATTTTTCCGGCAATAAAATTCTTATAGATTGCATCATGGCTGTTTTGCACTTTAACGCCCAATAATATAGTGGACGCTCTGACCCTGGAGTTACTGTGGTATTTTCGTAATCGTTCAAAAATCCTAGCATTAAAATTCCTTTTGAAGCATACCTAATCTTGGGAGAAAATCCCTTTTTGTTTTCCGGCTCAAATAGACGTACCCTAGTCTTTATGCGATCATAAACATCAGCAAAAATTGCTTCTTCAGAAGATATTCTTATTTTAATAGGCTTGGCGCAATCTTCATTTCCAATAGAGTCTGCCGTGACGACGTAATAATGCTTACCATAAGCTTCATATGGCAATTCACAAATTGTTCCTGATATAATCGCATCTTTTCCGATAAATCTTTTAACCTGATCAAAACAATTGCAAAAACTAAACGAGTAAATTCCAACTGCAGATATAAACGAGAGCAACACAATAGGAATAACCCTTTTGCACCTAGTACTTTCGACCAATAAACTCGATAGAAAAACGCAAAACCCGAGCATAGTGGCAATCATAGCCACACCAGCGCCAAAATAAATGGCAAATAACTGCCCAGAAAGATACGAAAAGCCTATAATAACAAATGGGCGCGTCAACATGCCATCTGTTTTTTTTAGTAATTCCCCTTTTAACAGCCCTTCCCATTCATCGCCTTTATCAATCAACTTTTCCAAATATGTTCCTTTCACATCTGTATATCAAAAATCGCATATATTTTCGAATTTAACAAAAATTATATGCAAAACCTATTTAAATAATAAAGTATAAAAAATTTAGTATAAGGTCATAATTAGGCCGTTAATCTTTACTGATATCCCTGTGATGGACGCTTACACGTTTATGGCTATTCAAGAGATGCTCATAAAGCAACTGCGTTAAAACAACCGATCTATGCTTCCCGCCAGTACAACCCGTGGCTATTACCAATTGGCTTTTCCCTTCATCTTTATATAGCGGCAATGTGTAATCTATAAGCGAAATCACTTTATTTATAAATCCTTTAGTTTGCTCCCATTTTAGCACATATTCGCGCACATTATCATCAAATCCAGTAAAATTTTTAAGCTCATCAACATAATACGGATTTGGTAAACACCTAACATCAAACACCAAATCCGCTTCTGTCGGCATACCATATTTAAAACCAAACGATAAACAATTCACCATGAGAGCAAAATTCGAATCTCCCAAAAAAATGCCAGAAATTCGCTCCTTCAACTGTGCAACAGATAAAAAAGAAGTGTCAATTATATAATCCGCTCTCTCCCGAACCGACATTAAAATATCCCGCTCTAACTTGATCGCCATTGTAACAGAGCCTAAGTAAATTTCAGCTAAAGGGTGCTTTCGCCTCGATTCTTTGAATCTTCTAATAAGGACATCATCCCTGGCATCCAAAAAAAGAATTTCGTATTTCTTACGCTCCCTTTGCAATACCTCAAGCGCCTCAAACAAGCTATCAAACACATTTCCTCCTCTAATATCTGTCACAACAGCGACTTTATTCATATGCCCGTCAATCGCTTTTTGACAAAGATTATAAAATGTGGAAATGAGCAACGGTGGGATATTGTCGACACAGTAAAAATCAATATCCTCCAAAGCGCGCATAGCCCTGGTTTTACCAGCCCCGGAAAGTCCTGTCACAATTAAAAATTCCATTTTTTTCACATCCAAACATTTTGAAAAAACTAATTCAAAACCAAGACTACACCCGTAATATCAACTATTGCGTGAATAATTATGCAAGTCCATAAAGATTTATATCGGTTTAAAATATAGCTAAAAATCCAGGCCATAAAAATATAATATGGAGTTTGAATTAAATTTTGCAAAAAATTAGTATCACTAAGGTTTTTACCATAAATTAACATTACGAAGGTTGATACCCAATGCGCCAGTGTGAAAAATACAGCTTGCAGAATATAGGCCTTTTTAACGCTAGTCACGCTTTTAAACGCATTAAAGCCCCATGCTCTAAAAATTAGCTCCTCTGAAAAGCCCACAATAAAGTTATTTGATCGTTGCTGTGAAGTAATTATAATCCTGAGCGGGCTGAAATTTGCCATGTTTCACGAAATTAATCACAATTTGGGCCGCAAGTATAAGTCCGGTTATTAACAAAGCTGGCTTCAAAGCCGGCTTTAAATTAAACTTTAAGAACATTTCTTTAAATGAAAAGCTTAAATTTTTGCTATAACGTAAAATTAATAATAGCGCGGGAAGGGCTCAGCAGAGGTCGAAAAGGTACATCCAAAGATTATGCCCATAATAATCTCCTGGTATAGTGCGAAAAAAAAGCAAGCTACGCCTTGCAAAACAAAAAAATGCTATTAACGCAGTAAACAGCGCCATAGAGTTTAATACTTTTGTGAATGTTAAAATTTTGGTCGTTTGAGACAAAATTTTCACCTCTTTGAGTAATTAGCGTCACAAAGTAAACTCTTTAATTATATAATAACATATTTTTTGTGCTAATTTTTGCAAAAAGGAATTTAATAAAAGCAAAATAAGTTACAAAACCATAAGTTCTTTTTCTAATAAAACTCCGCTCTTTTTAAATACTTCTTCCTGAACAAGTTTTATTAAATTTAATACGTCTTCGCAAGTGGCCACACCGGTGTTGACGATAAAACCTGCATGCTTTTCGCTAACCTGTGCCCCACCGATGCGCAGGCCTTTAAGTCCACAGTTACTTATTAATGTGCCGGCAAAATTCCCTATAGGGCGTTTAAATATGCTGCCTGCATTAGGATAATTGAGTGGTTGCTTTTCCTTCCTTTTTTGAAGAAAATCGTCCATTTTCGATTTTATAGCCAATTTATTCGCCTTTTGCAATTGCAGTTTCACAAAAGTAATAATATTTTTGCTTTTCATGTAAACGCTTTTTCTATAACCAAACTCCAAACCTTCTTTTTTGAGCTCTTCTACTCTTCCGCAAGGGGTGATGTGAGAACAGGACAAAAAAACATCTTTTATTTCGAGATTATAAGCTCCGGCATTCATGAAGACAGCTCCACCGAGTGAAGCAGGGATTCCCCAAAGAAATTCAAGCCCTGAAAGATAGTTTTCTAAAGTAAATAGGCAGAGCTTAGAAATTTTAGCGCCAGCACCGCATAAAATCACATCATTGTTAAGCAGTTTTATATCTGTAAATTCCCCTGAAAGTTTTAAAATAACCCCGCGAAATCCATTATCATTTATCAGTAAATTAGAACCATTTCCAAGAATATAATAAGGAATTTTTTCGCTACAAATAAACTTTAATATTTTTATCAAAGCCATCTCGCCGAACACATTAATCATCAAATCGGCCTTACCGCCAATTTTAAAAGATGTGTATTTGGCTAGTGGTTGATCTTCAATGACAAAACAATTCTCTTCTTTGGCAATTTTTATCAAAGGCTCATAAAACATACACGACCTCAAAATTTTTAATGTGAATTCCTATTTTTAACAGAAAGATGTAAACGCATCAGTACAAATATTGCTATTCAGCAATCTTCAAAAATTAACTATCAATCAAAAAAGTTTGTATATTTCTTCAGGTAATTGTCAAACTTCTCCTTATTGCTATTTACAATCAATTCTTCAGGGAAATCAATTTCCTCTAAGAGCCGCTGAGCCTGCTCAACATTACCAACTTGAAATGAAGAATGTGCGTCTGAGTTCAAAATAACCGGAACTCCATATTTCTTACAAACCAGTGCAATCTGTTTGCAATTTTTCTTTGCTCCTCTCCTAACTCGGAAAGAATTGTTATTTATTTCAACAAGCTTTCCATTGCGGCCAAACTCAGGAATCACTTTTTCGTAGTCATATTGAAATTCTTCCATACCGCTGTGACCTATCACATTTACCAAAGGATTTTTTGCCACGCTCAACCAAGCGCTTGTCACAGCTTCCATATTATACTGAAAATGATGAAACGTCTCATCGTGCATCGAGGCCACCACCCAATTTAGGCGATTTATCGTAAAATTATCCATATCAAGATAACCGCCTGGGTCGCAAACATTGACTTCTATCCCTTTTAAAAGATATATACCATCCACGATATTTGGAAGTATAACCAAATTTCTAAAATACCATGGTCCAGGCGACCCGGGCATATATTGACTGTGATCGGTTATAGCAACGGCGACGAGATTTTTTTCCTTAGCAGCAGCGACCATTTCTTGCACAGAGCTGTATGCGTGTGTGGATGCAACAGTGTGACAATGTGTATCAGCTATGATTTTCATTAATTTTCCTCCTAAATTTAAATCTTTGACACAGACTAAAACTAGAAAATTGGATATTTTAATATGAAGTAAATTTAAAAACTACCCTTGAAATTTATTGTATGCTGTTTTGTATTCTTCTTTTATTGCATCCCAACATGGGGTTTTTTGAGCGTATTCCCACCATTTTTCTTCAAATTTTATAGATGCCTTCCAGGGTTTATCACCGGCGTAATGGATAATAAAAGGATCATTCCATGCCTCATTCCACTCCTTTTCGTTGCATATTTTTGCTGAATAATCATCCTCACCATATTGTTTACCGGAAAAGTATAAATAAGTCTGAACATTAAACTTAAATGGTAAAGTAAGTATTTTACCATAACAAACCGCATCTATCACGCTTTGATCCACAGACGGTATTTTTTCATCATTTTTGCTCTCTATAAAAGCCTTAAATTTTTCCGTAATCGTATCCTTTCGGCATTCATCTAAATTCCAAAGCAAAACTCCAGAATTTATACACTGATCCAAATTCGGTATACCCAAAAATTCTCTATAATTCTCCTTTTTATCTTGTTGTGGTTCTGCGCGAACTGCATCTGCTGCAGCTCCGATATAGTTTTTCCCGATATTTATATTGGCCAAATTTGTTAAGTCTTTCAAAATAATGGTATCTACGTCTAAATAAATGCATCTTTTTAAATCGGGAAATAATTTGGGAATGGCTAGTCTATAGTAACTCGCCACTGTGAAATGCTTTTCAAGAGGAGCGTTGCTGAACTCATTTTCCATACATACAAAACTGATTTTGCAATTTTTATAAATTTCTTCTATTTTTTTTAATTTATTTTTATTTTCGTCAGTAAAACTATCCGAAACTAACACATGCACTTCAAAGCACGTTTTTTTATCTGTATTTTCTAGCATAGACGTCATCGATACCAAAGCTGGATACGTGTAATTATTGTCTATCGTAATTATTGTGTGAATGACGGTTTTTTTTAAGAAAAGAAAGATAAAAATAATAAAACAAATTGTACATAAAAGGGAAAAAAAGATAATAAATTTCTTTTTATTCACCTTCATATTCATAAAATATCTCCTTATCCTAAACACACGAACAAGTTCGCTATATGCTATAACCTAAATTTGTTAAAAGTTCAGCAGTGGCATTATATCCCATCTTTTTTTGACGGTTATTCATGGCCGCTACTTCTATAATTATCGCTAAGTTTCTGCCCGGCTTAACCGGAATTTTAAGGATCGGCAATTGTATTCCTAGTATTTCCGTATATTCATTTTCAAGGCCAATTCTATCATAAATTTGATATTTTTCCCATTTTTCCCAATTTTCAAGGCGAATCACCATATGAATCTTTTTATTAACTTTTACGGCGCCCATTCCAAAAATTCTGCAAGCATTAATAAAACCTATACCGCGCAGTTCCAAGAAATGCCGCGATTCTTTTGGCGCAGAGCCAATAAGCGATCTCTTGGAAATTCTGCGAATTTCAACGATATCATCTGCAATTAAGCGGTGTCCTCGTTTGATCAATTCTATTGCTGTTTCGCTTTTTCCAACACCACTTTCGCCAGTTAAAAATATACCCTCTCCATAAACATCCACTAATTCGCCTGAATGAGTTATCCTTGGGGCCAACATTGAATTTAAATACGAAGCCAGAGAGGTCACAAAAATTGAAGTTGTTTCATAAGATAACAAAATTGGGATATTAAACAATTTTGCAGATGTTAAAAGTTCTTCTATTGGCTCTAAATTTCTTGTTATTATTACAGCCGGAGGTCCCAAAGAAAAAAGTTTTTCAAGCGAGTTACGCCTTTCTAATGAAGAAAATTTGGAAAGAAATGCGTGTTCCGTATTTCCTATAACCAAGATTCTCCTCTTATCAAAATAATCTAAAAATCCTGCCAATTCTAAACCAGGACGATTTACATCTTTAGAAGATATAAAAATACTTTCCGTATTACTAGGCATAAATAATGTGTTAAGTGAAAGCTCTTCTATAATATCAGATAAAGGCACTGTGAATTTATCAGACATAAAAACGACACAACCTTTTTGTGAAAATAAAGCTAAAGTTTTTGAAAATTCGTTAATTCTTAAACACCATAAGCGTATTATAACACAAGAATTATAAAATAACAATAAAACACCGCGACCACAGAATAGTTTATTATCAATTACACTTTATCTATAATATCTAATTATTTTTATAAAATTTATTGCTAATTAACACTTTACCTATCGGATCAAAGAAAAAGAGTAAGCAGAAAATAGTGGAAGCGGCATGCCAGATACCGCTAGTAAGAGTGGATGCTAAGTATATAGCAAAAAATTGAAAAGGATCAAATATTTTATTATAAATAAACACAAACTCATAAAGCGAAAGAATTACTCCATAAATAATATTTGCGCTAAAAATGCCCCAAATGCAAAGCAACGTCCGCGGTATGTTTTTATGCCTACTATTTTTGAAAAAAATCCCAGATAAACATCCTACAATCGCTATCGCTATCATTTGGAATATCGTCCACAGGCCTTGCCCTAAAATAAAATTGGAAACCAAAATAGAAAGCGCACCAACAGAAAATCCATAATAAGGCCCAAGATAGCTCCCTATAATAATAACCAGCGCTGTGAAAGGTGTGATATAAGGGATATGATGAAAAATAATCCTTATAACACTGCAAATACTGCAGAGTACCGAAATAATTATAAGATCTATACTAGATATTCGGTTTTGCTTTTTTGGTATTTGGCACATAATTTAACTATCATTCCTTTTTTTATAATTTCTGTATATGATTTACCAAAATGCGCCCAATGGGCTTTGAGAGAAAAATTAAGAAAAAAATTGTCGAAAAAGCATAAGCTATGTTCTTAAATAACCTAAAAAAATATAGAGCAACAAACCCTAGTAGCGAAAAATTATATCTTTCATTAAAAATTAGCAAATACAGCGTCATTATTCCGTTATAAATTAAAAACGTGCTCACTCCTCCCCAAATGCATATTATTGGAAATGGAATATCTTTTCTATTTTTAAATAATGTTCCGGAGAGATAACCGATTATCGCGATTGCCACAACTTGGAATATAGTCCACAAGCCATGACCCAAAAAACAGTTTGAAACCAATATAGAGAGCACACCTACAGCAACTCCACAATATGGGCCTATATAACATCCAATAATGATGATAAACGCCACTAAAGGTTTTACTCCAGGTAAAAAAGCGCAAATAATTCTAATCACACTAATAATGCTGCAAAGCAAAGCGATAAATGTAATTTTCTTAACAGAAAAATTTTTCGATATCTCTAAATTAGGATATAAATCCATAACTTAACTGTTCTCCCCTTTCCTTTTTGAAATAAAATTGCGATTAATTTTTTAAAAAATGTAAAAAAATATCACAATCACAAATTTATTATATTCAGAAATTCACTATATTAAAATTGTAATTACAAATTAAAATTGTTAAATTTAAATAATTTATATCCCTTAAATGCAGTTTAAAACACAATTCACAACTTAATATTTCAAAAAAATTAAATTTCATATTGAAAATTCGTCACAAAAATATTATAATAAAAAAGTAATGTTAAAAACAAAACCCCTTTAAACAGACAGCACGTACTCTATTGGGATTTCATTTAAAGAAAGGAATTAATTTTTATGACCATTATAAACGTTTACATCAGAGATTTTTCTAAAATTGGCCAAATACAGCAAACTGAGCGCATTCTCTACAACCTAACGGAAACTCAAATTAATCTCAAAAAATTTTATGGCGTAGAGCTTATTTCACAAAAAAACGAGCAGAAATTTATTTTCCCATACCACAACATCTCAGATTCTGAGTTTTTTGTGAAAAATTTGCTCAACTATTTATATGAAAACGCTGTAAAAGCAGAATCAAGTAAAGATATAATAGAAGATGCATTAAATTCAGTTTTAGAGTTTATTTGCGATTAAAACCCCCGTTTACAAAATTTAGTAAAACCTATTTCCACTTCAATTTTCTATAAATTCATAAAGCTTATTTTTCATTAAAGCTTTTATAATAATATCTGCCAATGGAACTGCAACTAAAACTGTTAAAACTCCATTTATCGACGAAACTAAAATGACTTTTCCAACCAAAATCAAAACAGATTGCAGCGGTATTTGCAAAATAAAAAAATTATAAATAAACGCCTTAATACTGCGCAAAACAATATAAACAAAAACACCAACTATGGCAGCTATACTATTTCCAGTATAATTACTACATTTATTTTTAATTTTATGTGCAATAACACTACATATAAACGTCATAAGAAATTTAAACAAAAAGGTAAATGGGGCCGAGCTTATAAACATCGGATTTAAAATATCAAAAATAAAGCAACCCAGCCCTGCACAAAGCCCTCCAAGAGCAGGATTTAAAATAAGGCCAGCGATTACGCAAAATATGTCTCCCATATGTATCATTTGATGATGCGTGGATAAAGGAATTCTAATATTAATAAAAATAAATATCAATGCGGTCATCAAGCCGGCGATTGAAAGCTTTATTGTTAAAACTTTTTTTTGCATACTCAAATTTTCACCCAAAATTATCAAAGATTGACCATTTCGTTTATATCTTAAACAAACGCATAATTAAAGACAGACTTCTTTAAATAATTTTGATAAATTTGTATATTTTAATTATTAAAATATTGACAATTATTTTATATTATTATATAATATAAATATAAAAAATATTTAAAGAAAGAAGTGTGAATATCATGCAATATAAAATTAAAGAACGCAGCTGCAATCGCCAAAAAGATGAAAAAGACAACGCTATAACCTTTATACCTAAAATGTTCGACCGATGCGCAATAAACCCACAAAATGATACTTACTACAACTATTCACCTTTTTATAAACCCCCTAAGGCTAAAAATTTATAAACCTTCCGGGCATGGTAGATGATGCTCTTGGAATTGATTTTTTAATCTGCTTTTCGTTTCATCATCTAAATGATCAATAACTTCAGGGTTAGTAAAAATGTTAATTAATATAGCTCTAAGCCATTCCTCAGTTGGCGGCGTGTCCAGATTTTCAACTATATTCTCTACCAAATCTTCTATCCCTGTTATTTTTTCCACTTGTCCCATACAAAGCAAACCTCTTTCTAAATAATTTATTCAATAATCGTCAACTTCACTATTTATACAAATTTTTCCTTTACTAATTTTAATATTTTATAAAAAGTTTATTTGTTAAAAATTTTGACAAATTAAGTATACAAAAATCTTTAACCCTTACTCCACATTTTTTATAGCTGACGAAGCGAGTGCATCACATCGTTCATTTTCTGGGTGGCCATCGTGACCTTTTATCCAATTCACACTCACATCATGAATTTCCATTAATTTTAATAAAATCTTCCATAAATCTTCATTTAAAGCAGGTTTATTATTCGATTTTCTCCATCCATTTTTTTGCCACTTTTTTGCCCAATCTTTTGCAATGCCATCACACACGTATTTGGAATCGCTATATAAATGCACTTCACACGGCTCTTTTAGCAACTTAAGCGCTTCTATCACGCCGGTTAATTCCATCCTGTTATTAGTTGTTTTTGAATTGGCTCCAGAAAGCTCTTTTTCTTTTCCTTTATATCTAAGAATAGCACCCCATCCCCCTGGCCCTGGATTTTGATGGCAGGCACCATCGGTAAATATATCAACTTGCTTCAATCTAGCTCCCTCCTAAATTAATGTAAATCTTATTAGATCTGCTAAATAATTTCAGGACTAGATTTATCTACAAAAATAAATTTATGATATGCTAAATAATCGCAAAAATTCCCAAATTTATCTCCCATAAAAAGCATTTGTATAAATCTTTTTAATTTCGTCGATGAGGGGATATCTCGGATTTGCGGTTGTGCATTGATCTTCATGTGCATTTTCTGATAATTTTTGTAAATTATTAAAAAACGTAGCCTCATCCACACCGCAATCAGCAATGCTAAGAGGTATATTAATTTCTTTTTGCAGATCTTTTAATGATTGAACTAAATTTTTTATACTTTCCTCTTTATTTTTACCACTTTTACCTATAATACAAGCAATTTTGGCGTATTTCTCATCTGCGACAAATTTTTCATATTTAGGAAAAGTTGCAAATTTAGTCGGCTTTTGAGCATTGTATTCAACGACATAAGGCAGCAAAATTGCGTTCGCTCGACCATGAGGTATATGATATTCCCCACCTAATTTGTGCGCCATAGAGTGATTAAGCCCTAAAAAAGCATTCGTAAAAGCCATCCCCGCGATGCACGAAGCGTTATGCATTTTTTCCCTAGCTACGATATCTTTATCGCCATATTTATAAGCCATCGGCAAATATTTAAAAACAATATCGATCGCGTGTAAGGCAAGCCCATCGGTGTAATCGCTCGCCATAACCGAAACATATGCTTCCATGGCGTGTGTCAAGACATCCATTCCTGTGTCGGCTGTCGGCTCTTTTGGCAAACTCATAACAAATTGAGGATCCATAATAGCAACATCTGGTTGCACAGCATAATCAGCTAGCGGATATTTAATATTGCCACTATTTTTATCTGTTACCACAGTAAATCCGGTAACCTCTGATCCTGTCCCGGAAGTCGTTGGTATCGCCACAAATTTTGCTTTACTCCCTAGCTGCGGGAATTTATAAGTTCTCTTGCGGATATCCATAAATTTCAATTTCATATTGTCGAAAGAAGATTCAGGACGTTCATAAAACAACCACATGCCCTTAGCCGCATCCATTGCGGAACCCCCACCAAGAGCTATTATAACATTAGGTTTAAACCCGCGCATTGCCGCGGCCCCTCGCAATATCGTATCCACAGATGGGTCCGGCTCCACATCCGAAAAAATCTCAGAATGGCAATATCTTTCTCTTTTTCTAAGATAATAAAGCACTTTATCGACATTTCCAAGCTTAACCATAGTGGGATCTGTGACAATAAACGCACGGTCAATATCGGTCATTTTTTGCAAATATTGAACAGACCCATACTCAAAGTATATCTTATGTGGAATTTTAAACCACTGCATGTTAACTCTCCTCTTTGCGATGCGTTTTCTGTTCACTAAATTTACCGATGAAACATTTGATATAGTTGAATTATGGCCATAAGAACCGCACCCAAGCGTCAAAGACGGTGTATTTGCATTATATATATCTCCAATAGCCCCTTGCGAAGACGGCGCATTTGATATCACCCTCCCCACTTTCATTTTCTCCCCATAAGCGCTAATGATTTCTTCATTTTCACTATGAATAACAGCAGAATGGCCAAGTCCGCCAAATTCAAGCATTTTGCCGGCCATTTCAAAGCCTTCTTTGCTGTTTTCCACAACAAAATAAGCGAGTATAGGCGAAAGTTTTTCCATAGAAAGCGGATATTCCACTCCCACATCTGGGAGTCTCGCGATTAAAATTTTGGTACGTTCAGGAACACTCAAGCCAGCTTGGGTTGCAATCCAATTGGCCGATTTTCCAACAATATCGGCATTAATCGCTTTTTTTTCGGCGCTATATGCATAATTAGAAAGTTTAACTATTTCTTTTTTATTTAGGAAATAGCAGTTGTTTTCTTTCATTATGCGTTCAAAATCCTCTACGATTGCTTTATCAACTATAACAGCTTGTTCCGAGGCGCAAATCATGCCATTATCGAATGTTTTAGAAAGCATTAAATCTGTGCAAGATCTCTCCAAATTTGCCGATTCCTCGATATAACACGGCACATTACCAGGCCCCACACCCAAGGCAGGTTTTCCAGCGGAATATGCAGCTTTAACCATAGCGGATCCGCCCGTCGCTAGTATCAACGATACGCCTGGATGATTCATTAGAAGTGCGCTCGCCTCTTTAGAAGGACATTCAATCCACTGGATGCAATTTTTTGGTGCACCGGCTGCGATCGCGGCGTCTAAGAGGATTTTTGCCGCTTCAACGGAACAATTTTGCGCACCGGGATGAAACCCAAAGATGATAGGGTTGCGTGTTTTCGTGCATATTAACGATTTGAAAATAGTCGTTGAAGTTGGGTTTGTAACCGGGGTAATTGCTGCAACAACGCCAACTGGCTCTGCCACTTCGATATACCCCTCAAGCTCGTTTTCTTTAACCACCCCCACCGACTTTTCATATTTAATGGAATGCCATATATACTCTGAGGCAAACATATTTTTAATAATTTTATCCTCAACGATACCTCTATTCGTCTCCTCTACGGCAAGCTTTGCGAGATATAGATGCTTATCGAGTGCAGCTATGGTCATTGCATGAACGATTCGATCCACTTGCTCCTGGCTCAATTTCATATATTCATTTAATGCCACTTTTGCTTTTTTAACTAAAGAATCGATTACCGCATTTTCGTTTATCTCCTGAATTTCCGAAGATTTTTCCGCTTTAGCCATAACAAAACCCTTTCAGTAATTTCTAAATTTTAAATATATTAAAAAAGCGATACAGCCATCTTAAAATATATCAAATTACACATCTAATTATACTGCAACATCGTTTAAACGTCAACCATAAAACAGTGAGCAGATGTGAATAAGCTGTAAAATTATATATTTAGTATGGCAAGCTTTTCTATTGCGCTACTGATTAATTAAATGTCGCCCGAAAATAATCCGGGCGATCACTACGTTTTGCTAGAAAATCTTCCAAAATTTATGATTATGTAAATAAGAACGTGGAATCCGGCCCCCGCCAATGTGCTGATCTTAGCCTGGCGGAATATTGGATTTTCACATTTGGGCCGAGGTGGTAGCGCGCTAAGGGCTTTTCGATATCAGCAGCGTTTCTCTGGGTGAAGGGCGTGCTGGTTTCTGCAATTATTCTGTTCTTTCCGCGGCTGCTTTCGAATGCGGTCGCTCCAAACGCAATTTCGCAGCAATGGTGCATCGGTATGACCACTAATGTCATTTTGTCGCGGCAAAACTTGTGTCGCACAATCCAGCTTTGCAGCACCGGTATAGAGCTATGTTGCCATGTTGGCTCTATAATTTCATTGCACCACGGGCATATCTTTAAAGCACTTTGAATGGTCGTATCGATAGCCGGCAGTCCAGGCACAGTATCACCATCCATCGGGAAAAAGGTTCGGAGAACGCGGCCTGCGCAATCTTCCAGGACGGAGAGTGTTAGCCTGTGGCTATCGGCACTATTGAAGCTCGGAAAGATGAGCGGCAGGGGTTGTTCCACGTGAGTTTCATCTCCTAAAATCCGGAAACTATGGTTGTATGTGCCACTCAGCGTTGTTGTGTCACCACCTTCGAAGGATATAGCAGGCAGGTTTCTTAATGCTGCTAGGTTTAATTGGCAGGCTAGTTGCCCGTCTGAGTCATCGTAGGATGCCAAAAGTGGGGCGTAATGTGCATTGCTTCCAAGGAAATAGTAGTATCTTGTTTCAGTGGCCGATTTAGCGGTCGTTGAGGGGACTTGATACGCGAAGCCTATCACGGTGATGCAGCTTTGGTCTGGTGCAAATGTGCAGGTTAGCTGTTTCCCAGCCGGTAGTTCGTTGGTTTGGTCAATTTCACTGGGAACAATTTCCACTTTATCAGTGATGTCCACCGGTGCACCGTACGCGAACCGTTGTTGAATATTCAGTGAAGGTGAAATACGGAATAAGTGCGAAATGGCAGCGATGAGTCTTGCGTTATCAACATCATAGTTGACGGCAATCTGCGGCGGGTACTGAGGAGGTACATAAATAGTAAACTCGAGTGTGTGATCACTTAAGATATTTCGGCTAGATGTGTTGAGTATGACGCGTAGTGTTTGCCCATCAAGGTTCGGTAGTGAAGTATATGACAGTGTCATTATATTGCCGTCATATGTGGATGGCGACTCCGGTAAAAATGTCTCTTCGTCATCTGTAAAGACAACGCTCACCTTTATTTTATTGATAAGCGTCTCAGGTTGAGTCCCGCCAATTTCTTTCCCTGCTCTGTATATGGGCAGTTGTGCAAATTTACCAAAATCTAAAACGATTTCGAGGGTTTCCGCTTTTGGGTCATACACATATGATAGTGTTGCTAGCTGGGTATCAGCTTCGAAGCGATAGTAGTACACCCGATTTATGTATTCGCCATCACTATCTTTTTGACCAGCCAGTAGCTGCACAATATGTTCTTCAGCTAGAGATAAACTTCCAGTGTAGGTGGCCGCATCAGTGGTCGCATCGTAACTCCCCGTGCCGAGTTCGCAAACAGAGCTGGCCTCAATCGGTCTGTGTAGTTCGTCGTCGAGTGCGCGTAATTCAAACACCGGTCCAGTTGGCCAAGGTAGTTGGATATAGGTTGTAGTGTTTTTCTGGTCCTCTGCCAGCAGCACGCAAAACTTGATGTTATTTCCAATATCATAAGTCGTTTCACCATCTGGTACGTGAATAACCTCATTAGGTATCTTTAGAGGAATTATTGTCGGCGGAACGTATAGCAACCGTTGATTCTCACTTTCGCTAGGCGGGAAGTGTATTATTAGGGCGGTGATGTCCGACGAAGAGGTAAGTTTAAAAGTGATGTCGTGGTGGTAGTAAGAGTTTATATTCGATACTGCGGCGAGTTCTTCTAGTGTATCGTTTGCCAGTTGTAGAGTGTAGTGTGGGGTTAATTGCGATAACCGGTAGGTGTCAAGGTTCTGGATAGTTTGCCCGGAGTATCTGGTGCTGTAGAGTAGTTCACATGGTAACGGTAATTGTGTCCAGGATAGTTTTAAATGTTCCGCGTCGGTAGAGTTGGTTGTATGAGGGGAAGATTGGTAAGCACTCTCACTGAACCAGAAGAACGAGTTGTATGCCCAAAAGGTGCTGTTACCTTGGTCTCTGATTGTATGGATCGTGACGCCATTCGATTTCGTCGGTGCTATTGTTATGATTGAGCCTCTGGATATGGTGTCAGTACCGTACGATATTTTGTGGTGTTGTAACTGGTCGGACCACGTTATGCTAAGTGGGAACGTAATTTCAGTTAGTTGTCTTAGTCGCACAGCCATTCGGTCGGTTTGTTTATGAGTTGCCGAGTAAGTCGAGCTTCCGGACAATGGTGAGTACTCGGTATCTCCAGTATAGTCGTCCGCAGATGATAGAGTAGGTCGCTGCAGCAGCATAAGCGACAGTGTAGCAGCGAGTAGCCGTTTTATGCGCAATTTCATGGTAATTTCACTTCGATTCATTCGTATTTTTTGCTAAGGCATTAAGCTAAAAATGCTGTTTGTTACGTTTATGGTCTTGATGGTAAATTATGGTTATTAGTAAATAATTCAGTCTGTTTTGACATGTACATTCTAGCTGGACTTCCGCAAGAGTAGTGTGGGTCTCTAGTTTGCTATTCTATGGTGTAGCAGTGATGATAGCTTGTTCGCTCAGCGTGAGTATGGGCCAATTTGGTTTATATAAAGTTTATTTGCGCCATGCTAGTCTAATATAGCATAGGCACACAGTGAGCGAGGTTTCCATCAGAAAAGTCGGGGTGTTTGTTGTTTATTTAGTTTTTTTCGTGGGACAAATTCAGTTTTCTAATCTATCTGTTTTTTATACTTCGATGGTTAGGCAGCGTTCAATGTGCTCCCAAACTTTAAAGGCATAAACGATACTTCCGAATTCTTGTGTATGTTGATTTTTAACTAAATTCATAAAAACCGTCGACATATCTCTTTAACATCAATAGCAGTTGACGGGTTATTCGTAAGCTTGATTTTATTTTTTAAGACGTCTTCATCGTCTTAAAAATACATCGAAAGTTTGATTTTTAGGCATAGTTCAGTGACGGCTTTTGATAAGGCAAATTGTACTATGTTTTTCGCATTTCTGGATACGTGTGAAGTTTTAGTATTTGACATCACGCTGTGACATCGATGCGGTTGCACTAAATGTATACTTGTGTAGATGTATCATGATGTTTTTTTCACGAGGTTAGCTGACCATTGGCGGTTAGTTTTATCTGTTAACTTCCGATGCCATGGTCAGCTGGGACTCGATTTACGTTGTAATTATGCATATTTTAGTTTTGGAATCTTTTGGTGCAATGTTGCTGCTGAATCTTGCTTTTATTGTCTGTCTAGTAGTATTGTAAAGGCACATTAGTAGTTATTTTCATAATTTTCAATTCATACCTCTAAAATGAATTATCACTTTTTTACCGCTACAGCTAAATAAGGCAGACCGTGAATTGCGATTTATTTATCCTTGATTATTACCACTGTAGTTCCACGTTTATCAGCTTGTTTCACTTCCGCTGTTATTTGGTCGGTAGTTTTTGGTTGTTTTCTGTATTGAGCCCATGGATCTTTTAAGACTGCAGCGAAATTTTGACTGAATTCAGTGCCCCTTTCCTCTATTTGTTGCCCTGATTGGTCAAACACACGCCAAACGAACCTCACTACGCTGGTATCTTTAACAGGAATGGCTACTGCCGTAACATTGCCTGTTCGGGATTTGTGTGGGACAACGCAGCTATATATGAGTACGTCAGCGGGTGGCTCTGGCGGTAGTGGTAACGGTAACCAACCTTTGGCGTGCTCAGGGAGTAAGTGATCGCTTTCATCGCTAATTGGGAGTTTTATTTCTGGATTGCCCAGGACAGCCTGATTGGTGGCGCTCGGGTAGCTTATTTGTAATGTTGCACCCTTGCAGGGTCCGAGTGACGTCCAAGCGTAAGTCCACGTATTACCTTCCCGTGCCGGTGGATTTTCTTCAGTGTCTAGTTCAATGACATTACCGTTGTTGACGAGTGTAAATTTCGGATTTAACGTTTCAACGAAGGTTACAGTTTTAGTTCCATTGATTGCTTCTGCTCTGTAGTCGATCATAGAGGTTAGGTCAGCGGAGTAGGTCAAACTGCCTTCATCTTCGTCAAATGTAGCTTCACCAAACGGGATTTTAGCACGGTTTCCTAGGTAGTAGTAATATGCGCTGTGAGTAGCCCCGTCAAGTATGTATTTAATCTCTACTATAGTTACGTAAGTTTGATCTGGTATGTAGTTTTGTATAGTTATTAAATATTCTTGGATGGTCATGTTTGCGACGGTGTTGTGAGGGACTTCGGGTAGTCGAGTGTTAGTTTTTGGGTCGATGCAGCTTAGCTCTATCCCGGGTTGCATTGTTTGTTTTCCCGACAATGCTATTTCTATCACGTTTGTTTGATCGGTGCAACCAATGATCCATATAGGCGTCCCTCCTGATCCATCTCCAGTTGTACCGTGGCACTGCACGGCATAAGAAAAAGTTTGCGCGAACACAATAGCAGTTAATAGCAGTTTTTTCATAATTTTCATATTAATACACTTCCATTCATTTTTATTTTTTGCAAATTTTGAGCAACTAAGCGTCACTCAATTGATGTCTGACATAGTGCGGTAATTTGTTCGTGAGAGCCTTTTTGCTCACAAAACTAGAACTATTTATGGTTATTATTCGCGCTAGGATTTTTCCATTTTATTCACCTCCATTTATAGTTTAATAGTTAAATTTTTCTATCTTTTATTTCCAGCAGCATCATGGTTATATCGTCCGATTGTTCTGCTTCGCCAACAAAATCGCTTATTGATTTTGCTATATTTATCAGGATTTCTTTCGGGGTTTCTTCGCTGCCGGTAGCGTTATTTAGTGCGATTTTTAGCCGGTTGGCTGAATACAGTTCCGCGTTAACGTTGAGCGCTTCGGTGACTCCATCGGTGTAAAGGTATATTTTATCTCCTTTATCCAGAACAATTTCTTCGTCTTTGTACTTCATATTTGAAAAACCGGCCAAAACAAATCCAGGTTTGGTGCTCATCCACTCGAATTCCTTGTTTTTGCGATAAATTAAAGGCGGGTTATGGCCGGCATTGGCGTATGTTAACTTACCAGTTCGCAGGTCGATCATACCCATAAACGCTGTCAGGAACATCTCGGCACCATTGCTTTCGCATAGCCGATTGTTAACGACTTCCAAAACTTGGCTCGGCGTTTTACCAGCTATTGCATGATCTTTAATTAAAGTTTTAGCGATAACCATAAACAACGCCGCTGGAACACCCTTTCCTGATACATCTGCTATAACAAATACAAGGGTACTATCATTTATGATAAAAAAATCATAAAAATCTCCACCGACTTCTTTCGCTGGCTGCATCGCAGCGTAAATATCGAAATCCGGTCTATTAGGGAATGCCGGAAAAACACAGGGCAGCATCGATTCTTGGATGACAGTAGCAACATTTAATTCAGCTTTTATCCTTTCTTTGTCAGCAGCGACATTTACAAAATCATCCATATATTTCTTTAAATCTAACCCCATCTTGTTAAACGATTTCCCTAAATCATCCAGCTCATCATTGGTATTAATCTCAATCTTATGATCCAAGTTACCTTTGCCGATAATGCTTGCCCCTTCATTTAATAATTTTATAGGATTCACTATTGAATCTGTGATTTTTTTAGTGATGTAAAAAACTAACAGGATAATAATGCTTAATAAAATTACAACAATGATGTTTGTCATTTGAATTTTACTTTCAATTTCTTCTTGAATTAGAACATTAGTCGATTTTATAGATTCCCCAATATATTGCGCAGGTTTTAATATCTTTTCATAATTCAAAATTACACATATTTTCCAACCAGTAGCTTTAACACTTGAAAATCCCGCCATAATATTATCGTCACTAATAAAACCTCCCTCATTATTTTGCATTTCATTAAGCAATTTATCTTTCACTTCTTCATTTAAAACATCACTCAAAATCATGCCTTCTCTAGATCCAACGATAAAATCTCCAGTATTATCGGTCAAAAAAGAATAATCAATAAACTCAGAATTTGTTTTCATAACAGAACTGCAAATATCGTTGATAGTAATATCTTTTGAAGCAACTCCCCCCACAGTTCCATCAGATTTATATATCGGAACTGAACAAGTAACCATTTTTTCACCTGTATTTATATCGTTATAACAGGCTGTCCAATTAATTTTTCCTTTTTTCACAGCTCCAACATACCAATCTCTGGTTCTTCTATCTATCGACGCGGTTGAAGAGCGATCTACATCTTTTGGAGAAAGCAACATGCCACTATCAGAAACATAAATAATATTACTCGTATTGATATCTGGCGACATATTGTCAATTAAATCTCTAATAGATTTTATAAAATCAAACTCTTGTTTAACGTCATTCATGTCAACATCTTTCATCAAAAAAACTTGATTATTGTCGTATTTAGATACATGTGGTTTAGATTTTAAATATAAATCTTCAAGATATGTTTTCAGTACAAATAGATCTTCAGCAATAGTATTTAATTTATTATCGATAATTGCGGTATAATTGCTCACAATTTCAGAGGCATTTTCATTACCATTCTTTTTTAGCAATTCAACAGCAGAGCTATGAAATTTTTCTCCATCGGTTTGTAGTTTTTTAACTAAATTATTGCGCATAGTAAATAGTTGAAAAAAAACACAGGAAAAGGCAATTAAAATTGTTCCTATACACAATAAAATAATTTTCTTAAAAATTCTCTCACTTATCTTCATTACAAAAACATCCTTCATTTAACTTATAAATCTCTAAACCAATTTGTAGTACTTTTATTTTTATTATATAATATTTTTAAATATTATGTTAGTATTTTAGCAAAAATAATTTATTTTTTTACTTTTAATAAAATAGAGACAATGCGCTTATAGCAACATTGTCCCTATTTTGATATTTGCCCGAGTGCCATTTAATTTTAAATAACAACTCAGAGTAATTATGGAGGCGCCACCCAGATTTGAACTGGGGAATCGGGGTTTTGCAGACCCCTGCCTTACCACTTGGCTATAGCGCCATTTTATAGGCAAAAATAATCATAAATTATATAATTAAAAATGGAGCGGATGACGAGACTCGAACTCGCTACCTCCACCTTGGCAAGGTGGCGCTCTACCGGGTGAGCTACATCCGCCGATAAACTAATCATAAATATGGTGCCTTTGGACGGAATCGAACCATCGACACGAGGATTTTCAGTCCTCTGCTCTACCGACTGAGCTACAAAGGCGCCCCTGGCGACCCGGAACGGGCTCGAACCGTCGACCTCTAGCGTGACAGGCTAGCGTTCTAACCAACTGAACTACCGGGCCATATAAAATATCGTAAATGTTAAAAATCGGTCACAGCAAATTTATTTAATTCACAGATGGTGGGAACAACAGGGCTCGAACCTGTGACCCCTTGCTTGTAAGGCAAGTGCTCTCCCAGCTGAGCTATGCTCCCATAAAGTTAAAAACCAAGTATGTTTAATTGAAATCGATATATGCTTTACATAAAAGCTTCCAATTTACAAATTTTGTCTGATAATATATTAAATTATGACACACATCAGCTGGCATGTCAAGAAGGAGACTCGAAATTATCTGATTAAATGAATCAGCATTAATGTCTCTAATGGTTTGTTTAACAAACCGAGCTCTGCATAGGCCACAGGTAGCATATAAAATGAGAAATTCTCATGTTTGAGGCACTATGAGCTTTTATGATCACTACAATTACCCAAAAATTTTTGCCACCTTGATCAGCATTTTTAGATTAAACCAAATTTTTTGACCAAAACAATCACACTTTAATGGTGGTTTTCGCGGCAACTGGTCAACTGCAGTATTTCTAATGGAGCGTTTTTCGTCATTAGCTGCGTAATTCCCATTCGTAGCCACCTTTTCGTCAATTCATTTTATTCAATTTTAACACTTGTTTCGATCAGTTATAAGTACAATTTCGTTTTATATTAATATTTATTTGAGAATGCCTTTCTTAAATATTACAAAGCTTAACTTTGTGTATTTCTATTTATTTTTGAATATTTTAAATATATTATTAATCAAATTATATGCAAAACTTTAGTGTGTAAAATCCTCGGAGCAAAATTTTCTCTCCGCCTAAAAAAGCGGAAAGAAAATTATATTTATCTCCTTTTTATACTACAATTGTTTGTGGGCCAAACTTATCCGCAGTTACCCCCGATCGGCCATTACGAACCACTTCCGTAAGCTTCCAGCAATCCTTGAAAGCGATAGGATCAATAATTATTTCAGTATCAGATTTTTCAAATTCAACTTTCTGCAACCCGTCACAGCCTTCAAACGCCGAACTCCCAATTGCGCATCCAGACGTAACTATACTCAGATCTACACTCATAAGACCATAACAGTGACTAAAAGCGCTTGCACCAATAGTTGTTAAACCACTGCCAAACGTTAAGCCAGCAAGTTGGTGGCATTGCGTGAAAGCATCGGCACCCACCGCAGTCACTTTGGCCAAACCTTCAATTTCCTTTAATCTATGACAGCTACAAAAAGCCGCATTGCCTATTCCAACAATCGGTGCGCCTATTACAATTTTTTCCAAACTTAAACAAGCCTCAAAAGCACTGTTACCTATAGCTGTAACGGAATTAAGATTGAGCATACCTCTTAAGTTATTGCACCCCTTGAAAGCGCTTTGTTTAACCCCAACGATAGGCTTATCGTCGACTTTACTCGGTATGGTCAAATTGCATAATTCAGCATTCTTATCGACCACAACGGTCACTATTCCATCTGTGCCACCTGATTTCGTAGCAAATGTTAACGGTGGTTGGGATGTCAAAGGTTGGGCGTACTCCGTTTCATCAAATGTTATACCATCCGCAAAGGTGGTGGTGGAATTTAAAACTGTTGGGTAGCACATACTCGCTGTTAAGAATATTGAAACTAATTTTTTACTTTCATGTTTTCCACTCCTCAATTTTATAATTTAAAACTTATTTTTAGTTTATCCGCAAAAAACCATCACCTCCGGCAGTTATTTTACCCTCCTTTAAATTTATAAATATAAAAAGTGTTATAATATAATATAACTATATCATAACACCAAATTTGACAATAAGCAACAATATTTTCATCAAAACTTACACAAATTTTTAGAAGCTATACCTATTTTTTTATACAAAAAAATGCTACAGTACCAACTATAGCATTGAGTTTGACATTATTATTAATATTTGAGAGTAATTAAAAAAATATTACAAACAACCCAAACAACTTCTTCTGCGCCGTTGACGCAAAAAAAGTTGCGACCAGGCCAGCCGTCAGCAAACTTCTTGAAATTATGCAGGCTTTGCAACAAAATTTGTTATACCAATGTCACCGATGAAAATTATTGCACTCAATTTAAAAAATTTTTTTAAAACTTTCCCTTTAGAAAGCAAAAACCCATAAAACTCAGCCTTTGATGCACTTAGCACGGGCGTGATGTTAAGCTAGCTTTGCTATCTGCTCGAAGATAAAAATACTCGCACAAGTTTTCCCACTTGAATCCCTGTTTATGCCAACATCTATTACCCAACAGCCCTTTTTTACCATATCTTCAACTTATTATCAATATTTTAATTGTCGCGATTCCATAAACCTGCTGAAGATTGCTCTTCTATCGAAGAAATTTTATATTCATCGCCAAATTGAAGGTTTATAAACCTCCTAGTCGGTTTAATTTTATATTTATCATTATTGTTACCGCTATCACTTGTTGCAATATCAACAGCTTTGGGTTCATTTGGCATCAACTTTTCGTTGTTTTCTTTTTCTTCAACGTTAACTGCTCCCGTATTATTTATCTTCTCCTGGAAATCGCTGTTATAATTTTCCTCTTCGTTAGGGATTTCAGTAATTAACTTTAGATGCTTTTTATAGGCATCCAAAAGATTTGCCCTGAATTCTGCGGTCTCTTTTTTTATATTTTCCAAATTTTTCTTATGCTCTACGACGCTGCGTTCAGCTTCTATCAACGCATTTTTTAAAATAAGTTCAGCTTTAAGTTCCGCTTCTCTAACCGATACATCTGCAACTTTTTGGGCATTGATCAGCGCCGCTTTCACAAATTCTTCTTCTTTTTGATATTCTTCAATCTTTTTATTTAAAGCGCCAATTTTTCCTAAAAGGTCTGAATTTTCTTTCTGCAATGATTTATACGACATCTGCAATTCATCTAAAAATGAATCCACATCACTTGCACGGTATCCTCTTCCTTTTCTAAAACTAACATTTTTGATATCTTCGACTGTAAGTATCATTTTATTTTAATCTCCTCATAAAATACTAATTTATCAGAAATAAACGCCATTGCTTTCCAGTTCATCTAAGATATCGTCCCCTGTTAAATCCACGTTATATGGCGTGATTATAAAAGTTCCTGTTGCGACGCGTTTGATCTTCCCGCCACCTGCATAAGCCACACCGCTTAAAAAATCCAATATTCTGCGCGTGGCATCCCTACCGGTATTTTCCAAATTCAAAACGACTGTATGCGTCTTTAAAAGTTCGTCAGCAATTACGCGAGTCTCTTCACCAAAGCGCTCCGGCTTGAATAAAACCACCTGCAACTGCGCCGTAGCATGGATATTTACCACTTTATTTTCATTGGGTTCGGTGCGCTTTCTGCGCTGGTTTTCATTATCGTCATATCGGTCTCGGCTACCATCTTGATTATTGTCATAATTATAATCATATTCATCCTCTGGTGGTGTCCATAAATCTTTGATTTTTTGCATTAAGCTCGACATAATCAATCTCTCCTAACTAAAAAATATTTACACAGAAATTATACTATACACCATAATTTCTTTTTCCAAAAATAGCTGAACCCACACGCACCATGTTTGCTCCATGTAAAATTGCTTCATAGTAATCGGAAGACATTCCCATGGAAAGATAATCCATAATATTATTATATATGTTTTTCGCACTAAGGTCAACAAATAGTCTTTTCATCAATAAAAAATAATTTTCTTTTAATTTTTTATCTTCACACACAGGCGGTATCGCCATCAAACCTCTAATTTTAATTCCAGGAAGTTCGCTTATTTCATATAAAAGCTCTTCTAAATTTTCCACATCAACACCAGATTTACTTCCCTCTTTACCTATATTTACCTCTATCAATACCTCGGTCACTGCTTTCTTAATAACAGATAACCTTGAAATTTCTTGTGCTAACAAAAGTCTGTCGACGGATTGTATCATATCCACCTTGCCTATTAGATGTTTAACTTTATTTCTTTGTAGATGCCCTATAAAATGAATTTGGCACTCCTTTTCTTTAAAATAAACGTATTTCTGCAAAAGTTCTTGAACTCTGCTTTCGCCAACACATTTTATGCCAAAATCGATAGCGCTTTGCAAAATTTGAGGGGCAACCATTTTAGTTGCGGCAAGAATAGTTATGTCTTTATAATTTCTGCCCGATTGAAAAGCGGCTTCAGCAACCCTATCTTGAATTATTTTTATATTTTCTCTCAGGCTATCTAATGATCTTTCCATCATAAAGATCCGTCCCTTCTACCACAACTTGATCATAAAGTTTTAAATTTGAATCAGGATTTTGCTCGCAAATAACATAATTTTCATTTACATAAATAGGGTTTACTTCCTTAAAAACCAGCTTATTGCCTTGCAAAACAAATACGCCATATGTTGCTTTTTTCATCTCCTTATGCAATGAGCTTTTTGGTATCTTGATGCCGCTAAAATTTTCAATATTTAGCAATATTTTCTCATTCCGAATTTTGAAAGTTTCACCAGGCGTTTGATCGCACATGCAAATAACTACAGCCTCAGATGCTTTATCTTTTTGATTAATGCAAACCACTTTCGCCGGAATTTCTTCAACGCAAGCCGATGGTATAGAAATCGTAATTTCCATATCCTTCCTTAATCTCAAAACATCCGGTCCATTAAGAATAAAAGCTATATACCATCTAGATTCGCTGATAATCTTCCCTATAACTAAATTTTCGTTAAAACTTTCTTTATCTGTACGTGAACGCAGATCTTCTGGTGTAAGCTCCAGGACAGATTCGTAATTAAACCTGTTTTCATCGCCGTCGACGTAGTTTACAAAACTTCCAGTTAAAGGAGATCTGATATCCTGGATACTATTTTTGCACAAGGCAGACCATTTTTCTTCCTCATCTAGGAGATCTTGCAGTCTTGCATCAAAGCTTTCAACTTGATTGGTGATTATCTGCCTTTCATTTAATAGATAAAAAATTTTTTCTATATTTTCTGTAATTTTTGTACAATTGCCATTATTTAACATGGATATTAAAGACCTTATTTCGTCATTCGTCTGTTTCGAAAGAACATCTGGTCCAATTGTTGTTAGCTTATTCGCCAAATTAAGCTGACTGAGTTTTTCCACTTCAGTTTGAATCGCTCTTATTCTATTTATTGCCAATATATTATCTATACTCTCATAAATTTTAGCTATAATTTCTCCTTTTGCTGCTCTTTCTCCATCTTCAGCGGTACAAGCAACAACGCCATGTTCAAAATCCCTAAAAATTGGAACTTCTTTTCGTATTATCTGTCCATCCGCATGTATAGAATTCTTTACTGTATCATAAATTGCCATTTCAGTTTTTATTTTAGGAAATATTACACGATAAACTTGATAGCTAACATAAAAAATCAATAAAATTGCTATTATAGGCGTTAATAATTTTTTCATATATCCTCCCCTCACCACTAAATAAAAGGTAAAGAAATATTTAAATATTAAAAGATTCGAGGATATAATTCTCACATTTCCTTAATACTTCTCTAAAATTTTCACATTCATCTATATATATCCAAAAAATTGAATCATCCTTGCGAAACCACGTTAACTGCCTCTTAGCGTAACGTCTCGTCTCCCTTTTTAAATCTTCAATTGCTTGTTTTAAAGAAATTTTTCCGATAAAATACGGCATAAATTCCTTATAACCGATTGCAGCTTTGGCTGTTTTGATATTTTGTCCATATATGACTTTCTTCGCTTCCTCCAAGAGTCCAGAATTTACCATAGCATCAACACGCTCATCAATTTTACCATAAAGTTTAGACCTATCTTTATAGCCAAGCCCTATTACACAAGAACGGTAAATATTAGCAATCTTTTTTGAAATTTCATTTTGATCGGTCAACGTTTTTCTCTTTGCATAATAAATTTCTAAGCCTCTTATTATTCTTTTTTTATCATTTTTATGCAATTTATTGACCGTTTCCGGGTCAATCTTTTTTAATTCAAGCAGCAACGGCTCAATTCCGTGATTTTGAACTCTATTTTCTAGCTCTTCTCTTATTTTAAAATCCAAACTGTTGTCTATAAAACTATTATTTATTAAAAGGTTTTTAACATAAAGGCCGGTCCCTCCGCAAATAATTGGTAATTTACCATTTATATAAATTTGCTCTACGCACTGTCTAGCGAGTTTTACATAACGCGCCACACTAAAAGTTTCATCAAGGCTAACAAAATCAACCAAATGATGCCTTATATTCCCCATTTCTTCTTTTGTCGGTTTAGCAGTCCCTATATTTAGCTCCTTATATATCTGCATGGAATCGGCGCAAACTATCTCTCCATTAAACTTTTTTGCAAGCTCTATAGCCAACTTAGTTTTACCCGTAGCCGTTGGCCCTACTATTGCCAAAACTGGTATTTTATCTATATTTTTCATATTTACTTTTTTCTTCCAAATTGTTTTTCTATCTCGCTCTTCTTTAATGAAATAAAAATAGGCCTGCCGTGAGGACAGTATTTCAGTTCAGGCGACTGCTGAAGCTCCTCGATAAGAGCTAACAATTCTTCTTTTTTAGTCTTATCTCCTGCTTTTATCGCGGATCTACAGGCAACATTGTGGTATATCCAATCTAGTTTGTCAATATTAAAATTACTCTGATTTTTCATGAGTTTACCCGCTATTTCCAAAATCGTATCTTTTGCTTCACCGATCTCTAAAAACATTGGAATTGCACGAATAAGCACAGTTCCACTCCCAAAATCTTCTAAATCAAATCCAACTTCGGAGAGTAAAGATAAATTCTCAATTAATACCGCATACTCCTCTTTTTCCAAGGTTGTAAGCATAGATGAAAGCAAAACCTGCGAGAGATTTTTCACAGAGCATTTTTTTAATTTCTCATATAAAATCCTCTCGTGAGCAGCGTGCTTATCGACCAATATAAGTTCGTGCTTATGTTCAAGTAAGATATATGTACCAAAAATTTCACTTATTACCTTCATTTGATCTTCAAGGATAGCTGTATCTTTTTTATCAATCGGCTCTGTTTTTGCCATAAAATTTGGCTGCTTACTATTTTGGAAAAATTGCTCTTTATTATCGCTTTCAACCGAATGCGATAATTCTGAATTTTCTTTAATTTCAATTTTTCTTTTTAATTCGCCTTTATTATAATTATCTTTTATCGATCCAAAAACATTGGGAATAGAAATTTCTATGCTTCGATCATCTTCTTCATTTCGAGACTTAGAAACCCAGTTGATAGCTGCAGAATCTTGGTTATCTTTCAACCGCACAGGCTTATCAAAATTTACAGAGAGTTTTCCCGCATTTTCTTCAACCCTATTTACCTGCCCATTTATTGAAGGCAAGGTTTTATCACCCACCTTACTTTCTGAT
Organism: Oscillospiraceae bacterium; assembly: GCA_031266365.1. GTDB lineage: Bacteria > Bacillota > Clostridia > Oscillospirales > Acutalibacteraceae > JAISBE01. The sequence goes on from JAISBE010000015.1 coordinate 45,499, forward strand.
TTATCCGATAACTTTAATTTTTGCTCTTGCTCTAAATCGTCTTGCTTTATTTTCATAATTTTATAAGAATCCTGTGCATTTAGTGCAAGCTTGATTGCATTATACACCGCATTAAACATCGACTTATCATCTAAAAATTTAACTTCAGTTTTCGCCGGATGAATATTAACATCCACAGAATCATAAGGAATGCTCAAATGCAAAACGCATACGGGAAATTTTTTGACCATTAAATACCCGCGAAAAGCCGATTCAACCGCACTTGCAAGCGTTATATTTTTTATATAGCGACCGTTGATAAAAAAGTGCTGCATATTTCGATTTGGGCGAGCATAAGCCGGCTTGCTCACAGCACCAGATACCAATATCTCCCCCAATTTATATTTAACCATGATCATGGAGGAAGCGGCTTCTTTTCCATAAATTATATAAATATTCGACTGTAATTTGCCATCTCCTAAAGTTAAAAATTCCTGTTTACCATCCCTTATAAAGTTAAAAGATATCTCCGGGTGAGACAGAGCCATCCTATCTAAAAGGCCTGAAATTGCGTTGCTTTCAGTCGTATCCCTTTTCAAAAATTTCATCCTTGCAGGCACGTTATAAAATAAATCTCTCACTATAATAGTAGTCCCAACCCCACAGCCAACTTCCTCAAAAGAAACTTCTTTTCCCCCCGAAATTTTATAGCAAAACCCCAACGCCATATTTTCGGTCTTGGTGATCACCTCAACCTTAGATACAGCACAAATTGAAGCTAAGGCTTCTCCTCTAAAGCCTAAAGTCGCAATTGAATATAAGTCATCAAAACCTTTAACCTTACTGGTTGCATGCCTTAAAAATGCTTTTTTTATATCTTCTTCCAAAATTCCTTGACCGTCATCCGTTACGCGCATAAACGTTTTTCCGCCACTTTTGATCTCCACAACAATTCTTTTTGCCCGCGCATCAATTGAATTTTCCACAAGCTCTTTAATAACCGCTCTGGGGCTTTCGATAATCTCCCCCGCCGCGATCAACTCAGCAATATGTTCATCCAAGACGCAAATTCTACCCATTTCTCATCACCTATTATTTACCTTTATATCATTTTTGATAATTCAAATAAAACATTCAAAGATTCAATAGGCGTTAAACTGTTAACATCCACACTTTTTAACTTTGCGATAACTTGTTCTCCTTTGGCATCAGTAAAAAAAGTTGCATTTGAAGATTTTTCAAAATTAAAATTTTTGTTATTCAACGCATATTCAATTATAAAATTTTCTTCCATTTTCCTTTTTGAATTTGAAATAAAGCAGTTTTTTATGGATTTTCCATCCATATTTTCACTGGATTCTAATTCTTTTAAAATTTCCCTAGCGCGCATGATCACCCAAATTGGCAATCCAGCAAGTTTTGCAACCTCTATGCCATAACTATCATCGGCACCACCCGGAGTGATTTTTCTTAAAAAATTCACTTTCCCTTCGTTATTCTTCACAGCAATGCTATAATTTTTAACTCCATCCAAAAGATCCTCTAATACCGTCAATTCGTGGTAATGCGTTGAAAACAAAGTTTTTGCTCCGAGCTTTTCTTTATTAGATACATATTCAAGAACAGCTCTCGCTATGCTCATTCCATCAAAAGTAGATGTCCCTCTGCCGATTTCGTCAAGTATAAGAAGGCTTTTTCTTGTTGCATTATTTATGATATGCGCCATCTCCATCATCTCCACCATAAACGTCGACTGACCACTGGATAGATCATCCGAGGCCCCTACTCGTGTGAAAATGCTGTCAACAACGCCAATTTCAGCTGATTTTGCAGGTACAAAACTTCCAATCTGAGCCATCAATACTATAATGGCAGTTTGGCGCATATATGTGGATTTCCCAGCCATATTTGGTCCAGTAATAATTGCAACTCTATTATCCTCTAAATTCAAAATCACATCATTCGGCACAAAATTTGTATCCACCAACAGCTTTTCCACAACCGGATGACGGCTATCCCTTAAAACAATTTTTCCGCTATTGTTCACTTGCGGTTTAACATAATTATTTTTCACAGCCGCTCGTGTTAAAGAAGCGATCACATCTAACTGAGCAATCATCTTAGCAGTTTTTTGAATACGCCCCAACTGAGCGGCAACAGTCTCTCTCACTTTGCCAAAAAGCTGATATTCAAGTTCCACCGAGCGTTCTCTTGAACCAAGAATTCTGTTTTCTAAATTTTTTAATTCCTGTGTGATATATCTTTCGCAATTCGTCAAAGTCTGTTTACGAATATAATCACCCGGAACCATTTTTTTATATGAATTAGTTATTTCAATATAATACCCATAAACCCTATTATACCCCACTTTTAATTTTGAGATACCCGTTTTCTTGCGTTCCTCTGCCTCAATTTTTGCTATAAGTCCTTTACCGTTTGAAATATCTCCACGCAAAAGATCCACTTCATTATTATAGCCTTGTTTAATAATATTGCCATCTTTAACAGATATCGGCGGCTCTTCCACAATCGCAGATTCTATCAAATTTTTTATATCATCCAGCGAATCCAAATTACGGCAAATTTGGCCTAATAAAAAAGATTTCACAGCTGATAAATCATTTTTTATCTCCGGCAATTTTGAAACAGCATAGCAAAGCGCCCGAAGCTCTCTTGCCCCTGCCGAGCCGTAGACTATTCTGGTTAAAAGCCTTTCAATGTCATGTATATCCATTAATTTTTCTGTGATATTATCGAGTAACATGATATCGTTAAACAATTCCTCTTGGGCTTCCTGCCTGCTTGATATTTTAGCACAGCTGAGCAGTGGCTGCTCGATCCACGTTCTTATTAAACGCTTCCCCATCGCTGTTTTGGTGTAATCCAGCACCCCAAGCAGAGAACCCTTTTTTTCCCTGCTGCGTATTGTTTCTAATAATTCCAAATTTCGCCTCGTATTGAGATCTAACTTTACAAATTGCGCATCGCTGTATATATCCAAAATGTTTATTCGTTCAAGTCCATTTTTTTGAGTTTCTTTTAAATACGAGATTAAATTGCCAAGACAAAAAATTATTTCTTTTTTCCCTTTTATTCCTAATTCCTCTAAATCTTTGTGAAAATGATCAGCTATCATAGCTTCGCCAAGCTTTAGCTCAATCGATTCATTTATAACCTCAACCGTACAAGATATTTTTTCTCTTATAAATTTGTGAAGTCCCTTTAAATTGATGGCATCTCCGCACAGCAATATCTCTCGCGGTGAAAACCTTGCAAACTCATTCTTTAAATACTGCTCTATATCTTCACTTGAAAATTCAGTCACATAAAGCTCTCCAGTCGAGACATCACAAAAGCAAATTCCCGCTTTTTTTCCTTCAGAAAATAATGAACTTATAAAATTATTTTTATTTTCATCCAACATACTGCTTTCAACAACAGTTCCAGGTGTGATAACCCTAGTGATCTCCCTTGTTACGAGGCCTTTTTGAGAAGTTGCCTCTCCCATCTGGTCACAAATGGCAATCTTATAGCCTTTTTTAATCAACCTAGCGATGTATGCCTCACAACTATGGTAGGGTATGCCGCACATCGGCGCCCTTCCCTCTTGACCGCAATCACGGCCGGTTAATGTGAGTTCTAATTCTCTCGATGCAATTTTTGCATCCTCATAAAACATCTCATAAAAATCTCCAAGACGAAAAAACAAAATTGCATCCTTGCTTTTCTTTTTCATTTCAAAGTATTGCTTCATCATTGGAGATAACTCAGCCATATACTCTTCCCCCTTAAATTGCTTGCAAACCATAGCAAAATATTAAATCACTAAATTTTACCTATTTATTATAGCTCCTTCTAATACACAATTTTGGCATTTTATAATTTTAACTTCACAAAATTCACCTATCATGCCCTGCTCACCCTCTATTCGTACAATCAAATTTCCACTCGTCCTTGCCACAAAATAGCCCCTTTTTTTATTTTCATCCTCTATTAAAACTTTAACCTTTGTTCCGACTAAATCAGAATATATTTGCGAGGAAATTTTTCTTTGAACGTCCAAAAGCTCTGCAAGCCATTGAGTTTTTTCTTCATGAGGAACCGGGTCAGTCATACTACACGCCAACGTGCCAGGGCGTTTTGAGTATATGAAAGTAAAAAGCGAAGAAAAACGCACAGCTTTTATTAAAGATAGCGTTTGTTTAAAATCGTCGTAAGTCTCACCGGGAAAACCAACAATCACATCGCTCGTGAGAAACACGTTTTTCATTCTCTTTTTCACATTCTCTATCATAGAAAGATATTTCTCTCTCGTATACCTTCTATTCATTTTGTCGAGCACTCTATTCGACCCTGCCTGAAATGGAATATGCAGATGTTTGCATATTTTATCGTTATTGGCAATTTCATCGATTAATTCTAAACTAATGTCTTTAGGATGAGAAGTCATAAACCTAACCCAATAATCGCCCTCAAAATTAGTCACATCTCTTAATAAACGTGAAAAATCAACAGGCTGTTTAAGATTTTTCCCATAAGAATTCACATTTTGTCCTAAAAGAGTTATTTCTTTATAGCCATAATTCACAAGCGTTTTCGTCTCTTTTAAAATATCTCTTAACTCTCTGCTCTTTTCTCTCCCCCTAACATATGGTACAATGCAATAGGAGCAGAAATTATCGCACCCATACATCACCGGCAAAAACGCTTTAATTTTGTTCTCTCGATAGCTTTGTAATTCTTCAATTTTTCTATTATCATTTGTCTTGTCACAAAAAATCGGCTTTTTTTGTGATATAGTCTCATAAACCAACTCAGGGAATCGGTTAAGGGCGTTTGTTCCAAATATTAAATTGACAAAAGGAAAACTCTTTTTTATTTTTTCTTTTATATCGCCCTGCTCCATCATGCAGCCGCAAAGAGCAATTATCAACCGAGGTTTTTGCTTTTTTAAAGCTTTTAGCTCACCCAAGTTTCCAAATACTCTCTCCTCAGCGTGTTCTCTGACTGAGCATGTATTAAACAAAATAAAATCTGCTTCCTCTTTTTTATCGGTAAAATTATAGCCCATATGTAAAAGCATATTTTTAATTTTTTCACTGTCTGAGACGTTCTGTTGGCACCCATAAGTTCTCACAAAAGCTAACAAAGGCTTGCCACAAGCCTCTGTTTTTAAAATATTAAAGATCTTAATTTTATAAGACATTCCCTCTTCAACTCGGTCAATCAAACTGAAATTATCACCTCTAGATTGCAGTATTCATACTCTTATTATACTATAATATTGAAATGCATTCAATAGCGCTGCCATAGCCCTAAAGAATTTGCCAAATTTAACGCCAGGAGAGAAATTCATCATGAATAGAAAAATTAAAAATAGGATAGTAATATTAGGAGCAGCAATTATCTTTGTTTTATTAGCTTTAGGTGCATTTACTTATTTTAAAAATAAGCAGACAAAATCGATAATTCATGAAGAAGTCAATTCTAAAAAAATCAGCACTGGTGAAATAATTGCTGAGAAAAACTCAGATCCTACACCTTCGCAAGATAACCAAAATGAAAAAGAACATACACCTAAAACTACCGATCCTCAAAATGATATTAACATTGAAAAAAGCCCTACTTCTATACCAGATGATCAAAAATGGGCACTGATATTAGTAAACTCGACCCACCCTTTAACTGAGGAGCTAGCGATCAAAACCGTTAAAATTGGAGATATTTCTGTTGACACAAGAATTGCCCCTTACGTAAATCAATTGATCGCTGCTGCAAAAGAGGAAGGCATCGGGCTTGGAGTTATTTCAGGTTATAGAACTATTTCAAGGCAGAAGGAGCTATACGATGAAAAGTGCAATTATTGGAAAAAGCAAGGTTTAAGCGACGAGCAAGCAAAAGAGAAAGCTTGCCATTACGTCGCTATTCCAGGCCAAAGTGAGCACAATTCAGGACTTGCTATAGATTTTAGTTCCACTAGCAACCCAAGCGCCAACCTTACCGAGACATTTGAATCAACCAAAGAGGGAAAATTCGTTAAAGAACACGCCCCCAAATTTGGATTTATTTTAAGATATCCAAAAGGTAAAGAAGATATCACCAAAGTAGTATATGAGCCCTGGCATTTTCGATTCGTTGGTCCACTTGCAATAAAAATTATCGATTCAGGTCTTGTTTTTGATGAATACTGGGAAAAAAATCTATCCCTCTGCTTTAAATGATTTAATTAAACTTGGTTTAGCAGTTAAAATTATAAATTAATAATATATTCCCTTAACTTATTATTAATGCCGTTTAACATATATCACTCCGTCAATTGTATTTAATTTATTTACTATCAATTGAAAATGCTTAAGACTGTGTACTGTAATTGTAAAATAAATTAATGCCTGTTCGTTTGCTAAATTTTTTGTATTAATTGAATGAATAAAAATATGCATCTCCGAAAGCTTAAGCGTAATTTTAGTTAAAATACCTTCACGATTATTTACAAGCATTGTTAAGTCTAATTTAAATTCACGTTTTACGCCCTCTTCCCACCAAGCATCAATCCATCTACCATCAGCGACATCGTTTATTAAATCCCATTGAACATTAATACACGAACGGTTGTGAATAGCAACACCATAACTCCTTGTGACAAACCCAATTATATCATCTCCAGGTAAAGGATTACAGCATTTTGAAAACTTTACAAGGCAATTATCTATACCGTCAATTATAACTCCGCTTTTTGGTTGCACTTCATCAACCAGGATAGGGGTTTCTTTTATCTTTTTATCATCATTTTTTTGTAATTTTGCATAATCCTCCCTAATTTTTGACATTAACCTCTCTAAGCGAATTCCTCCATAGCCTATAGATTCAAAAAAATGCTCGATAGAGCTACAGCGCTGCTTCTTGGCTATAATTTTTAAAAACTCTTGCAGCTGTTTTTCATCTGCAAATTTAATATTATTTTTCCTAAACTCCCTTTCAATCTCCTTTTTGCCCTCTAATATATTTTCTTCCTTTTTTTCTTTTTTAAACCACTGCCTAATTTTACTTCTTGCTTCGCTGGTACATACCAGTTTAAGCCAATCTCGGTTTGGGCCTTTGTCCTCCTTCGAAGTGAGGACCTCAATTATCTCTCCATTTTTTATTATGCTATCAATTGGAACCATTTTTTTGTTAACTTTTGCCCCAACTATTTTATTGCCAATTGCGCTGTGAATTGCATAAGCAAAATCTATCACAGTAGAACCCACAGGTAGGCTAATAACATCACCTTTAGGGGTAAAAACATAAACTTCCTCTTGCTTTAAATCCGTTTTTATCGTACTAACGATATCAGTAAAATCTTGACTATCAAACTGATTTTCTATCATACGCCTTATCCAAACTAAGCGTTGTTCCAATGGATCTTTATTCTTCGAAAGACCAAGTTTATATTTCCAATGCGCAGCTATACCATACTCTGACGTATAGTGCATTTCCCAATTGCGAATTTGCACCTCAAATGGTATGCCTTCTTTGCTTATAACAGTTGAGTGTAAAGATCTATAAAAATTAGGTTTAGGCGTTGAAATATAATCTTTGAAGCGATTTGGAATTGGATGAAATAAATCGTGCACAATTCCAAGCACGTTATAGCAATCACTTTCCGTATCAACTATTATCCTAACGGCATAGACATCATAAACCTCTTCTATATGACGATTTTGCATATATACCTTACGGTAAATCCCATTGATACTCTTTACTCTACCTTCGATATGGACATTTGGTATAACTTGAAATAATCTCTTTGAAAGCTTTTTTCTAATAGAACATATAAACTCTTCACGCGCACTTTTGCGCATATTTAAGACATCTTCGATCTCTTGATAAGCAAATGGATCAAGACATCTTATAGATATATCTTCCAGCTCTTCTTTAACTGCTCTCATCCCCAAACGATGCGCAATCGGGGCATATATCTCCATTGTTTCTCTAGCTGTTTCTCTGCACTTTTGCTTTGGTAGACAACCTATCGTTCGCATGTTATTTAATCTGTCAGCAAGTTTAATTATAATCACTCGAATGTCACTTGCCATCGCTATTAACATTTTTCTCAAGTTCTCTGCCTGCTGTTCTTCTTTAGTAGAAAGTGGAATTTTTCCAATTTTAGTAATACCACTGACCAAGTTGGCAATGACTGGTCCAAATTGTTTTTGTATACATTTTAAATCAACGTCGGTATCTTCCACAATATCATGAAGTAGAGCTGCGACAATAGATTCAGTATCCATTCCCCACTCTACCAAAATGTAAGCAACTGAAATCGGATGCGAAATATAAGGAACTCCAGAATAACGCTTTTGTTCTCCGTGTGCTTTAAGTGCAAAACAGTAAGCTTTATCAATCAATTCCATATTATAATCTCTAATATTGCTCTTTTTTATTAATAAAACTAAATCCTCATATTTTTTATAAGATTCCTTTTGCTGAGACATTTTTTCAACTCCCAATTTTTGCTCTAAAACAGCATCTTGCGTAAATGGTAAAACCTAAATCACATCAACTTTCATTTTCTATCGACGATTTAACTTTCTTTAAGATTAACGATTTACCTATATCTATTTTTCTCTCTATTTCATTAATTTTAATAATTAATAAGCCATTTTGATAATTTAAATCTACTAAATTCATCTCCTCCATCACATCTATAATCAACAACAGTTTTATAAATCTAATTTTAGCGCTTCTTAACCTAAAATAAAGAATCTCTTCAGATCCGGTCCATCTTTTATGACTTTTTAAGTATCTGTAAATCAGAGCAAAATCCTCTCTTTGTGGGATTATATCGCCAATATCATCACACTTTTCCCCTCTGCGCAGTTGATCATAAATGCGTTTTTCATTTAATATTTCATCTATATCTAGATCTGAAAAATGGATATCTCTCACAAATATAGAAAGGCTTTCCTCGCCCATATACTCAGAACAATTCATATTAAAAGCTATATCAACAATATCCCCTGCCCTGTAACCAAATTCATCAAGGCAAGTTGCAAACTTCATCGCTGTGATTGATTTTCCATCCTTTTCTAGGCTTAACTTTAAATGATTCCCACCTCCCACAGGAAGAATTTTATTTAACGTCACGTTAAACAGCCCAAACATAGGTTCTAAATTTCCACAACCAAACGGCTCAAGCAAATCCATCTGCTTTACTAAACCTATATCCAAGGAATCAATATTTAATTTGCCATCAATGTTTAAACTCAAAGGGGGGATTACTTCTTGTTTTGCAAATTTCAAAATCTCCTGGTAAAAGGCTTCTATTTTATTAGATTTTATCTCAAAACCCACAGCCATAGGATGCCCCCCAAAGCGCACTAAATGTTCAGCGCAACTACTCACGGCTTTGTGTAAAGAAAAGCCTTCTACGCTTCTACCAGACCCCTTTGCTTTATCCCCTTCAACAGCCATGACAATGCAAGGTTTCCCATACCTCTCTATTAATTTAGATGCAACGATACCTATCACACCCGCATGCCAAAATTCGCCCCAAATAACCAAAATTGGCTCAAAAAGGCAAAGTTTATGTCGATTAATAAATTCCTCAACTTGATTCACTATATTGATTTCTATATTTTTTCGCAGCTGATTTTGCTTTCCTAGCTCCTGAGCTAAAAAAAAAGTGTCTTCATCATCTTTTGAAAGAAGTAACTTTACCACCTTTTCAGACGAACCCAATCGCCCAACAGCATTGATCCTCGGCGCCAACATAAATGCAATATCTTGCGCTTTTAAATCTTTACCCAACAAACAGGCCTCATCCATTATTGCCCTCAAACCTTGCCTATCCGCTTTTAATATGCATTTTATCCCCGCCTTCACAAACTCTCTATTTTCGTCCAAAAGCGTAACAGAGTCGGCGATAGTCCCAATTGCGACTAAGTCCATATACTTTTCAATTAAAACGCACATATTATCTCTATCGTTTTCCAGCGCCATAACCAACTTAAACGCCACACCCACTCCGGAAAGATCTTTAAAATCACTGTGGCAATCTTTTTGGTGCAAATCTATAATAGCAACAGCTTGCGGTAAATTTTCTGGCGGCCTGTGATGGTCTGTTATTATCGTATCTATCCCCAAAGAATTCGCAAAATCGACTTCTTTAATCGCCGAGACACCATTGTCCACAGTTATCAGCAGGCTTACCCCCTGCTCTTTTAGTGTTTCTATCGCAAAATTGTTAAGACCATACCCAACATCATCCCGCTTTGGGATAAAATATATAACATCAGCCCCAGCTTCTTCAAGATAGGAATACAATAAAGTCGTCGCCGTGACGCCATCCGCGTCGTAATCCCCGTAAACGCATATTTTTTCAAAGCAATCGATAGCCTTTTTTATTCTATCAACTGCCTTATCCATATCCTTGATCAAAAAAGGATCTCTAAAAACATATTCGTCACTCAAAAAATCACGTATACTGTCTAAATCTTTTATAGATCTAGCCTCTAAAAGTATCGAAAGAAAAAATGGAAGATCAAATTTTTGAGAAATTTCCAAGGCTTTTTCGGTACTAAGTTTTTTTAATATCCATTTTTTTACTTTCAAACCTATGCACCCGCTTTAATAATAATTTTGAATTATAAATTCACTTTAAACTCTTTAAAACAAAAATTAAAGGCATTGAAAAAAATCATTATCAAGATTCGTTAAAATTTCTGTGTAAATTTAACAAATTTCAAAGCATAACCACAGACGAATATTCCGTCCTAATTTCGTTATCTTTCGTGCGCACAAGCTTGGCTTTATTTCCGTTTCCGTCTTCAATCGCAAGCTTTTCAATTTTATTTTTATTAAAAAAGTTGACAACTTTGCCCTCTATAAATGCAGACCACTCCTGCCGCGCCGCTTCAGGCGAAGGGTCATCTGCTAAAATACCTTTTAATTCATCCAAAGTTTCGACCATAAAATCACATACTCCTTTGATAAATATTCATCTTTAATAATTATTATAAATAATATTTAACATTTTTGCAATTCCAGTCAACAAAAATATTGATTGACGATTTTAAAATAAATAAATTTTAAAAATCATAAAAAAATTTAAAATAATTCTATTTTTATGTTGATACTAAACAAAATATCTTTTATAATTAATTTATAAGCTTAGCCCATACACTTAATTTTTTAAAGGAGTTGTCAAACATGAAAAACAAAATGAATGGAAGCTGGCAAAAAGCCATTGCAATCACCTCGGCAATAGGTATTGGCTTAATCAGTAGCACTACTCTTACCGCCTCAGCGATCCGCAACGCTATGAGCTTTCCACGAGATTCGTATGGTTACCACCTTAGCCAAACTGTACCCGGTGTTACACCAGAACTGGCCAAATTAGAATGGACGCTCGTGCACAACGAAGCAGATCACAGTCAGAGTGTCAATGAAGCCTCTCAACCACCAAACGGAGCCACGGGATGCTTCTTCCTCACCGTCGTGGGTACCAGCCCATGGACTACTGACCCAACGTCAGAAATGATATTACCACATAGTCTACAAACATACTTAACACCTGGTTTTTACCAACCTATGGCGACCGGCGCGGACAGCTGGGGCATGGACGTATTTTCCGTAGACCCTAGAAATTTCGATAAACTAGGCGCGGGAAAAAACTACCATCAAGCCTGCGACCTACTACACTCAATACACATACCTACTTTGCCGGAACTAACACGTTTCATATGCACAGAGCTCCCTTCAGGCAACGGATCAATAGGTAGAAGCAGCAATCCGAGTAACCCCAGTTTGCTAACACAACTTCCCAAAAAATCTTGGGTGTACTCGGGAGGTTCGAGCGCGAGAGTGGTTTGCACCCATGACGGGAAAGCAACTCTGCAGGTAAGGAACGTTCCTAATTACTGGGATGGCGCTCACTTGGTGCTAGCGATGACCTGTCAGGCCTCGGCTACCATCTGGGATAACGCTGCTACCCCCGGAACGGCGTGATGCGCGTTTAGTGATTAATTGAACAACTTACTATCAAATCTCAAAAAGCTTTAGCATATCAACCAGTTTTTTCTTTAAGTTTAATTCACAATTTTGGTGAATAGCTATACAAAAACAGAAAACTACTACCTATGTTAATTTACCGGCACAAGTTCACCGTTTACCAGTAATCTATAATTAAATTTAGCACTCTCTCGGCGAGTTTTTAAGTGCTTCGTGCATTGAAAACTCGCCATTTTTATAACCAATTTTTCAGGCGCCGGGTAGAGATTTTCAAAACTTGGTTTGCAATGCAAATTTGGCAATCGGTTGTTTTTTATATGGCTATTCGCCGAAAATACAGGATTAACTTAAAGTAAAAACTGACTGATATACACAAGTTTCTTAGAAATGGAACCTTTAATTGTGAGTAGCCAGGCTAACTGACGCCGCAAATTAATTGCGAATTTCCGAGCTGCGTTTTCGCCGTATTGCAGCGCTATCCGGTATAATTCAGCACTTCAATCGACTTACCATTCTTAACTACCCGCGCGTGAATATAAGGTCTTGCTATTGGAGGAGTCGAACTAAGCTTCGTCGCTTCAAAGATGATTTTTTCAGCTGTTTTGCACAATTCATCAGATGCAGAAAAGAGTGTGGCAAATTTTTCGCCTTTGTTGACAAAATCTCCTGATTTCTTTGTTAAAATTATCCCGGCACTGTAATCTATTTGGCTATCTTTCGTCGCACGCCCTGCACCTAAAATAACGGAGGCAATGCCAATTTTTTCCGTATTCATAGCGGTGACGAAGCCGGATTCCGAGGCTATGACGTCATATTTAACCTTGGATTTTTCAAATTTTTCACTATCCTCCAAAACGGCTACATCGCCTCCCTGCGCGTTTATCATTTCTTTTAATTTTTCAAAGGCAGAACCATCTAAAATGGCTTTTTTGACGAGATCTTTGCAGGCATCAATACTTTCACACTCAGTGAAATAGAGCATATTGGCAGCTAATTCCACACAAATATCCGTGAGATCTTTCGGGCCATTACCTTTTAAAGTCTCGCAGGCTTCTATAATTTCGAGTGAATTCCCTATTGCTCTGCCGAGCGGGCGATCCATATCAGTTATGAGTGCCACCGTTTTCCTACCAGCATTTTCTCCGATTTCAACCATAAATTTTGCAAGTTTTATGGCATCGTCGACCGTTTTCGTAAACGCACCGCTGCCAGTTTTGACGTCTAATAATATGCAATCCGAACCAGCAGCGATTTTTTTGCTCATAATACTAGAAGCAATTAATGGTAAGCAATCCACCGTTGCAGTGACGTCTCTGAGGGCATAGATCATTTTATCAGCCGGGACAAGATTGTTAGATTGGCTTATTAAGCAGATGCCCACTTCTCGAACAATTTTAAGAAACTCACTTCTATCTAAAGAAACCCTCATGCCCGGAATTGACTGCAGTTTATCTGTGGTACCGCCGGTGTGTCCGAGCCCTCTGCCACTCATTTTTGCAACTTTCACGCCTAATGAAGCGACGATCGGAGAGATAATAAAAGATGTTTTATCGCCAACACCACCTGTGCTGTGTTTATCCACCTTAATCCCTGAAATAGATGAAAGATCAAGCATTTCGCCCGATTGTGCCATCGATAATGTTAGGTTTGCAGTTTCTTCGGCATTCATGCCGTTAAGATAAATCGCCATTAACAGAGCCGAAATTTGATAATCAGCAACTTCTCCGTTCAAGTATCCTTTTATAAAAAAATCTATTTCGTTTTTTGCAAGTTCACCGCCATCTCTCTTTTTAGCAATGATATCATACATTCTCATATTCAATTTCCTTCCAAAGCTAAATTTTTAGGGCCAAATCCCATTGGCAATAGCTCAATTAAATTAAAAATGCTGTAATGTTCCGATGAAATTCCCAATATAATTTTAAAATTTTCCACATCGCAAAACTCCATCATCACCTGCCTACAGACACCACACGGCGGGCAAAGTTGTTTCACAGGGGAGAGTTTTGCTCCACCAACAATAGCAATAGCTAAGAAATCTCGCTCACCCTCGCTAACAGCTTTAAAGAAAGCCGTGCGTTCTGCGCAATTACTTGGAGAATATGACGCTGATTCTATATTACAGCCTGTGTAAATTTGATTTTTGCAGGTCAAAAGAGCCGCCCCTACCAAAAAATTTGAGTAAGGTGCGTAAGCGAACCCTCTAGCAGCTGTAGCTTTATCGATTAACTCTTTTATTTGACGTATCTCCAAAAAATTTTTCATCTCTTTCTAAAATTAAATTAAACCAAACTTTCGATTATCTTCACAATACGGCTCGTCCCAAGCCGCGCGGCCCCAAGATCGATAAATTTCCTGGCGTCGTCGAGTGATGAAATCCCTCCTGCTGCTTTAATTTTAATATTTTTGTTCAAATGTTTAGAAATTAAAGAAACGTCTTCAAAACTTGCACCTCTTTCTGCAAACCCGGTAGAGGTTTTAATAAAATCCGCCCCAGACTCCGCAACAACTTCGCACATTTTAATTTTTTCTTCGTCCGATAACAAACAGGTTTCAATAATGACCTTCAAAATTTTGTCTCCACAAACTTGTTTTATAGATTTTATCTCATCAAGCTGCAGATTAAAGAGACCTTGTTTGACATAACCGAGGTTAATCACCATATCGATTTCATTCGCGCCGTTTTTTATGGCATCTGCTGTTTCAAAAATTTTGGATTCAGCCGTATTATAGCCGTTTGGAAAGCCGATGACGGTGCAGATGTTAATTTTGCCCGATGAGTAGCACTTAACTTCTTTGACATAACAAGCTGGAATGCAGATTGAAGCGGTTTTGTATTTTATTCCCTCATCGCAAACTTTTTTTATATCATGCCACGTAGCAGTTCGAGATAAAAATGTGTGATCTACTTTTGACAATATTTCCTGATATTTCATGATAATTTTAGCCTCCTTGGCTTCGAAAAGTTGAAAATATCTAAAATCTTTTAAGTAATCGTAAATATCAAGGATTTGACGATCTTACACCTCACTTGACTTGGCACATTTAATTTGCCTTTTTATAGCAAGGTCGGAGGGATAAAATAATTATACAAATTCAAATTTTAAACCAACGACCTTTTTAAAAATTTTTGTTTTTTATATTATTCACAAGAGGCCAAAGGCGAAACAACCGATAGGGCAGAATTTTTGCTATCCAGTTGCTCTTTAAGCCTATTTTCGACATCCTCAAGCTTAGATTCGGCAATTAGATCTAACGCTGTGAAAAAATCCCAATTGGCAAAAGATAGTCCTAAAATAGTTTTTGATATGCTAGAAACGCTATTCAAAGTGCAGACGTATCTGGCCCATACGGCTTTTTTAGCCCGCTTAAAATCCTCTTCAGCTATTCCGTTTTGGTGCAATTCATCGGCGGCTTTCCTTATGATTTCCGCAACTTTATCCGCACACTGAGATTCGCCAGAGAATATAACTGATGCGTAAGCAGGACCTTCGAAATATTCGGAGCCAAACGAGGAATTTATCAAACTTTTATCGAGAAGCTCTCTATAAAGATGGGAAGCTTTAGACGCAAAAATTTCTAAAAGTATTTCTGTTTCGACGATTTTATGCAGCGAAGGTCTTGTTTTTTCTGCCTTTTCCTTAAAACCCAGCTGAAACATCGGAACTGAGATATCGAAATTTTGTTCAACTCTATCTTTTAGAATTTCGTAAGGTTCTTCGGGGAAAATACTTTCCGGTTCCACAGGAGGCGTGGTTTTTATGGTGCCTTCCAAAATTTCTATGACTTTTTCTTTTTCAATATTCCCAGCGATGCATAAAGTCATATTATTTAGGTTATAAAAATTTTCATAGCAGTCATAAAGATTTTTTGGGGTAATTTTCGCGATAGATTCAACAGTGCCAGCGACATCCACCCTAATCGGGTGCTTTTGGTAAAGTGCACTCAGTAAATTAACCAAAACTCGCCAATTGGGACTATCGTCGTACATGCGAATTTCCTGGCCTATTATGCCCTGCTCCTTCTCGATTGATTTCTCTGTAAAATAAGGCGTTTGAACGAAATTTAAAAGAATTTTTAAAGATTCTTCAAAATTTTTAGTACACGAAAAAAGGTAGCCGGTTATGTCAAACGATGTGTATGCATTTGCTGAAGCGCCGGTTTTAGCGTATTTTTTAAATGCATCGCCATCTTCGCTCTCGAAAAGCTTATGTTCCAAAAAATGGGCTATGCCATCCGGGACCGTTAATGTTTCTCCTGTTTTAGCATCTTTGAATTTGGTGTTAATCGAACCAAATTTTGTGCCAAAAATCGCGTAAGTTGAGCTGTTGTCCTTTTTTGGGTACACATAGACCTTCAAGCCCGAGTTGTGTTTGCCGTAAAAATAGGAATCGTTTAATCGATTGCTTTTTATTTCCATTAATTGCATAAATTCCTCCTCAATATTTTATAAAAATAATAACTTTAAATTTTGCCGCCAGGCTTTATTTTTCCATTTTTCAAAATTGCTCAAAACACTGCCTATAGAAACAAATTTTTATTCTTCACTTATTAAAATCCCCCTTCACTAATAGGCGAAAATGAAGGTTTTTTTGCCCTCTTAAGAGCAACTTTTTTAAAAAAATTTAAAAATCTATAATTTCAACAAAATTTAAAATAAAATTTGTTGGCAATTTTATTTTGAAGTTAGATAATAGACCGTATCTAAGCTTGTGGCATTTGCAGCTGCTATGATTTGCTCTCTCGTGATTTTTTCTATTTCCGCTGCATATTCTGATGGAGAATATTTTTTGCTATCGAAAGATTGGGATGTGTAGAATGTGTCCAAACTCGCTAAGGAATCGTTAATGCTAATATAATTATTTGATATATTTAGTTTTGTGGCCGAAATTTCTTCATCAGTGAAATTGCCTTTTTTTATCTGCTCAAGCTGGTTTAAAATTTCATGTTTTGCTTTTACTATATTTTGCTTTTCCACACCGCTCTGAACGAACATTATACCCTTTTGCCGCTCATAAAACGCGGAGCAATAGTAGCAAAGACTGAGTTTTTCGCGCACATTTAAAAATAATTTTGAATGCGGAGTGCCGCCAAAAAGGGAGGCCATCACACGAGAGGAGAAAAAATTCTTGTCCACTCCAGCGATACTTGAGCGAAACCCCAACACAAGTTTTGTTTGAGCGATATCTTGATATTCCGTAACCTCTTTAGCCTTTTCGGCTATTTTTATTATTTCTGTGCTGCAATCACAAGGTTTTTCTCTTTCTATAAGCGAAAATGCCTTTTTTAAGCACGCTAAAATTGGCTCTGGGTCCAAATCTCCCAATGCGATGATCTCTATCCTTGCCAATTTTAGTGCCCTTTCCCAGGCCTCTTTAACTTTTTGAGGAGATAACGCCAAAACTTCCTTTTTTTCCCCTAGGGGATTTATGCTATATTTTTCGTCTTTACACATCACTTGTTCGCAGCGAAGTTTTGCATAAAGCTTTTTATCGCTGTATTCTGAGTCAATCAGCTCCGCCAGTTGGCGCTTTTCCTGTTCAAGATCATCTTCGGCAAAAACGCCATCGATCAATCTGGGATAAAACAGGACCTCACACAATAAATCGGTGACTTCAGCGGAGATTGTTTCCCCGTATAACGCGTATCTGTCGTCCAAAAATGAGGCGGATATGCTTAAAGTTTGCGCTTCGCCCACCCTATCGGTGTCGGCATCAAGGCTTGCACCATAGAGGTCATTTAATTGTTTATTAAGGCTCGTAAAATCAGGATATTTGCCACAAGATCTTGTTAACAAAAACGGTAAAATGGCACTTTGAGAGGCAGTTTCATTTGCCAGCGGTAAAAACATGGTTATGCTTATCCGGCCGGTTTTAAAGCGCGTTTCTCTGATGGAATTGAAGTTTACTCCTTCGCAAATTTGGTATGTTTTTACATTGTCCACCTTATCACTCCTAAAATTTAAATATTTAAGTTTAAATTTGATATCTCAAAAATTTTTACCTAACTAAAATATAATATCACAAAATCATATCTTAAGCAAGAAAATTATAGATCCTAAATTGCATATTCATTATCCAATTCGTCTATATAAATTAATAAAAATTCATTTTTTATATTGACTTACTACTAATTATAGGTTATAATAATAATATATAAAAATATATGAATACTTTAGGAGGGGTTAATTATGGCACTAAGTCCTGAAAATTTCAAATTATTAAAAAAGGCAAAAGAATGCAAATCTCCAGAGAAACTTGGCGAATTAGCTAAGCAAGAAGGTTTGGATATCCCAGCGGAAAAAATGAAAGATTTATTTATACAGGTTCAAAACTGCAACCCCCACCAACTGAATGATGAAGATTTCGCTGCCGCCACGGGAGGAGGAGTAGTAGCTATAAATATTACAGGATCTGTCGGTGGCAAAGTAGATGCTGATTCCACAGATAATACGGATATAAAGAGTATAACTAGCACTGCTAACGTATCAATATCTATAGTTTAGTGAGAGAAAAACTGATCGCTGTTGTTACAGTTAACACTATATATGTAAACGTTATGGGGATTGTCGATGTTGGTATAGCCGCTAATGCCACAAAAAAACTGATACATAGGAGTGATAAACTATGGCCGATAAGCAAATAAAATTTATAGACTTGCTTGAAAAATATCCAAAATTCTTTGAACTCATCCGTAAGTCAAAATCAGAAGAAGAATTATCTGCTGTATTGGAAAAGCGTGGGATTAAATTATCCTCGGAACATATAAAAACTATAATTGATATGTGTCAACAAAAGTCACTTAATACAATCGAAGACCTTAATAATGCCTGCGGTGGTAGCATAGTGGTTACAGTGGTCGATAACTTTGGCTCGATAGGCGGAAATGTAGAGGCTTACGCGACTTGCCTTTCTGAAAACACCTCTAAAATAGACAATAAGACAATCAAGATATTATGAACATAACGCTCGCATGTTGTTCCGCGATACAGCTTTCAAAAGCATTTTTATACTACTTTGACTTTCATTAAAACTAAGTTCATTCAGAGAGGTAGGTATCAAATGAACATACATCTGTTAATACAACAATATCCACAGTTAATTAAAAAAGCTATAAATTGTAAAAATAAAGAAGATTTAAAACAACTTGCGGATAAATATGATATAAATATATCGGAAAAAGAACTAAATGAAATCTACAAATCTATAGCTGATATCAACTCAACAAAATTATCTGATGACGAGCAATCGTGCGTAGCAGGTGGAAAAGGTGATCCACCACCCTCTCCTCAACACGTTGATAATAGTACGCATGATTCATTAACCATTTATAACATCAGCGTTCCACAACGCGGTGATACGGAAACAGATCAACAGTACGCACAACGTGTTCTCTTAGCCGTTACGCTCAATAGGCCTGACTTACCTGAAGATGAAGTAAAGAAGCGAATTCTGAAAGTTTATCCATATGTTATCTTATAATGAATTGCTCTAAAACAATATAGTTTGAATTGAGGTGACTTGGCTATTGTAGTTATAGAAAATATCCAAAATGAAAATGCGCATTTCTACAAAGAATTCACATTCAAACAATATGAAAAATTTTTATTGGACGAGCCCGGCGATACACCAATTGTCAAGATAGGTGCACGCGTAGATGGTGTTCCCGCCGGGCTTGCACTGGCTAAAGAGGATACTTCAACTGGCAATATTTGGAATATATTAAGCTTTTTTGTATTGGAAAATTTCAGAAAAAAAGGTGCAGGCGCTGCTCTACTTTCAAAATTAAAAGAAATACTATTAGATAAAAAATGTGAATTTACCACATTTAAAGTAATTACTTCTATGGATAATATAAAAAGCCTTGAGTCGCTTTTTGTAAAGCACGGATTTGCGCCATTTAGAATTTGCACCAATATTTATAAATGTAGCATAATAAAGATGCGTGAAAAAAGTCCATTTTCCAAGAGAGTGTTCTCTGGCAAATTGAAATTTAATAAAAATGTGAAAATTCTCCTTAAAAATCAAGTTGACACAAATTTAATAGAAAAGATCAAAGCCAGAGAAGATAATGATTATCCAGAAAGCCTTTCCCCATTTAAAAATGAATTTGACTTAAAAGAGGCTTTCCATTTTTTTGCCATTACCGAAAATGATGGTATAATTGGGTGGGGCACCACTTTTGAAGCGCCGGGAAATTTGATTTTATACAGATCGTTTTTTGTGAAAAAAGAATATCGACCTATTGGCGTTGGTTATAATATATTTAATGCTTGCTTTAAATATCAATGTGAACATTATCCTGGCTGGGACTTCATTTTCGCCGTCGCCGTAGACAACAAAAGAACAGAAAAACTGCTAGGCTTATATTTAGGTGATAGTTTTGATTGGTTCAAGCACGAGTGCGAAACATCATTAACATTAAAAAACAAAATTAAGTACTAATATTTTCTTTAATTTAAAGAAAATATTTGGTATCTTAAGGATAATTTTTTATTTTGAGTGCGTTTTATATAATTTTTAGCTGCTGAGATATGTTAATTAAACATTCGACAGGTCCATTTTTAGGGCTTGGAACATAATCGCACACTCCAGACGCTTTTTTTGTAGCTCACAGGAAATGCGGTGTGATTTTAAAACATCGCCCTCATACTGCCAATTATTGGCACAGCATCCCCCGCTGCAATAAAATTTTGCCCAGCAATTTTTGCAGTCTGGTTTGGAATAGATATGCGTTTTTGAAAATAAATCTTTGATTTTTTGTGTAAAGGTATTTGCCATTACATTTCCCATTTTCCAGCATTCATGCCCCACAAACTGATGACAGGGAAATATATCCCCCTCTGGAGTGATAGCAACATACTCATTTCCACAGCCGCAACCACGCAGTCGTTTAATCGCACAAGTCCCTTGGTTTAAGTCCACAGAAAAATGAAAAAAATTAAATTCCCTATCGCTATTTAACCTCTCCAATAAAATTCTTGAAAGCTTTTCGTATTCTTCAAAAATTTTCGGCAGATCTTTTTCTTTTATAGCATATTCCAGATCTGCATCAGACACCACAGGTTCTACGGATATGTTTTTAAATCCACGATCAGCCAAATGCAAAATGTCTTCAGTAAAATCAAGATTATATGCTGTGTATGTCCCTCTGATGTAGTAATCCTTATCCCCTCTTGTTGAAACCAATTTTTCATATTTAGGGATAATTATATCGTAGCTGCCTTTTCCATTACTTGCGACTCTTAATCTGTCGTTCGTTAACTTTCTACCATCTATCGACAGCACAACATTAGACATCTCCTGATTGATGAAATCTATTTTTTCTTTGTCTAAGAGTAAGCCGTTGGTTGTGATTGTGAAACGAAAATTTTTGTTGTATTTTTGTTGTATGCTCTTTGCATAATTCACAATTTGTTCAACAACTTCAAAATTCATTAAAGGCTCGCCGCCAAAAAAATCAACTTCAAGATTAACCCTATTTCCAGAATTTTGGATCAAAAAATCGATTGCGCTTTTTCCAACTTTCAGTGGCATCAACTTTCTACCGCAGCCAAAATCTCCCTTAGCTGCAAAGCAATAGTGGCACCTCAAGTTGCAATCATGCGCGATGTTCAAACACAGGGCTTTTATGGGGACGTTTTGCCTCATAGCTATAAATTTTTCATAATCATCCTTAGAAAAAAGCTGACCTTCCTGCCACAGCTCGTATAATTCTCGATAGCATTCTAAAATTTCGCTTTTTTTATACGCATCCTCAAACTTTTTTATAATCACTAATGGAATATCTTCCTTCATATTTTCATCAACAAAATCCACCATATCATAGGCAAGGTTATCCAAAATATGAACAGCTCCACTACATATATCAAGGACAAAATTACAGCCATTTAATCGATATTTATGTATCATAAATACCCTCCATTACAAAAACAAACGGGTTGAAGTACAAATACTAACAACCCTTTAATAAAAATAAAATCGTTTTTACTTTTCGCAATTTTGATTCGCAACTGTGGCTGAAGTTTTGCAAGCTGACTGGCAAGAAGCCTGACATTCCCCGCAGCCACCTTTTTTTGCACTTTCTTTTAAATTTGCCTTATTGACCGTTTTTACATGCTTCAAAATAAACACCTCCCATTTAAAGCTATGTTATATGAAAAATATCAAAAATAAATTAAGCTTTAGGGATGCAACTAGCAATTGCCCAACGTCTCAGCAGAACCTTGCTGCGGTCAATGCTCGTCTCAATGACCAGCGAGTCCGTTTCATCTTTGATGTTGACGACTCTACCGATAATTCCACCTATCGTTGTGACCTCGTCTCCGATTTTTAAATTGCTCCTCATCTGCTCTTCTTCTTTTTTTCTTTTCAATTGAGGTCTAAATAAGACAAAATACATTATCGCCATAAGGGGCACTAGCACTAAAAGTTGGCTTAAAATTTCCATGTTTAAACACACTCACCTTTAAATTTTTATTACAAAATTATTAATAAATCTCAGCAAGGCTATTTAAAATAAAAAGAGAGCAAAAATGACACCAAATTCATCAAATATATTACCAACACTGAGCCGGCAGCACATTTGAGATCCATTTCATCTCTATAATTATATCATATTTTGTCATTTACATCAACAGCCCTAAACATAAGCTTATCAATTAAAAATTATTTCATATTTTTGAAATTTTGTCAAGCTTATTTCTTTTAAAATACGCCTTCAAAATTGATTAATGAGATTCAATTTCCTCTATTAACAACAAATTTTTATACGCTAATATAGAAGCGCTCGCATTTTTGTCAAAAATTATTTTCACCAAAGGATAAAATGAGCGGCGTGAAATATTTTTTGCAGATGCTTTCATTACACACCTGTGCCGTTGAGCGAAAAATCCTTGATTTTGGTTGCAGTTCACCCCTATTTCTAAACAGGAATGCCATAATAGTGCTGCGTCTTGCTGGGTTTTCAGTTTGGCGGCATTGAAAAGATATCGTTTGTTTTAGATATATTTTTTGATAAATTATATGTGAAGTTTTGTTGTGTATTAATATAAATTTGAAAAGTGAACAAAGCTTACAGCGCAGTTTGCAACGGCAATGACAGTCTTCAAATAAGGGATATAAAGCCAACGCAAAACGGTTTTTTGGGCTGCTAATTTGGGTAAAACTGAGATATCAACAGAGAAGAGCAATTTCTCTCAATAAATTCAAATTAAGTAGAGATTTATAACTTCTTGTGTGGGCATCACGTCTAAGCACCAGTAAAGCTAGTTTGCAGTGATTTAATATTTGAACCACCTGAACCAAATTCTCCAATCTTTGTCAGCGATATCATGAAAAACCTTCAAAGTAAATACCGTGGCTCTGTTTAAGTAAAATTTTCTATGTTTACAAAATATCATAAATTATGTTAAAATATAGCAAGAATGAAGCGCTTTAGCTATGTCAGCTTTTAGGAGGGATAAAATTGGCAAAAAGCTTTTTTACTTCAGAGTCAGTAACAGAGGGTCATCCAGACAAAATGTGCGATCAAATCGCAGATAGCGTCCTGGATAATATACTAGAAAAAGACGAAGCTGCGCGTGTTGCATGCGAAGTCGCCATAACGCAGGGTCTCGTTCATATCATGGGTGAAATAACAACGAGTTGCTATGTTGATATCTCAGCAATTACTAGAAACGTTATACACTCCATCGGATACAATGACCCTTGTTCCGGGTTTGATAGCAGATCTTGCGCAATCATAACTTCAATCAACTCACAGTCACCGGATATCGCGGTTGGGGTAAACACATCACAAGAAGCAAAACGCGGCAGCAAGGATCCATGCGACGCGATTGGAGCCGGTGATCAAGGTATAATGTTTGGTTTCGCTTGTGATGAAACTCCAGAATTCATGCCAATGCCCATCGTATATGCAAACAATCTTGCGCGGCGCCTTGCAGAAATTCGAAAAAACGGCATTTTGCCATATCTATTGCCCGACGGCAAAACCCAAGTGACGGTTGAGTACGAAAACGGTGTACCGCTGCGTGTGGATGCTATTGTGATTTCTGCACAGCACCGCGAAGGAATCGACCCAAATATCATACGTCATGATATAATTAAACATAATATTGAAGCTGTTATCCCATCTAAATATCTAGACAACCACACCAAAATACACATCAATCCGACTGGTAGGTTCGTTATCGGAGGGCCTATGGCTGATACTGGCCTCACTGGGCGCAAGCTTATAGTGGACACATACGGCGGCTATGCCCGTCATGGCGGAGGGGCTTTCTCCGGAAAAGACTTGACAAAACTTGATCGTTCAGGCGCATATGCAGCAAGGTGGGTGGCAAAAAGTATTGTCGCCTCTGGTTTTGCTAAAAAATGCGAAGTGCAGCTCGCTTATGCCATCGGCATAGCTCGTCCTGTTTCTATATTAATAGAAACGTTTAATACATCCACTATTTCTGAATCTCAAATTTTGAAAATTGTAAAAAAATTTTTTGATTTACGGCCATTTATGATAATTAAACAATTAAGTTTAGGCAAACCTTTATACCACAAATTCTCTGCATACGGGCATATGGGCCGAACAGATTTAAACCCACCATGGGAAAATTTTATTAACTTGAAAATTTAGCGCCATTTTAAGGTTCAAGTTACTAAAAACAAATCTTCTAAATAAAATTTGGGTTATAATAAGTTAAATAGCAGTAATATTGTTAAAAATTAAAAAATAATGTAAAAAGTGTTGGCATATGATAAAAGGAGAGAGAATGAGGTAAACATTCAATACCTAAAGTGCAAAAGCGGATGGTGCGTAAATGTGCATCATAATCACAGCAGATAGTGGCTTTTTTGTGCAATTTTGCCAACGACGTACGAAAAGATAAGTTATTTAGGTGTTAATTTTCCCTCTCTTCACTTATAGGTAAAAATGAGGGGATTTTTGCTTTCTAAAGGGAAAGTTTTTAAGAAAAATTTTGAATTTAGCGTAATAATTTTTACCAGCGGCACTTATGCAGTGAATTTTGCCGCAAAACCTGCATAATTTCAAGAAGTTTGCTGATGATTGACATTGGCTCTAAATAATTATAATTTATAATATTATTACAAAATTTAAAATAAAAATTCTTGCTCACATAGATTATTAGTTTTCTTAAGAGCTATACCTTAAAAATGAACTAAACAACGCTATGTAAGCAAGTATAATTCGGTTAAACTTTGTAATATATTTCCTAAAAAACCCAACACAATAGCCACTTGTGCATTTATTATCTGATAGTACATATGCTATATATCAGATCAGGCATAAGTGGCTATTAATATCTTCTGGTGTTTCGTAATATAATTTTGTGTTTAATTCAATTTTATTGTTTTGCTAGTTGTTTTATTAAAATTCTTCAACCTCGTATTCCTCACCAATTCGTTCAGGGTTGGTTAGTTTGTATGGTTCTAGGTTTTCGTAGTCGTTATTATCGGATTTTCCCTTTAATTTGTTGACATCCGCCAATGAAATTAGCATTGCTGCACCTTCCGGTTCACCCATGGGAGCATTGGCAGTTGTAAAATACCCAGTGTGCAGGGAAGGCACTATGCAAACAGAGTAATATGAACCGTTGTTTGTTACTTGTACTGTATGTGTTTCTCCTGCAAAGTTCGCAGCTTCTGAGATAGTTTCCAATAATCTACGGCCGGGGACATTTCTATTATAGCTATTGGCAGACGGAACAGTTGGAGTCTGTCTATTAAGGGTAGCGGTATGGCCTTCTGGCAGCTCCATCAACCTGATTAAGTCTGCTTGCGTACCTGGGGCGTAATTTTCGCGACTAACAACATCAAATGCTAGTGGTACAGTAACACTTCCGCCTTCCGCCGGATGAGAGTCGACCGAAATATACACAGTAGAAGCCATAGTGCTACAAGCTGTCAATATAGGAAATCGGTCTATGTCTATTTTTTGAACTTTTGTTGGACCAGTATAAAATGAGAAAACCCAACCTGTAGGCGTATCTAAGCTCATTCTAACGATTTTTGCAGCATAGTTTGGGCCTTCTGATATCTCAACACCTACGGAGAACGAATCATGTCCGTCGACGGGATTACCATTTATGAACTGACCTCCATCAACTGGGATTAAGAGCATTCCTCCAGCTTGCTGCGCGTCTATGTCAGGAGCAGCGTTTACCTGTAAACTCGCAGTTAGTGCTGTGATACCCAGCCCTATGCCTAAACTTGACATCGCGATTCTCTTTAATATATTCTTTGTTTTGGTAAATTTTTGCATATGCAATTACCCCTTTCAAACGTCTGTCAAAGAAAATTACAGTATTTATTTTTTTGTTCTGCATTAGTTAAACAGAAATTTTACTTCTTGATATTTGTTGAAAATTTAAATTTAAACAAAAAATTTTATCAAAACATGGCAGAAAACTTTTCTTTCGCAAGTTCAATTTTTATTAACCCTCTGGCAAAGATTTGCTACAAGAATATTTTTACGCCAAGTGCTGTTGGTATTTTTAGTTAAAATAAATTTTAACTGAGCTTGATGCATTCTCTTATTTAATATTTAAAAAAATGCGACAGTCGATCAACAAATAAAATTTCTTTTCCGGTAACTTTAAATTTATAATAACATGTAATATAATTTTTTTGTTTCTTTTATTAAAAAATAACAATTATTTTCTTAAAAAAATAGCTAATATTTCTATTTTAGATATAAAAATTTCTCACAAATTTTGTCTGTGAGAAATTCTCTGAGAACCCTATAAACAGTTTTAAAGCAAGCCTCAAAAACTCATGAATTTATTTTAAGCCTTTTTACTTAAACTTTTAGCCGGCAACTTTTTATTTGCAATCGCAATTTGTCAGATATCATCGCTATAAATTCGCTATTAGTAGGCTTCCCTCTACTGTTGTGTATAGTATACCCAAAATATGAATTGAGCACATCCACATCTCCCCTATCCCAAGCTACTTCAATCGCATGCCGAATAGCCCTTTCAACCCTCGATGACGTCGTCGTAAACCTTTGAGCCACAGAAGGATAAAGTTGCTTCGTCACAGCGTTTATAATTTCAGGATTTTGGACAGATATAATAATGGAATCTCTTAGATAGTGATACCCTTTAATATGCGCAGGCACACCGATTTGATGCAAAATATCAGTGACTTTAACCTCAATACTGATCTCTTTATCAAGGCGCAAAGGTACTTCATTTGATTCTAAATATGGCTTTCTAGAAGCCATGTGGTTAATCTGCTTAGCTAAATCGCGTATATTAAACGGTTTTAATGCAAAATAAGAGGCACCAGCTGCCAGCACATCTTTTTCTAAAATAGCATTATCAAAGTTTGATAACACTACAAACATAGGTAAAGGAAGCTTTCCGCTCTTCTTAACAGAATTGATAACCCCAATTGCATCTACTTTTGGCATAAATAAATCCATCACTACTATATTCGGACTATATTTTTCGATTAATCCCAGTAAGTGCAACCCATCTTTAGCAGAGATAATTATTTCAAACCCAAACTCCTCAAAAACCGCTATGTCTTTTTGGCTAAACTCTTCACAATCTTCTGCAATTAGTAATTTTAAATGATTTTTCATAATTTTATCCTCCATTTATTGTTTTTTGACATTATTATATTACCATATATTGGCAATACTAGCAACACGCTACAACCCCATTTTTAAACAATCATGGAAATTACCAAAAAATACCATATTTATGATGCATTTTTACAAAATATGCCATAAACTCTTCACTCTTAATCAAACATATTTTTTATAAATATAATATAATTTTTTAGCAAAAATTCATCTTTATTTTTACTAATTGCCATTTCATATTGCAATATTTTGCTAATATTCTATATTAATTATTAGAAAATTATTATAGAAATTTTAATAATCGCGCCAAATCTGAAAGACTTAAATTTTCGGCGCGCATAGTGTGATTAATTCCAAGATTATCCATAAAATTAATAGCCTCCTCTTTCGATATATCCAAAACTTTTGTTATCGCGTTGACCAGCATTTTTCTTCTCTGCGAAAACGCTGCTTTAATTATCTTAAAAAAAAGTTTTTCATCTTTAACATCCACAGCTGGCCTCTCTCGCATCTTCAATTTTATCACTGAAGAATCCACTTTTGGAGAAGGGTAAAAGCTTCCTCTTGCCACATTAAAAAGTATCTTAGGTTCGGAATAATACCTCACAGCAAAACTAATCGCCCCTACTTCTCTAGTGCCAGGAACGGCACAAATTCTCTGTGCCGCTTCTTTTTGCACCATAAACGTCAAATCTTTAACAGGAGCCTTCTCTTCCAAAAATTTCATAATTATTGGAGACGTGATATAATACGGTAAATTCGCACAAACACAGGTATCCATACCTTTAAATTCATCTAAAATTAATCTTTTTACGTCAATTTTTTGTATATCTCCACAGATAACCTTTATATTCTCAAAATCTTTTAGCGTTTCTTCAAGTATAGAAATAAGCCTTCTATCAAGCTCAACAGCCACAATTTTTTTTGCTCTAATAGCAAGTTCCTTAGTTAAAGTACCAATTCCAGGCCCTATTTCCAACACGCATGTTTTAACATTTGCACCGCAACTATCTGCCATCTTTGAGCAAATACCCGGATTGATAATAAAGTTTTGTCCCCATTTTTTAGATAAATTAACTCCGTGAACCGATAAAATTTGCTTTATATTCGATATATTACAAAGATTATTCATTTTTCCTCCCAGTAATTTGATCAAATTCAAAAAACACGCTAAACGAATAACATAATTTTTATTATAACACACTTTTAAAACAAATAAAGAGATGACATTAAAAATAACTAAAAACTATAAATTATTTATAAAATAGACTCATAGTTTTCAAAAATATGATATTATAAGTACAAGAATATAAATATATCATAACAAGCGTTTTAGAAAGGACGGTACTTTATATGCAACCCTTTAATTGTTTCCGTAAACTTATTTGTTTAGCTTTAGCTAGCACAATAGCCTCACCTTTTGCAGTCAATGCAGTGCCTTACCACGTTTCTGCCCAACTATTAGGCATAAAAAATGACCCTCACCATCAAAATATCATAGACGAGGATGGCAACGTATCGTTTACGTTTAAATTACAAGTATATAAACATCAAACCTACCCGGTGGGATGCAGTATGAGTGTTGTACCGTATGTTGGATCGTTAGATGATTACGTAAATGCTGATAATGGCAGTTCTGCTCTTTGCAATATCATTAAACTCAATCCACAGTTTCACCTCCCTGAAGACACATCAGCTGAGATAGAAGCCAGATACTTAGGATTAAACGGCATAGAAATCCCTGAGGAATCATTAGGGCCTTTTGAAGCTATAGGCATACCTTTCATAACAGCGCAAAATCGATGCATTGCTTTTGAAAAAGGAACATTAACCGGCTTATCGATCGACGAATGTAGTCAGATGTATGATCATAAGTGCCAATTAGAAGACGCTGCAAATAATCATTTCCGAACACTGGTAGAAGCGTTTCTTCCAGATGCCTAATCACGAAATGCAAAATTTAACATCAAGCTTAAAAGTTATAATTTAATATCAAGAGTTAAATTTTATCTAAGATAAAAAATATTCAAAAGTGACATGCTGAACTTATTCCCTCAAAAATTAACCTATTTCGCCAGGGCAACAACATTAACTTTACGAAGGATAAAACTCACGCAAAAATACGGTTTTTTGCATCAGCTGATAAATTTTTAAAAGTTTGCTTAGACAATGAGTGAATTTTGAAGCATTAAAAACCATCTAAACTGGCGCTCAGCTGCAATTTTTTTGAATCAGTACTTTCAAAAAAACATTTCTCGCCCGTTATCTTTTGTTTGAAATTCATCTTTTAAAAAATAAATGTGTTGCCCTAAACCCGCGTCAGAATATCGTTGCCAAAACCAATCATACATTTTGCCAAATTTCTGACAAAAATCCCTAATCTGGGCCTCAGTTTGGCTTCATTTGCTTCGCGCCGCTCTGGAAATACTTTCCATTTTCCTCTATCCTTCCTCAGCGCATCCGCTTCGCTGTTAAAGCTATCACCCTGCTTCTCTTTTCAAATTTATATTACTATCTAATAAAATCTCTCGCGTAACTTAATCAAAAATATATTCAATTTAGATGCAATTTTCCAAAAAGAGCGCTTTTATGTGCAAAATCTGGATGATACGGTAATTTCCCATTAAAAACCGAGAAAAATTGCACCTCCATCCCAATGTCGCCGATTTTGGTCGCATGGCTCCTCGCAGAAAAATGTTTCCCAATTCGATCTTGAGCTTTTTTTAGAGGTATACTTTACCGGCGCGAGTTTAACTATCTCTTCTCAGCGCCAAACTTTAAAGACATGCTCAAAAGCAGCATTTCTGCTTGGAGAAAAGTAAGTCGCGGCCGGATCAAGGGCTCGCTTGTCATTGCAAAGGTTTTAAAGTTCAGAGCAATTTTTTTGAATCAGTGTTTTCAAGAAAATATTTCTTGCCGCTATATTTTGTTTAAAATTCATCTTTTAAAAAATAAATGTGTTGCCCCTGGTATCTTCTGCTCCTTGTTGACAATTCTCCAGATTTCCGGTAATATGATATAATAAATTATTATTTTACCATAAAAGTTATCTATTAGGAGGATTGCGAATGCACAGCAGTGAAAAGACTCTGGAAAAAATTGTGGCTTTGTGCAAAAATAGAGGATTTGTCTATGCAAATTCTGAAATATACGGCGGCCTTGCGAACACTTGGGATTACGGTCCTCTGGGCGTGGAGTTAAAAAACAATATTAAAGCCGCTTGGAGGCGCAAATTCATCCAAGAAAGCGAGTATAACGTTGGTCTTGATTCTGCCATTTTGATGAACCCACAGACTTGGGTAGCATCGGGCCATGTCAGCGGCTTTTCTGACCCATTGATGGACTGCCGCAGCTGCAAAACACGTCATCGAGCTGATAAACTCATCGAAGATGCAGGTGGCAAACCGGACGCAATGAATTTTTCAGAGATGGCAGACTATATACAAAAAAATGACATCACATGCCCGAATTGCGGCTCGTCAGATTTCACAGATATTCGCAATTTCAATCTGATGTTTAAAACATTTCAAGGCATCACAGAAAATACTAAAAATGAGTTGTTTTTACGTCCGGAAACAGCTCAAGGAATTTATGTTAATTTTTCAAATATTAAACGCACCGCGAGAAAAAAGCTTCCATTTGGTGTAGCGCAAATTGGCAAATCGTTCCGCAACGAAATCACGCCCGGCAATTTCACATTCAGGACTCTCGAATTCGAACAAATGGAGCTAGAATTTTTCTGTAAACCCGGAGAAGACATGAATTGGTTCTATTATTGGAAAGATTTTTGTAAAAATTGGCTTTTGGGTTTGGGAATTCAGGAGAACAGCCTGCGTTTGCGTGACCACGATAAAGATGCCCTTTCTCATTATTCAGCTGCAACGACGGATATCGAATTTCTGTTTCCTTTTGGATGGGGTGAATTGTGGGGTATTGCCAATCGCACTAATTTTGATTTAACAGCCCACCAAACCCATTCAGGCAAAAGCTTGGAATATTTTGACTCAGAGCTCAGCGAACATTACATACCATATATTATCGAGCCCTCCCTAGGCGTTGACCGTGTTGCATTGGCTTTTTTGTGCGACGCCTACGACGAAGAGGAGCTAGATCTCAACGATAAACGCGTTGTTTTGCATCTACACCCTGCCTTATCGCCATATAAAGCAGCTGTCATGCCGCTTTCAAAAAAACTTGGAGAAAATGCACATAATATTTATAAACTTTTATCCAAATATTTTATGATAGACTACGACGATGCGGGTTCCATTGGCAAGCGATATCGCCGACAAGACGAAATAGGCACGCCCTTTTGTATCACCTACGATTTCGACAGCGAACAAGACGCAACTGTGACAATCCGCGACAGAGAAACAATGCAGCAGCATAGGATAAAAATCGACTCCATCTCCAGCTATATCCAGGCAAATCTTATATTTTGAATATGACGAATTAACACCTCAAAACGACAGTATCTAAAATCTGAACAAAAATCACCAGTAAAGTTCGTGAAAGTTTTTGCAAAACCCTTGCCCTCCAGAGAGCAAAATTTCCCCCATTTTCCCCTATTAGTGAAGGGGGAAATTATCATCTAAAAGACTCAACCTCAGCCGCCCCACCCCAAAACTAGATCACCAAAAATTTGTACAAAAATTTCAGATAAAGTTCGTGAAAGTTTTTGCAAAACCCTTGCCCTCTAGAGAGCAAAATTTCCCCCATTTTCCCCTATTAGTGAAGGGAGAAATTTACACCTAAAAAACTCAACGCAACCTCAACCTCCAACGAGAAAATTTCAAAAAAGATTACAAACCAATCGCCCAAATATTTTCCCGCGCACCGTTGGCGTGAAATTTCACAAAAAAAGCCGCGGACAAGGTCAATCACCAGCAAACTTTTTGAACCCATGCAGGTTTTGCGAAGGCACCTGGGATACCAACGCCGCCGGCAAAAGTTACCGCACTAAACGCCACGAGTTTCAGCTCTGCCCTGCACCTAAATTTTAAACAAAAATCCTCAGCAAAGTTCGTGAAAGTTTTTGCAAAACCCTTGCCCTCTAGAGAGCAAAATTTCCCTCATTTTCCCCTATTAGTGAAGGGGAAATTTACATCTAAAAAACTCAGCGCAACCTCAACCTCAAATAAGCATATTTCAAAAAATGCTTTGTGCCGTTATCTTCCCAGGCTCCCTTTGACATTTTTTCCTGCAAGCTAAGCCTTTTGATAGCAATCATTAACGCGCCCATTCTCTATCTTAATATTAATTATGTAAGACTTTATTCAGGAGGGTCATATGAATTCAATCATCGACACCCACGCGCATTACCACGACTCCGCCTTCGATGCAGATCGCCATGCTTTGATCAACTCTCTTCCACAAAATGGCATTTTAGCTATCATCAACAGTGCCACTGACCTCGAAACTGCACCTGACGTGTTAAAGCTTGCAGAGCGCTATCCTTTCATTTATGCAACCATAGGGATTCATCCCCTTCATGTGAGCAATGCCCCTAAAGATTTCTCATCAAAAATCCAAAATTTGCTAAAACATCCCAAAGTCGTCGGAATAGGAGAAATTGGTCTAGATTATCATTACGACTCAACCAACAAGGCCGCCCAAAAAGAAATTTTCGAAGCTCAACTAAAGCTGGCGGTCGAAAACGAGCTTCCCGTCATTGTCCATGACCGCGAAGCTCACGATGACATCCTAATCTCACTTGAAAAATATCGCCCTAAAGGGGTTATTCACTGTTTTTCCGGCAACCTCGAGCTTGCCTATAAAATTATAGATCTCGGCATGTATATCGGCTTTGGTGGGATCCTGACGTTTAAAAATGCCAAAATCACCACCAAGGTCGCTCAAAGTATCCCTTTAGATAAACTTCTCCTGGAAACCGATGCCCCCTATCTCGCACCTGAGCCGTTTCGAGGGCAGCGCTGCGATTCGTCTATGATAGCCCACACCGCTTCAAAATTGGCCGCTATACGAAATATTTCTGTGGAGGATTTATTAAATCACACCAAAATCAATTCATTTAATTTATTTAACTTTCCCATCAGCGTCTGAGTCCGTTCAAATGCTTTTACTCTCCAGTATATGTGTCACAACGGTCCCGCATCCATTCGGTGGCAGCACTTCCACTGCATATTGGACTGTATATTTAGCCCCTGAAATACGTTGGTATTCTTGTAAGCTCCATGGCGAAGGGTTTTGGGCTACTAAGAGTTTTAGGTTCCCTGCTGCGCTTTGGAAAAAGCTGTCAATTTGATGATCCAGGTTCATGATTTTTCAACACATCTCGGCATCAACTCCCTATCTGCTAATACATGTGTCTCGACGGGGCCAACGCCATCTGGCGGCAAGATTTCCGCTGCGCATTGTAGATTATAAATTGCTTCCTCTATGTGTTGGTAGTCTTGCGGTATCTGCAGCGTCACTGCGTTTTGCAAGCTCCATGGCATACTGGATTGGGCTACTAAGAGTTTTAGGTTCCCTGCTGCGCTTTGGAAAAAGCTGGCAATTTGATGATCCAGGTTCATCCTTCTTCAACACATCTCGGCACCAACTCCCTATCCGCTAATACATGTGTCGCGATTGGTCCAACGCCATCTGCTGGCAAGATTTCCGCTGCGCATTGTAGATTATAAATTGCTTCCTCTATGTGTTGGTAGTCTTGCGGTATCTGCAGCGTCACTGCGTTTTGTAAGCTCCACGGCGAAGGGTTTTGGGCTACTAAGAGTTTTAAATTCCCTGCTGCACTTTGGAATAGGCTGTCGTTTGGATCTTCCAGGTTCATTATTCTTCAACACATCTCGGAACCAACTCCCTATCTGCTAATACATGTGTCTCGACGGGTCCAACGCCATCTGGCGGCAAGATTTCCGCTGCGCATTGTAGAGTATAAGTCGCTTCCTCTGAACATTCGTAGTCTTGCGGTATCCGTAGCGTCACTGCGTTTTGCAAGCTCCACGGCTAACGGTTTTGGGCTACTAAGAGTTTTAAATTCCCTGCTGCACTTTGGAATAGGCTGTCGTTTGGCTTTTCCAGGTTCATCCTTCTTCAACACATCTCTGCTCCAACTCCCTATCCGCCAATACATGTGTCGCGATTGGTCCAACGCCATCTGGCGGCAAGATGTCCGCTGCGCATTGTAGAATATAAGTCGCTTTCTCTGAACATTGGTAGTGTTGCGGTACCCGCAGCGTCACTGCGTTTTGCAAGCTCCACGGTGAACGGTTTTCTGCAACTAAAACTGTATGCTGGTCTTTATGCTCGAACACACGCATCACGAATGAAAATTGGCTATACGGGTCGCGTGGCATGGCAACTAAAGTTAACTCATCCGGGTTATTTTTATTTTTCAGCACACCGCCTCGAACCACTGGGCCACTTTTTGGGATAGCTGGAGCTCTAGCAGGATATGGGCAATCGATGATTAGTGGCCGCTTAACGGTTGTTTCGAAAGGTGTTACGAAAAGTACGTTTGGGTTGATGTCGGGAGGGAACCATATTTTAAGGGTATAGGCTTTTAATGGGCCGGGCCAAGGAATCGAGTAATGGTAGCTAGTTCCAGTTGTGTTATCCGGAGCTACGTCTAAATCGTGTGTAACAATGGGTGCTTGTTGGTTGCCCTGGTAAAACGCTATACGCGGTTTTAAGTATCCCAATGTAGGTCCGTAGGTGTTATTTCCTGTGGCGCTTCTCGACAGAGACTTGTAAAATTGTTGTATGTTATATGCAGCAGTGAAGGCTATAGTTAAACCAGCTCGGCTTTTGTCGACGTTTACACAAAAGCTACTCGGAATCAGTAACTCGCCGAAATCGTAGAAATTAGAGAAAAAGTTAATATTATTCCGCTCGCACATCACTGATAGCAGAGAATTCTGGTGAAAGTTTGTAAATGTGAGTGAATCTTGCTGGAGTTCGGATGATGGCGACTCGCATACAATCCCCCAATCGGGAAAATCATCTGGTGTAAAAGGTAGTTCAACTACTGTGATTTTGCCAGATCGGGGTTTCTCTATATTTATGGAGTATGGTTTTGTACAATAATGTATTGAGTCATAGTGCCATGTAATGCTATCTAGATCTGTAATTTCTTCCGTCAGAATCTTCATGCTCTGCATATACAGTACTCCAGTCTCACTGCCAGCGGATACGCTCAGAGTTATAAACTCCAGATTATTTAGGTCGATGTCACCCAGCTCAAACGTGGTTATGTTCGTTTCTGGGTCAAACTCGCCTATTCCGGATCCTAGAACGGTCGGCTCGCCTTCGCGGTAATGCGCAGTAACATTGAACTCAAACGGAGTGATCATTTCACGAATGACGGCTGGTAGCTTCGAATTAGCCGTCACCCTTTGCGCGTACAGCGGAAGCCCCGCAATTGGACTTTGGCCTATTCTTAAAATCAGGGTATTTTCGTCTGAGCCTTTTTCAAATGTAACATGATAAAGGTCTTCCGCCGACTCTGCGAATACATACCAATAGTCGTAAATGGTCGTTGTTGGGTCTTCATCGGTTTGTGTGAGCGCCACAATTTGCACCGATTGATTCGCCGTTATTGGAACATTACATGTGTTGTCTGAAAAATCGATTGCGTCTCCGTCGTCGTACGTTGGCTCTGGAGCATTTGGCATAATAGTTCCACCACAGTTTACGAGTGTGTGCAAAAAATAGCAGTGGGTTGAATTTGTTGTTTCGGTCGCGCTGATAATAACCTCTGTAGCGCTGTTGTAAGTTGCAGTTAGTGTGGCTTCGACTAAAGTTTGTGAGCAACCGATGATTGTGCTGGTTAGTAGGCATAGTAGTGATGTGTGCATAAATCTTTTTTGCATATGTAACCCTCCTCGTTTGTTTTGAAGTATGTCGATTAGTGGTTATTCAGTCATATTAATCGCGCCGGTCGCACAAATCAAGGTAACTGTCTGCTCGCCCACATTGTGGATAATCGTAGGTATAATTGTCAATCTAAACATTGTTTTAAATGTCCCTGTTATTTAAAGTCCGCAGCCTTTGCTTTCATGTCAGCTTGTGTCCCAATTTTTCATCTGTAGTCTCACTTACATTATGATAATTTATATAAATTATATATATCTTTAATTTATTTGTATCACAATTTTTAGTTTATGTCAACATTAATTTACAAGAGATTTATTAAATATTCATTCACCATAATGCATAAGGCGGCAGCAAAAGGCGCGAAGGCGTGCTGCAGTTTTTTTTAACGGCATCTTGGCGCTGCTAAAGCTTGCGGGAGCCAACCTGTGGCAGCGACTTTTGGCGGATGGTTTTCTGTGGACAACAGATCGAAGCAGCAACACTTTAAAGGCGGTATTTTGTACCGGGCTAGCTGCGCGATTTCCTTATGCAGTTATTTTTTTCGTCAATTAATTTTATTTAATTAGAACATTTGTTTGTGTAAGTTATATATCGAATTCTGGCTTATGTTCATATTTATTTAAAGATAGTTAACTTCATTTTGCTCTACAAAATTTTACTTTAACATACTGTTGTTGATTTTTAGATACTTTAAATATATTATTCGATAAGTTGTATACTCAACTTCGTGTTATAATAACAGTAAATTGAGAAAATGTAACTGCATATTCAGTGCCGAGATGATTAAGCCGCCGCTTTTTTCTAGCCAAAGTATTGACATTTTCGGCATTTATATAGCCAAGTAGTCGTACTTTGGCGCCCATTACCCTCATACAACAGGCCGGGCATTCGGCCAAAATTTCTATATCAGTTGATCAGCGTACCGATCAGGTTGACTACACCGGGTTAGCAGCTGAACTGGCGGTAACGTGCGCGCTCACCGAAATTGCAGCACAGTTCAACGGTTCCGCTGAGGCTGCAATTCGGCTTAGTTTTTCAGTCAAGCAGTCGCGAATTTGCAAGATGGCCTTCCGCTAGTGATGCTGCGTATATTATAGTCCTGGTGTTCAGGCAGGATCCCCACATCAGGTGACCAGCTTGCCGGCCAAAGCCTACTTTACACTGAATTAGTAGCTGAGCTGGCGGCGACGTGCGCGCTCGCCGAAATTGCAGCACAGTCCAGCGGGTTTGTTGAGGCTGCAATTCGGCTTAGTCTTTAGTCAAGCAGCTGCGAATAGCGAGATGGTCTTCCGCATGGGTTACAAGGCAGGTCATATGCCAGACATGTGGGCTATATTTTTATAGCAGTTGATCAATCTGCCGGTCACTGCAGCGGGCCTGAGGCTAGTTGCTGGCGCCTCCGCCATCCCCGCTATCCGCTTCGTTGATCGTTAATTCCACTTGTTTCTCCGCGCAGTATAGGATCCGCTCCGGGGTATCGCTGCTGTATTTTACAAAACACCTCACACTACCAGTAAATCCGCCTGGCGGAGTCATTATGGCATGAAACTGTGGCTCGGGCAGGTTTCCGCTGGTACCTTCACCATCTGCCAGGGTCCACCGTCCACCTGGCTCAAGCCGGGGCAGGCTAACTATTGGGAATAAAGTTTGAGTTTGAGTGCTTTCACCAGCCGTATTTCGCGGCACTTTTTCTAGAGGCAGGAATAGATGTGCCGCACCGTCATAGCAATTTTGCGCAAAGGAATCCCACTCGGCCAATTCTAGAAAATAGAAGTAAGTATAGTTATCGGTACCATTGCCGGGCCACGAAAATTCGATACGGGTGTTGTTTAGTTGACGCGGTATTTCGTAGCTGTATTCGAGTTCGGGTACAACTTCTAAGTCAGTCACAATCGGTATTGAGCTTCCCGGATTGCCGTGATCTTTCGTAAGTAATGGGCAATCGCAATAATTCAGTGAGAAATTACTGGGTGTTGTGTCGTGACTTTTAAAAGCAATGCTGATAGTGTAGTGATCATCCGTCCGTTCTTTCATTGTTACATACTGCATACATGACGGTAGGGCTGCATACGCGGGTTGAGGCAATGCCCCAGCGAATAGTAAACTGCAGACAATTGTGCTAATGGCTTTTGAGATTTTTGCTTTCATTAACGTTTCCCCCTTTATTCAATGATAGTCGGTAAGTGTATGCAAATTTTGCCCGTTCAAAACCGCCTCCTCCGTCATTTTAGCTATTCGGTTCATCCTCAAGAAGCCTCTACCACTTCCACCGGAACTTCATCAGACATCACAACGGTTCCATGGTCAAAGTCATTCTTGGCAATTTCCATCATGATAGCCTGGTCCGGCAACAAATTTTTATGCAAATTTGTGTTTCCCATCCAAAATCGCCTCCTCTGTCATTTTAGCTATTCAGTTCATCCTCAAGAAGCCTCTACCGCTTCCACCGGAACTTCATCAGACATTACAACGGTTCCATGGTCAAAGTCACTCTTGGCAATTTCCATCACGATAGCCTGGTCCGGCGACAGATTTTTATGCAAATTTGTGTTGCCCATCCAAAATCGCCTCCTCTGTCGTTTTAGCTATTCGGTTCAACCTCAGGGAATCTCTACCACTTCCACCGGAACTTTATCAGACACTACAACGGTTCCATGGTCAAAGTCATTCTTGGCAATTTCCATCATGATAGCCTGGTCCGGCGACAGATTTTTTGGCACCATAACTATATAGCACTCACCATTGCGCACTTGTCCCGGCCATCTTGTGAATATGTCGGTGTCAAGTTTTCGGCAGGGTAGCTGCTCACCGTTCACGGTAAATTTAATGTTCACCGCGTATAATGCTTTAGCGTAAGGTTCATTTTCCGGGTACTGTATCACAACCTCCTGCAGCGATTTCAGTTGAGAGGCCAACTCGTTAGGCATTTGATATACCATCGGGATGCTGGATCTCATCATCGATTCTTCTGGCGCGCAGCCAAATATGCCGTCAACTTTTGCAGCCGCAAAAAATATTTCTCCTGGTGTAGCATCGGTGTTAAGCATTCCATATAGTTCCAACGGTGTATTCGTTAGGATGCGCCCAGGGATCCAATAGCGCCGATGCTCGTAATACGCTCCATTATCAAACGTTTGGCAGCTTGCAATACATGCAACGTTCGCATCCGGGCCAGGTAACCTGGTTGCGAAAGTGCCTCCATGTTCTATGTCATCAAATGATCGTCGAAAAACGCGTTCAAAGACGACCCAACGTTGGTTTATAAGATCCCAGTCCAGCAGAGTATAATCTAACGACATACTTTCGCCAGTATCCGGCGCATAACCGCGGGTTACTCTGATATCGATACAGTCATCGCTCGCATTCAGGATTTCAACGCGCGTAAACACGGATTCAGCATGTGTTTGGGTATGAAAAGTGCTTGCGGTTAAGAGCGCTAAGGTCAATGTGCATAATATTTGCTTAAATTTTCTCATTGATATTTCATATCCTTTCATTATTTGATTTTATTTAATTTAAACTCTTTTTTAAATAAGACATATTACAAATTTTATCATATATTAACATTAATTTAAGTAAGCTTTATGATATATCATGTGATTATTATATAATATCTAAAATATAAAATCAATAACTTTTATTAAAATATTTCAAAATTATATTTTACAAAAAATCAGGCAGCAAAACAAGCTTAATATTTGTACATGAAAATGCTCTTTTTGGAAAATTGCATCTGAATTAAATATATTTTTGATTAAGTTACGCGAGAGATTTTATTAGATAGCAATATAAAATTGAAAAGAGAAGCAGGGCGATAACTTTAACAGCGAAGCGGATGCGCTGAGGAAGGGGAGAGAGAAATGGAAAGTCTTCCCTGTGCTGGGGCCTTTTTGGGCGCAAATTTTTATTTCAGAAAATAATGCGTCTGCAATATTTACGTTAATATTTAGTAGAATTTTTTGTATAACTTAAAAGAAAATATATTTAAAATTAAGTTATATAGAGAATTATCATATCTTTGAAGAGGAAAATGTTCCTTAGAAAAATTACGTCTAAGCTAAATATATTTTTGATTAAGTTACTCGAGAGATTTTATTAAATAGTAATATAAATTTGAAAAGAGAAGCAGGGCGATAACTTTAACAGCGAAGCGGACATGCTAAGGAAGGGTAGAGGAAAATGGAAAGTATTTCCAGAGCGGCGCGAAGCAAATGAAGCCAAACTGAGGCCCAGATTGGGGGTTTTGCCAGAAATTTGGCAAAATGTATGCCTGGTTTTGGCAACGATATTTTGACGCGGGTTTGGGGCAACACATTTATTTTTTAAAAGATGAATTTCAAATAAAAGATAGCGGCGAGAAATATTTTCTTGAAAACACTGATTCAAAAAAATTGCTCTGAACTTTAAAACCTTCGCAATAACAAGCGAGACCTTGATCCGGCCGCGACTTACTTTTTTCCGAGCAGAAATGCTGCTTTTGAGCATATCTTTAAGGTTTGGCGCTGAGAAGAGATAGTTAAGCTCGCGCCGGTAAAGTATACCTCTAAAAAAAGCTCAAGATCGAATTGGGAAACATTTTTCTGCGAAGAGCTTATGTGACCAAAGTCGGTGATATTGGGATGGAGGTGCAATTTTTCTCGATTCATCCAGTTTTAGCGGGAAATTATCATAATTCTGCATAAACAATACATACTCCATAAAAGCTAGGCAAAAAAATAAGCCTAGCACCTTTATGGCACTAGGCAACGCAATTTAAGGCTTTGTTAAACTCATTCCCACTCAATAGTGGCGGGCGGTTTGCTTGTTATGTCAAAAACAACGCGGTTCACTCCATCAACCTCGTTTACAATTCGAGTTGAAATTTTTTCAAGAACCGGATAAGGAATTCTGGCAAACTTAGCAGTCATAAAATCCTTGGTAGTGACGGCCCTCAAAGCGATCGTCTCTTCATATGTGCGAAAATCTCCTTTAATTCCAACACTTTTTATGCCCGTCAATACAGCAAAATATTGATTTATTCCTTCATTTAAATTCGCGTAACTTATTTCCTTGCGAAAAATTTCATCTGCTTCTCGCAGTATATTAAGCCTTTCCTCGGTTATTTCCCCGATAACCCGAATTGCAAGACCTGGACCGGGAAAAGGTTGCCTTGACAGCAAACAGGATGGAAGTCCCAATTCTAGACCAACTTTTATGACTTCATCTTTGAATAAACCTCGCAGCGGTTCTAATATACCTTTAAAATTTATATTTACCGGCAAACCGCCAACGTTATGATGACTTTTTATCACAGCTGCTTGCTCTGCTCCGCTCTCGATGACATCGGAGTAAATAGTCCCCTGACAGAGAAAATTTACCCCTCCAATTTTCATAGACTCTTCTTCAAAAACTCTAATAAACTCTTCTCCTATAATACCTCTTTTCTTCTCCGGATTCGTCACGCCTTTTAGCTTATTAAAAAATCTTTCTTTGGCGTTAACTCTTATCAAATTCATTGAAAACTGCCTTTTAAAGACGCGTTCAACTTCATCCCCTTCACCTTTTCTCAGCAAACCATGATCAACAAAAATACAAACCGACTGTTCAGGCAGCGCTTTGCTGACAAGCAACGCAGCAACAGATGAGTCCACTCCACCTGATAGCGCACTGATCACTTTTTTTTCCCCTACTATATCTTTAATTTCCTTTATTTTTTCATTTATAAATGAAGACAGTTGCCATTTTTTTTGGCATTTGCAAACATCAACTAAAAAATTCTCAAAAATTTTGGTACCATGTTCCGTATGTGAAACTTCGGGGTGAAACTGCAATGCGTAAATCCTTTTCTCGGTGTTCTGCATTGCCGCCACATTGCAATTTAAACTGGAAGCTATAATCTTAAAATTTTTAGGAACGGATAAAATGGTATCCATATGGCTCATCCAACAATCAAATTTTTGTGGCAACCCATTAAACAAGTCGCTTTCACAAACTAATTCAACCGATGTGCTGCCATATTCTTTTACTTTATGTTTAACCACTTCTCCACCAAAATTATTTGCAATTAGCTGTGCTCCGTAGCAAATCCCTAAAATTGGCAAGCCTAGCTCTAATATTTTTAAATCGAATTTTGGTGAAGATATATCATAAATACTGTTCGGACCACCTGAAAAAATAATACCATAAGGGTTCGCTTTTTCTAATTCATAAGCTGTTATCGTGTGAGGTTTAATTTCACAATAAACACCGCATTCTCTAACTCTACGAGCAATTAAGCGACTATATTGCCCTCCAAAATCTATAATAACAATTAACTCCTTCATAATTCCTCCTTTTTATAGCTCTTTTTATGTTTTTAAATAAAAACTTTCATTCCACTGTTACCGATTTTGCCAAATTCCTCGGTTTATCTATATCGCATCCGCGTTCAGAAGCCACATAATAAGCTAGTAATTGCAAAGGAATGAGCGTTAATGAAGGTTTAAGTAGATTGCATATTTCTGGGATACAAAATGTGAAATCACAGACTTTTTTGATATCTGCGTTTTTTTGAGTTGTAATTCCTAAAACACGTGCACCTCTTGCTTTAACCTCTTTGATATTGCTTATCATTTTTTCTACCAAGGCATCTTGAGCGGCTATTGCCACGACTAAAGTTCCCTTTTCTATGAGCGAAATCGTCCCATGTTTTAACTCTCCTGCAGCATAGGCTTCTGAGTGGATATAAGATATTTCCTTAAATTTTAACGAGCCTTCCAAAGAGAGGGCATAGTCCAGATTCCTGCCAATAAAAAATACATCTTCTGTGCTATAGTGGTCAAGTGCAAATTCGCGGATATTTTCTTTTTCTTTTAATATTGTCTCTATTTTAGAAGATAAAGAAAGCAATTCAGCGATATATTCAAAATAATCTTTATTTTCGATTTTCCCCAATTTTTTTGACATATAAAGTGCCAATAGATAAACAATGGCAAGCTGGGTACTAAAAGCCTTCGTGGTCGCCACAGCGATTTCAGGACCTGCCCAGGTGTAAATGACGTCATCAGACTCATTGGCTATTGAGCTACCAACAACATTTACGATTGAGAGCACCCTGGCCCCCAATTTTCGCGATTCGCGCACAGCTGCGAGTGTGTCTGCTGTTTCGCCAGATTGGCTTATCGCTATGACTAAAACATCTTTATTGACAATCGGATCGCGATATCTAAACTCAGAAGCAATATCGACTTCCACCGATTTACGCAGCAATTTTTCAAAAATATACTTTGCGATGCACCCCACATGAAACGCCGAACCACAGCCGATAATATAGATTTTATTTATATTTTCTAAATACTCTTTTGAAAGATTAATTTTATCTAAGATAATTTCTTCATCTCTGATTCTCGGAGAAATCGTATCACCAATAACTTTGGGTTGCTCCATTATCTCCTTAAACATAAAATGCTCGTAACCTTCTTTTTTAGCTTCCGAAATATTCCAGTCTATTGTGCTAATATCTTTTTTTAGTTCGGTTTTATGTTTATCGTAAAGTTTAATATTTTCAGCTTCAAGGATCGCTATTTCGCCATCTTTAAGTCTTATAATAGTTTT
The DNA here is from genome assembly GCA_031266365.1 of Oscillospiraceae bacterium. Taxonomy (GTDB): domain Bacteria; phylum Bacillota; class Clostridia; order Oscillospirales; family Acutalibacteraceae; genus JAISBE01. Next base: position 89,485 of record JAISBE010000015.1, read on the forward strand.
TGTTTTTGATACAATCGCCGTAATATCCGAAGCGATAAAATTTTCGCCACGACCGACACCAATAATCAAAGGGCTATCCTTCCTCACAGCCACAATTCTATCGGGGTTATCTCTGCATATAATACCCAACGCATATGACCCTTCCAATTTTTCCTTAACCTTTATGACAGTTTCCAACAAATCTCCTGTATCGTAATATTCTAAAAGCTGAGCTATAACTTCAGAATCAGTCTCAGACAAAAACTTTTTTCCATTATCGGCGAGAAAATCTCGCAAATGCAAATAATTCTCGATTATACCATTGTGTACAACAGCAAATTTTCCTGATTCGCTCAAATGCGGATGTGAATTCACATCAGAAGGCTCACCGTGGGTTGCCCATCTAGTATGACCAATTCCCACAGTTCCCTGAATTTCTTTACCCTGTTTAAGTAACTCACTGAGAACTTTCAACCTACCTTTAGTCTTAGTGACGTTTAACCTTTCGCCATCCAAAATAGCAACTCCTGCTGAGTCATATCCTCTATATTCCAATTTTTCTAGCCCTTTTAAAAGCAATGGAGCTACCTGTTCTTTACCGATATATCCCAAAATGCCGCACATATAATTAACCCCTTTTATATTTAGTTCATTGAAAGTACTAATTTATTTTATTTAAATCTTGCATTCCATATGAATCCCCTATCTATAAATAATATCATCACGCGAAGGACCATTTGAAATTATATTTATCGGTACGCCGATCTGACGTTCTGTGAATTCGATGTAGTTCCTGCAATTTGCCGGAAGTTCATCATACGAGCGAATTCCTCTAATATCGCACTTCCAACCCGGGAGTATTTGCAAAACCGGCGCTGCATTTTTAAGTTGTGCTGTTGGCAAGAAAGTATCGAATTTTTGGCCATCGATCTCATATCCCACACACACGGGAATTTCATCAAGATAACCCAAAACATCTAAAGCCGTAAAGGCTACCTGCGTGGCACTTTGCACTCTGCAACCATATTTCGTTGCAACTAAATCTAACCACCCCATTCTTCTAGGACGATTAGTTGTTGTGCCGTATTCTCCACTATTTCCCCCTTTTTCTCTGAGGTCTTCCGCCTTATTTCCAAATATTTCACTCACAAACTCTCCAGAGCCAACAGCGCTCGAATATGCCTTCACAACAGCAATTATATCTTTGATTTCATAAGGCGGTATACCCGTGCCAACTGAAGCATATCCTGCGATTGTGTTTGAGGAAGTAACCATAGGGTATATGCCAAAATCTAAATCTTTTAACGCGCCAAGCTGTCCTTCCAATAAAATATTTTTATTATTTTTTACCGCCTGATACAAAAAATCAAATGTATCTGCAACATAAGGTGTAATAATTAATTTATATTCCATTAATTTTTTATATATTTCATCAATAGAAATTTCAGGCTTTTTATAAAGATATTTTAAAATCACATTTTTGGCTGCAATATTTTGTGAGATCTTTTCTAATAAAACGCTCTTTTCTTCATAAAGTTCTGTGATTTGAAAACCTATTTTCGCGTATTTATCAGAATAAAAAGGCGCTATGCCAGATTTAGTTGACCCAAATTTGCGGTTAGACAAGCGTTCTTCTTCATATTCATCAAACAATTTGTGATATGGCATGACGATCTGAGCTCGATCTGATATAACTATATTAGGCTTAGGCACTTTCCGTTCCTCTAAAACGCGGATCTCTTCAACAAAATTTTCCACACTCAAAGCGACCCCATTGCCAATTACATTCGCCACGTGAGGATAAAATACTCCTGAGGGCAATTGATGCAAAGCAAATTCACCGTAATCGTTAATAATAGTGTGACCGGCATTGCTGCCACCTTGAAATCTCACCACAATATCGAAACTCTCTGCAAAAACATCGGTAAGCTTTCCCTTACCTTCATCTCCCCAATTGGCCCCGACAATTGCTCTTACCATATTATCTCTCTCTCCATTCTTAAAAGAAGAATTATAATTTCCATAAACCAGCACATTATAACATAAAAATACCTTTTTATCAAGTAAATGGGCTGCACTACTCCTGCACTCTTTAAGTTTTGAAATTTAAAAAAACTTAGCAAAAACTTTTATTCTAATCTAGGTTTAATTTTTTCGCTTATAAATTCTTCAGTCTGCTCTTTAGCTCGTCCTATATACTTTTGAGGATCAAGCAAATTTTTTAACTCTTTTGATGATATATTAAAACTTGGATCCTGAAAAATTCTCTCCAATAAATCTATGGGCGTTCCCTGCTCTTTATAAGCTTTAGTAGCCTCCATAGCGTGTAAACGTATGCGTTCGTGGAGTTTTTGCCTATCTCCCCCATACTTAACCGCATTCATCAATATGTTTTCTGTGGCTATGAATGGAAGTTCATCATTCAAATGCTTCTCTATCACTTTAGGATATACCTTCATACCTTTCGCTATTTTTAGATATAAATTTAGAATTGCATCGACTGCCAAGAAAGCCTCTGGAATGCAGATTCTTCTGTTTGCAGAATCATCCAAAGTTCTCTCCAGCCATTGTGTAGATGCCGTAATGCAAGGGTTAAGTGCATTTACTATCACACATCTCGCTAAAGAGGCGATTCTTTCGGATAAAATCGGGTTTCTTTTATAAGCCATCGCTGAAGAACCCACTTGATTATCGCCAAACGGCTCTTCTATCTCTTTAAGACTTTGCAGCAACCTGATATCATTAGAAAATTTTGCCGCACTCTGCGCAATAGAGCTCAATAAAAACAGTATTTGACTATCAAGCTTTCTGGGATATGTCTGCCCTGAAACATCAAAGCAATCCTTAAAACCCATTTTTTGGGCAATTTTTTCTTCCAATCGCTTTACTTTAAAGTGATCTCCTTCAAAAAGCTCCAGAAAACTCGCTTGGGTACCCGTTGTGCCTTTCGAGCCGAGGAGTTTAAATTTTGATATGCGATAATCAATATCATCTAGATCTAATAGCAAATCTTGTAGCCAAATGGTTGCCCTTTTTCCAACAGTAGTCGGCTGAGCAGCCTGAAAATGAGTGAATGCCAAAGTTGGAAGATTTTTGTTTTGCATTGCAAAATTGGAAAGCGCTTTGATGAGTTTTATTAAGTTGGTCTTAACCAACTTCAAAGCTTCATAAAAAATTATAAGATCTGCATTATCGCCAACGTAGCATGAGGTTGCACCTAAATGGATAATAGGTTTTGCTTTTTCACACTGCTCTGCGTAAGCATAAACATGCGCCATAACGTCATGATGCACCTCTTGTTCCCGCTTTTCGGCCACTTCATAGTTGATATCGTCAGCATGATCTTTCATCTCTTTGATCTGCTCTTCTTTAATCGGCAAACCCAGCTCCATTTCAGCTTCGGCTAGGGCGATCCAAAGTTTGCGCCAAGTTTTAAATTTAACTTCTTGCGAAAATAACTGTTTCATACTTTCGGTCGCATAGCGCGATGCTAAGGGTGATTGATATACTTTCTGCAAAGTTTCCTCTCCTCAATATTCAATTTATTACAGATGCAATAATTTTTTTACCCTATCGTGAAAATGGTAGTCATAAACTTTTACCAAATTAGAAAGCGCCCTGTCGTAAATAAAAAAAACAATATTCCCTAAAACCAAAAGCAAAAATGGCATATAAACGCCAAATAACTCAAACATAGCTTTTGGCAAGCCTATCACTTTAATAGCTATAAAAAAACCTATTGCAGCAGATAAATTGAAAATAATCATTTTGATTACCAAAATTAATATCTTATTTTTTAACCTATCTATTTGAATTTTGAATATCGGATAGTGGCCAAAAATCAATATGAAAAATAACACCGTTTCCTTATTGGCAACGAACAGCACCGAAAGAATTGAGACGGCTAAAAATACTGTAAATCCCCATTTCGCATTAATTTCTTTAACGATAATTGAAATTACGGCACCTGAAATCATAGGGGAAAAATACATACTCAAGTGAAAAATCCCTGCAATTCCCATCATGACAAAGCTAAAAGCCGTTATAATTCCGCACAGAGCCATTTTGCCACTATTATTCAAAAGCAATTACTCCTTTTTAATAAAAATATGAATATTTAACAATTCTTTAAAAGCAAATTATATTTAAAAATTTTCCAGAATTCATAATTAGGTGCTTCATCTAGCACTGAGATCCAAAACATTTGCAGAACATGTCTGCACACATAAACGAAGCACACATATCGCACATTGAGTAGCCCATCGATCGATCCATATTATTATAATTCATAAAATTTCCTTTCCGTTGATTTATCATCTGATTCAGCGCCGCTGCATACTCTCCGTTACTCGGATCCATACGGCAAGCGGATTCAAAATGTTTATATGCCTCTTCTAACCAGCCCTTTCTGTAAAGAATTGTGCCCTTTAAAAAATACCACTCCGCACCCCGCGAAGAGGGTGGAACACCATCTAATATTTGTTCCGCATCTTCAAACCTATTATGCATAATCAATTCTCTTATATCAGGGTAACTACTACCTTGAGAATAATATTTTCCTGAACTTGACCATTTTTGCTCGTTAGGCCTTTTTCCTTTTTTTCTTTCATTCATAATTAAATCATAAGCTTCGTTGACCTCTTTCATTTTCTCCAAAGCGAGATCTTTAAGAGGACTCTTATCGTAATTATCTGGGTGATACTTCTTTGCAAGTTCACGGTAAGCTATTTTTATCTGCTCTTCACTGGCATTTCTTGGGATTCCCAAAACTTTATAGGGATCCACCATTTTTATCATCCTCTTTAATATATTTTTAGAGATCAAAAATTGCTTTAAATTACTAAAATGGCAACATTCCTTTAATATATACTTTTCTGATTACAGTTCAAACGCAGATTGAAGGATTTTTTCTTGAGTTTGTTTTAATCCTAAAGTTATAATATTATTTAATATTTCACGAAAATTGTTAAGTTCTAGCAAATTATATGCCAAAATTACTTGAGTAAGAACTTGATTTAAAACTTCGCCACAATAATTTTTTATATGCTCGGGTTCCTTTTTTAAATTAGTAATAAAAGGATTAAACGAGCCACTGTTTAAATCTTTTTTTAAATCGTCAACCGCATCTAGTAAGTACACCCATTTACCGATAAAATAACCAAACCGTTCAAGTATTCTTTTTTCAGCTTTATTTTCAGACAAAAGCCCAAAAATTCCCTCTAACATCTTCCCCGTTGATTCTGCACTTTCGTCTATATTAACCTTATCTTTTTTTTCTATAATCTCCTGATTTTTCATTTGATTTTTTATAATATGCAAAACATTAGGATATAGTCTCGCTGATTTTCTATGAGAAAATTTTGAAATTTGCAAAAATACAAATAAACATATCTTTTTGAATATTAGCCCAACAAAATTAAAACTCAAAACTAGCATATTGGGCAATATTTTGGTCAACTTTTTAATTTTAACACGGTTTCGAGATAAGTTCAACAAACTAGAATCCCTTATATCGTCCAAGATTTTATAGTACGTCATTATAACAGAAACTGCTCCTGCAAATTTAAATTCTTCCCCAGAAGACGGGCAAAATATACACTTTTTGAATACATTCACCACACATCTCCCCGATTTTAAATCAATATGCGTGTTTTTTAACGCTAACGATAATAATGTCAAAAATGTGCAATCATAACTTAAAGTTAGCCTGGAGAACCTGCCAAAGAATTTCCCCAAACTTTTGCACAACCCGCAATAGACACTTTTATAAATTTTCAGCTCTTTAACCTTTAATTCTGGTTCGTATGGTTTTATGTATCCAAACAATATCAATAACCTCTTTAAATTTATTTTTTCAATCATTATCGTCAAATCAATAAATTTGCTTATTTTAGTGAGCTAAAAAATTTATAAATTAACTGCCCTATTTTATTCTAATACAACTTAACTCTCAATTGATTAACAATATATGAATTTTTTATTATAACTAAAATTTTAAGCCTAGTTTTTTTATAAGAAAGGTATTTGCTCTTATTTCGAAAAATCAGTTTATTAAAAATTTATGAAATTTATTTGTATATCTTATCAAAACTTGTGCTAAAATCGACAAATTAATTCAACAAAAATTATTAAATTACAATAAAATTCGATTATAAAATCTCTTAATTCCTATAAATCTTAATTATAAAATAAAAATCGACTATTTACAAAAATCATTCAATTGTGTTATCATGTAGATATAAATTTTATAACATTTATTATTAATAAATTGGCAAAAAATACAATAAATTTTAACCATTAGACTTTTTTCTAACAAACGAAATTTAAACTTTTTTTACCTTAAAGAGAATGTAGAAAACAATAAATATTTCGGCTCAACGTCATACAGTTTCTTAGGAGGAAAGAGCATTAAAAAATTTTCATTGAGATTATTTATTTTTTTGATTACGTTTTCGACAATTTTTGCTAATTTAAAATCAAATAATCAAATTTTCGCCGTAGGATCAGGTGACATAAGTAAAGCAGGCACAATTTTCCACGCTTTTGGGTGGCCACTTCGTGACATTACCGCAAACCTTCAAGAAATACACGCTGCAAATTTTAACAGTATATTAATCTCTCCAGTCCAACGGGAAAAACAAATCGCCGAAATAACCGAACGAAAATTAAGCGGTTGGTGGGCTCTTTATCAACCCCTAAATTTTGAAATCGGTAACAGCTTGGGCACTGAAGATAACCTTAGAATTTTATGCGAATGTGCACATGAGTTAGATATAAAAATTATAGTTGATGTGGTATTAAACCACGTCGCAAATGATGGTGGCGGCGATGAACTTACGGCAGAAATGTTTGAATCTCAAGAAAAGTACGATGCACTTTTCGCACTTCATATAAATAAACATGTTGATCCACTGTTATTACGTCCAGAATTTTTTCACACAATCCTCGCAGATGCAGTTGAGGCCACAGATAGATTCACCCAAACTCACGGGCAGCTAGGTGGGTTGCCAGACTTAAACACAGAAAACCAAGACTTGCAACAAATTATAATAAACTTTTTATTATCCTTAATTGGTTGCGGTGTGGATGGTTTGCGCTTTGATGCAGCTCAACACATAGAATTACCCGAAGAGTCCGACGGAACTGGCGGGAGCGACTTTTGGCCTAATGTTACTCAGGCGATAACAGACAAATCGCGAGATATCATTCTTATAGGCGAATTTCTAGGCGACATAAATGTACACTATTTAAAATATATGAATTTGACGTATAGTCGAATAGGGGAACAAGTAAGATCTGCTATATACAACAAAATCGCAAAGTTTGCAATATTTCCTCCTGATTACGACAAATCGCAATTGCTTTGCTGGTCTGAATCTCATGACGATTATACCGATGGCACATCTTCCTTTATGTTACCTGAAGATTTAATCCTAGGATGGGCATTGATTGCTGCACGTTCTGGAGCAGCATGTCTATTTTTGGCAAGAAATACATTGGGTATTTTATGCGGCCTATTTGGCGGACCAATACAGGGCGAGCTTCCTTTATGGAGAAATCCAGCAATCATTGCAGTCAATAGATTTCATGAAGCTATGGGTGAAAGTCCAGATTATGAGCGCATTATGTATGATTGTGTATTTATTGTAGAGAGAGGTCCTCAAAACAATGCAGAAGGTGCTGTAATCATAAACTTGGGTGACCAAGATGTTATACTTGCCGATAAAATTGGACTTAAAGATGGAAAATATATTGACCAAATAAAAGGCTATAAATTCACAGTTAAAAATAATCACCTTATAGGAGATCCACGATTAATAACTTTTAAAGGTAGAAGCGTGTCTGTGTTAATTTCAAAATATAACACAGAGCTAAAGTCGACATGTTCCAGAGAAGGTGGAAGATTTACGGACAAGATTCAAGTTAAGTTGTGTCATTTTGGTTCTCAAATGCATACTTACTCTATAAACGGAGAAGAACCAATACCGTTTGCAAGCGGCCAAGTTGTAGAATTTGGTGGCAATGACGTTCCAATAGGTGGAGAAATAGCACTACAAGTTCGTTGCGATACTCTCAGCAAAACATATATTTTCAAAAAAGTGATTAACACGCCAAGAAAAGTAACATTCAAAGGACAATACAATTGGGGCACTAGAATAAACGAAGATGGTGAAACTGTTCCTGATCCAGATTGGTTTGGACCTTACATATATATTTACGACAAAGCTGGCGCATGTACAAAGGAAAACGCACCATGGGATGATGCCCCTTTAATGATCTGGAATCCGGAAACGGGATGCTTTGAATATTATGTTCCAGGTGATTTTCCCAGTGATGTAAGGATTATTTTCAAATATAAAGGTTCTCAGCTTCCTTGTAAAAAAGAAGAAGGATTTCTATTACGTTGCGGAGAAAACGGTACATTTGAAGATGGAACGTGGACTCCTAAGCCTGCTCCTGAACCTTAGCACAACAGTCAAAAAATTCACTTAATGCGTAATTCGCCTTTGAGAGAGCTTTTTTTAATTTTGCAGCGATTTGAAGCAGCTTTTTTCAACCAAGATATTTTCACAATGTACATTTAAACATGCCCTCCTTTGAAGTACTTTCAATTTGTGATGTAGTAGCTGGGGTTAAATGTGGGTTGAGGTTTTAAGGTGTAACTTCCTCCTTCACTAATAGGGGAAAATGAGGGAAATTTTGCTTTCTAGAGGGCAAGGTTTTTGGAAAAACTTTCACGAACTTTACTGGGGATTTTTGTTTAACTTTTAGATGCTGTCGTTTTGAGGTGTGGCAGCAAGAATTAATTTTGTGCTGAGTTTTTTAGATGATAATTTCCCCCTTCACTAATAGGGGAAAATGGGGGAAATTTTGCTCTCTGGAGGGCAAGGTTTTCGCACAAACTTTCACGAACTTTCACGGAGATTTTTGTGTAAATTTTTGGTGCTGTCGTTTTGAGGTGTGGCAACTGAGGTTGAGGTTTTAAGTGTGAATTCCTCTCTTTTGCAGTTACTTTCGTGCAATATAAACATATTATTCTGTATATTAATGGACAAGCTTTGGTATATATCAATACTTATTTTAGAAAAATTGGCTTGCTGTTCAGCTATTGAGGGGCGGCAACGGAGCTTCTGGGATTGGGTTTTTAGGTGATAAATTCCTCCTTCACTAATAGGGGAAAATGAGGGAAATTTTGCTCTTTAGAGGGCAAGGTTTTTGTAAAAACTTTCACGAACTTTGTCTGAGATTTTTGTTCAAATTTTTGTGAGCTCGCCAGCTAATTCAAGTATCTTTTGGTCTCATTGTTGGAAAAAGAACCACGTCGCGTATAGAGGCACTGTCAGTCAAAAGCATGACTAGGCGATCGATACCCATACCCATGCCTCCAGTTGGGGGCATACCGTATTCGAGTGAAGCTAAAAAATCTTCGTCCATCATGCTGGCTTCATCCATTCCCGCCTCGCGCAAAGCCATCTGATTTTCGAAGCGCTTGCGTTGGTCCAATGGATCATTCAATTCTGAGTAAGCATTAGCTATTTCCCTGCGTGTAATGAACAGCTCAAATCTTTCCACAAGTTCGGGATTACCTTGTTTTCGCTTTGCCAGCGGGGAAACTTCTATCGGATAATCGTAAACAAATGTGGGCTGCAAAAGCGTTTGTTCGACTCTCTCTTCAAACACAAGATTTAAAATTTCTCCCCATGTTGCATATTTTTTAGGAAATATTCCCATAGATTTTGCAATTTTTTCCGCTTTTTCATCATCTTTTTTAAATTCCCAAAAATCTATTCCCGTAACTTCTTTCACCGCATCTATCATACTGACTCTACGAAACGGTAACGTTAAGTCAATTTTTTCGCCTTGATAATCAACCTTCTCGCCTTTACCGAGGGCTTTTGCAGCAGCACATATTAAATTTTCAGTCAATTTCATCATGCCGCGAAAGTCGGTGTAAGCTTCATAAAGTTCAATGGTTGTAAATTCTGGATTATGCTTAACCGACATGCCTTCATTTCTGAATAAGCGACCAATTTCGTAAACCTTTTCCATGCCGCCAACAATAAGCCTTTTAAGGTAAAGCTCTGGCGCAATTCTTAAAAATAAATCAAGATTTAGCGTATTGTGATGCGTTAAAAATGGCCGTGCCGTCGCGCCGCCTTGAATTGTGCTCAAAACAGGTGTTTCAACTTCTATATAATCAAGCTTATCCAAAAATTCCCTAATAGTCCTTATTACCACGCTGCGACTTACGAACGTATCCTGTACCCGCGGATTGACAATTAAATCTAAATACCTCTGCCTATACCGCAAATCGGTATCTTTTAAACCGTGAAACTTATCTGGCAACGGAAGAAGAGATTTTGAGAGCAATGAGAGCTCCTTTGCGTGTACCGAAATTTCCCCACGGCGCGTTTTAAAAACAAAACCATGAACAGAAACTATATCACCGATATCCCATTTTGAAAGATTTTCGTAAACTTCCTCTCCAACATCGTTAACACGAATATAAACCTGTATTCTTCCGCTGCGATCTTGGATATCAACAAAAGTGGCTTTCCCCATATCGCGCCAGCTCATTATTCTTCCAGCGATGCGAATATCTTGATTTTCCAAATTTTCAAATTTATCTTTTATCTCTCGCGCTGAGGTGTCTCGTTTGCAGGCTGTAATTTCAAATGGGTCTTTACCTTGCCTTTTCAGTGCTTCTAATTTTTCTCTTCTTATTCTCAAAAGCTCACTTTTATCTTCCGCTATCTCCTCTATTTCGTCGTCTAGATTCACTTTTACAACTCCTAAATTCATAAAGGTGTGTTGTTATCTTTAATAATATGCATTTCACTATTTGGTTATCTCTAAAACTTTATACGCCGCATATCCCGAAGGCGTTTCAACGTTTAATTTATCGCCAACTTTATGCCCCAACAATGCCTGTCCAACAGGAGATTCATCTGAAATTTTGCCATTTATAGGATCTGCTTCACTTGAACCCACTATTTTATACGAACTCGTCTCATCACATTCTATATCGTGAATTTTCACTTTAGATCCCACTTGGATAATTTTCGTATCTATCTCATTTTCATTTATGATCTTCACATTTTTTAACATGGATTCTATAGTCGCAATTCTAGCTTCCGTTATCGCTTGATCATTTTTAGCTTCATCGTATTCGCTATTTTCAGACAAATCCCCGAAAGATAGCGCTACCTTTATTTTTTCCGCAATCTCTTTCCTGCGAATTGTTTTTAGTTCTTCCAGCTCTTTTTCCAAATTTTGCAGGCCTTCTTCTGTCAATAAAACTTCTTTTCCCACAAATACACTCTCTTTTCTCTTAAAATTTTTATACAATTAATATTTCTAAAAAACTCTCATTTTTATTTACCTACATACACGAAATCTTTTATTTTTTCAAAATTTTTCTCTCCAATTCCAGCCACATTTTGCAACTCAGAAACATCTTTAAATAAGCCATTATTCGCTCTATATTCAACTATCCTCTTGGCAAGTGTCGGGCCGATTCCTGAAATTCCCTCAGCAAGCTCCTCTTCGGTAGCCGAGTTTATATTCAACCTCTTGGAAGTTTCTGGCTCATAATCTTGGAGTTCTGAATTTTTTTCTTTATCTATATAAACAACAGCCGGTGTGGCAACTTCCGGTATAAAAAATGCATTATAAAAAATTATCACAGAGCAAAGTATAAGCGAAACAGCAATTAACACCCGCATTTGTTTTTCCTGTGAATTCATCAAGAAATTACTCCTTGCACAACTTAAACCTTTGCTTTTTTCATCATAACTTTATTTTAAATCGCGTTGCTTTAACTTTAAGATGCTGAGAACAGTTGCAGCGACTGCATAACAAACCGAAACCGCCAAACCCAGTATTATATAATTTTTTAGCTCCTGATTAAACTCGGTAAAGTCAAAAACGCGGGCATAGCTGTAATGCAATATCCAATAATTCTCCAAATGGATATCAGTTAATTTAAAAATCTCTTCAATATAGAAGCTGAATGCCATTATAATAAGATCTAACCCGTTAGAGAGTATAGCAATAGCAATAGTCCATACTTTTGATTTTATAAAAAAGGCAATTGCAGTAATCACACATATACAACACAAGTAAACAAAAACCTGAAAGCCCAGACCCAACCAAAAATTATCGGGCAATAAAAATTCTTTAACAACAATTTTGACACAAATTAAATTTGTTAAAATATTTAATATAATTAAAATAAATAAATTACAAACACTAGCAACCAATTTTGAGAAGTAAATTTGTGCGCGCTTCACACCTCTAGCAACATTCATAGATAGCAGACCACAATTAAATTCATCAATGCTAAAAATTGTAGCAAATATAGATGCAAAAAGAAACACGTTTACGAAAAGACTGTTTAGCAATAATTCTCGTGACGATGTTTGGTAAACTAGTGTCACCTTTCCTGATGCATCAGTGCTTATCCCGGAAATTCTATTTAATATAACAGATAAAGCTGTGAAAGCGACGGTCAGCAAAGAAAAAACCCAGAACTTTCTATCGTTCCATAATTTGTAAAAATCAGATTTTATCAAATTAAACATAATTTCCCCCAAAAATGATAATTTACTCCTAAAATTTTATTTTAAATCGCATTGCTTTAACTTTAAGATGCTAATAATACTTGCAGGGATCGCATAACAAATCGAAACAACCATACCTATTATTACATAATACTTCACATTACCGTAAAAAAATGTATCTAACGTCTTTTTTACCAAATCCTTGCCACTATCAAAAATGGTTTGTTTACCGTAGTGCAATAGCCAATAGTGCCGCAGGTCCACATTAGTTAAATTAAACATACTCTTAACCAGTGAGTTCAATATTAGGTGTATACCCGGGTTTCCAAATGCGATAGCGAGCAAAACAATGGTTATAGTCCATACTTTTGATTTTAGAAAAAAGGCAATTGCAACAACCACGCATACCCAACATAAAGAAATGAAAACCTGAAAGCTTAAACCTAACAAAAAATTATCTGGCAATAAAAATTCTTTAACGGCGATCCTAACGCAAATTAAACTCGTTACGATATTCAATATAGATAAAACAAAGAAGCTGCAAATACTAGCAATCAATTTTGAGAAGTAAATTTGGATGCGCGGCGCACCTCTAGCAACATTCATAGATAACAGACCGCAACTAAATTCATTAATGATAAAAATTGTAATAAATATAGATGCAAAAATAATTACACCTCGCAACAAAGCCAGCGACAATAACGATTGTGACCCATGATTAAATATCTCCATTTTCTCGGTTGATATAATCATTAAAATTACAAAAGCGACGGTCAGCAAAGAAAAAACCCAGAACTTTCTATCGTTCCATAATTTGTAAAAATCCGATTTTATCAAATTAAACATAATTCCCTCAAAAATGACGATTTATTCCTAAAACTTTATTTTAAATCGCCGCGCCTAAATTTTAAAGCGCCGATAACACCTGCAGGGATCGCATAACAAATCGAAACAACCATACCTAGTATTATATAATAATTCAGCTCGCCATAGAAAAAATGATTTAAATTCTCTTTTATCCAACGAGTCCCACTTTCAAAAATGGCTTGACTACTATAATTTAATAGCCAATAATGCTCCAAATTAACTTCGGGTAATTTAAAAATACTTGCAACAAGAGGGTCTACTATACGCTCTATACCAGTGCTTCCAAGTACGATAGCGAGCAAAACGATGGTTATAGTCCATACTTTTGATTTTAGAAAAAAGGCAATTGCAACAACCACGCATATCCAGCATAAAGAAATGAAAATCTTAAAGCTCAACCCTAACAAAAAGTTATCTGGCAATAAAAATTTTTCAACGGCGACCCTAACACAAATGAAACTCGTTAAAATATCCAATATAGATAAAATAAAGAAACTGCAAATACTAGCAATCAATTTTGAGAAGTAAATTTGGATGCGCGGCGCCCCTCTAGCAACATTCACAGGCAGTATGCCACAACTAAATTCACTAACGATAAAAATTGTAATAAATATAGATGCTAAAATCAGCACCCTGCCCAAAAGATTCCCCGACAATAATTCTTGGGAAGTTCGGTAAACTAGTGTTACCTTTCCTGAAGCGTCGGTGTACGTCCCGGCAATTCTACTTGATGTAACACCTAAAATTGCAAAACCGACGGCCATCAAAGAAAAAATCCAGAATTTATTGTCCCTCCATAATTTGTAAAAATCTGATTTTATTAAACTAAACATAGAGAGTTTCCTCCAAAATTATTTTCAACAAACAAAATGCTGAGCACGGCAACCTGACTGGTCGAGGTGACAGGACTCGAACCTGCGGCATCTTGGTCCCAAACCAAGCACTCTACCAAACTGAGCTACACCTCGTTATTGCTACTCTAAATTTAACTTCAAAAATTAGCTTTAGTGTCTCTTTCAATCAAAAATCGCGTTTACCCAAATAAACACAGGTCATACTTTTCTATCACGCAAAATATCTTTAGTTTGAGTATACTCCATTAATGCTAAATTTGTCAATACTTGCCTTTGCTGTCTCACTACTCAGGCTTATTTACCATTTTGCCACTGATGCGTCTTAAGCGATCGCATTGCGTCCACTTTTTTGCACACCAATCACGATATGTTTCGCTCGTTTTTTGTCAGCGCCTGATAATTTTTAAACATACGTTCAATGATATTATAATAATTAACGTAAAGCGATATTACTTTACATTTCGCGATATCATTCTGAAAAATGTTGTAATACCGCCATAAGTATATGGCTAGACTTCCCCAAAAATTGCACCCTAGCACCAGCAAAATTGGAGGGTTCAATATCCTCCTATTCGGGCCCCTTTCACTGCATACCTCATTTAAAATCAACGCTTAAATGCTCTCAATTAATGCTTTATAAATCACACTTCTCTTAAATTTGGTTTCATGCGAAGCTCTTTTAGCTGCATCGCTTTTAGAATAGCCCTGCGCTGATAAGTTTTTTGCAAATGCCACCGCTTGTTCCATATTATATTCAACAGTAATTTCACATCCTTTTGAGCCCTCTATAACCAAGGCAATCTCCCCTCTTGGTTTCTCGTCTTTATATCGATCTATTGCATCTTTTAGCGTGGTATAAATAATCTCTTCGTGTATTTTCGTCATTTCACGGGCAATCGTAAGTTTGCGATCTCCAAATGAGGCAAAAAGGTCAGAAAGAGTTTTTGCCAATTTGTGTGGAGCTTCGTAAAATATCATAGTCCTTTTTTCGGTTCGCAATTCATCTATATGTCTTCTTCGAACTGCCTTATTCGTGCTTAAAAATCCTTCAAATGTAAAACGTCCACTTGGCAAACCACTAACCGCTAACGCAGCAGTCAATGCGCTCGGCCCGGGCACAACTTCAATCGGAATTGATTTTTGGGCACATTCTTGAACCAGCTCCTCACCGGGATCAGAGATTATCGGCATACCTGCATCTGAAACAAGGACGCATATCTTTCCATCCAATATTTTTCCTATTATTATTTTTCCTCTTGCTTTTTTATTATATTCAAAATAACTTATCAATGGTTTTGAAATATCAAAATAATTCAATAGCTTTCTTGTCACTCTCGTATCTTCCGCCGCTATTAAATCCGCTTTTTTTAAGGCCTCCTGCGCGCGCGGTGAAAAATCCTTAAGATTTCCTATTGGAGTCCCCAAAATTATCAGCTTTCCAAGCATAATTCAAAGATTACCGTCCTTATAATGCAAAATGGGGCGCATAAACGCCCCTGTAAAAATGAATTTTTAATCTTGCGGCTTAGGGGCTTCAACCGGACAAACGCCCGCACAGGTACCGCAATCGATACACAACTCTTGGTCAATAACATAGTGATTTTCGCCCTCTGAAATTGCATTAACTGGGCATTCTCCCTCACAAGCTCCGCATGAAATGCATTGGTCGTTAATTATATGTGCCATCAGTCCACTACCTCCCTCTTTGAAATTCCTTTTAATTGTAACATATAAGATAAATTTTGCAATACTTTTATCTAAAGGAATTTGAAAATATTTCAAAAAAAACTACAAACAAGCGCCAAAATATTTCCCCGCACGCCGTTGAAGCGAACTTATGCAAAAACTAAATTCACAACTTAAAAATATCTCTAATAATATATACCCGAAGAAAAGTGCGAAAATGCAAATTCGTAACACAATTTTCAACAAACAATCCCAAATTAAATATTGACATATAATAAAATCTATCATATAATATATTTAAAGTTGTATTTATAGCATATAAAATCCAATAAAAAAGGAGACTGCAACTACCAGCTCACGCAAAAACAAAGTTAACAAATATACCCAAAAAACGAAGGGAAATAAATTAACATGAAATTTTTAAAGCGAATGCTAATCACTACCATGCTGCTTGCAACGTTACAACCAGTACCGGCCCATTCAACGTACGGAGACATAACCTCAGTCCAGTTCTCGCACTCAACTGAATCCAGTCCTATGGTCTGCACCGTCAAATTCACGAACGCACAGTACACCTCCGCTACCTTACAACATAGGCATGAGCTAACGGACACTGATTCAAACTGGATCGACGACGCAAGCTCGGCCGATTGACCCACGGGCGAATACACCCTGCAGACGTCTTACTCAGAAGAAACACTAGTGCAATGGCGCTTACACGCTAACGGCTCCTCACCACAACAGCGATGGTACTACTACACTCACGGTGAAAACGACGGCCTGCTACTGCCCACAACAGCTTCATATGAACCAGCCACGCGACAGCTCCGTATCGAAACCGACCTATCTGAACTCACACCACTACATACCTACAGCAGAAAGGAGACTGCCGCAAATGATGAGTTCCTAGCGTTGAATGCCAATACAAAACACAACCAGTACAATGAGCCCGAGGCCGAGTGCTTGAGCTCCGCTAGAACAGCGACAACACTTACCTCAACCTGGTACCGAACCACGGCGCCGGGACCGAAGGAAAGCATCCAAGTCCAGATAAGCTTCGGTGATAGCACCCACCTTCCTGAACCCTTCAAGCGTCAAGTGAATATAAGCATAATAAATGAACCCGACAACAAGGAAGAAGAAGACGTGGCAGAGGACAACCAAGACAATAACGCAGAAGAGGATGGGGAAGCTGACGACGTGGCTGTGCCCGGACAAGGCGATGGAGGAGGAGACGCGGATCGAGACACACTTGACCAAGAAACACAAACCGAGCCACCCCAAGTCCCTATACTAGTAACTCCGCACGGACCTCTTGACACTCCAGTGGTGCTTTACGGCTTTATTCAACCTAACAGGATCAACCCTAATCTCATCACCCTCGTTGCCATAACACGCCCCACGGGCTATGAATTTGCGTTCGTCTGTCGGGTGTGTGGCAGGAGTGGTGCAGGAAAAATCGTTCTCGATGAACATCGGACCGAATGGGGGCAACAAAACGCCGTTACCATGGATAAACCACCTCTGAACATCTATGGCGGAGCACCGCCTACCCTTCAATATTTGGCCGAAATTAGAGACCCAGCACGACCTCACGATCAGTTAACTACTTACGTATTTACCTAGAATTACGCGCTTTTGTATAACAAATGAACTGCTGCTCAGGCGGGGGGCTTTAAAGCCCCCCATACAGCACAGTGTGGAAACTCTTGGATAAATGGGAACTCTAGTCGTTGGGTATATCAAGGATACTGAAACTAGCCGCTCACGCAAAAACCAAGTTAACAAATATACCCAAAAAACGAAGGGAAATAAATTAACATGAAATTTTTAAAGCGAATGCTAATCACTACCATGCTGCTTGCAACTTTACAAACACCAGTAGCAAGCGCATACAATGACCCTCTAGCAACCATCACAATGACAAAGGCATTGTTTACTTACCAGCTAAAGCTATGTGTCGGCTGGATTCTCTTACATGATAGCTCGACTCACTCGACTGGATTCGAAGGCTTAACAGCCTCATGTCGCCACGGCGCGCAACGAATCTCCGACCTAGAGCAAGGGTGCATGGGGGGAATAACATCCCCGATGACTTCTGGCAGTACGATGGTGTTGCTGTTTTGCAAATCAGGATGTATAGAACAATATTACTACTGCTACGGATTCACTACGGGCAATATACCACGTTCTAACACGCACATATACTATGACCAGAACTCAGGTGTTCTAACAGTAACCTCAGATCTCACGCAAGTAGCTGATTTACCCATATACAAAGATGAGAACACGAGCACCCAGGAGTCGATAACGGTAATGCTATCGGATCACCTGATACACACGCTGCCATACCTGAACATACCAAGTACACCCATTCGCAGTATGACCGGAAACTCACTCACTACCAGCTGGACCTTGGACAACACCACCATATTATCGGACACTTTAACAGTGCATATTTCCCTCGATGGATGGCATCATCTAGCTGCACCCTTCGTGGAGACCGTGGCGATAAACATAATAAATGAACCCGAAGACCAAAACACTAACGCAGAAGCGGAAGACGTGGCCGTGCTCGTGCAAGACACTAACGAAGAAGAGGATGAGGAATAAAAAGGTGACCATATCGGAGACAATAAAGAAAAGCCCAAACAGGAAGAACCATCATGGCCATCATAACCACCGGAAACAACTACTGAAATCAGAACTCTTGGATAAAGGTGAAATCTAGTAGATGGGTATATGAAGCACAACTTGGCTACTTTGCCCCACGGCCGGCGAAATCACCGAAGACCAAGTAGACATCAAACAAAAAGATAGTTCTAACCAGCTGCAACAAAAATCACCAATAAAGTTCATGCAAAATTTTTTACTACAATAATATATGCATCACCAGACAGGCCTGCTTTTAAATTTTCACCCTCATCTTTGCTTGTGCCACAAAGCAGCATTTAATTAGCAGAGGGTGAAATGCGGTAGCCCTGTTTGGGTACTTTAAAAGTTGCATAATTAACTTAAATATATTATAATAGCCTTGTCAATTTGAATTGGCGCGGCTTTTGTGTTTTTTAGCTTACAACATCAAGATTTCATTAACGATAGCACTTTCATTTCGTCGCGCAGAACTTTGAAAATAAAGGGATAGTTGCAATGTACGGAAAATTAATAGTCATTGAAGGGCTGGACGGAAGCGGCAAAGCTACTCAAACTGCTCTCTTAGCAAAAAGTATCGAAAATCTTAAAGAAAAAGTCTTCTCGATCAGCTTTCCAGATTATAACGAGCCTTCGTCTGATTTTGTGAAAATATATCTTAATTCCGAACTTGGAAATGATCCTGAAGCTGTAAATGCATTTGCTGCATCCTCGTTTTATGCCATCGATAGATATGTAAGTTTTGTTAAATTTTGGAAGAATAAATACGAATCCGGCTATACCATCATCGCCGATCGTTACACAACCTCAAATTCCATCTATCAATTGGCAAAATTTCCTAAAACCCTTTGGGATAACTACTTACTATGGCTCGAAGACTACGAATACGATAAACTCAAGTTGCCTCGACCACATTTGGTTATATATCTGGATGTACCGGTTGAAGTTTCCCAAAAATTGATGCTAAAACGATATAACGGCATTCCCGAAAAAATGGATTTACACGAAAAAAACGTGAACTTTTTAAACTCTTGCAGAGTTGCTGCGCTCTATACTGCAAAAAAAATGGGATGGTTTATCATTAATTGTTGTGATGAAAATAATCAAATAATTTCAGCTCAAGAGATACACAGCACTATATTAAAAATATTATAAAATTTAGCTTTTCTTATTTAACCATCTTTCCAAAATCTGAATTTTTTAAGCTTAACAATTTTTAATAATTAATCTAGGAGTGTTGAAAATGATATATATTTTTCTAGCTAACGGCTTTGAGGAAATAGAAGCTTTGGCCGTGGCCGATATCTTAAGGCGCACTGATGCCTCAACCAAGCTTGTCGGCATAGGAGGCAAACAAATTTCCGGCGCACACGGCATTAATTTCATTGCTGATATAGCAGAAAATGAAGCTAACTTAGACGAAATCACAGGTATTGTCCTTCCTGGTGGGCTACCCGGCACAAACAATTTGGAAGCTTCTTTACTAGTAAACGATGCCATAAAATTATGTTTTAATAAAAATTTACTCATAGCTGCGATCTGTGCTGCCCCTTCTATTTTAGGGCATATGGGGATATTAAAAGGCAAATCTGCGACGTGTTATCCCGGTTTTGAAAAGGAACTAAAAAATGCTAATGTCGTTGATTCTCAAGTCTGCGTGGACGGAAATATAATCACGGCCAAAGGGCCTGGAGCTGCAATAGATTTTGGGCTTGCAGTTGTTAAATATTTACAAGGAAATGTATTTTCAAAAAAAATCAGGGCACAATTGCAATGTATTTAAACAGCATAAAACAATCCAAGGAAAATTTAAGGTCATATTTTAAAAAAATTCGCTCAAATATTAAAAATCGCGAGAAAATTAAGCTTGATTTGGCCATTCAAACTAGATTACTCAACGCGCGACAATATCTTGAGAGTACCAAAATTTTCACTTATATATCAAAAAAAAGCGAAATTAACACCACTCTAATCATTAAAGATGCGCTTTTAAATCGCAAAATTGTTGCCGTGCCAAAATGTGGCAAAGAAGATAGTGACATGGATTTTTATAAGATATATTCTTTAAATGATTTAAAACCAGGTGCATTTGGCGTTTTAGAACCGATTCCTGAGAGGTGTCAATTAATAACAAATCTTTCTAATGGCTTATGCATCGTTCCCGGTCTTGGATTTGATATCAGGGGATTTCGTTTAGGATACGGGAAAGGCTACTACGATAGATTTTTAGCAAAATTTGGCGGCATAACCATGGGACTTTGTTACTCAAATTGCGTCATTTCAAAGTTACCTCGGAACCTCTTCGACAAGCAAATTAAATTTTTAGTTACAGAGCATTATTTTAAAAAAGCTTAGCATAATATTTGGTAAGATAATATAAAGTCAATAGCAAAATCTCATATTATTAAGGGAAAATATATAAATCATGAAATTAGAAAACGAAGACAAAGAAAAATCAGGGAAAAAGCGGCAGACAAAGGATTACACAAACCCAACTTTAAAAAGTAGCGTTTTTTCTAAGAAAGACAAATCAGCACATATTTATGAAAAAGAAAAGCTTAACAAAATCAACCAAAATTTATCAAATGAAATCAATAGTTTTAGCAATCCCAATTCTGAGAACGCCTCAAAAAGTTACACTAAAGGTAATTCTAGTAAGCCAAAAATAAAAAAAGTAAAAATTCCTGGGAAAAATATAGGCTTTTTTCGCATAGTTTGGATATTTATGATTGCCATTTTATCCACTGTTTTTTCGCAATGTATAATAATTGGTGTTAATGATATGCTGGGAATTTACCGAAATAAAACCAGCATAGTAGTGGAAATTCCTAAAAACGCGGATAAAAATCAAGTAGCAAAAATTTTAAAAGAAAATGGTGTAATCGACCAAAATAAATTCTTTTGGCTGTACGCACTTTTAACAAAATCTCCTAAATTTATTCCAGGAACATTCGAAATTCAGACAAATATGGACTACGAAGCAATTATAAATCATTTACAATCAAATTCTAACCGATTACAATCAGATATTATTAATATTACGATTCCTGAAGGTAAAAATATTATTGAAATCGCTAATATTCTATCCGAGAAAGACATTTGTGAAAAAGACGAATTTTTAAAAGCTTGCAATTCTAATGCATTTGATACTGATAATTATAGCTTTATTAAATCACTTTCAGAAAAAAAAGAACGTTATTATAAACTTGAAGGATATTTATTTCCCGATACTTATAAATTTTATAAAAATGAAAAACCTGTAAACGCAATAAAAAAATTTCTAAATAATTTTACAAAGCAAATCAGTAAAAAGACAAAAACAGATGGATATCCATCTAAAATTAGCATAAAAGAAATTGCAAGTGAAAAAGGAACAAAAATTGAAGAACTAGTAACTCTTGCTTCTATAATTCAGGCGGAAGCTGCTGATGACAAGGATATGCTCTGCGTATCTTCGGTTCTTCATAATCGGTTAAACACATTAGAAAGAAACGGCACCAGCACATTTGGTGAAGCTATTATGGGTATGCTCTGTGCGGATTCTTCTGTTTGGTATCCTCATAAAAATAAATCTGAAGCCCCCGATGGGCTTAAAAGCAAATACGACACCTATAAATGCCAAGGTCTGCCACCGGGAGCAATTTGTAATCCCGGGAAAAGTGCCATTTTAGCCGCTCTTTTTCCTAAAAAAACCGAATTTTACTACTTTTGTCATAATAAAGAAAAGAAATCATATTACGCCAAAACAAAACTTGACCATAATATCAACCTTAAAGCGGCCGGGCTTTTGGATCAAAATTCTAAATAAAAATATCAACTAATTAAACGATACATCAGCGAAGCATCTTCTTTGTGGGTTGTTTCTGTTATGCTTATAACCTCAAAAGATTTAGTCTTACCTGCAAATTGCAAATCTATCTTATCCCCTATTTTAACTTCATAAGAAGCCCTCGCCTGTTTACCATTCACCAAAACTTTACCAGCATCGCAAGCTTCGTTAGCTAATGTGCGCCTTTTAATCAGTCTTGATACTTTCAAATATTTATCCAATCTCATATTATCCTCCTTCAAAATCCATAAAACAAACCGCAACAAATAAAATTTGTTTTATATTTAACAACAAAAACCGACCTCCTTAGAAAGAAGTCGGTTTCTCTATCCACCCTTAAACCCCGCGCTTAACTTGATGCAACTGCCTCTTTGAACCATTTACCCGCTTTGAATGCTGGTACTTTAGCAGCCGGAATAACAATAATCTCATTTGTCCTCGGATCTCTCCCAGCCCGTTCTTTGCGCAAGCGCGGCTCAAAAGTACCAAAACCAACTAATTGCACTTTCTCTTCTTTCCCCACTGCATCGACGATCGTTTCAACCACTGCAGAAAGCGCTTTTTCAGAATCCTTTTTCGATAAACCACTTTTGTTTGAAACGGAAGCAACTAATTCTGTTTTGTTCATGCCTTTCCCTCCACTTTTTATTTTGGAATATATTCAGCAGCTATGTATAACAGCTTTGACAAGCACCAATTAAGCTAATAAACCGTTATAATAATTACTGCGAATTTACAGATGAAACCTTTACTACCAAGCAATATTATAATAATATCTTATTAAATAGGTCATATTACAAAAACAAATTAAATGCCACCCTAATCAATGCTTTAACCCGCTATTGCAAAATAACGCTAAACCTAGCATATTCTTATTCTAGATCATAAAGTCGAATTTTTCAAGTATTTTTAAAGAATTTTTTAAAATAGTTTACCACAAACGCTATTCGACAAAAATCTTCAATAGCAAGGAGCGATAATAACTAAATTTAACAAACAATATATTTCAAAGTTATATAAAAAATATTTCCCCACCCAAGATACGACAACAATTCCATCCACCCCGCACATGCTGAGGAAATCTCATTTTCGCTTTTTTAAGCCTCTGATTTTAGCAGAATTGCTGTCTGCGCGAACACGCTGTTTGCCTATTACCATATTTGTTGATACTAAAGGCTATTAAAATGATAATTTAATAGTGAAAATTATTTCAAAATGGTTTATAATTAAGAGTGAAAGTAAATTAAGAAAATTTTGGCAAAATGGCTTTCCTTTCAAAAAATATAAGTAAAAAAATTTTTCCCCGCATTAATTATTTAGTCAAAGCTCCAGGAGGCTTTATACAAATGAAAAAAATTTTAAAAGCTATGCGTAATATAGCTATACTTTTTATCGGCTCTCAATTTATTTTATCTGGTTGTGCTAAAAAAGAGAATTCTTCAAAAGAAAGCTCTAAATCGCAAACACAAACAGAAGAACAAACTATTAACCCCAACTTAAACCCTTTAACAGGTCTGCCAATTGGCTCACGTGATCCTAACGCTCGTCCCATAGCAATTATGATAAATAACATCGATCGAGCTCAGCCCTTGCTTGGCGTTTCAAACGCAGAGATAATTTACGAATGCCCTGTTGAAGGTGGCATTACACGCCTTATGGCTGTATATAAAGATCCCACGGATATTCCCAAGATAGGCAGCTTGAGAAGTGCTAGACCTTACTACGTCAACCTAGCGCGCGGTCATGATGCAATTTATATACACGCCGGCGGCAGTAGTGATGCCGACAATATGCTTAACAACGGTGTGCTAGACCACTTTAACCTTGCAGTGTATGGCGATATGGCATGGCGAGATGAAGCTCGCAAAAACAACTTAGGATATGAACACAGTCTTGTCACATCGGGGAAAAAATTAATTGAAGGCATCAAAAAAAATAATGTGCGCTTAAAAGTAGATAAAAATAAAACAGGCCCCTTATTTAACGAAGATTCCCCTGTGCTAAACGGCAGTGCTGCGGAAAATTTGATCGCACCATTTTCAACTTATAAATCCACAGATTTTACATATGATCCTTCTAAGAAGACTTATTTAATCTCGCAGTTCAACAAACCACAAATGGATGGACAGGCAAATGTGCAAAATTCTAAGGAGAATATTATAATTTTAAGAGTAAAAATATCCGATATAAACAAATCCAGCTTAAAATCCATAGAGCTTACTGGTCAAGGTGAAGGGCAATATATGAGCCGTGGGAAAATTATGGATATAAAATGGGAAAAAACCTCTGATGATGCCCCTTTAAAATATACAACCACCGATGGAAAACCTCTAGCTCTGCTGCCTGGTCAATTTTATGTTTGTGCCGTTTCAACAGATGCTAAGGTTAGCGTGAAGTAAAATTTTCAAAAAAGTTGCATTTTCTTAATTTTAGAAAATGCAACTATATATGGAACTAATATGAAATTAATTACGAACCCTAAAAGTTACTTCCCATTCCTTGCCGGTACCATCCATTTGGTGAAATAATTCGAACACTGAATGCATAGGGTTATTGCCATTCTTTTGCCTCCTCCTTCTACATCCTTCTCGACAAATGCCGTCCCCACTAGGTCCACTTTTGCCACAATGTTCGCCGCCGGGCCATTTCCGCTTATTGCCATCATCTTTATATACGCAAGTAATACTGCCATCCGGATTAACAGTTCTACTAATTAATACAGCTACACCTCCGCTAACATCTGCGAGGTCATCAAATTGCAGTCCTTTTTCTTCCGCCATATTTAACCACCCTTTCAATATTTAAAACTGTTTATATCAATATTATATATATTTTTAAATTAATTGTCAATATAATTATCGAAATATACTATAATTATATAAATTTAATAGGAGCAACAATATGGAAGTATCTGTCAGCGCGGCAGCTAAAATAAATTTATTCCTCGAAATTCTAGATAAACGCCAAGATTCTTACCACAACATAGAAACAGTAATGCAGTCAGTCAGCTTATACGACACCATAACCATCGTTAATAGCGCAAATTTTAATGCTAATTTAACGTTAAACGGAGACATAAATGCTAAAATAAAGCCAAAAAACAACACTGTATACAAAGCAGCAAATGCATTCTTTGACTATACCGGCATAAAAACCACAGGGTTAGAAATAACAATCAAAAAAAATATTCCTTTGTGCGCGGGTTTGGCCGGTGGCAGTGCTGACGCCGCCGCCACTTTGCTGGCTTTGGACAGAATTTTTAAAACAACACTTAAAATCGATCAGCTAAAAAAAATTGGTGAAAAAATCGGCGCTGACGTTCCATTTTGCATTTCTGGGGGAACCAGTTTGGCACAAGGAATAGGCACGAAATTAACAACTTTGCCGCATTTGCCAAAATGCTTTTTTGTAATCGTAAAACCAGAGTTTAACATATCAACAAAGAACGCCTATGAACTTTTTGATAACACTCACAAATTAGATAAAAAAAATGCCACGCAAATCATAAAAGCGGTTAAAAATCAAGATATAAAAACAGTCTCCAACCTCTTATTTAACCGTTTTGAAAAATCAGTATCAACAAAAATCGCCGCACTAAAATCAAAACTAACGAAATGCGGCGCACTAGGTTCCTGCATGACCGGCAGTGGATCAACCGTATTTGGGGTATTTGACAACGAAAATCTAGCACTAAAATGCCAGGAGCTGCTGCACAAAAGGCACAAAGCGTCGTTCCTATGCGAACCCACTAAAGCTGCGCTTACGTTTTTATGAAAAGCTATAAAATAACAATTGTTCCAATCACAAATTATTTAATACAGCTAATTTTAATAAAAATCATCGCCAATACAGCAGCGTAAGCTCGAGAAAGCTGCGAGAGCAGCTTTCTACGGCCTTTGAAACAACGTTCAAATATATTTTATTATTCGTTAACTATACGTACAAACTGAGCTTTTTGGCGCGCCATCAGTATCTCGGCCAAGAAGTCAAGCGCCTTGGAGCAAAACTTCGGTAACCGGCCCGGACATGCCAGACGGTCTAAGCCAAGCTACGTACTGGATTTGAATACACCTGGGTATACGCTGGCCTGCCAAAGGTCGCATCATTTGAACCGCATTTGTCTTCCTCCATTCTGTTCTTTTTTCTTCTAATTTTTTGGTCTGCCCTCTTTCGCTTTTAAGCGCTCTTGCACCAAATGAGATATCGCAATCGGGAGTCAAGGGCAGTACTACCAAGTTCACTCTGTTTGGGTGTAACTTATCAGGTAGAACCAAGCTTCCTAGCACTGCGATAGCTGTCCTTCTCTCCGCAGCGCTATCGGGTGTATCTCTAGGTACTACCCGCGTCCCCTCGTCCCCTACGACCTGTGGATATCTGATATTTTCACCTATTTTTGTGACTTCTACGGTCACTCGGTATGGTAGGGGCACTATATTCGCTTCTTCAGCATATAGTTCAGCAGTTATACTATCTGGAAGGTCAGCAGTCGGCGATAGTTCCCATTCGAATGTTTTTTGCATTAGTTCCTCATGGAATGTTACGGTCGGTGTTTGTTCCGGGTTCTTTAAAAAAGATTCGATCCCTATTAAGCGTGCGTGTAGTAGCTCATGCAGGTAATGTTCGGTGTTTTCATTGTAGAGTTGTTGGTATATTACCCAATTTTTATGCTGGCGACAGTCGAGCGTTAGCGAAACGTTGTTCGTCGCGCGAATTGACGTGCACACCACTGGGTAGGGGCTTACGTCAGTTGGCAGCCAGTATGTGTAGTAAAAATGCGTAGTTCCGTCATAGCAGACGGAGGTTTCTAGTCGTGCGGTAGTGTTTAGTGGGATGATTATTTCTATGTTTGCACCGTGTGGAAGAGTTGCCGATCCATGCATACTGTTAAAACCCGCCTGGTTTTCGTCCCACGATGTTGAGTATTCGGTGTCTATGTCGCTATTGCATGTGAATAGAACGTGCAGACGGTCCCCTATGGTCTCTTGTGTGGCGACGTTTAGAATTGGTGGAGGCATTATAGTAGCCGCGCTTATAGGGTATGGTCGTAGCATTGCCAGCAGCGAGGTGGTTAGTAGCAGTTTTTTAAAAAATTTCATGTTAATACACTTCCATTCGTTTTTATTTTTTGTTTGAGTTTGTAAATTTAATTCCGCAATTCATCGCAAATTTAGGAGTTAACTATTGGGGTTGCGATGAAATTTCACAGCGAAAGTTGTTTCTTTTATTATTTAGTTTTGTCCCTCCTTTTTATTTTATATATTTATGCATTATAAATATATTTATATGTATGTTATATCACATATTTTGGCCTATGTCAACATTAATTTGAGGATTTTTTTGCTCTTGAGTACTTCCGAAACTTTTATTTAACACCCTTTCGTTTATTTTTAGTTCGTCGGTGAGTTTTTTATGACAGATTTTTGCGAAGCTTAGCGCAAATTGATAATTATAACTATTTTTTTCGTTAGATTTTTCAGCTGAAGACAATCGCCAAAGTGCTGCTGGTACGTCCTCCTTTCATTATGTTAATTTGTGTAATATGAATATATTTCTTATTTTATTATAAAGTAAATTTTGGCTTATGTCAATATTAATTTGTGAATGTTTTGCTTGGTATCGCTGTACAAACCTTCATTTTAGCACACTTTAATTCGAATTTTTTCGTGGCTAATCGTCAATTCGGTTGCTCATGGCCTTCCGTTCATGTGATTTTTTAAGTAATTTGGTGAAATTGGCAAATTAGATCATGGTTTTTGTTCTGTGCGATAAATTTTTTATTCAGTTAATTTTATATAGTATAGATATATTATTCGGTATATCATGTGACCGCTTTTGGTTTATGTAAATATTAATTTGAGGATTTTTTGCCAAACATTTGTGCGGCGAAGCTTGTTAGGCCACATTGACGTTACTTTTTGCAGTAAGCAAGACTGGGGGCGTTTTGGTATTAACATGCATATTTCCTCCCTACAGTTTTTTCGGTTAAATTTTACAGCGCAAGTCACTTCTGCGCTTTTTTCATTTCTTCTCTCCTTTCTTTAATTATATTTGTATAATTTAAATATAATTATAGCTTAATTATAAAACAAATTTTGGTTCGTGTCAACACTAAAT
>JAISBE010000002.1 GCA_031266365.1 Oscillospiraceae bacterium
CGAAAATGTCTTGATTGGAAAAAAGCTGCTTCCAAATTGCTGCAAAATTTTAAAAAAACTCTCTCAAAGGCGAATATTACACGATATTCTGCCGAAAGCCAACTTCTTCCCGCTGCCCCTCAATGGCTGAACATCAAACCAATTTTTCTCAAATAAGTGTTGATATAAACCAAAGCTTGTCCATTAATATACAGAATAACATGTCTATATTGCACTAAATTAACCAAAGAAGAAAGGAATTCACACTTAAAATCTCAACCCCACCTGCCACATCTCAAAATGACAGCATCTAAAATTTGAACAAAATTTAAAGCAAAAGCGACTATTTTACACGATTTTTCAAAAAAAGGTGCATTACTGTTTTAAAGGCGCATAGATCGCTAAATTTGCCGTTCTAGCTTAAGTTTTTCAGATGTTTAATCATAACAACACCAGTTCTTCTAAAATTAAAGTAGAAATTTAAACCAAAAGCAAGGCAAGGAGGGGCTATCTAACGGGTAGCAAGAAATTTACAAAGCTTGTTTGCAACGGTTAGCGCAAAAACTAATAGCCGCGGTGTATTTATGATACTTTTTCTATGAATTCTCGAGCGAATGCTTTGCGCGATCGCGCTCTTCTGCGAGTTTGGCATCATTAAATCGATCAAGTGTTCCCACAAGATATCCAGTTATGCGGCGAATTCTTTCGAATTTTGGTTTCCCTTGCTGCTCCGCTCTTCCGCAAAGGGGGCAAACGTCGCCGATGATGCCGGTGTAGCCGCAAACAGGGTCGCGATCGACCGGGTGATTGATCGAACCATAACCAATTCCCGACTCTTTCATGCAGCGAATGATCTGCTCAAAAGCTTCTATGTTGTTGGAAGGATCGCCATCAAGTTCGACATAAGAAATATGCCCACCGTTTGTGAGTTCATGGTAAGGGGCCTCTATTTTGATTTTATTCCAAGCGGAGATAGGATAATAAACGGGCACATGGAAAGAGTTGGTGTAGTAATTTCTATCCGTCACGCCTTGAATTTCGCCAAATTTCTTTTTATCTATCGCAACAAAGCGCCCAGAGAGTCCCTCTGCGGGGGTGGCTATCAAGGAGAAGTTTAAATTGTATTTTCGTGTGGCCCCATCGGTTTTACTTCTCATATATCCAATGATTTCCAGTCCAAGATTTTGTGCATGAGAACTTTCCCCATGATGAAACCCTATTAGCGATTTAAGGCACTCTGCAAGTCCAATGAATCCGATAGTTAACGTGCCGTGGCGCAAAACAGACCTAACTTCATCGTCAGGGCCTAATTTTTCTGAGTCTAACCAAACACCTTGCCCCATTAAGAATGGGTAATTTTTAACTTTTTTCTTGGCTTGTAGACTAAACCTTTCCATTAATTGTGAAATTACCAAATCGATCTGTCTTTCGAGTAGCTCATAAAAAAGTTCTATATTTTTATTACTTTTAATCGCAATTCTCGGTAAATTGATTGACGTAAAGCTCAAATTTCCCCTACTATGAACGGTTTCTCGTTTAGGATCGCAATAGTTAGAGACAACTCTTGTCCTGCAACCCATATAAGCAATTTCCGTTTCCGGTTTTCCTTTTTTATAATATTTTAAATTGAAGGGGGCATCTAAAAATGCAAAATTTGGGAATAATCTCTTAGCGCTAACCTTACATGCCAGTTTTAATAGGTCGTAATTGGGGTCAGATGGATCGTAGTTAATGCCGTC
This sequence comes from Oscillospiraceae bacterium, assembly GCA_031266365.1. Classification (GTDB taxonomy): domain Bacteria; phylum Bacillota; class Clostridia; order Oscillospirales; family Acutalibacteraceae; genus JAISBE01. The sequence continues at coordinate 1,719 of JAISBE010000002.1, forward strand.
TTTTACTTTAAAAATTTGTATGGGGAAAATTGGCGTTTCTCCATTACCCAGGCCTTTTTCCTCTGCAAGCAAGATATTTTTTATCACCATGCGCCCTTCTGGACTTGTGTCTATGCCGTAGTTTATCGAACTAAACGGGACTTGTGCACCCGCTCTTGAGTGCATTGTGTTTAAGTTGTGAATAAATGCTTCCATCGCTTGAAAGGCAGCTCTATCTGTTTCTTTGTAGGCGTGTTTTAGCACAAATTTTTGAATTTTAGCCGCTGTATTTTCTCCAAACTGCTCAATTAAAAGCTTTTTTTCCGCCTCTTTGTAGCTGCTTTTGCTGAGGAGCTCGGCTTGATTGCCTGATTTTTCATGTGCTAGCTTCATAATAGTCAAAGCGTCCGATTCGGGATTTTTAGAATTTGTGAGAAGCTCCAAAACGCGTGCGAGGTTTTGTCTGTAAACGCGGAGGTAGGTCTTTTTTATGCCTTTAGACATGGCGTAATCAAAGTTTGGTACACTCTGCCCACCGTGTTGGTCATTTTGATTCGATTGAATCGCAATGCAAGCGAGTGCAGCGTAGCTTAAAATGTCGTTTGGTTCCCGTAAAAACCCATGTCCGGTCGAAAAGCCGTTGGTGAAGAGCTTATCGATATCTATCTGGCAGCATGTTGTTGTTAAAGTTAAAAAATCCAAATCATGAATGTGTATGTCTCCTTCGCGATGAGCCTTTGCATATTCTGGGTTTAGGATATACATCTCATAAAACTGCTTTGCACCTTCTGACCCATATTTCAACATCGTGCCCATAGCTGTGTCTCCATCCACGTTGGCGTTCTCTCTTTTGATATCATTTTCTTTGGCTGGTTTAAAGGTTAAGCTTTCATAAATTTTCATGAGCTTTGTGTTCATATCGCGGATTCTAGTTCGCTCGGCGCGGTAGAGAATATATTCTTTTGCTGTCCTTGCATGGCCATTTTCTATTAAAATTTTTTCAACTATATCTTGGATATGTTCGACTGTTGGCGAATTATTTTCCTCTTGCTCTAAACATTTTTTCACCTTTTTGGCCAAATCTTGTGCCGTCTTTAAATTATTGCCACCAACAGATTGCGCAGCTTTGAAAATTGCATAAGCAATTTTTTGATCGTCAAACATGGTGGTGCGGCCGTCTCTTTTAACAATGGCTGTTATCATTGATAAATCCTCCCAATATTAAGCCTTTTACTAAATTAATGCACATAGTCTGAAATTAAAAAGTCATAAATAATTTGTGATAAAAGCATATGTTGATAAAAATTTATTATAAACTTTTTATATGCATTATAAAATCCTCTTTTATTTCAGCTTCTTTTTGAGCAATCAAACTACAAAATTTTGCAGCTATATACTATATATTGTGCGTATATCTGCTCTATATTTCAATTATATACCATATATAGTAATATGTCAAGAGAATAAACTTTTCTTTATCGTAAAAAATCTGAAGAATTTAATTTTTTAAAAGTTATATAACTAAATTTATTTGCATATTCTATGCTTAATTTTAAATAGGTTAGGTTAGGTCTTATAAACATCGGATAAGCTAAAGTAGTTTGTTTTTAGGATTGTTTAATTTATATATAAAATCTTGTTTTATATTATTAAAAATATTTAAATAATATATTTTATTTCTATTTATGTATTGAAAGGTGTGAATTTAGTATGTATTATTATAGTATAAGGATCGATTAATGAGATTTAATTTGTATGATTTAATGAAAGCTTGCTTATGATTATTTCACAAGATTCGACAAATTAACACATCAATAATTTTTAGAAATGGAGGGTGGAAGTTATGGCAGCGAGAGAAAATATGGAAGTTTTAAAAATTTCGGGAAAATCTTCGGCAAATGCTATTGCTGGCGCTATTGCTGGAGTAGTTCGCAGTTCAGGTGCTGTTGAGCTGCAGGCAGTTGGCGCAGCCGCTATCAATCAGGCGGTTAAAGGTGTTGCTATAGCGCGCGGGTTTGTGGCTCCTTCGGGAATGGATTTAATTATGATTCCGGCTTTTGCAACTGTGTTGATAGAAGGCCTTGAGAGAACTGCAATTAGGTTTATTGTGGAATCAAGATAAGGGAATATTGATATGAGAGAAATTGAAAAAGAGGCCTAAAGTATCATAGAGGAAATTTCTTTATAATGCTTTAATTTTACTAATAAAGTGAATTTAGCTAAAAGCAGCTATAAAACGATATTTTATAACTGCTTTATCTGAAAATTTATATATTTTTATTGAAGTGAGCTTTTTTAAATTGTTAACAATCTCTTAACTGAGTTAACCTTTCCGCTTTTTTCATCTATAGAAAAAATCACACTATCTAGTTCACATGCGCCTTCAGCATTAATAAAACGCATCGGCATTTTTGTGAAGAATTTCCGTATCACAATTTCTGGCTTAACTCCCAAGCATGAATGAATTACCCCTGTCATACCTAAATCCGTAACATATCCTGTCCCTTTGGGTAATATAGTTTCATCTGCTGTGGGGACATGTGTGTGAGTGCCGAACAGTGCGGAAATTCTTCCATCGAGATAAAACCCTAAAGCTTTCTTTTCAGAGGTCGCTTCAGCATGGAAATCAACAAGAGTGATAAGATTTGTGGTTTTTTCTAGTAATTTGTCTATAGTCCGAAATGGGCATAATAAGTTATCAATATAGACAGTGCCCATAAGGTTTATGATATATACTTGTGAGTTTTTTACGTTTACAGTGCAAAAACCTTTACCTGGAGTGCTATTTGCCGGAAAATTTGAGGGCCTAATTAACCGCGGATTATTTTCAAAAAAGCTATAAATTTCTCTTCGTTTAAATGCGTGATTCCCCGTGGTTATAACATCAACTCCGCTATCAAACAAAAATTTTGCTGAAAAAGGTGTGATGCCATTGCCATCTGCGGAATTTTCACCATTTGCAATTACTAAATCTATAGCGTTCTCTCGCTTTATAGTCGACAATTTTGAGCGCAAAAACTCACACCCAATACTGCCAACAACGTCTCCAATTGCCAGAATGTTCATAAATCCTCCATTTGGACGAAACTTGTTTCTATTTTGTGTTTAAAAGCAAAACTTGTTTTAATTTTGCTAATGGCGCTTAATGAAAATACGTAGTATTATTGCTATCTGAAGTTATTTTGCATAATCAATTGTGCGACTTTCCCTAATGAGGTTAACTTTAATTTGCCCCGGGTAATCGAGATCACCCTCTACTTTTTTGCAGATATTCCTCGCTAGAGGTATCATTGCTTCGTCTTTTATGATTTCAGGTTTAACTATAATTCTTATTTCTCGACCAGCTTGAATGGCAAAACATCGCTCTACTCCATCGAAAGAAAGGGCAAGTTCTTCGAGCTTTTCTAATCTTTTTATATAATTTTCAATATTTTCTCGCCGAGCACCGGGTCTTGCAGCTGAAATTGCATCTGCAGCCTGAACGATACAAGCCACAACAGTTTTGGGTTCCACATCGCCGTGGTGAGCTTGAATGGCATGTATAACAGCTGAGTTTTCTTTATATTTTTTTGCTATATTCACACCAATCTCAACATGCGATCCTTCCATTTCATGATCTGCAGCTTTTCCGATATCGTGAAGCAAACCTGCTCGTTTTGCAATAACTGGCTCAAGGCCAAGCTCAGAACATATCATTCCGCAAATAAAGGCGACCTCCAAAGAGTGGTTGAGCACATTTTGGCCGAAACTTGTCCTGAATTTAAGCTGCCCTAAAAGCTTGATTAAATCTGGGTGCATAGAGTTAAGTCTAGTCTCTAACACGGCTCTTTCGCCTTCAGCTTTAATTAGAGCATTTATTTCTCGTTTTGCCTTTTCTATCATCTCTTCAATTTTAGAGGGGTGAATGCGCCCATCTTGGATGAGTTTTTCGATAGCCAGTTTTGCAATTTCGCGGCGAATTGGATCGAATGTTGAAATGGTGATGGCTTCAGGCGTATCGTCGATTATTAAATCCACACCCGTAAGTGATTCAATCGCGCGGACATTCCTGCCTTCTCTCCCTATGATCCGCCCTTTCATCTCATCATTTGGTAAATTAACCACAGCGATAGTAGTCTCGGCAACGTGATCGGCAGCGCATCGCTGAATAGCGAGTGAGACGATTTCACGCGCTTTTTTATCGGATTCATCTTTAAGTTCTTCTTCAAAAGTTTTGATTTTTATAGCTTTTTCCAAATTAAGCTCGTTATCAAGCTTTTCAAGCAAAAATTCCTTTGCTTGATCTTTAGAAAATCCAGATATTTTTTCCAGTAAAACTGTTTCACGTTTTTGTATAGATTCTGCTTCATTTAGCTTTTCTTGCGCAATTTTATGTTTGTGCGCTATAGATTCATTTTTTGTTTCTACTTGCTCCAGTTTTTTATCGAGTGTTTCCTCTTTTTGTTGAATTCTTTTTTCTTGCCTTAATATTTCTTTACGTCGCTCTGCTAATTCTTTATCGAACTCCGATCTTTGCTTTAATATCTCGTCCTTTCCTTCTAATATGGCGTCTTTCTTTTTTGTTTCGGCTAGTTTAACTGCATCATTAACGATTCGTGTTGCTTCGTTTTCTGCGGAGATGATAACACTTTCGGCAGCTTTTTTTCGATAATAAACGCCAAAGAAAAAGCTTAAAACCCCTAGTAGTAACCCGCAAAATATAATAAGTGAAAGATTCAATTATGTGGCACCTCATTTTGTAAATTTAAAATTTTAACTGATTTTACTGTTTTTACTTAGATGTTGAGTGAGAAATATTAAAAATCTGCTAATAATATCTAAAAAGTTGTAAATTTAAGAATATTTTTTGAAATAAACTCTAAAACTAACAAAAAAGATGCCGAAAAATATTTAAGATTTGGCATAAAAAAGTAGGCCGTAAAAACTTTGAATTTATTAATTTTAGATAGATAAAAAAATTTGCTCAAAAGCAAAAATTTTTAAATACACCAAAAAGCATTTTTGAACCTTTGAAATGAAAAAAATGCGATTTTGTTTGATATAAAAAAGCTCGAAATTTTTGAATAACAATTTTTTGCATTTTTAAAGTATTCTTAGGAAAAACTTTGATGCTAAATGGTGTTAAAAATATTACTTTTCCACTTTAGAATTTCATGCTGTGATTTTTATTGCAAGACGGCAATGCTGTAAAAAAATTATATTGAATATATGCCTAAATCTTTACAAATTTTAAATATATTAGCAGTACTCTAAGTAAGCCTGAATTTGATGAGAGTTAAACAGCTCATTAGATAGACTCAATCCCTTTCTAAATTATAGTACTTAATGTGGTGGTGTGTCAAGGAGGGTACTTTTTAGAAAGGATGCTATCCTAGTTTTTGGCACTTTTATGTGGAATTAAAAAGATAATATTTTGTGGCGTTGAGGGAACAAAAGCTTACGACAAAACAGAGGGAGCTAGCTGATATGATACTATTCATCAAAAAAATATTGTATTTATATAAAAAATAGCTATATGATTCTTTGTTGACATGGCACAAGATTAGTGATAGCATTAAAAATAGATCTTAATAGATATACTATTTTAAGCATGAGCTGCTGGGAGAAAATTAGATGAAATATTTGAATATAATGAATAAAAATTGTTTATTTAAATTTAATATTTCATTATTACTTGAAAATTTTGCGTTAAAATAATAGAGAGCCCGCATTTGATGCTTTTTTTAATATGGTGAAAGGAAGTTTCTATTTTGGTAAAAATAAAATTAAAAAATGGTGAAATTTTAGAATTTCCAAAAGGGATAGCGGTGGCAGATGTTGCAAAGCATTTGGGAATGGGAATTTACCGAGCGGCCTGTTCAGGAAAGCTTAATGGCGAAATTGTGGACCTGCGCACCCCAATTTTGCAGGATAGTTCGCTTTTTATTTTAACCTTTCAAGACGAAGAGGGTAAAAAAGCTTATTGGCATACGGCGGCTCATGTGTTGGCACAAGCAGTTAAAAGGTTATTTCCATCTGCAAAATTAGCGATAGGGCCCGCCATTGAAAGAGGATTTTATTACGATTTTGATTTTGAAAGGTCATTTAACGCCACAGATTTAGAAAAAATAGAAGCAGAAATGAAAAAAATTATAAAGGATAATTTACCTATTGAACGATTTGAGCTTGAAAAAGAAGAGGCATTAGAACTTTATTTTTCTTCTGATGCAATGAATTCTTTTTATAAGATAGAGTTGATAAAAGAACATGCCATTAAGTTTAGTAAACTTTCGTTTTACCGCCAAGGAGAATTTTTTGATCTATGCGCGGGTCCGCACTTGCTTTCAACCGGTTGCCTTAAATCTATCAAGCTGACGAGTTGCACCGGTGCCTATTGGAAGGGAAATAGCAAAAATAAGATGCTGCAAAGAATTTATGGTATAGCTTTTCCAAAAGCAGCGGAACTTGAAGCTTATATCTTGGCGATTTCAGAGGCTAAAAAACGTGATCACAATAAAATAGGGCGAGAGTTGGAATTTTTTACTACAAGTGAATATATAGGGCAGGGGCTACCGATATTTATGCCGGGCGGGGCAAAAGTTTTGCAAATTTTGCAGCGATTTGTTGAAGACGAAGAGGAAAAGCGAGGCTATTTATTGACGAAAACTCCGTTTATGGCAAAGAGCGATTTATATAAAATATCAGGACATTGGGATCATTACAAAGACGGAATGTTTGTGATTGGAGATGAAAGCGAAAAAAATGAAATTTTTGCTCTAAGGCCGATGACATGCCCTTTTCAATTTCAGGTTTATCTCAATAAGCCGAGAAGCTATAAGGATTTGCCGATGAGATTTAACGAAACCTCCACGCTATTTAGGAATGAGTCGAGTGGGGAGATGCATGGTTTAATTCGAATTAAGCAGTTTACCCTATCGGAAGGGCATATAATCTGTGAGCCGAGCCAACTTGAGAAGGAATTTTTGGATTGTCTAGAGCTTGCTGGGTTTATGCTTAAAACTTTGGGCCTCGATGAAGATGTTTTTTACCGTTTTTCAAAATGGGATAAAAATAATAGAGAAAAATATATTGGGGATGCGACGACTTGGGAAAATGTTCAAGATAAGATGCGTAATATTCTCGATGCCCTTAACCTTAATTATTTAGAAATTGAAGGTGAAGCGGCATTTTATGGGCCAAAGCTCGATATACAGATAAAAAACGTCCACGGCAAGGAGGATACTTTAATAACGATACAGATCGATTTCCAATTAGCCGAACGCTTCAATATGACTTATATCGCTGCTGACGGCAAAAAGAAATACCCTTATATCATTCATAGATCGTCGATTGGCTGCTACGAAAGAACGTTGGCGCTCTTAATAGAAAAATATGCTGGAGCTCTCCCGCTTTGGTTGATGCCTGAACAGGTTAGAGTATTGCCGATTAGTGAAAAGATGCACAATTTTGCGATAGAACTTGAAAAGAGCATAAAAGCTGCTGGAATACGCTCAACCTGTGATTTGAGAAATGAGAAGATAGGCTTTAAAATTAGGGATGCACAGGTTGTGAAAATCCCTTATATGTTGGTGATTGGCGAAAAAGAGATGACAGAAGGCAGTGTTTCTGTTCGCAAACGCAGAGGTGGAGACGTTGGCTGCATGAAAATAGAGGATTTTATAGAACGGGTTTTGGAGGAGGATAGAAGCAAAATTTTGTATGAAAAAGAATAAATATTCAGTTTTATTTTGAAAAAGATGTAAAAGTTGCGTTTTGGATATACTAAATAAATATAGAAGTTATGATAATACAGCTAATTTGTGAATTTTTATTTTTGAAAGGAAAATAGTTAAGTTTATGAAGGATGTAATAAGCCAAATTATCGAAATGGACAAAAAAGCCAGGGAAGCCACTGAAGAAATCAGAAAAGCCGGTGCAGAAATCGATCAGGAGATTGCTGTTTTAAAGGAGAAAATACGCGAAAAGTATTTTAAGACAGCTAGGGAAAAGATTGAGAAAAATAAAATTTTAGAGCAGAAAAAGGCAGACACTGCACTTAGAAAAACCCTTTCATCTCAAAAGAAAGTCTCTGAAAATATGGATAAAATTTATCTTGAAAGTGGCAAGCGCTGGGTTAATGAAATTTGCAGAATGGTCTGCGATGCCAAATAGCTTTAATGTCTGATAATAAATAAATTATCTTTAAGATTTTACCAATATCTGAGTAACTCAACTACGAACGGATTTTGAAAACCTGGCGCAAAAAATTGCTTAATAAACGCTATAAAAGGGGGAAATAACTGATTTGATCTCTAGATTTGCTTCAAATGTTGTGCTTTCTAAGGTTAGGGCGATGTATGGAAGAAGACTTATCAAAAAAGATTATCTCGATCTTTTAAATTGCAAAAGTGTGGGAGAAATTGCTTCAATTTTGAAGTGTAAATCAGATTATTTCCAAATTTTGCAAGAATTAAATGAAAGCAATGTGCATCGCGGACAACTAGAAGCACTGATTAAAAAAAAGATATTTTATGACACAGGGGCAATTTGTCGATATGAGCTCTCGACGGGCGAGCAATTTTCTGGTTATATTATTATGAGGATGGAGATAGAGCAGATACTTCACACATTAAGGTTGCTCTCGGCAGGGAAATCTCCTAGGTATATTTATTCAATGCCACTGTTTTTTAATAAGCACACAAAGATTAACCTGCCTGCTTTGATTAAGGTAGAGAATTTTAAAGATTTCTTAGAAGCGCTTAGTGGATCGAGATATAGGAAGATTTTGGCACCTTTTGAACCAAGAGCTGGTGAAAATATTTTGTTTTCAAAAATTGAGGTAATGCTTTATTTTCAACTTTATAACACGATTTTTGATGTTATTAAAAAATATACAAAAGGTGAAGCGCAAAAAGAACTTTATGAAATTTTCAATTCTTATGTCGATTTTTATAATTTTGTGAGGATTGTTAGGCTTAAAAAATATTATAATACACCGCCTGAAGATTTGTACCCTCTATTGCTGCCGTTTGGCACTTTAAGACAAAAACAAATTCAAGATATGGTTCAAGCGGAGAGTTATGACAAGGCTATTGAAATGATGAAAAAAACTAACGCAGGAAGAAAAATAGCTAATATTGAGTTTCGATATGTTGATGAGCTGCCTCTTAGAGTGAATTATTTAAAATGCAACCGATTGATAAGATTTTCTGTTTATCCCTCTGTGGTTATGTTTTCTTATATAGCTCTTTGTGAGATTGAACTTTCTAATATAACTAGTATAATAGAGGGGATTAGGTATAAAGTACCGAGTGAAGAAATTTTTAAAATTTTGGTTTGGTAATAAATAAATTGAAAATACTATAAAGGATTACCAACAAGCGACCAAATATCTTCTCATGCACCTGGCGTGAAATTGCGCAAAAATTACCCCATTTTCCCCTATTAGCGAAGGGGAGATAACACATAAAAAAATTCAACCCCGGTTGCTATATCACAAATTGAAAGTACTTCAATAATTTAATACTCCAAATAAGGAGAGGATAAATTTGGCAATCTCTAAGATTAAAGTTATCAGTATTATCGGCATGATGAATAGCCTCGATGAGGTTATCAAAATGGCTGGAGAATCGCAGGTATTTCATCCTGATAATGCGCTGTCTTTTTATTCAGATACAAGAGGGTTTAGTCCCGTAAATGAGGTGAACTTATTTGCGGAACCCCTTGAAATGATGAAAAATATCGCATCTAGTGCAAATTTTGAACTTAAAATCGTGGATATTTCAAAATTTAATGCAAGGTTGGAGAGTATTTGTGAATTTGTGAGGTATTTAGAAAACGAGCTGGGCGATTTGCTAAACAGGCGCCGCAGGATTTGTGAAGAAATTGAGTCCAGTAAGAGATCTTTGGACGGTGTTAATCATTTTGTTGGCAGAAATTTTAACCTTAGCGAAATTAAAGCTTGCGAATATATCAAAGTGCGATTTGGGCGATTGCCGAAGGAAAGCTATCATAAGTTAAATTCTTATGCAGATAATGATTATGTTTTGTTTTTTCCTTGCACTAAAGATAACACGCACTACTTTGGGGTTTATTTTTGCCCTGTTGAAAAATTAGATGTAATTGATAGGATATTTTCTGAACTTTACTTTGAAGAGCTTGATATTTTGGATTCAGAAGGGGTGCCTGAAAAGAAAGTGGTGAAGCTCAAAAATGACATCAACAACTGTCAGATGGAATTGGTTGAAATTAATAGAAAAATAGATGAATTTTTAAAAAATCAAAAAGACAGTTGGCTCAAATTTTACACAAAGACCTTTGAATTCAAGACGTATTTTGATATAAAGAAATATGTGTATAGATACAACGAAAGTTTTGTGTTGGTTGGTTGGTTGCCGGATAACCAAGAGCAGGACTTCAAGAACAAGTTGCAACGCATCAAGGGGGTTGAATATTCAATCGAAGATGCCAAAAATGTGCAAGGGCATTCACCGCCTGTTTGTCTTAAAAATAGATGGTTTTTTAAGCCATTTGAATTTTTTGTTGATATGTATGGATTGCCGAGTTATAATGAGATTGACCCAACTGCTTTTGTTGCTATTACATATACTATACTTTTTGGAATAATGTTTGGGGACTTGGGCCAGGGAGCTGTGATTTCTATTATTGGATATCTTTTGTGGAAATTCAAAAAAATGGCCCTTGGAAAGATACTTGTTCCCTGCGGAATTTCATCTATGTTTTTTGGAGTTGTATACGGTTCTGTTTTTGGGTTTGAGCATGTTTTAGATCCGTTTTACAGATTGGTGTTTAAACTTGAAGAAAAGCCCATTGAAGTGATGAATCCAGGAATTGCCAATATGATACTTTTATCCGCTATTGGAATTGGCGTGCTGTTAGTTTTGGTTGCTATGGGGATTAATGTATACTCTTCGTTTAAACGACGGCAACTCGCTGATGGAATTTTTGGACAAAACGGCGTAGCAGGGCTGGTGTTTTACGCGGGACTAATTTTTGGTCCGATCTCTCAGTTTTTAGGTATAAAAATTTTTATGCCTGTTTACTTATTTTTTATGATTATTTTACCGCTGATTTGTATATTATTTGAAAAACCGCTCGGTAAATTGCTTGAAAAAGATCCTGATTGGAAGCCTGAAAGCTGGGGCGAGTATTTTATGCAAAGCTTGTTTGAAGTTTTTGAGGTGATTTTAAGTTATATTACAAATACGCTTTCATTTTTGAGAGTTGGCGCTTTTGTGCTTGTTCATGCGGGAATGATGATGGTATTTTCTAAGTTAGCAGAGATGAGTGGAGGGTTGGGTTGTTTAATTTTTATGATTATGGGAAATATTATTGTTATTGGACTTGAAGGACTTTTGGTTGGGATACAGGTTTTGAGATTAGAGTTTTATGAGATGTTTATTAGATTTTTTGAAGGTCAAGGGGTAGCATTTTCACCAGTTTCAATTAAGAATTATGAAAAAATTTAGCGTTTAATTAAATATAACATAAATTAAATTTTTAGGAGGATTTTTATGTACTTATTGATTGTTTTTTCCATTATATTTTTGCTTTTGTCTATTTTTATATCTAAAGAGGCTGTCAAAAGGGGGACACCACCTAAAAAGGCCATTTTAAGGCAAGTTGTTTCATGTGCTTTCGTGTGTGTGTGTTGCTTTGCTGTGCCTGTCATAGCTCATGCGGCTTCAGGGGCAACAGCTTCGCATGCCACAGAAGCAGTTTCAAATGGAAATGGACTGGGTTTATTAGCCGCAGCATTGGCTATGGGGCTTGGGGGCATCGGTGGAGGAATCGCTGTTGCAGCATCTGTTCCGGCAGCGATTGGGGCAACTTCAGAAAATCCTAAAGCTTTTGGTAAAGCTATGGTATTGGTTGCGATGGGAGAGGGAATTGCATTTTTTAGCTTGGCAGTAGCACTTTTGATTATTCTTTTGAAGACATAAATTTTATATTTAGAATATTGTTAATTATAGAAAAATTAGTACTAAACATTGCTTTTTAAGAGCTAAACCATAATATAAAACTTTGTTGAGGATGTGATTTTTGTGCGCTTTCATTTGATTAGCGATAATATCGACACAATTGTCGGTATGCGTCTGGCGGGTATCAAAGGAGTTTTGGTGCACAAAGATGAAGAAGTTAAAAAGGAATTATCAAAAGCGGTGGCTGACGAAGGTATCGCTGTGGTTTTGATAACAGAAAGGCTGGTTAACCTTTGTCAGGTGCTTGTTTATGATTTAAAATTGCGCAAACAGAGGCCGTTGATTGTGGAAATACCGGACCGTCACGGAAATGGCCGGTCAAAAGACGCCATAACTGGTTATATCAGAGATGCTATTGGTTTAAAGTTGTGATAATTTTAGTATTTTTAATCGTAAATATATGAAAATTATGATTGATTTTTTGAATTTTAATTTAAGAGCTCATATATATATTCGCGAAACACAAAAAATAGCTTGAAATAGCAATCTATCGCAATTAAAACGTAGTAAAACTACGTGATTTTTTGACTTACAGCGAGATAAAAGCTTATTTTTATGGTGCGCTTTTAATTATGGTATTAAAGTAGATAGTTTATGGGGATAAATAGTGTATGGAAATTGAAAGGGGGGCTGCGATGTGCCTACGGATGCCAGAAAAGCGGATAAATTTTTGAAAGCTATTAATAAATATGCGGAAAAGCAGCGAGATAAAATACGTTCTGAAAACAAAAATTATAAAAAATTTGAGTTAGAAAAAGCTAAGCGGGAAATTTTAAAAGATTCTTATTTTTTTATTAAAAAAGAGATGGCCACTATGCGCAGAGCTATCGCAAGTGAGATTTTTAAAAAGGAAATTGAAGGCAGAAAAAAGCTATTTGCAAAGAGAAATAGCATAGCAGAAAATGTTTTTGTTAAATCTGAAAGAGCGCTGAAGGATTTTACAAAAACAGAAAAATATCATTCGCTTTTGAAAAATTTTGTTAAAAATATTTTTGATTTAATAAATGAAGGCGAAACTGTTTTGTTGGTCAGAGAAGAGGATTTTAAATTTGTTGAAGAAATTAGCGGTACTTTTAAAAAAAGTTTTGTGATAGAAAAAACTAAAGAAATAAAAATAGGTGGGATAAAGGCTGTGAACACCAAAATGGGTATTATACTTGACGAAACTTTGGACACCAAACTTGAAAATCAATATGAATGGTTCATTGCGAATTGCAATATGAAAGTGGATGTTGAGTGCGATTGATTGAGAAAGGAATTCATGGGAAATATGGATTTAATTTATGGAATTAATGGACCGGTTATTACGGTGAAAAATACTAAAACTTTCTCTATTATGGAAATGGTTTATGTTGGAAATGCTCGTCTTGTAGGTGAAGTTATAGGTATAAATGAACAATTTACGACTATTCAAGTTTATGAGGAAACGACTGGTCTTAAGCCGAATGAACCTGTTGAGGGAACGGGAGGGCCGTTAAAGGTAACGCTGGGGCCTGGAATTATCGATAATATATTCGATGGCATAGAAAGGCCGCTAAAAGCGATAGCAGTTCAATCGGGAGCTTTCATCGAAAGAGGGGCTATGGTCCAATCTTTGAATGAGGATCGCCTTTTTGATGTTTCTGTTTTGGCTCAAAAAGGTCAATGGCTAGAAGCCGGTGAAGTTTACGCTCAATGTCCTGAAACGAGTATTATTTTTCATAAATTTATGGTCCCGCCAAGCCTTTCAGGGGAAGTTATTGAAGCGTTTAAAGATGGAAAATACAAAGTGAATGATGTTGTGGTTGTTATAAAAGATCGCTTGGGAAAAACACATCACTTAACTCTTTGTCAAAAATGGCCGATTAGAACGCCAAGGCCTATATTAGAGCATCTTCCGGCAACGATTCCACTAATAACAGGGCAGCGGGTTTTGGATACATTATTCCCCATAGCAAAAGGCGGAACCGCAGCGGTGCCCGGAGGCTTTGGGGCAGGCAAAACCATGACGCAACACCAATTGGCAAAATGGTGTGATGCGGATATCATCGTTTATGTTGGGTGTGGGGAACGCGGCAACGAAATGAGTCAGGTTCTTTCGGAGTTTAGCGAGCTGATTGATCCAAAATCTGGCAAGCCGATGACGGACAGAACCATATTAATTGCCAATACCTCCAACATGCCCGTTGCAGCAAGAGAAGCTTCTATTTATACGGGGATAACCCTCGCTGAATATTATAGGGATATGGGGTATCACGTCGCTATGATGGCGGATTCAACCTCGCGCTGGGCTGAAGCTTTGAGGGAAATATCGGGACGGCTGGAAGAAATGCCTGCGGAAGAAGGGTTTCCGGCTTATTTGCCATCAAGACTTTCGGAATTTTATGAACGTGCGGGCAGAGTGAAAACGCTTGGAGGGCAGCAAGGTTCGATAACAGTAATTGGGGCAGTTTCACCTCAAGGGGCAGATTTTTCGGAAAGTGTAACGCAAAATACCAAGAGATTTACGCGCTGTTTTTGGGCTTTGGATAAATCTTTAGCTTACGCAAGACATTACCCAGCTGTTAATTGGATGATAAGCTATAGCGAATATTTTACGGATCTAGATGCCTGGTTTATAGAAAATTTAGGTGATGAATTTATCAAGTATCGTCAAAATATAATAACTTTGCTCCATGAAGAGGATAAGTTGATGGAGATAGTAAAATTGATTGGGCTAGATGTTTTACCGGATGACCAAAAATTGGTCATAGAAATTGCGAGAGTTATCCGTTTGGGATTTTTGCAACAAAATGCTTTCCATAAAGACGATACGTTTGTTTCGCTGGAAAAACAAAAGCAAATGATGCGAGTGATCCTTCATCTTTATGAAAAAGCAAAAAATTTAGTTGCCATAGCTATTCCCATTTCTTGTATAGAAAAGCTTGGGATTTTTGAAAAATTGATAAAAATGAAATACGATATATCGAACGATAAATTGGAACTTTTTGACGATTATATAAAAGAAATAGATAGCGCACTGTCTTCTTTGGCTGAGCAAGGTTAATTTTTGAGTTTTAATATATAAAATGAATATAAATTTTATAATAATTTTATTTATTTTAACGCAAATCTAAGATATTTTTTATTATAGAAAAAAGCGTTTTTGTAAAATCTGGAAAAGAGGGAAATAATATGATCATAGATTATATAGGCGCAAAAAGTGTGAACGGTCCTTTAATTATGCTCGATAACATTGAGGGCGCATCGTACGAGGAGGTTGTTTACATACGATTTGAGGATGGGACGGCGAGACAGGGTAGGGTGGTGAGTATCAACGGCAAGAGTGTTGTGATACAGGTGTTTGAAGGTACGAGGTCTATATCGCTCACTAACACACAAACTAGATTTACAGGGCACCCTTTGGAACTATCTCTATCTAAAGAAATTTTAGGCCGCACTTTTAACGGAACTGGCAAGCCGATAGATTTACTTGGTGAGGTTTATCCTAAAATTAAGAGAAATATTAACGGTGCGTCGATAAACCCAGTATCGAGAGTTTATCCTCAAAATTATATAAACACGGGAATTTCGTCTATTGATGTTTTGGCAACGTTGATCAGAGGGCAAAAACTTCCAATATTTTCTGGCTCAGGTATGAAGCACAATGAGCTTGCAGTACAAATTGTAAAGCAAGCGAAAATATCGGAAGAGAATAAAGAAAATTTTGCGATTGTGTTTGCTGCCATGGGCGTAAAAAAAGACGTTGCTGATTATTTTAGGCGCAGTTTTGAAGAGTCGGGGACGCTTGGACGCGTTGTGATGTTTTTAAATCTTTCAAATGATCCCATAATCGAAAGGACAATAACGCCGCGCTGCGCTCTCACTGCGGCGGAATACTTAGCTTTCGACCTCAATATGCACATACTCGTCATCATGACGGATATGACGTCTTACGCCGAAGCGCTGCGCGAATTTAGCTCTTCTAAAGGAGAGATTCCAGGAAGAAAAGGTTTCCCTGGTTATCTTTATTCTGATCTCGCTTCTTTATATGAAAGAGCGGGCATGATAAAAGGAAAATCTGGTTCTGTTACGCAAATACCGATTTTAACTATGCCTAATGATGATATAACTCACCCAGTCCCAGACTTGACAGGATACATTACGGAAGGGCAGATCATTTTAGATAGATCTTTGGAAGGCAAAGGGTGTTGCCCGCCTGTTTCTATTCTCCCTTCACTTTCGCGCTTGATGAAAGATGGTATCGGAGAAGGCTATACTAGAAAAGATCACACAGCCCTCGCCAACCAGCTGTTTGCATCCTATGCTAAAGTGATAGATATTATTTCTTTAGCTTCCGTTATTGGTGAAGATGAACTTTCATCTACTGATAAAAAATATCTTGAATTTGGAAAGCTTTTTGATTCGCAATTTATTGGCCAAGGTTTCGATGAAAACCGTAGTATTGAACAAAGCCTCGATCTTGGATGGCGGTTGTTGTCAATTTTACCTAGAAATGCTCTGGATAGAGTTGATGATGAATTTTTAGAACAATATTATCAAAAATCTGATAATAAATTAAAATTATGATGTGTTTATTGATATTTTTATAAAAAACTTAACGGCTTGTTTAATATTCATTAAGAAAGGAAGATAAATTTGAACGCACAAACTGTACCAACAAAAGGAAACCTAATTGCTATAAAAAAATCTTTAGGGCTTGCAAAAACAGGGTTTGATTTGCTTGACAAAAAAAGGAATATTTTGGTAAGAGAGCTGATGACGTTAATAGACCACGCTAATGAAATTCAAGACATAATCGACTCTTCTTACAGCAAAGCCTATCTTGCGCTGCAAAATGCCAATATTACTTTGGGGATTTGTGAAGAACTGGCTTGCACTGTCCCTATTGATGACACACTTAAACTATCTTACCGAAGTGTTATGGGTGTTGAAATACCCATTGTTTCTATTGAAGAAACAAGTACGGATCAAGTGCCGTTTGGGCTATTATCGTCGAGCTCAGCTTTGGATGAAGCGTATCTTCTATTTTTAAAGGTAAAGCAATTAACAGCAAAACTGGCAGAAATTGAAAATAGCATTTACCGACTCGCAAAATCCATCAAAAAAACACAAAAAAGAGCCAATGCACTTAAAAATATTATTATTCCTAAATTTCACAAAACTCTAAAATTTATAAGCGACACTTTAGAAGAAAAAGATCGAGAAGATTTTTCTCGCTTAAAGGTTATAAAAGAACAACATTTTCTATAAAAATATCAAAAAATATTGCCAAAATGGAACTATATGTGATATAATAAAAAAGTGAGGGAATGGTTTTTCAAGAAATTGTCACACTTTTGAATCTAACATTACGTCCAACTAACAAACAAAATAACAATTCCAAAAATATATTTACTTGAATATCTGCAGTAAACTCGTAAATAATTTTTTAGCCGGATAGCCATTTTTCCACAAATACATTCAGCTCAATAGCCATTTTGCGCTGAACCGGGAGGTGTACGCCATGCATTTATTTTCTGGATAAAAAATATTTGATATATTTTAACTATACCACCTTTGAAAAACTTTAGTTTCTCAAATTGTCACTATTTTAAAAAAATTTTATTTAACGAAAGGAACATATTATTATGTTAAAAATTCAAACAGAAAAACAATTATTAAACACAAATACCGCCGATGCTGTCACGCTTACGGAAGAAGAGTAGGGTATTGTTGAGCTCAACCTCGAAGAGCTGAAATTTGTGTGCGAAAATTAAGAATGTTCTATTTTTTCAAGGCTTCTATTTGCGATTTGGTTAAGCCTGTACTTTTAGCAATAAACTCTAAATCTAAGCCTGAATTTAATAAATTTCTCGCGATTTCAATGTTTCTTTTATTAATACCAATCGACTCGCCTTTACTAAGCCCGATTTTCTCACCTTGAGCGCGAGCGTTATTGATTTGAGAATTTCTATCCCAGATGGCCAATTGCCGGGTCCAGGCTTGGTTTCGGAATTTTTGGTCAGCTGTTAATTGTTTGTATACGCACACCGCCTCTTTTATTACCGAATTTTTGTTTGCTAGCATCTGCATTTCCTCCTCTGACTTCGATTTTAGAAACTTTAACCACTGAATTAACGAATTATCTTCATCTTTGGGAAGTTTTTTCGCTTCCAAGATGTAAATTTCGGTGATATCGGTGAATTCAACATTGCATTCGTGGTCATAATATCTAAAACGGTAGCTATACTCACTTCCTTTTTTGATTATGGTGTGATCAATAGCGATAGCAATGGTGATAGTTTTATGTAAATCGAAATAATTATCGCCTTTAAAAGACTGGTCCACAAACGATCTGGCAGTTTGATAAACCAAGCGCTCCTTAATGCTAGAATCGTGCGCAACTTGAAGTTCAATTCCGATAATTTTGCCCGTTTTAGTGGTACATTTTACGTCTAAAATTCCTGTTTTATCAAAAGCTTTGTTCAAACGAGTGGAAGATTCTATAATTTCAAGTTTCGATAAATCATAGTCGTCGAGGTAGAGAATGCTTTTTAAAAAACTTCTTAAAATATTTCCGTTGCGTTTATCACCGAAAATTCTTTTGAAAACCAAGTCATTACGCGGAAATATTTTGCCGGGCGCAACAAGCGCATCATCGGTGTTTCCCAAGCGAATAGTCTCCTTAAATTAGCTGTTAATCCCAAACTTAATTATATATTAGCACGGCGGAGCAAGAAAGTCAAGCATATTTTGAATAAAAATTCACATTTTTCGCATATTTTTAATATTTCTACAAAAAGCGCCAAATTTTCAAGCTTAAAACTATACAAAAGGGAGAAAAGCAGAAAAAGTTGTTGCCGAAACGGAACTATATGTGATATAATAAAAAAGTGAGGGAATGGTTTTTCAAGAAATTGTCACACTTTTGAATCCAACATTACGTCCAACTAACAAACAAAGTAACATTTCCAAAAATATATTTACTTGAATACTCGCGATAAACTCGTAAATAATTTTTTAGCCGGATAACCATTTTTTCACAAATAAA
>JAISBE010000003.1 GCA_031266365.1 Oscillospiraceae bacterium
TCTATTTAACCTTTTTCGACAAGTTCTTCACAGCCCTTTCGTTCCTCCGCGCTCCTTTTCTCACCTTCTATCTCTATTATACCCCCTCTCCCTTCCTTTTGTCAACATCTTTTTTCCCTATATGTTTTAAAAAATTTCAATATTAAGAAAAGATAGTAAAATCAGTCAATAATGATGCAGTTTTTATACACTTAATTAATGTTACTTTAAGGTATAGATGCATCCTAAAAATAAGCGCTCTATTGACATTATGGTTGTTTTATATTATAATTTATAATGTAAAGCTTGCGGATATGGCGGAATAGGCAGACGCGTACGGTTCAGGTCCGTATGAAAGAAATTTCATGCAGGTTCAACTCCTGTTATCCGCACCAAACTAACTATAAAATATGCATCCTGCTGCATTTGAGGCGTTAAAAAATTGAAAATCGTCAAATATCAAAATTAAAAGCACAATTATTATGGTATAATTATCTATAAAGTTAAAACAGCACGAGACATAACTTTAAAACTAAAGAAAGCGGTGTGTGCAATGAAGTTTTCACGCCAAAAAGATTGTGTAGTTCAGGGCGCTGCTATGTGGTGTCAGCTTGCGTGCTATTTGACGATTGTTAGATCCAGTAATACACGCGATGTTTTAAGGAAAATTAATTTTGCAAATGGTTTTGACTTAGCGCATCCAAATAATGAAGCCTTTATGAATGAGATATTTCATGCTATAGGGCGTCCCCCAAATGTGGCTAAGGGATTTAGTTTAGATGAGTTCAATATTATCAATAGAAAATTCGGGTTTAATGTGCCAATGCCAACAACATACGAAAGTATTGCGAATATGCCGTCTCGTCGCGCTTATTTTGATCTCTTTAATAGAAAAAGCGGATATATTATTTTAAAATTTCACACAGGGCAAGCTCGACACTTTTGCATATTAACAGATGTAAAAGCGGGTGGCTTGCTAATCTATAACCCCCAAGGACGCTATAATGAACCACTTACATTTAACAGTAACAACAATACTTATTATTGGGGTGAAGTAACTAATGGGTGGCCACTTGTAGCTTACCAAGAGTTATGAAGTCAATTTATTTAAAAAACAAAGGAGTAAAATTATGAATAAATTTTTAAAAAAAGCATTATCAATTTTAAGCGGTGCGTTTATGGTTGCATCTATGGTACCTTGTTCCGTTTTCGCAGAAATACTACCAAACAATTTATCAATAAAAAATTCTGCTGTACTTCGCATTTTATATGCATTCACAAATCAAAAATCATTTAAAAAATTCCATACAGACGAACGCTACCTGTGCACCGGCTCCATCAGTGGCACAGAATTAGATTTATCTAAAGCGGTTTTTGTGCTGAATCCTGACGATCTCTCTCATGTTACTATTATTGTCCCTGAAAGGAATAAATTAAAAAGACTTGTTGGACAAACTATTATTAATACATCACTAAACCCTAATCCTGAGAATGTAAAAGATGTTGTTGATTTTTTTAACTCTGCTGACAGTTCGGCATTCGATATTGCTGTAACTAATTTCAGGGTTTATGGGGAGTTTCTTCCTGCCTTTATTCCCTTTTATTACAAAAATCAAATAAATGTTGAAGGCTTGTCACTGGATGAACCAAATTCACGGTTTTACCTTGAGTTTGGTGAAAAGCTTACAATTTCATTAAAAAAATCCAATTAATAATGGAGTAAAATTATGAATAGATTTTTTAAAAAAGCTTTATCAACTTTAGGCAGTGCGCTCATGGTTTTATCCATGATATCTTGTTCTGCATCCGCAGAAAAAATACTAAGCAATTTAACAATAAAAAATCCTGCTGTACTTCAACTTATACAGCAGTACATAAATCAAGACCCATTTAAAACACGCTACATAAATGATCGCTATACGCGCAAGGGCTCCATCAGTGGCACCACGTTTGATTACCGCGAAGCAGTTCCTGTGCTCAGGCCTAATAATCTTTCTTGTGTTACTATTCTTGTTCCTGAAAAGAATAAATTAGGAAGGATCATTGGGTATACTACTATTTATATATCACTAAATCCTAATCCTGTGAATACGGAAGGTGTTATTAATTATTTTAACACTGCTGGCAATTCTGAATTCGTTTCAACTATAACTGGTTTTAACCTTCATGGAGGGTATCTTCCTTCTTTTGATGAAGATGCAGTAAAATTTGGTTTATCGCCGGATGAACCAAATTCACGGTTTTACCTTGAGTTTGGTGAAAAGCGTGAAATTATTTTACAAAAAATTTAATTATAATCGCAGAATTAAGCTTTACTTTTATATGTTGTTGACATCGGCGCATTAAACCTTAATTTTCTATTGTGATAATTATGAGCTTATTTAAATTTCATGATTATTTACTCGATTATCATATTATGAATTATAGCAAAATCTTTATAAAGCTCACTCTAAAGCAATTAAATCGTTAAAAACTGCAACATGTTTAGACGTGATTTTTTGGTCCACGTGTAAACAGCCGAAGAACCATTTTTTGTAAGTAACATTTTCTGATAAAAAATCGAAAAATGTATTTAATGGATTGATATTTTTATTTTTCTCTAAAAGATTTTTTATATGAGCAGGCGGTTCATGGGTCAAAATATAGTCCACTTTTTCACCTATCTTATTTAAATTTTCTTTAGCCTGCAGCATCACCTCAATACTCGGCATCTCTTCTTTCCACCATTTGCCTGATTTGATTCGCATGTCTTTATCAGGGCTTTCTCCTCCCCCAAATGCAAAAAATGTTTTCCCATCTATCATGTAAATTTCGCCTCTCAGGGCGTGGTATAATCTTCCGCAAATATGGCGGACTCTTCCCCAATTATAAGTTTTTATCTCGTATTTGTTTAATAAATCAAAATTTTCGTGTTTGCCGTCCAAAAATAAAATTGAAAAACGAGAATTCCCCAATTGCTGGAGTGTTCGATGTTCCTTCTCTCCACCATCCCATATGAAACCAAAGTCTCCGCAGATGATAATAGTGTCATTTTTTTTTAAATGCCTTATATTTTTACTTTCAAACCGACAAATTTCGCCATGCATATCCCCTGTCACGTAAACCAAAATAATTCTCTCCTTTTTACAACTTACATTCCCACTCATCACCTAAAACGGCCCACACAGCAAAACTTCATATTTAATATCCAGAAACAGACCTTCTTTGCAAAATCAAAGAGGCTTGTTTTATGTTGATTTATTTTCTTTTTTCGTTTACTATATTATAAATATATAATACCATATGACGGTAGTTAAAACAACAGAAAATAGTAATTTTTGATGTATATCGTCACTTGATTTGTAAAAAATAGCAGTAAATTTTATATTACAAAGAATGAGATTTTTATGATTATAGATTTATTTAAACATTTAAAAACTTTTAACCCTTTCTCTATTTTTTCCTCTAAAAATGGCAAGTTAAATATTAAGCTAAAAATATATCTTACTTTGGCATTTTCAATAATATTTCTCAATTGCTCCAGTCAAATTGTTAACTCCATTAATTTTGACCCAAATTTTCCCACTACCTCGCAGTCTATTGTGCTCTTCAATTTAGATACCGATACAGCAATCTTCAATAAGAACGAAAATGAACGAATATATCCCGCCTCGCTCACTAAAGTAATGACGTATATCATCACTGCGAAGCTGGTAAAGGATTTCATCAACACCCAAGTAACCGTAAAACAACGCGTTCTCAATGAACTACTTGGAACAGGCAGTTCGCTATCTTACCTCAAAGATGGCGAAACTTGGAATATGAAACAACTGCTAAGCGCTATGATGATCGCGTCCGGAAACGATGCCGCTCTTGTTATAGCCGATCATCTAGGCCAAGGTGATACAGGCCGGTTTGTGGAATGGATGAACGAAGAAGCAGGCGAGCTGGGGTGCAAAGATACGCATTTTACAAACCCGCACGGCCTGCACGACGAACAGCATTACACAACGGCAAACGACTTAACAAAAATAGTAAAACATGCATTACCACTGCCTGATTTTAAAGAAATCACCTCTAAATCTAGCTCAGATATTTTTGGCGAAGATCGCTATCCCTTAATCACAACGAACTCTATGATCGATTCCCGCCGTGGAGGCGATTATTACTACGAATTTGCAACTGGCATTAAAACTGGGTTTACCGACGAAGCCGGCCGTTGCATAATTGCGAGCGCTGAAAAAGATGGTTATCACTACATATGTGTTGCGTTGAAAGATCATAGTAATGAAAAAAATTGCGCAATGGTTGACTCTAAAAATTTATTCGAATGGGCATTTAGTACTATGGAAATCAAGTCTATTTTTGATAAAAATAAGCCGATAGGGGAAATAGCTTTAAAATATGCCTGGCAAAAAGATCATCTTCAATTAGCTTTAACGCAGGATTATTTCACCATTTTGCCGCAAGCTGTAGATCCAAATAGCGTTGATATTTCACTAAATGTGCCAAATTTAGTTGAGGCGCCTGTTAAAGTTGGAGATAAAATCGGCACAGCAACGTTGAGCTACGAAAACCAAATTTTAACAGAAATTGATGTAATCTCGGCAGAAAGCGTTAAAAAAAGTCAACTACTCTCTTTTGTTGCCGCTTTTTTAAGTATTGTCACATCAAAGTGGTTTATAATCTCAGTAGTATCTCTCATTTTATTGATATCTATCTACATCATAATGGTGAGAATTTATAATCGCAATAGACGTGCTTTTAATAAGGTAAGGAGGCCCCGCAGATAATTTATAAAATTAAGCATAAGGAGTGTGTTAATTGACCACGTTTAAAGAGCTGTATAAAAATTTGGTAAAAACCGAGTTGCAAGATCAAAATTTTGATAAAAATGACTTGAATTGCCTTTTAAATCCCAAATATAATGCTCCCAAACACAAAATCGGTGAATATTGCTGTTCAAATGAAGCTTATTCTGCCTGCGCAGGTAAACATCTTCTGGACGTATTGGTAAAAGACGAAAAGGGAAATCTTACCATCGATAAAGCTCTCTGCATTGATTGCAAAGTAAATGTTGAGAATTGCAGCGCCAAAAAATTTGCGGCTAGCAAAGATGTGTTGCCAGTTATAAAGGTACTCACCGACCAAAAAGGCCCTGTTTATGCTTTAATTGCACCAGCTTTTAATGGGCAATTTCGTGCAGATGTAACTCCAGGAAAACTGCGCAGCGCATTTAAAGCCTTGGGCTTTTGTGGCATGATAGAAGTAGCTTTATTTGCAGATATTTTAACCTTAAAGGAAGCTTTAGAGTTTGACCGAAACATAAAAAACGAAGGCGATTTTCAATTAACGAGCTGCTGTTGCCCCATATGGATTACTATGATTAGAAAAATATACCATGAATTAATGCCTCATGTTCCCGGTTCGGTTTCTCCAATGATAGCTGCTGGCCGAACTTTAAAGCGCATACATCCTCATTCTGTTACAGTGTTTGTTGGTCCTTGTGTCGCAAAAAAAGCAGAAGCAAAAGAAAAAGATCTATTAGGCGCAATTGATTTTGTGTTGACGTTTAAAGAAATGCAGGAAATTTTTAAATTCTCAAATCTCTTTCCTGAAAATATGCCTGAAAATATTAAAGATCATTCCTCAAAAGCAGGAAGATGTTACGCCAGTGCTGGAGGCGTCAGCGAAGCCGTGGAAAAAACTTTGAAACGATTAAACCCCTCAAGAGAGATAAAATTTAAATCAAAAATGGCGCACGGTGTGTCCGCTTGTAAACAAATGATCGAAGAAATACGTTCAGGGAATATAAAAGCCAATTTTTTTGAAGGAATGGGTTGCTTTGGGGGCTGTGTGGGGGGCCCGAAAGCAATTTTAGACAAAAATGAAGGTAAAAATAATGTTGAAAAATATGGTAATCAAGCAGCCTATGAAGTCCCAATAGATAATCCATACGTTATTGAGCTACTTCACATATTAGGGTTCGACACAGTAGAGCAATTGTTAAACGACAACGAACTTTTCACTAGAAAATTTGTAAATAATTGAACCAAAAGCGCAATTTAATTATAAATAAAGCTAATTTAAGTGGCATATTTGGGTCCTGTCTAAAAAAGTCTTCGAGCGAAATCTAAATAAGCCATTAACAAACGAAACGTACTATGAAGTCCCAATAGATAATCCATACGTTATTGAGCTGCTTCACATATTAGGGTTCGACACAGTAGAGCAGTTGTTAAACGACAACGAACTTTTCACTAGAAAATTTGTAAATAATTGAACCAAAAGTGCAATTTAATTATAAATAAAGCTAATTTAAGTGGCGTATTTGCTCCCTATCTAAAAAAGTCTTCGAGCGAAATCTAAATAAGCCATTAACAAACGAAACGTAATTATATGCATTTTTTAAAAATTTGAAATATCAAATGCTAGCGGCTCTCTAACAAAAGTTTACTCGAATTTTTCAAAAATAAAAAAAATAAGTAAAAAACTCTTGCTTTTTTCTTCTCTTTAAGTTACAATAGGAAATAGATTATCAAATTTGTACACAAAATTTTGATAATCTATGAAAGGAGATTTAAAAATTATGGCAAGATTTTTTAAACTTAACAAAAGTAAACCTGAGCAAATACCCTCGATCCGCAAGAGCAAAATGAAATTGGCAGCAGCTCTGATCGCCTCGATGATGGCGCTGCCGGCGCTGGGGCTGAACACCAACGCGTGGGACGAAGTGTACTCAACGACGAATATTTACACCCAGTTCTTCGACGTAGACTCCATACTTCCATTTATCTACGTCCTCTCCTTAGACGGGGAACACAGGGTCGTGCGATTAGTGACGGGTATAATCTACCAAGACGGACCGTATAGCTGCGTGCAACTCCCCTGGAGGTGTCGAAATAGCTTTGCAATGTCGAATCAACCACTGCAGCTAGGTACACGTATAAATCCCGAAGATGACGTGGTGGTGCTGCGCAGAGTCTACGGACCGGGACCGACGATTGTTAGAGCTCCGGCTCATAGGGCCAGCCAGCCACCCGCCGTTACACCTAATCGACACCATGAACCGGCAACACCCTCGTCGTTACCTTGGCCAACTCTCCACTCAACTACGGACGGTGAGCGGCAAATTTTTGACACAGGCCGCTATTTTACGGACATTTACGAACTAGAACCGGACCGCCCTCATAGGGTTGTGCGCTGAGTTCCGACGGTGGGAAACAGGCCCACCAATGGCCTGAGTACGAAGATTGTCCTGGAAAGAACTCCACATACGTTACTGCTGACGACAGACGAATGCCTCTACCCTGGTGAAGAACCGGACATACGGGTTACCGCTCGCATTCTCGATCCCATTCATGGAGATAAACCAATCGTTTGTCAGGGAAAGTTCCCGATGGAACATTTTATACGCCCCTGGACCGATGACAACCCCTGCCTCTGCACGCGCCAGCGAGAACTCTTAGACGAGGTCGCGTGTAGCAAGAGCGCGCACAGAAGGGCCTTCCCGCCGCCAATGCAGGATGCAACCAAAATACCAAGCCGCGCCGACCCACAGAGGCGACAGATCCAATAGGAAACCGCCCTGCAACACCCAGCGCCGATAGCGCGCCCAGACCCCAGCCACCCGCAGCCCTGTCGGCACCAAGGCCGGGACCTAGGGCGCGGCTTCCACCGCCTCGCCCACCGGCGATCGCGCCCCCTCCGGTTCCGAAACAGCTGCCGCCGCAAGCGCTGGTCGATAGGCAAGCATGATATTTACGAACGGATCAGCAAACTTATACACTCTATTTTGATAATCTATGAAAGGAGATTTAAAAATTATGGCAAGATTTTTTAAACTTAACAAAAGTAAGCCTGAGCAAATACCCTCGATCCGCAAGAGCAAAATGAAATTGGCAGCAGCTCTGATCGCCTCGATGATGGCGCTGCCGGCGCTGGGGCTGACAGCTCACGGCTACACAGAAATAGACGCTGGGGTGATGAACGTACCCTGCAACAAAACAGACTGGGACGGGCGGCCTAGTGTGCTCACTTGCACCACCTGCGCCTGGGACAACCATGAGCGATACCCTTTCACCTACGCTCTTTCACAAGATGGACGAAACATCGTGGAACGACGACTAACACCCCTTCGGAATCCATATTTGGACCAGCACGGCAGGCTTCTGTTCCTCATACCTAACGGACGCAGGCGGACCATTGTGCTGACGACACACAAGGTGCAACTTGGTGTTGCACTTAACTCTATCCACAATGCAGTGGTGGTACCCTGGAAGGGAACGCCCGTCCAAGATCAGTGCCTACTTCTATAATTACACAGCCAAGCAAGTTGCACACCCCTCGGGCTATACTCCTTGAGGCGCAACATAAATATCCCCTAGGTCGCAAGAACAAAATTATATAACCTCTTGCTTATTTCTTCTTTTTAAATTACACTTTAGAAATAGGCTATCAAATTTATACACTCAATTTCGATGATACATGAAAGGAAATTTAAAAATTATGGCAAGATTTTCTAAACTGAACGAAAGTAAATCTGCGCAAAAATCATCGATACGGAGAAAAACACTAAAGTGGGCAGCGGCTATGATAGCCTCAATGGTAGCGATGGCCCCACTGGGCCTCACAAGCCACGGAGCACATGAGGCGGCTATCGCAGGGGCCGATGTGAAAAACTACTGTGCCTGGGTTTATTTGATACAAAATTTTAACTACCTTTATCTAGTTAACCATAACGGGGTCGTGGTTAAGTATGTGCCAGAGACATTTCAACGCAATGGTGATACATTGGGCTTACTGGCATGGAAGTCTTGCCCTTTCGACTACGCGGTGTCGAAACGGCCCCTAGAACTCGGATATCGGTTGCAACATGGCGACACAGTAGGCATCATTACGCAGTCACGGATCACCGCGCTCACGGGGTGGGACCCGCATCGGACGAACCAGGGTAACTCTTTACGCGTCAGCGAACGGGATCGTGCACGTGAGCAGCTGGAAGTATTCGAGGAAACAGCCGGTGCGGGGCTAGAAAGGATAGAAAGAACCTTCAGACGCGTGTGCCCGTGTGCGCCGACCTGCTCGGTTCAATAAACAACGCTTAATAGGCTTGACCTAAGGGACTGCACCGAGCTGCCCGGATGACGTGGAACTAAAACAGCGCCACTCTGTACGCCACACCGGGCGGGATAGCACCAGACCTAGACGTTTTAAAGGGGAACTGCGAGCTTCTTTTTTGAATTATACTTAATTAAAAAATGCTATATGAAAGGAAATACAAGTATTATGGCAAGACAGAATTAAATCTGAGCCCAAAATGTTGGACTGCAGTAGCAAAATGAAGTGGGCAACGATTTTTTTTGACCTCAATGATGGCGCTTGAACGCCCCCGCGTTAGTGAAATTATACCCAACGTTGGATGGTAACGGCCAGGTCTACGGCTGGGGCAGAATGTACTTGGGTCTATGTACTCTCACTAGACGGGAAGCTCAGAGTGATACAGGAAATGAATATGTGTCACCGCTCGATTGCCATTAGGTTATTCTCTGCCTCAAAGTGACGCTGTGCTTAGTAGTTACAAGACGCGAAAACCGCTTGGGCACAGTGTGGAAATGAGATGGGAACATGATAGCACAGAGAGTAAAGCACTAGATATAAGCCAGAGGATGGCTCGATCGGAACTGTCAAATCATACCAAATGGGGTAATTGCACGATTAAGTAACCTTTGCGATTTCACCCTGTGAGAATGTAACTTATTTTATGTAATACGAGAGGACATATAAAAATTATGGCAAGATTTATTAAATTGACTGAAAGTAAATCTAAGCCCAAAACCTCGATCCGGAGAAAAACACTAAAGTGGGCAGCAGCTATGATAGCCTCAATGGTAGCGATGCCGGCGCTGGGACTAAACGCCAACGCGTGGAACGAAGTGCACTCAACGATGGACGATCAAACCGAGTACTTCGACGTAGACTTCATACTTCTATTTATCTACGTCCTCTCCTTAGACGGGGAAGACTGGATCGTGCACCAAGTGACGGGGAGACGCTTACGAGTCGGACAGCATTGCTGCGTGCAACTCCCCTGGAGGTGTCGAAATAGCTTTGTAATATCGAATCAACCATTGCAGCTAGGTACACGTATAAATCCCGAAGATGACGTGGTGGTGCTGCGCAGTAGCGGCGTACCAGGCCGCAAGATAGCACGAGCACAGGGTCCTACGATCTGGCCGTACGACTATGAGAGGGAACCTCGGTACCTGGGGGCCGGCTGGGCCACGGGACGTGGGGAACTGCTAACCCACAGGGACGAGGGACCTCAGTTCCTGACGACCTACCACGACGCGGAACCTCGGTTCCTGACAGACGCCTGGGCCACAGAACAGGCGGGGCTGCTAACCCACAGGGCCGAGGACCACCAGTTCCTGGCGCCCTACCGGGACCCGAACGAACAATGGCTGCGGACCAACGTGTGGATGGACCCCATGGATCAGAATGACTGGCCAGGAGACGCTCAACTGCAGGCTAGGCGCCGCCCTCACAGGGCGATAGACCAGGGTCGGGCGCGGTGGGACCCGGAAAGCCCGGAACTAAAACGACTACCCGCGGAATATGAGAGGCAACGGTGACGTTCACGGATAGATCAGCAAACTTACACACTCAATTTTGATGATAGCATGAAAGGAAATATAAAAATTATGGCAAGATTTTTTAAACTAACCGGAAGTAAATCTAAGCCCAAAACCTCGGTCCGGAGAAAAACACTAAAGTGGGCAGCGGCTATGATAGCCTCAATGGTAGCGCTGCCGGCGCTGAGCACGACACCTCACGCGGAGAGATGGATGTCAATCCACTGCGCATACGTGGAAGGCCCAAACATTTGGTATGCGTTGGAGACAGAAACTCTTTACGCCTACACAGTGAACGAGGATTGTCAAATTTGTGCCCCTCTCATTCTGGACTGGCGACGCTGTTATGGTAAGACTGGGTTCACGATACCCTCGGCGTCGGCGTGGGCCATTGCACTAACGGACACGCCACTCAACATTGGATATGATATAACTCGTGACAATAGCGTCTGGCTCATTCCACTGAAAGTCCTGCCTAGGCAACAAAGGTATACAAATTCGCCGCAAAAACGGGCAGACCTCATAAAACAGGGCGGGCAGGCGGCGCTCACTGGAGCCGACAGGTACCGCCTCAGTAGAACCGACAGTGCACAGGAACCCTTACGCCTAGGGCTGTGTCCTTGCGCGCCGACCTGCTCAGTTCAATAACTAACGACAAAGCAACTGGAACATCGGTGAGGCTCTAAGCTGGCCTGGAGACGTGGGATTAAATTACCACCGCTTCTTGTGGACACATCAGGCGCGATAGCACCGTGAATAGACGCTTTAAAAGGGGAATGCGAGGCTTCTTTTTTGAATTATACTTAATTAAAAGCGGGTTATCAAATTTATACACTCAATTTTGATGATACATGAAAGGAAATGTAAAAATTATGGCAAGATTTTTTAAATTGACCAAAAGTAAATCTGAGCAAATACCCTCAGTCCGGAGAAAAACACTAAAGTTGGCGGCGGCTCTGGTGGCCTCGACGGTAGCGCTGCCGGCGCTGAGCCTCACAAGCCACGGCTACCAAGAAACAGCTCAAGGATACATACTAGGCGACGATCTTCGGTGCGGCACGGACAAGCAATACCCTTACATCTATCGACTGGATGGACAAGATCAAGTGATGGAGCAGGTGATCGCAACATGGCACCAGCTAGAACGCGGTGGGTATGTGATTAAAATTAGCAGGTGTTGCTACAACGACTTCGTGCTGTCATCTCACGAGCTCCCTACCGACTACAAGCTAGATCCGAACGACGATACTCTCGTTATTCGTCAGAGCCCCATACGCGCACGGGAAGAAAAAAACCGGGAAGATGCTCGGCAGAATGCAATTGAGGCTTTGACACGTGAAGTAGAGCTACAGGTGCAAATTTTGGACCTGGTAGCTGGCCGACAGTGCTGTGGATCATGCTGCTTACTTCTATAATTAACCGGGAGGCCGCGGGCCTAGCTGGTCCTGCTGAACACCTTGGCTAAGGATGTTGAAGTGGAGGGTTATAATACCCGTCCGTTTCCGCCTTGACAATTTCGACGCTTAGCGGTTTTCACAAATTTTAAATGATGGGCGCTCGATGTAACCAAGGGTGAACCCTCAAACCGTGTTTGACGCACGATTATTAAGTTGCCGGACTAAGGCAGTTCTCTGAGGCTAGCGCTTGATTCAACAGCGTTATGTCTCTGAAAGTTTACATAACGTCTTGTATTCTCGCAATTCCAGGATCCTGGTGGTTTCATTTGATTAGTAATTGCATCGTACTTCCTTTAGCTCTCCAACTTTTTTGATGCATGATCCATGTTTTTCTCAATTTTTTAGATTTTTAAATAAAGGAGAATTATTTAAATGCCTAGCTATCGAATTAGTCGTATAAACGAAGATATAAAAAGGGAAATGACCGCGATTTTAAGAAAGCTTCGTGATCCTAGAATACAGAATAAGATCATAAGTGTCGCCCATGTGGACGTCACACCTGATTTATCGCTATGTAAAGTCTATATCAGCGCGATCGCGGGACTAGATAGCGCAAATAGAGCTGTCGCTATCTTAAAAGCTGCTTCCGGTTTTATAAAACGAGAGATAGGGTGTCGGCTTAAATTAAGATATATACCGGAATTTTTATTTTTTTCGACCGATTTTATCGAATATGCCTCGAAAATAGATAAAATATTAAGCGAAATCGAAAATAAAACTCATGCAAAAAATATTCGCAGCTAAAAATTTTGAAAATCATTCAATTTATCATCTAAAAAAAGGAGAAAAGATTATGCCCTCAAAAGAGCTTCATTTTTTGCATAGCACTAAAACAGATCATGAAAAATTAATTTGTATTGCTGATACCTTATTTAAAAAAAATAATTTTTCCATTTTAACCCATAAACTTCCAGATGGCGATACCTTAGGTTCCGCATTCGCGCTTTTCTACGCCCTAAAAAAGCTAAAAAAAAGGGTAAAGGTTCTATGCTCAGACCCTATTCCCAAAAAATACAGCTTTTTAGATTTAGAAAATATATCAAACACAGGGCTTAAAGAAAGTACAATTGAACAAAATGAATGCGTTATCAGCGTCGATATTGCAGATACAAAACTTTTAGGTGAAAATTTGGAAATTTATAGGGAATGTGTCGATATATGTATAGATCACCATTCCTTAAACAAACAATACGCGAAATTAACCTATGTTAACTCTTCAGCTGCGGCAACAGCTGAAATTATTTATGACATAATTAAAATAATGAATATTCCGTTTGATAAAATAATCGCTGATTGCATTTATACAGGCATATCAACAGACACCGGTAGTTTTAAATATTCAAATACCACGCATAAAACTCTGGAAATAGCCGGAAAAATGCTAAAATATGGTGCAAGACATAACTTAATCAGCAGAAAGATGTTTGGTGAAAAAACCAAGACTAAAATATATCTCGAAAAACTTGTTTTAGAAACACTTGAATTTTTTTTCAGCGATAAGTGTGCTGTTATCTGCATTACTAAAGATATTTTGAACAAAACAAAAGCAAAAGAAGAGGAAACAGAAGGGCTTTCCGGCATACCAAAAAGCATAAAAGGAGTGCTCATCGGCATTACTATTCGTGAAAAAGAGGAAAAGGTGTTCAAAATTTCTGTTAGATGTGATCCCTGCATAAGCGCGCTAAAGCTTTGTTCAAAGTTTGATGGCGGGGGGCATCCTGGTGCTGGCGGCTGTGTTATATTAGGAAATTTAGAAACAGTTAAAGAGAAGATTTTAGTTGAAGTCGATGAAATATTAAAGCATACCGCTTATACAGAAATTGACCAGTAAAAATGCCATTAAACATTTTTAAAACTGATTCACATGTTTATTAAAGATATAAATTTGTAAATCCCAAGTGCCGCTACTTCTCAGCTAATCAAAAAATCAATTAGAACGCGCAATTAACTGCGCGTTTTAATTTGTGTTATCGCAGCTAAACGTTAACCCAGCAAAAACGTGCTAAATTCTTCTCTCCAGCATCTTTTGCAGCACCATCACCCTATATATTCCGTAAGGATACGCAACAGCGCGGCCATCGTAAATTACCTGCCTTTGCTCATCAATCGGAGGCGTAATCCAAATATCGCGCGCCATGGTTTCTAATGCCATCTCCGGGTTCACACCACAATATACCGCAATTCGATGGCCACAATAATCAGCCCAGCATTCTGATCCCACCGCAATGCCAGAAATTAAAGGTTCGTCCGTACGATATGGAAGTCCCGCACATATTTCATTAAATGTGGTGTACACTCCGTCAAACCATTCATGGTCTTGTTTCTCAAACGTGATTGGCACTAATTGGCGTGTTCCTTGTGTCAACGCTATGCTGGACAAAAACTCCTGCAAATCTTTTTGCTGCAACACTGCTTCTTCTATGCTACCATATTTCTGCGTCGATTCGTTAAACTTATTAAATCCACATGCATAGCATGCTGCACCCATTTGCCGAGAACGTAGTTCGCATTTGCTATTATGCGCAAGTACATGCCCTAATTCATGCCCCATCGTCCAAGAGAAATTGGCAATTGCTGCTTCTTTTCCATATCCAGCAGCTAGCTTTGCAAGCAGCAACCCTGGTGTTGCTATTATGGCTTGATTGCTAATGTTAAACATTGCATTGCCAAAACAAAATCCATCATATCCATAATTGCGGCAAGCGGCAAAGACCGAAGCGCTATATCTTTCCGGCATTGGAATTGTTGCTAGTCGCCCAACATGCAATTTATCTGATTGGCCAACAGGTGGTAGCCCCGAAGGTAAGTCAGCCTCGTCACCAAGACATAGCGCTACATCATCACCTTTAACTGCTGGTAAAATAACGGTTTCGCAATAATTCTTTATGGCCTCGATTCCTTGTGCAGAAACTTGTTCTGGTATATTAATTAATTCAGCTAATAGCACAATTTTTCCATTTATAAGATATTTAAATTTATCTAAATGAGACCAGCACAATGGCCGGTTGGTTAAAAAAAGCGCAGCATCTAACAACGCTATTTCTAAACCGTGTTCGGCAGCGGTGTGGAGTTGATCTTTCAAACCTTGGATAATAACGCAAAATAATGGATTAGTAACTTCGATTTCTCCATTTTTTATTTTGTCTAAAATTTTCCCTAAAACTTGGCGCTCATCAACTGGAGTGACGGATTTACCGTTAGCATGATCCATATACGCTTGCGTAGCTTTTACTCCTTGTCGAATAGTTTCTATTGGTATATTAAATAACTCAGCTAAATCCACATTCACTCCCGGTACATAAAGCGGCAACTCTGCTATAAACTTGCCAGCGGTCCGCGTAAACGTTTCGCTAAAACCCGGGCAAGCTTGCACAAAATCTTGTACACTACGCTTTACCGTGTTAATATAAATAGGGAGTTCTCTACACATTTCTCCAAACAAGGGATCAATCTGCGCCAAAATCCTTATAAGTGTGGTTTCTAGTAGCATTCTTGCATAAGGTGTTTCATTGAGTCTATCGTCAAAGCAAGGGGCCAAATTTATGACAATAGCTCTATATTCTGGATCATCAACTTGGATATCTCCTCTTATTACCTTTTCCAAAACTTCCCTGAGCTTTTCGCGCAATAATCGCGCAGCTTCGCGGTTATAATTCGTCGGCTTTCCTGAGTGGTCCCGTAATGCCATGGCTTCTGCTTCGAATTCATATGTATCAAAAAATGCCAAAACTTTCTGTATCGGCATTAAAAATAATGCGCATAACAATAGTGATAAAAATTTTTTCATATAAAGCATCTCCATAATATTATTTTCTGGATGTATACTCAGATAATTTGATTTTAATCGCCATACAACAATTTGTCAAGTGTTTTTTTATGAAGGAGGAAAAAATGGACGGAATTTTAGTAATCGACAAACCCCAAGGGTTGACATCTTTTGGTGTTGTCGCCCGGATAAAAAAATGTATAAATAAACAAAAAGTGGGCCACTGCGGTACTTTAGACCCTCTGGCAACAGGCGTTTTGCCTTTACTTTTGGGTAAAGCCACTAAAGCTTTGCCATTTTTACCAGACACAAGAAAAGAGTATATCGCAAATTTCCAATTTGGAATCACAACCGATACCCAAGATATCACCGGAAGGATTTTGAATTTTATAAAAAATTCTGACAAAGTTTTCGCCAATAAAAAAGAAGTGCTAGAAATTTTAAATGAATTCATTGGCGATAGTTTGCAGATACCACCCATGTATTCAGCTTTAAAACACAACGGAAAAAGGCTTTACGAGCTTGCGAGGAAAGGGATAACGGTTGAACGCGAAGCCAGATCGATCAACATAAGTAAGATTAAACTACTAGAATTTTCGGAAATCGATGGAAATGGAAAATTATTGATAAACTGTTCTAAAGGAACCTATATTCGCACTATATGCCATGATCTCGGCGAAAAACTTGGTTGCGGAGCCGTTTTAACAGCGCTTAGGAGAATAAAATCTTCCGGCTTTACTATCGATCAAAGTATCCCTTTAAAGCAGATCGAAGAAAAACCGGAAGAAATTTTAAATAATCTAATCATTTGTGATGCTATTCAACGATTTTTATGAAACCACTTATTTTCCCAAGCTACCAACTTTTAACTATTAGGTATACCCTTGCTTTACAGCAAAGGTCTCGCAATCGAAATAACGCAATAAGTAGAATGGCACCACCTCGTAAGGTACTTTACCGCCATATTGCTGTTGCAAAGCATTAACTTTATCTCGATTGCTACCTCCAGTAGTAACGTTCAAGTAATGCTTGGTGAGTTGCTCTAAGGATTTCACACCACCATATCCGAAAGCCTCGTGTCCCCCTTGGTTAGCCCAAATTCGCTGCACAGTTAACCGAAAGTCAACCGATCGCATGACGGCAAGCAAAACTAAGTTATCGTCCATGGCATTCGGGTTACCATCTACACCCGGCAGTATCACTTTATCATAAAGTCTGCTTTCCCTTTCATCGTAGACACGGTGCACTTCCGGGCACGGGTCGACGTCGAGAATGTTTCCGTTATTATCCAGTTTTACTATTTCGTAAGATGTACCAGAAGCGGACAAGTATGGACAAGAAACCTGAAATCGATTATCATCCGTAGGTCCAATTTTCACCCTATCGGCAACATTCTGGGCCGCGCTTCCAAATAAATGAACTCCATCCTTTATTTTCCAGGCGAATGGAGTCCAGTCTTGTGAGTCACCAGGAAGCTCGACTTTCGGCCATGAACGTATTTTCTCATTTGAAAAAGTAGAATTCACATAGCTAGGCCTTTCTTGGATGTCCCTTTCTTGCCTGCTTAATTGCATCAGTCTGACTTGAGCAGACGGTCCAGCAGTATTGAAAAACGTGAAGAAATTTCCATCGGGATCGCAAGCCATATACGGGAAACGCTGATTTTGATAATAACCATTTTGTACGGCGTAAGTTGCAGATCCATCACTATTTAATTTACGCAAAATTATCCAAGCATCGGTTGAACAAGTAGTTCCGAGTCCCCATTCGCTCCCATTTATGCAGCATACCTCGGTTGCACATGCCGCCAGTGGCGCGGCAATAGTTGCGAAAAATGCAGTTGCTGCTAAAATTGACTTTAAGCTTTTCATAAATAAAGCTTCCCCTTTCATACTATGTCTTTTTATATTTTCAATAGTTTTATTTTATCATTCTAAAAATCAAAAGTCAATACTTTTTTGAAGAATATTTCTAATTTACTAAAATTTATTAAAATCAATTTTATATCTGAATAATTTAAAAT
The DNA here is from genome assembly GCA_031266365.1 of Oscillospiraceae bacterium. Taxonomy (GTDB): domain Bacteria; phylum Bacillota; class Clostridia; order Oscillospirales; family Acutalibacteraceae; genus JAISBE01. Next base: position 17,839 of record JAISBE010000003.1, read on the forward strand.
TCTCAATATTGATTAAAACTACTGCAAAGGTGAATCATTTAAAATATTTTGTTTACAAACCAATCGCGGCTTGGTGCGCTTGCGCCTATGATTGAAAAGTAAGGCTAAATTATGATATAATAAGATTGATAGTATAAACAGAAGAATATATGTATAAAAAATTATCGAAAAATCATATAGAAAATTTCTTAATCATCACAAAATGAACCTTTAGTGAAAAATATCGCCCATAAACAGATTAAGATTCAGTATCTGTGCGAAATTCAAAATAGGAAAAAACAGCAGTATTTGGTCGGCAGCATAACCGAATATCTACGATCACTGTGGGTAAAATTATTAAATGCTAATTTACTGCATTTGAGGTTTGCTCTGCTTGAACCATATATAAAAGACCAAACTACGCACATCAAATATCACTGATTTTTATATTTAACCTATTGATGATGAAAAATTAATTTGCCATTTCAAATATTACAAAATCAGCCCGCATCACACTTTGCATTAGGAACTATAAATTACGATGATGTTAATAAATCTCAACAAACGCTGAAAATACAGCGGCTACAAAGTGATGATACATTTGAAATTTAAAAACTAGAGTTAAATATAATTAATTTTGGCCTTTCAGTTAAGGCAAGATCGACTTTAAATTTAGCTGTCAGGGCGTTTTTTGTGAGCGTTTTCACTTTTTTGATAATCAAAAACCGCTAGGAGGATTTTATGAATAAACTTTTTGGAACCGATGGAGTGAGGGGAATTGCAAACAAGGACCTTACTTGCGAGCTTGCAATGAATATCGGCAGAGCAGCAGCGTTAATTTTGGCAGAAAAATCGCAGCAACGCCCTAAAATAATGATAGGAAAAGATACAAGGCTTTCATCTGACATGCTCGAAGGAGCTTTGGTCGCTGGAATTTGCTCTGTTGGGGCTGATGTTTTACTTTTAAATGTTGTCCCAACGCCAGCCGTGGCTTTTCTTGTGAGGAAATATAAAGCCGACGCAGGGATAATGATTTCTGCATCTCACAATACATTTGAATTTAACGGGATAAAAATTTTTAGTGGCGACGGCTATAAGTTGCCGGACAGCCTGGAAGAGCGCATAGAGAATATGTTGCATGAAAATTCAGAAAATTTCCCTCACCCTCAAGGTCAAGATTTAGGCAGAGTTATCACTATCAAACAGGCAGATCTTGACTATATCGAACACATAACAAATACTGCTAAATTAAGTCTAAATGGGCTAAAAATTGCGCTAGATTGCGCAAATGGCTCAGCATGCCGCACTGCCAATAGGTTATTCCGCGAACTTGGCGCTGAATGTCATTTGATAGCCTGCAGCCCAAATGGGATAAATATCAACGAAAATTGCGGTTCAACTAATCTTTCTAATTTGATCGCATACGTTAAAGAAAATCACTTAGATGCAGGCTTTGCGTTCGATGGTGATGCAGATCGATGCTTAGCTGTTGACGAAAATGGAAATTTGATAGACGGCGATATAATAATGGCAATCTGCGCAGCTGATATGAAAGCTCAAGATAAACTTATGAAAAATAGTGTTGTTGGAACAATTATGACAAATATGGGTTTTGGGAAATTTTGTAAAGAAAACAATATAAATTTCATTTCAACAAAAGTGGGAGATCGATATGTCTTGGAAGAGATGCTAAAAGAAAAATATAGCCTCGGTGGAGAGCAATCTGGGCATATTATCTTCCTCGAATTTTCAACCACTGGCGATGGCCAGTTAACCGCTACACAGCTTTTAAGCATCATGCAAAGGAAAAAGTCATGTCTATCAAATCTTGCAAAATTAATGAGCAAATATCCTCAGCAGATAATTAATATAAAAATTAATAATTTAAAAAAGGTGGCTTTTCTTAAAGACCCTCAAATACTCGATATTATTGAATCCGCTAATAAGCAATTCTGTGAAAATGGCAGGGTAATAGTTCGCGTGTCAGGCACCGAACCATTGATCAGAGTTATGGTCGAAGGCGAAGAAGAAAACGCCACTTATTCAACGTGTAAGCAAACCGCAAATGCGCTTCAAAAGCGGATAAATGAGCTTTAAAATTTAAGCATGAGCAAACTGCAATTAAGTTTGTGTTTTCGTACCCTCAAAGCAGTTCAGGAGCATTACTTGGTTGTTTATCATACCGCTTTTTATATTGATAGGAGTGATTATTTGCGAGTTGCCAGTTGGCAAGAATATGAATTGATTGACGTATCTCGCGGTGAAAAACTTGAGAGATTTGGAGATTTTATTTTAATCCGCCCAGACCCTCAGGCAATATGGCAATTTCAAAATGTTCCTCATGTTTGGGCTAAAGCTATGGCGCATTATCATCGTTCAAATACAGGCGGAGGATATTGGACCAAAATCGACGAGTTTCCTGATTTATGGACAATAAATTACGGCAACCTCAAGTTTAATATCAAATTGATGGGTTTTAAGCACATCGGAATTTTTCCAGAGCAGGCGGTGAACTGGGATTATATCATGCAAAGGATAACAAATGCGAGCCGCCCTATAAAAATTTTAAACCTCTTCGCATACACAGGCGGCGCCACTTTAGCGGCCGCACACGCAGGCGCTTCAGTTTGCCATGTGGACGCTTCAAAAGGTATGGTAGCTTGGGCAAAAGAAAACGCTTGTATATCCAACTTAAAAAACGCCTCCATTCGCTGGATAGTGGACGATTGCATAAAATTTGTTCAACGCGAAAACCGCAGAAATAACCGCTATGATGCAATAATTTTAGACCCACCTTCTTACGGCCGCGGCCCATCAGGAGAATTTTGGAAGATCGAGGATAACCTCGCTTCATTTTTAGAGATGTGTGAACAACTGCTTGCAAAAGAGGCTGAATTTTTAATTTTAAATTCCTATACAACCGGCCTCTCTCCTTCGGTTATGAAATATCTTTTAAACACAGTGGTAGCGAAAAAAAGAGGCGGAGAAGTAAAAGCGAGCGAGATTGGTATAAAAGTCAGCACTAGTGGACTTATTTTTCCGTGCGGAAGTACTGCTATTTGGTCTAGAGATTAATAATTTAGCAAACCTGTGATAAATTTTATGCAATGCTCTATATGCTCGCCAAGAGGCGTTTTATATAAAAACCCTAATAGGGAAATTTTATTATAAAGTTAAGAACGCGAAAGAAGGTCTTTTATGAAGGCGTTTATTGATGTCGATCACATAAATTTTAAGTATGATTCTGGCGAAAATAGCAAAGATGTGCTATCTGACTTGACAATACAAATAAAAAAGGGCGAATTTTTAGCCATCGTCGGCCATAACGGTTCCGGCAAATCAACTTTGGCAAAACATTTCAATGCAATGCTTTTACCAACAGGTGGCAAAATTTTTGTCAGCGGAATTGATACAGGGGAAGAATGCAGTAAGTACGAAATTCGTCGGCGCGTAGGATTGGTGCTTCAAAACCCCGATAACCAAATCGTTGCAAGCGTTGTGGAGGAAGACGTTGCGTTTGCGCCAGAAAATTTGGGCGTTCCGCCAAAAGAAATTCGCAAAAGAGTAGATGAAGCGCTTAAAACTGTGGATATGTATGATTATAGGAAATCCGTAACTTTTAAACTTTCTGGCGGCCAAAAACAAAGAATTGCAATTGCGGGAATAATCGCCATGTTGCCCGATTGTATAGTCTTGGATGAGCCAACCGCCATGCTTGACCCTAAAGGCCGCGATGAAGTGCTGGAAACTATCAGATATTTGAACCGCGAGCGAAAAATTACCGTTATACTCATAACCCATTTTATGGAAGAGGCCATCTTTGCCGATAAAATTATATTGATGAACAAAGGCAAAATTGCGCTACAAGGCAGTCCGCATGAAGTTTTTGCACAAGTAGAGCTATTGAAAGAGTGTAAACTTTCACTGCCACAGTGCACACAGTTAATCCATGCCCTAAAAGCACGCGGCCTCTCTTTACCATGCGACGTTTTAAATGAAAATGAATGTGTGGCTGTGCTAGAACAGCTTCTGGAGGGGAAAAAGTGCCGATAATTGAAACTAAAAATTTGTCATTTATCTACGGAAAAGGGACCTCCATTGAAAAACTGGCAATAAAAAATATCAACCTAAAAATAGAATCAGGGGAATTTATAGGAATAATTGGCCATACCGGTTCCGGCAAATCAACACTCATTCAACAGCTCAATGGCCTTCTTAAACCTTCGTCTGGTCAAATTTTATTTAACGGCAAAAATATCTGGGAAGCTTCAAGTGATATACGCTCAATTCGCTTTAAAGTAGGCATGGTGTTTCAATATCCCGAATATCAGCTTTTTGAGGAGACAGTGTTTAAAGATATCGCTTTTGGCCCACTTAACATGGGTCTTTCGGTAAATGAGGCAAAAAAAAGGGTACTAGATGCCGCAAATTTCGTCGGTCTTGATATATCGCTGCTCGAAAGATCGCCTTTTGAAATTTCAGGCGGAGAAAAACGGAGAGCAGCTATAGCAGGGGTTATCGCAATGGACCCAGATGTCCTCATCTTAGATGAACCAACAGCAGGCCTCGATCCAATCGGCAGGGACTTGCTTTTATCTCAAATTACAGCTTATCACAAAAAAAGAAAAAACATCGTGATTTTAATATCACACAGTATGGAAGATATCGCTCGCATTTCAAATCGCGTTCTTGTTCTAAATAAAGGTGAAGTTGCTATGTTCGATAAACCTGCAGCTGTTTTTGCAAGAGCGAAAGAACTAACCGATATAGGCCTAAAATTGCCACAAATTGCAAGTATAATGTTGAAATTGCGAAATAAAGGGTATAAAATTCCGAACCATATACTAACAGTAGAGGAGGCCATTGACGCGATTTACCGGCTGGCAATCAATGGCTAATAATTTATTCACAAAAAACAGTCTAACAACCCAAATAAAATAAGGAAGCTGTATTCTAAAGTATAAAAATATATTATTAAAGGCTAAATAATACTAGCATTCCGCCGCACTCTGTTCCTTTACATCATCACGCCGATACATGCATGCAGCTTTAGCCTTTCTCTAAGTTTTGTGCGCCATATTGAGGCAGGCTTCAAGTTAGTTTTGAAGCAAAATCTCTTGGCAGCGCAGCTATTCAACAGCGATAATGCCAACCTTAGTTCATTTCCGTTCAAGCAGAAATTCGATTATTGGCCCTTTCGAGCCGAGATTTTTGAGTAGTCCCAAGAATTGAAAATGTACGTTCGTCCCGATTTGAAGCCCTGATAGCGGCCTTTTCATGAATCGGCAGTTTTTGCAAGCTCCATTCCGTTCGAATCTCATCCAGTACATGCGTAGTTCCGCCGATAGTTTCAAATGCCCGGCCTACAAACGCGACTTCGCAATCTGGCGTTAAAGGCATGACCATCACCATAACTTTACTTTGGTCACAGCGGTCTTTGGTATACCAGCCGTTGTAGACCATCGGTAATCCGCGTCGCAGAGAAGGCACTATTGCGCTTTTCGACTTGGGACCACTATCACACGCTGTAATTTCCGTTTGCGAGCTCTCAGTGGAATTTTCCGGCATTATGGGCTTCCCTGGCAATTCAGCAGGCGAATCAATTTTGGTTACGCAGACGCGTTCTCCGATCGGTACAGGTAGGTGGTGGGCATCTGGAACGCTAAGCGCTATTTCAACCCAGTCTGGAATATCAGCGTCAGGTAATAATTTCCAGGAAGTAGTAATGTAATGTTTGTCGGCGTTATGTTCTCTTGTCGGGTTACCAGGAATTTCCTCAAAGTATTGGGCTAATTGTGGAATATCTGCTATTAATTCGTTATGTAGGTAGGTGGATACTGGAGTACTTCCCTCCACGTATTGCAAAAGAGGATATGGCTCATCTGGGTTGTAGCACACTGTCAGAGTCAATGTATTTGTCTCTTGCAGGTAAATTGCATACGCCGGGAATATTGATACTATGTCTGGGTAATAGTAGATGTAAGCAACCGCATTGGTGAGTAACACAGCTGTGATTGGGTAGTTTGTCGCTTCGTGGCGTATTATCACATCTGTGCTCGATGCTGTTAGTGCGTGTTCGCCATTTTTCAACCGTTGGTAGTTACTATATTGCCGTAAGGTAAGCGGGGTGGTTGTGGGCACGGTTAGTGACCGTTGATTGCTCATTTTGTTTACGGTAACTTCCCCGGCCCAAGGCAATGTCACTGGTACGGCATTAGTAGTAGCTGGTCGTAGCGTTGGCAATAGCAAAGTATAAAGTAGAATTTGTTTTAAAATTTTCATATTAATACACTTCCGTTCTTTTTATTTTTATAGACTTGTGAAGTTAATCTTTTGCATGTTTTAGCGCAGCTTGATAAAATTAATTATGAGTTTTTAGCAGTATATGTTTTTGCTATTGTATGTGCCTAGCCCTCCTTTTCATTAATAAATTTATATAATATAAACATATTTCTTATTATATTATAATACAAATTTCGTTTTATGTCAATATTACTTCAAGAAGGTTTTTCTTGAAATTGTTACATAAAATTGCGTGTAATTATCCGCACAAGGGTGATGATTTTCTTTTCAGCCCAGCGAGTTTAACTTTTTTCATCGGCACAGATAATATTGTTTTTCTCAATTTATAAAAGCACTTTCAGAGGGCTTCTGTTTTCACTCACTGCCGGTTAAACCGATTTACATAACATAGCGGAGTGCTGACCACGTTACCACAAAATCTATCTCATTGGCGAAATTTCAGAGTGATCGGCGTGGCGAAGGCTTTTTTGCCAGCTAGCTGCACAATTTTCATTCGCAGCTGCCCTTTTGTCAATTAATTTTATTCAATTCAAACATTTGTACAGATTAGTTATATGCAAAACTTTGTATTATATCAACACTTATTTGAGGATACTTTTTTCAAATATTGCAAAGCTTAATTTTATGCATTCCTATTTACTTTTGAATATTTTTAATATATTATTTGATAAATTATATGCCCAATTTTATGTTATATCGACATTAATTTGAGGATGCTTGGCTGCATCTTCAGCACCCGGAGAAGCAGGCTCACAGCCTGCGTTTGCGTTTTTTCTATCAGTGCGTCGACCACACTTAACGCACAATTTTGTGACTGCACTAAGGTATGCTGCATTTTATTTTACGGAAACATTTTGGCGCTGTTAAAGCTCTTATGGCGCACCCTTTAACGGCAATTTCTGCGCCAGCTAGCTGCACAATTTTCATTCGCAGCCGCCCTTTTATCAATTAATTTTATTCAATTCGAACATTTGTATAGATTAGTTACACGCAAAACTTTGTATTATATCAACACTTATTTGAGGATACCTTTTTCAAATATTGCAAAGCTTAATTTTATGCGTTTCTATTTACTTTTGAATATTTTTAATATATTATTTGATAAATCATATGCCCAACTTTATGTTATATTGACATTAATTTGAGAATGCGCCGCCCCATACCCAGTTTGCAAATTGAGCCAGGTTACACGGTATGGGTAGGCTGATTAATTCTATACAGCATAGATATATTTCATTATATAATAACACTAACTTGCAACACGCCTCAGGTAATAGTCATTTCTAACTAAAGATCATGCGCAAGTACATCAGTGTTTGTTTAAGAAAGTGTTATATCATCGCTAAGCAAACAATGTTATCTACAATGAAATTGGCCAAAGATTCTATAAATCGAGGCTATGCCGGCTAAGCTGCGACTTTATTACAGTAACGACAGGATGAATCCATTAAGCTAAACTCAAAATAATGGCTCTAGTTTTTCCAGTTCTTGGACATCTTCTTCCTCCATATTTTCAATCATATTCTCTAGTATTTGCACTTCATTACCATCAAACGCTGGTTCGTCCTCGTGTGGTGTACAGGTAAGTGTGACTATTTTGTTATCTTTTCCAACTCGCATTAACTTTACCCCCTTTGATGGCCTCGCACACGCGCGGATAGATTTCGCCTGAATACGGATGATAACCCCCTCTGAAGAAATCATTATCACATCATCCTGAAGGTTCACCGCTCTGATTGCTGCAACATCTCCATACTGCGCGACGTGATAATTGGTAATTCCTTTTCCGCCCCTGGCCTGTAAGCGATAATTATTGATCGGAGAAATTCGCCCAAAGCCCGTTTCTGAAACTGTTAAGACGAACGTATCTTCTTTTAAAGTATCTATCCCAACGACGCTGTCTTTTTCTCGCAAGCGCAATGCCCTCACACCTCGCGCATGCCTTCCGACAACACGGACATCTTCTTCACTAAAGCGCATAGCGTAACCTTTTTTAGTCGCGATGATAAGCTCTTGTGAACCGTTAGTCATTTTAACCCAAGCGAGTTCATCCCCTTCATCTAACGTTAACGCAATTTTACCATTTTTTTGCACTTTTTTATAATCTTTTAATGCCGTTCGCTTTATTAGGCCTCTTTTTGTCACCATAGTCAGATATTTCTCATCCTCAAACTTGGGTACGCGAATTAAAGCTGTTATCTTCTCTTTGCCAGAAATCTGCAATAAATTTGCGATATTCACACCTTTCGCTATGCGGGAGCCTTCCGGAATTTCATAACATTTTAGTCTATAAACTCGTCCGAAATTTGTGAAAAACAAAATATAATCGTGGGTATTTATCGCAAATATATCCGATGCAAAATCTTCTTCTCTCGTAGTCATACCAGAAACACCTCTGCCGCCACGTCTTTGCAATTTGTAAATATCCGGTTTTTGGCGTTTAACATAACCCAAATTAGTTAAAGTTAACACACTCTCTTCTTCTGGAATTAGGTCTTCTATATCAACTTCGCCGGAGATAGTTTGTATCTGCGTTCTGCGTGCATCCGCAAATTGCGCTCGCACAGCGAGAATTTCTTCTTTTAATATGCCGAGCAACCTTTCTCCATTTTGTAAAATATCTTCAAAATCTGCAATCTCTTTGGAAAGGGCATCTAATTCTTCTTCAATTTTTGTGCGCTCAAGGTTGGTGAGTTGCCCTAGCCTCATTTGCACAATAGCCTGAGCTTGAATTGCGTCGAGCTTAAAGCGATCCATGAGTCGCTCTTTGCCTTCTCCAATGGTTTTTGATGACCTAAGTAGCGCTATTACTTCATCAATGAAGTCGAGTGCTATCATTAAGCCTTCCAAAATGTGCGCACGCTCTTTGGCTTTGCGAAGGATGAATATTGTTCTTTTTGTGATTATTTCAACCTGAAAATCCAAATAATGTTTAAGCGCATCTTTTAAGGTTAAAATTTTAGGTTCGCCGTTCACAATTGCCAGCATTATTACGCCAAATGTTGATTGCAACTGCGTGTAAGAATAAAGCTGATTTAGCACCGTTTGCGGAGATACACTGCGCTTAATCGTGATTTCCATATGCATGCCATTGCGGTCAGAGTGATCCTCGATGTTTGATATGCCGTCTATGCGCTTATCTTTTACAAGCTCAGCGATGCTTTCACACAATTTTGCTTTGTTTACCTGATAAGGCAATTCCGTGACAACGATTTTAGAACGTCCACTTCCTTTATCTTCAATAATCTCCGTTTTCGCTCTTATAATGATCTTGCCGCGACCTTTAGCATAAGCTTCACGGATTCCGCTATAGCCCATTATCATTGCGCCGGTGGGAAAATCAGGGCCTTTTATATGGTTCATTAACTCGTCTAGCGTTGCATTTGGATTATCTATCAGGTAGCAAACTCCATCGATAACTTCGCCCAGGTTATGTGGAGGAATATTCGCCGCCATACCGACTGCAATTCCTGTCGACCCGTTGACGATAAAATTCGGAAATCGCGACGGCAAAACCTCCGGCTCTCTCAAGCGGTCATCATAATTTGGTCTAAAATTTACTGTTTCTTTATCTATATCCGTGAGCATCTTAACTGCGATTTTACTCATACGGGCTTCTGTATAACGATAAGCTGCCGGCGGATCACCATCGATTGATCCAAAGTTGCCGTGGCCGTCGACTAGCATGTATCGCATTGAAAAATTCTGCGCTAGACGAACAAGTGCATCATAAGCTCCTGCATCTCCATGAGGATGGTACCTCGCTAGCACAGCACCAACGGTATCAGCGCATTTGCGATAAGGTTTATCTGGCCCTAAACTATTTTCAAACATTGTGTAAAGTATTCTTCTATGGACCGGTTTAAGACCATCTCGCACGTCAGGTAAAGCTCTCGATACGATCACAGACATTGAATAATCGAGAAATGATTTTTGCATTTCCTTTTCGATATCTACATTTATAACTTTTTGCGAGTCGTTTTCCTCTTGGCTCAAGTAGAGTCACCTCTTTAAAATATTAATTTTTAGCTTATTTGAGGTAAAGCAGCTGTTATTTAAAAAACATTTCGCCTATATTTTTAAAGAAAAATCGTATATTTTAACATCAGCAAACTGCAGTTTTTTCATTTTTTAGATATATAATAGCGTTAAAATATACTATATATTTAAGAATTTTTCATCTATTTAATAGGCAAATCATATTAATTTTTTAAAATTTCTCTTCAAATTCCTCTTTTAAATTATAGCATATTAATTTCTTTTTATCACGTTTATACATCCAAATTTTGAACATAACGGGCGTTTTTCTCAATGAATTCCCTGCGCGGTTCAACCTTATCGCCCATCAAAACGGTAAATATCTCATCTGCTGCCTCAGCATCGTTTAAATCTACTTTTAACATCGTTCTGCCACCTGGGTCCATAGTGGTTTCCCAGAGCTGTTCGGCATCCATTTCTCCCAAACCTTTATATCGTTGAATTTCTGCTCCGCCGCCGATTTTTTCCAATGTGTCGTCGCGTTCTCTGTCTGAGAATGCATAGTGATGCCTTTTTGATTTGGTCAGTCGATAAAGCGGTGGCTGCGCGATATACACATGTCCATACTCCACCAAAGGCTTCATGAAACGGAAGAAGAACGTCAATAATAGTGTGCGTATATGCGAGCCATCGACGTCGGCATCTGCCATAATTATAACTTTGCCGTAGCGCAATTTTTTTAAGTCAAACTCTTCGCCTATCCCGCAGCCTAAAGCCGTCACCACGGGCATGAGCTTTTCATTTCCGTACACTTTATCTAGGCGTGCCTTTTCCACATTTAACATTTTACCCCAAAGCGGAAGTATTGCTTGAAATTTTCGATCTCTGCCCCCTTTTGCAGAGCCGCCTGCAGAATCGCCTTCTACTATGTAAATTTCTGTCTCTTCAGGGTCTCGCGATTGGCAATCTGCTAATTTTCCAGGAAGTGACGCCGTTTCAAGCGCCGTTTTGCGGCGGACTAAATCCCTAGCCTTTTTAGCAGCATCTCTGGCTCTCGCTGCCGCCAAAGCTTTATCCAGTATTGCCTTTGCAGGCCCGGGATTTTCCTCCAAAAATGCGGCTAATTTATCGCTCATCAAGCTATCAACCAAAGTCCTAATACTCGTATTTCCAAGCTTTGCTTTGGTTTGCCCTTCGAACTGTGCGTCCTTTAGTTTCACACTGATTATCGCTGTTAACCCTTCTCTAACGTCCTCTCCTATGAAGTTTTTGTCGTTCTCTTTGAGAATATTGTATTTTCGCGCATAATCGTTCATCACCTTGGTTAAAGAGCGCTTAAAGCCCTCTTCATGTGTGCCTCCATCATTTGTGTGAATGTTATTTGCAAACGAAAGAATCAGCTCATTATAGCTATCGTTATACTGCAAAGCGATTTCCGCATGCGCTGATTCATCTGGAGCCATTGCCCAAAGGTGTATTACATCTGGATGTATCACACCTAAAGCGCGTTTTTTGTGAATATATTCAACAAAACTTGCTATGCCACCCTCGTAGAAAAATTTATTTTTCACGAGATTTTCAGGATTTCGTTCGTCTGATAGCTCTATATTTATCCCCGCATTTAAAAAGGCCTGTTCTCGTATTCTCGTTTCCAAGGTCATGTAATCATAAACATCTGTTTCGTTAAAGACTTGAGGATCAGCTTTAAACCTTATTTGCGTGCCTTTTTCTTCTGTTGTGCCTATAATTTTTAATTCTGAAGCAGCCAAACCCTTTTCAAAGCGCTGAAAATAGACATTCTGCCCATCTTTAACCGTAACTTCAAGCCATTCAGACAGCGCGTTTACCACCGATGCCCCCACGCCGTGCAATCCACCGGAGACTTTATATCCCCCTCCGCCGAACTTTCCTCCTGCGTGTAGCACAGTGAACACCACCGTAACTGCCGGTATGCCCAATTTGGGGTGCACTCCAACCGGGATGCCGCGCCCGTTATCAGTCACACTTATAATATTTTCCGGCAGTATTTTCACTGAAATTTTATCGCAATATCCCGCCAAAGCTTCATCTATTGCGTTATCCACTATTTCATAAACCAAGTGATGCAGTCCTTTTGGGCCTGTTGAACCGATGTACATCCCCGGTCGTTTTCTAACTGCCTCTAAGCCTTCAAGAACTTGAATTTGCCCTGCGCCGTATTGAGCGTCAGTTTGTGTGATCTCAGTTTTTTCCAATTTTAACCCTCCAGTTTTAGGTAATAAATTTAGGTTATATATTAAAATTCTCGTGCATTTTTCACCTTAGTTTAGCCTTCTCTTATAAGGTTCAGTTTAATATACGGCTACTATCGTTTGGGTATAGCTCTTCGTCTGCTTCTGCACCTTCTATGGTTACAAAGAATGGCGCTATTAAGTAAAACAAAATAAACGGAACTGCCACAAAAAAAATTGGCCACGCTGTGCAATTTCTCACAAATATAAGCGCTATAAATGAGATTACAAAGCTTATGCATATTGTTCCCGTTGCAATCTTATATATTGCCGGTTTGAGCGATGCCGATGAGACTCGCTCGCAACTCTGGCATACATGCTCGCTTTTTTTCCTCAGCGACCAAGCTTCTAAATATGTTATTTTTTGGCCACAATGAGGGCAATTTGGTAACTTTTTCATAATTTTATCTCCTTTTCGGTTATTAGGTGCTGCTAAGAAGTTTAAGCTGCTATACTTTAATGCTTCGTTTCCTTTATGGCAAAATTTTCCCTTGCCTAACTTCAAAAACTGAGCTGTTTGCCAATTGTATTGAACTCAAAGGCTCGCAGCATGTGATGAAAACTTGCCCATTTTTCACAAAGTTTAGTATATAATTTCTGCGCGATGTGTCCAGCTCACTCATAACGTCGTCCAGTAGTATTACCGGTTTTTCTCCGGTTGATTTTTCTAATATTTCGGCTTCTGCAATTTTCATAGCGAGCACCACCGAACGCTGTTGTCCTTGTGACCCAAATGAACGCACAGACTTATTATTCATTCTAATTTCGAGGTCATCTCGGTGTGGACCTTTTCCTGTGAAACCGCGAGCTATGTCTTCTGTCCTATTTCGATTTAATTCTTTCACCAGATCTTCTTTTAATGAATCGATATCTTTTGCTACCCCTTTGTAAAATAACTCCAGCTGTTCTGTCCCTGATGTGAGGCCACGATAGATGTTTAATACTTCCTTTTGCAGCAGAGACAGGTATTTTGTTCGTTCTGTCCTTATTACTAAACTTCTGTCTATAAATTTATTGTCCCATGCATCCAGCGTGCTTATCAGGCTTTTATCGTTCTGGATTGACTTGAGCAGGGAATTTCGTTGATTTAGTATGTGGCGGTACTGCAGGATTATTTTGGCATATATCGGTTTTATTTGGCAGATTGCTGCATCGAGAAAATTACGCCGCGCGTGTGGACCTTCCTTGATTAGCGAAAGGTGCGATGGGGAAAAGATCACAGATGTAAATTCGCCCACTATGTTTGATGCTGGGGTTTTTAGGATCGAATTTAAAAAAACCTTTCTTTGTCCATCTGCAATTTGTGTTTTTATTCTTTGCTCTCTCCCCCTTGCATGAAATTTTAGCTCAGTCTCTGCGTTTTTTTCGTTAAAATTGATTAAGTCTTGGTCTTTTGTCCCTCTAAACGAGCGGCCACCAGTTGATATCCAAATCGCTTCTATGATGTTCGTCTTGCCCTGGGCATTATTTCCATAAATTATATTCACTCCTGAATTCGAGTTAATTTCCTGCTCTTTTAAATTGCGGTAGTTTTTGAATTTGATAGAAGTAATATTCAATCCGCCTGCACCTCAAACTATTGCTTGCTTGCGTCTGTTCAATTGTCTTCATCTGCTTTTAACCTCACTGGTAACACTAAAAACAAAAATGAGTTGCCCTCTTTAGGAGTTATTTTCATCGGGTTTAATTGTCCATTCATTTGAATTTTGACCTCATCGCAATCGGTATTTTTTAGAGCATCGAGTAAAAAGCGGTTATTAAAACCTATCTCTAGAATTTCGCCGGTTGCTTTTGTTGAGATTTCGTCGTTTGCTGTACCCAAGCTTGTTATGCAAGAAATCTTCGTTGTATCCTTTTCAAAGATGAACCTAACTGGGCTTTTTACTCGATCGGTGATTAAAAGCGAAACCCTCTCTGTGCTATCTATGAATTTACCGACGTTGACGATTGCCTCTGTGTTGTGATCTTCTGGGATATTTGCTTTGTAGTTGAGGAAATTGCCTTCTAGTAGCCTTGATATTAAAACATAATCGCTCAGTTCGAATATTATATGGCCTTGTCCTATTGTTATATTTATATTTTCTTCGTTTTCAGGTAAAAGTTTTAATACTTCACTAAGAGCTCTGCCTGGCACGACGAATTTGGCAGGTTCGGCTTCTTTTAGCGGTTCTGTTCTAAGAGCAAGCCTATATCCGTCAACTGAAACTAGGCGTATTTCATTGTTTTCTATTTCGAAAAGGGTTCCTGTGTAGATGGGGTTTGTGTCGGTGTCTGCGACGGCGAAGATGGTTTGTTTTATCATGCTTTTGAGGGATGAGCTTTGTAGGCTTAAGTTTTTTGCTTTTTTGACTTTTGGCAGTTCAGGATAGTCGGCTGGGTTCATTCCGGTTATTTGAAATTTGCTCTGTTTGCTTTTTATGGTTGTTATTAAATTTTCGTCAGATGTTATGGTTACTTCGTCGTCTGGCAGTTTTCGAATTATGTCTGCGAAAATTTTTGCGTTTAAAATTGCCTCACCTTCATCTATGATATTTTCTGTTAGGGTTGTTGTGATGCCTATCTCTAGGTTGTATCCGCATAGGAGAATTTTGTTGTTGTAGGCTTTTATGAGTATGCCTTCTAAAGTTGGGATGGTAGATTTTGCTGAGACGGCTCTTTGAACAGTTAAAACGCTCTTTTCGAGTTTTTGCTGTGAACAGATTATCTTCATAGTGTTTGGCTCCTTTTTATGCTAGGAAAGTATAGAATAGAAATTAATTTTAGTAGTAGTAGTAGGGGGTGTTGATACTGTTAAAAGTGAGGATTTAGCTGAAGAATAGGCCGTTTTTCCTGTAGGTTTTGTTGTTGAAGGTTTGTCGATAAATTTGGTTGAGTTTTTCTGTGTTGAGGTGTTTGAACATCTTGTTGAAAGTTTTCTGTTGATTGTTGATTTATAAGTTGAAAATTAATTGTGTCGAAAAATAAGTTTTCACTGGATTTTGTTGAGAAGTTGAATAATTTTCAACCTAATAAATTTTTATCTATCTCGTATATTTTTTATGATATCCTCTATTGTTGCTTTGGTTTTGGGGTCTTTTTTCATGCTTTTTTCTATTTGCTGTACTGCATAGACTATTGTTGAGTGATCGCGGCCTCCGAATTCTTCGCCTATGGTGGTCATTGGGAGTTGGGTAATCTCTCTGCATATATATATTGCGGTTTGCCTCGCATTGGAGATGGTGGCTGATCTTTTTAGAGAGCGTATGTCGTCGTTGGTTGTGCCGAAAGTTTTTGCTACTTCTTCTATGATTTTTTCTACTGTTAATGGTGCAGGTTGGTCATTGTTTAGTATATCGGATATGGCAGAGGAGGCGGTGTTTATGCTGGGGTTTTCTTTTTTTAGCAATTGATAAGCTTTTATTTTTTTAACGACTCCTTCGAGCTGCCTTATATTTGATTTTAGTTTTGTTGCGATAAATTCAGCGACGTTAGATGGTAAATCGAATTCTAAAAGTTCTGCTTTTCGTTTTATTATGGCTATCCTCGTTTCGAAATCGGGAGGCTGAATATCTGCAATGAGCCCCCACTCAAACCGGGTGCGAAGCCTGTCTTCTAACGTTTGAATCTCTTTGGGTGGACGATCTGAAGTTAAAACAATTTGCTTCTTAGCTTCGTAAAGTGTGTTAAATGTGTGAAAAAATTCCTCTTGAGTTGAGTCTTTCCCTGCAATGAATTGAATATCGTCGACGAGAAGGACATCAGGTTTTCTGAATTTGTTGCGAAATTCATTCGCAGTGCCTCTGCGGATGGAATCAATTAATTCATTTGTGAAATCATCACCTTTGATATAAAGTGTTGCCATTTCTGAGCGCAGGGCTCGGATGTCGTTACAGATTGCATAAAGCAGATGAGTTTTGCCAAGGCCAGAGTTCCCATAAATAAAGAGAGGATTGTAAGCGCCAGCAGGGTTTGCAGCAACAGCCTGTGAAGCAGCGTGCGCGAATTTGTTAGAAGAACCAACGATGTAAGTATCGAAGGTGAATTCGTATTCGGTCCTTTTTGAGCTTGTTGAATCTTTAATTTCTTTTTGAGGGGAGGTTTTGTCTGGTGTTGTGATCTGTATTTGAATGCCGGGCCCAAATATGTCGTTAAAAGCGTCGTTTAACATGGGGAGATAGCATTTGGATAGAGTTTGGCGGTGAAATTCGGTGGGCGCCATGATGATGGCTTTTCCAGATTTGAAATCTATGCTTATTGGTTCAATTCTGCTAATCCAGGCTTTATATGCGACTTCTGTGATTTTTGCTTTACAGTAATCGCAAATTAGCGACCACGCTTCGTTAAAAGATTCCATTTTTTGCCCTCCTATTGGGAGTTTGGAATACCAAAATAAAAATAAAATTGAGAAAGTATGGGAATAAAAAGGTGCAAAGAAAAGATTTTTATTGCTGCATAAAAGCTTTGCTTAAAAGTCTAGGATATTTATAGGTTTTATTTATAACTATTATACCTTGTTAAGGATAGCATAAAAAGGGATATAAATCAATTAATGTTTAAGAGGCTGTATGTAACCGATTGAGGATATTTTACGAGTAAGAGAGGAGGCTAAAGAGAGTATATGTTATGTTAAATTTGTGAAGTGAAGTTTTAGTTGACATTTCAATCGATTATGGAGTATAATTTTGAGTGTAAAATAGAATGAGGTTGAAAGATAAAAATTATTTTTTTAACGACCACATTCGCACAAAATGTTTTAATTTTTTTTGTAATGTGGTGCAATAATTAGCATATATATTTGGTTAACGCTCTAAATTGATAAAAAGTATGTTTAAATCTTAAGGGTATAGGGAAGGGGAATTTTTATGCTGAGAACGTATCAACCTAAAAAACTTCACCGAAAGAAAATACACGGCTTCATGAAAAGAATGTCTGATCGGCATGGCCGTAGCGTTCTAGCGCGACGTAGGGCAAGAGGGAGACGCAGGCTTTCTTATTAATATGGGAAAGACAATGAAAATGCTCAATAAAAATAGAGATTTCCAGCGGGTGTATGCAAAAGGGAAATCGAGTGTATCGAGAATTTTTGTGGCATATGTTCTAAAGTTTAAAGGAAATGAAAATTTGATTGGCATAACAACAAGCAAAAAGATTGGTAACGCAGTTAAACGCAATCGAGCTAGAAGAGTTATAAAGGAAAGCTATAGGCAGTTGGAGCCATCACTCAGCAAAGGCTATGTTATTGTGGTTGTTGCAAGGGGAAAAACGCCTTTTGTAAAAAGTTGGGAAGTTTTTTCAGAGATGCGCAGACACTTTCGAAAATTGGGCTTGTTAAAATGAATTGATTTTATTATTTTTAGGGGGAAGATAAAGCCATTGGAAAAGTTTTAATAAAATTAATCAGATTTTACCAAAAAGCAATTTCATCTCGAAGGCCGCCTGTATGTCGATATTTTCCGACGTGTTCAAATTATGCTATCGAAGCTATAGAGCGCTTTGGTGCGATAAGGGGTGTAGTTTTGTCGATGTACCGTATACTAAGGTGTAATCCTCTTTTCAAAGGAGGATATGATCCTGTCCCGTGAAATTTGAGAAATTTGTCGATTTAAAGCTATGATTATAAAAAATTTGTTCTAGGAGAAGTAACTGTTATTATGCCGGACTTTGGTTTAGGGGCTCTTTTTGGATATGTACTGTGGTGGTTTTTTAGCTTGACTAAAAGTTATGGGCTTGCGATTATCTTATTTACTTTATTTACAAAAATTATACTGTTTCCACTTTCGATAAGCCAACAAAAATCGATGACTAGCAATTCATTTCTTATGGCGAAGCAAAAGGAATTGCAAAAAAGATATCAAAATGATAAACGAAAATTAAGTGAAGAAATTGCTAAACTTTATGAAAAAGAACAGATAAATCCGCTGAGTGGCTGTTTAACGCAATTTGCGCCTATGATTTTTTTGTTTGCAATATTTTCTGTAATCAACAACCCGCTGACCAATATGTTACATATCGCTGCTCAAAAACTCGAGAGTGCCAAAGCCTTGTTGGTTACTTTACCTGGTTTTACAAGTGCCCAGATGAAGTATCCTCAGATCGATATAATAAATATTTTTCCGAATTTTAAAGACCAATTCACGATGTTCAGTGAGGATGAATCGAAAAATATACTCGATTTAAATAACGGGTTTAACTTATTTGGAATGGATCTTTTAGCAGTGCCGAGAAACAGTTCGTTTGCATCTTGCTTGTGGCTAATTCCGCTTTTGTGCTTATTAGTGCAGGTTGCTGCAACTTATTTTACACAAAAAATGCAAGATACGCAGCCGATGCCGGCAAATCAGGGCTGTATGAAATTTTTTGTATATGGCATGTCGCTTGTGTTTACTTGGTTTAGTTATACTGTCCCTGCAGCTGTTGGGGTTTATTGGATTATTTCAGGGATTATGGATTTTGTACAGCGGATTATTTTTATTAAATTTTATAATATACATGCGCTGAACGCGCAAAAAGAAGCCGCTAGAATTGCAAGGAGACTTCAAGAAGAAAGGGAGCTTGAGAGATAGAAAGGGAATCTTGTTATTGTTGATTTTATTTTGCCTTTGGTGGGAAAAAGTTTTAGTAAAAATCTTTCTAAAATATATAATACAAATAAATGAAAAATATTGAGTAAATAAACAAGTAATTTTCCCACCAAAGGCAAGGAAATAAAAAGAACTTTTTATAGCTTGGTTTATAAAAATTAAATACTCTCAAAATTTTCGTTAGGAGGATAATGATAAAATGAAAGAAGCTATTGGAGTTGGGGAAACTGTTTTGCAAGCCCAGGAAACAGCTTGTGAAATTTTGGGCGTGGAAACCCATGAGGTCGATTTTGAGGTATTGCAAGTTCCCGTAAAAAAAGCATTGGGAATATTTGGCAAAAAAATGGCTAAAGTTAAAGCAATTGTTAAAGATTTACCGAATAAGGAATCTGCAAAAATTCCAGCAAACCCAACAAATACTGTATATAATTACCTCAAAGACGTTTTACAAGCTTTTGGGGTAGAAGATCTTGAAATAAATAAGCAAAAAGAATCAGATAATAGCTTAGTATTAAGTATATTTGGAAAAGACCTTAATACAGTTATCGGCAAACACGGTAATACACTTGATGCGCTTCAATATTTGGCAAATTTAGTGGCAAATAACGGTAGAGAAGATTATTTTAGAGTGAAAATAGATATTGGTGATTACAGAGAAAAAAGAGAAAAAGCCCTTGAAAAATTAGGGTCAAAGGTGGCTATAAAAGCACTGACAACGCAAAAAGAATATTTATTAGAACCGATGAGTTCCTATGACCGGCGCATTATCCATATGTCTGTTCAAAAATATAAAGGGGTCATATCGCGATCGCAGGGAGAAGGCGTTAATAGGCATATAATAATAGCCCCAGAGGGTGAATAAATAAGATTAGAAAGATAATTAATAAAAACTTAATTTTGAAAATAAATTAAAAGCTAATCTTTAAACCTAAAAAGACTTAATAAGGTTTTGATATTTTAAAGATGGAATTAAATGGTCATTAGCAAGTATTAACTTTTTATAGAATGCTGTATTAAATTTATACAATATCTCCTATTTACCGCTGTAATACTGAAAAAGATATTTTGCCAAAATAGAATAAAACTGTTGTATTAAGGCGTTTATGGTCTGCATAACGGCCTTTTGTTTTTTTGAGATTATAATTTATCTTTTGCGATGATTTAGCCTAATTTTGTCGCTAGTGTTTACTTTTAACTTAAAATTATTTTAATGTTTTCCACAGTTTAGGGTATGTTTTGTGGAAAATTGAGGAGACAGCAAATGGAAAAAGAAACGATAGCAGCGGTGGCAACTGCCCAAGGTCATGCTGGAATTTCGGTGATTCGTATGTCGGGTAAACAGGCGATTGCAATAGCAGATAAAATTTTTAAATCCGAATCGGGCAAAAAATTGGCTGACATGCCGGGCTATACTGCAAAATATGGAAAGGTTTATTCGTTTTCCAATAAATTAGATGGGCATAAATTTTTCGTTAATCAAGAATTACTCGATGAAGCGGTTGCGTTGGTTTTTCGCGCGCCACATAGCTATACCGGGGAAAATGCGGTGGAAATCTCTTGCCATGGCGGAATTTACGTTACAAAACAGGTTTTACATGCTCTATTTCAAGCAGGGGCTAGACCTGCCGAGGCAGGAGAGTTCACAAAACGAGCTGTTCTTAATGGCAAAATTGACTTAACAAAAGCTGAGGCGATAATGGATATAATATCTGCGAAAAATAAGCAGGCACTTAAAAGTGCAATTTCGGCACGTGAAGGGAATTTACATCGTGAAATCGACCGAATAAAAAGCTCTCTTTGTGAGTTAGCAGCTAAACTTTCGATTTGGGCCGATTACCCTGACGAGGATATAGTAACTTTTGATCTGGAAGAACTTTCGAAAATACTATCCACATGTGAGCAGAGGCTGAAAAACTTGATCTTAACCTATGATAAAGGAAGAATTATAAAAGAGGGGATATATACCGCTATTATCGGTAGCCCGAATGTTGGAAAATCAACTCTAATGAATTTGCTGGCTGGCTGGGATAGATCGATAGTCACTGAAATTGCGGGTACAACCAGGGATATAATAGAAGAAACGGTTTTGCTGGGCGATTTAATGTTGCGCTTGGTCGATACAGCCGGTATACACGAAGCGGGTGATATTGTGGAAAAAATTGGCGTAAATAAAGCAAGAGAGCAATTAAAAAAGGCCGACTTAATTTTGACTGTTTTTGATAATTCGAGATCTTTAAATAAAGATGATATAGAAATTTTAAATTTTGTAAAGAACAGCGCGGCGATAGCTGTGGTGAATAAAACAGACCTTCCTCCCATGCTGGATAAAAACTTGATTCAGGAATCGATTTTTAGCGTGGTGGAAATTTCATCTACTTTGGGTTTAGGTTTAGATGGTTTAAAAAATGAAATTATAAATATGGCAAATATAGCTAATTTTGACCCTTTCGAAGCGGCATTGGCAAATGAAAGGCAATTTTATACGACGAAAAAAACTTTTGAATACATCCAAGAAGCTGAGAACGCTTTGCTTTCTGGCCTAACATTGGATGCAGTTTTTGTTTCGGTCCAATGTGCGATCGAATCTCTCTGCAATCTCACTGGGGAAAGCGCCTCGGAAGCCCTTTTTAATGAGATATTTTCGCGATTCTGTGTTGGTAAATAGATGAAAGTATAAAGCAATTTTCACAAATCATAGAAAAGGTAAGTGAATGTTTCTTTTACTATATTGATATCGAATAAAAATATTTATATAATTTAACTATAACAATATCTATACTTATTTTTCATAATTAATATTATTTATGAAAGGATGAAAGGTATGGGGAAGAAACGTTTTAATATCAAAAAAGCGGCTCATACTGACAACAGGAGAGATGAGCTGAACTTACATGATTTAAATTGTGCTGCTGGCAGTCAGAGTGAAGAAGAAGATGATCAGCCGCTTAAGGAATATCTGGCATTGGAGAATGAGGGAAAAACGCTGATAAAGGTGAATACGGGCAAAAAATTCACCGCTAGAAAATGTCATGCACATTTAGGTTTAGTCTGCTGGATTGGAAGTGATGGATTGTGTTACGGTTCATATTTAAAGGAATATATATCTGGTGCTGATGATTTCGACTGGAACGAATAGGGGTGCTTTAATTTTATTATCGCTTAAATATTCATTTTTCTTTTAAGGCTTTTATTTGATTGCCGTCTGTAGCGAAAATCAGCATGCCGTTGAGATCTGTACGTAGAGTTGTTATTTTGTGTTTCTTTAACCGTTCGATCACGGACGATTTTGGCAAATTAGCCGGGCTTTCCCCTACTGATATGGCTGCATATGTTGGCGATACGCTTGTTAAAAATTTCTCGGTGGTAGAAGTTGCGCTGCCGTGGTGCCCGATTTTTAATACATCTGCTTTTAAAGCAAACTCTTTTTCTATAATATCATATTCAGATTCTTTTTCAGCATCGCCCATAAAAAGGAAGTTTTTGCTTTTAAAATTTATGTTTAAAACTATGGAATTATTATTCATATTGTCGTATTTTTTATTTGGCGCAAGGACCGCTATGTTTAGTGCCTCAAGAGAAAGATTTTCGCCAGCAACGGGTTTATTTACGGTCACATTTTTTTCTTTAAGCGCTAAAAGCATAGATTCATATATCCTATTAGTTGGTACAATTTTATCAGGAATATCAGGCATCCAAAATTCATCAATATCAAAAGTTTTTATAATTTCAGTCATACCGCCGATGTGATCGCTGTGTGGATGAGTTGCAACAACCAAATTTAATTTGTCAATCCCTTTTCGCTTTAAAAATTCCTTTGTTTTATTGCTTGCATTGTGTTCTCCTGAATCAATTAAAATGTTTTTATCCTCGCATCTAATATATATACTGTCCGCGGCGCCAACATCAAAAATATGCACAGCCATAGGGTAATTTTTGGCTTCTTTGCTGATGTCATTAACTTGAAAGAAATCAAAAATTTCGTTCCATTTTTGAGGTGAATTTAAAAATTTACCTAAAGTTATTAAAATACAAAAAATGGTAATTGTGCTTATTGTTCTGGTAACCCAGCTTTTACGTCGCCTCCTTTTTATAAACATTTATATTAACAATCTCCTTTTGCCAATAAATTCAACAAAATTTTTTCTGATTAATCAGTGCTGTTATCTATTAACGATTTTTCAAGCCACTGCTGTTTGCTTATTAATATTTGTCTGGGTTTTGAACCTTCGTAAGGGCCAATGATACCTTTTTGTTCCATAGCATCGATCAACCGCCCAGCTCTTGCGTAACCGAGCCTTAGCTTTCTTTGAAGTAAAGATGTTGAAGCTTGGCCTGCTTCTATTATGCATTTTATAGCCTCTTGTAGCATAGGGTCGTCAGCTTCACCTGATGATTCCTGTGAATTTTTTTCAATAACGGCATTTTTTTCGATTTCTTCAATGACATCTTGGTCGTAATCGTTAATTTGCGTTTGTTTAATAAAGTTAATAACGGCTTCAATTTCGTTATCGGTAACATAACAGCCCTGAACGCGAATGGGTTTTTGTACGCCAATTGGAGAAAATAACATATCCCCTCGACCGAGCAATTTTTCAGCTCCAGTTGAGTCAAGAATAGTCCTGGAATCGATCTGAGAAGAGACTGCAAGTGCGATTCGGCTGGGTATATTGGCCTTAATAATACCTGTTATTACATCCACAGACGGCCGTTGTGTCGCTATAACAAGATGCATACCGGCTGCGCGCGCCATTTGTGCCAGCCTGCAAATTGAGTCTTCCACTTCATTTGGTGCGGCCATCATGAGGTCTGCTAATTCGTCAATTATTATTACAATTTGTGGCATTTGTTCGCATTCTTTTTGTGAGTTTTCGTCACTTGAAGGCTTTTGTGAATTTGTATCTTCTTTTTGCTTTTTTAAACGAACATTTACCATTTTGTTGTATGAAAATAAATCTCTGACGTTATTTTCTGCAAATATTTTATAACGCTTTAGCATTTCGTTGACGGCCCAGCTCAACGCGCCTGCAGCTTTCCTAGGATCTGTGACTACGGGCACTAAAAGGTGAGGTATGCCGTTATAAATGCCAAGTTCAACTACTTTTGGATCGATCATGAGGAACCGAACATCGTTTGGTGTTGCTTTATATAGCAAACTGACGATAAATGAATTTATGCACACAGATTTCCCAGACCCCGTTGACCCCGCAATCAATAAATGCGGCATTTTAGCTAAATCGGCTAAAGCAGCGTTGCCGGCGATATCTCTTCCCAATATCACAGTTAGCTTGCTTTCGGCAGATTGAAATTTTTCAGATAAAATTAGTTCTCTCATTCTCACAACGCTGATAATTTTATTGGGAATTTCAATTCCTACTGCCGCTTTTCCGGGAATAGGCGCCTCTATCCTAACTCCAGATGCGGCTAAATTTAGTGCAATATCGTCGGCAAGATTTGTAATTTTGCTGATTTTTACTCCTGCAGCCGGTTGCAGTTCATATCTTGTTACGGTTGGTCCGCGGCTTATGTTAGTGATCTTTGTTTGTACGCCGAAATTTTGCAACGTGCCGACTAACATTTGCCCATTTATCTGTAATTCTTCGGTTATATCTTTTTCGTCTATAGCTGAAGATTCATTTAGCAGAGATATGGCAGGAAAACGATAGTTATTTTTCTCTACCTCTTCCATGTGTAATTCCATGGGCACTACAGGTTCCTTTTTCTTCTTTTTTTGCTTTTCTGTGAATGCCATGGCAGCTTCTATGGCAGAGATATCCGGTTGTGGACCTTCGTTTGAATTTTGCATGTTATTTATTGTTTTTTCGTCGTTTTCAATTATGGAAGGATCAGGGGAGGTATTGGGATATTGTGGCAAGGGGATGTCGATGTTAATTCGGTTTTTTTGAAGCTTTTCAGGTTTTTGCTGTTTTTTATTTTCTATTTTTTCATTAACAGTGTTTACGGTAAAATTTATAGGCCGTCTCATATATTTAAACAGATTTATAAGGCTCGTTCCAGTTAAAAACATTACTGTGACGAACAATGAAATTAATATTAATATTCGTGCTCCGATTATACCGACAGCACAGATAAGAGGAATCCCTAGAATTCCGCTAAAAATTCCGCCTCCTTGACCTTGCATTCCGTTTGCGTAAAGTTCTCCCAACTGCTTAAAATAGCTGGTTATTTCAAAGTGAGGATTTTTTTGAAATACAAAAATTGCTGTGCATAATGTGATAATTACGGAGATAGACATAAAAATTTTGTTATTGATTTGATTTATTGATCTTTCTGAAGATGCGATTATAGAGACATATATTAAAAGAAATGGCCATAAAATTGCGCTTTTTCCAAATATTCCCCATGTGAATTTATGAAGAATATTCCAAATATTTTCACCTGAAACTATGGTTATAAAAAATAATAAAATAGCAGAAGCAAAAATTAAAATCGCAAAAGTTTGATTTTTTATATTTATAGATTTTTTTTCTGCCTTTTCAGCGCTTGCATTTTTATTGTCATTTTTCTGTTTGGATTTTAAATTTTTTTGAGCCAATAACTACACACCTTTGTTTAATTAAAATTTATAATTACTGATTTTAGAAAATATTTTTATAACTCCCATCTTTAAATTATAATGTAAATAAAAAATAATCTCAATCGATTAATTAAAGTGTAGTATTGAGTATACTAGGTGTTAAGCGCAGAATTCTCAATTAAGCATAGATTAAATGGATGCATAAAAGTTAAATTAAATATAATATTACAACAAAAATTTTTATTATATTTTAGAATATTAACTTAACTTTTCTAAATTTTCATGCTCGATTGTAGGCACTATATTTGCGTTTTTATCTATATAATATGTTGACATTCTTTTTTTAACATGCTAATATCATTTTGAAATGTTTAAATTGAGTATATTTTTGTAAAACTTTGTTTTTAATATTATGTAAATGAAGATTACAATTTAGGGGTATTTGATTATAGAAATAAAAATTATAATATCTAGTTTAAGTAAACTTTTATTTTTAGAGTAGCCCTTATACCTAAAATTTAGAGAAATATATGCAGCATTGTGTCAATTTTTGTCTTTGTTGCTGATTACAATATTTATATTTACTAAAAAATGATTTTATTTAGGAGAGTTGTTGAAATATGACTGATACTTATAAGGGAAAATTAACATTAAAAAAGAATTTATGGAAAAGAATTTTTTCTGAACCTGACGAAAAACCTGTAACAAAGAGTAAAAATGAGATAAAAAATGATTATATTTTTTGGCGTAAATCTATAATTTTAACATCTTATGTGGCATATGTTGTTGCTTATCTCGGTCGCAAAAATTTCAGTATAGCCATGCCCGCGATGAACGAACAAATTGGCATCTCTTCCACAGACAAAGGAATAATTTTGGCTATCGCCTCAATTATTTACGGAATAGGCAAATTTTTGAACGGATCGCTTGCAGATAGAAGCAATGTTAGGGCGGGGTTGCCAATAAATTTAATTTTAGCCTGTGCTTTTAGCTCTTCGTTAGCTTTTGCGCCTTGGGTTTGTAAAAATTGGCTTTCGGATCATAACTCAATTATGATTTATATGTGCGTTTTTTGGGGAATTAGCAATTGGTTTCAGTCTGCTCTGTTTCCTTATTGTGCTAAATCTTTAATTAGGTGGTTCCCAAATTCCACAAGAGCAACAAACTGGGCTAGATGGTCCACTGCGCACGAAGTTGGCAGCTTTTTAGCTTTAAATTCATCAGCATATGTCGCAAACGCTTTTGGAAAGTTTGGATTTGAAGCTATGTTTATGGTGCCATTCGCGATTTCACTCGTAGTGGGGACTATAGGATTTTTTTCGTTGAGAGATAGGCCTGAAAGTTTGGGATTGCCTGATGTTGAAGAAATATGTGGCACTAAATTAGCATCTTTAACTGCAAAAGAAAAGAAAGAAAAAGATGAAGAAGCCAAGTTTACTTATTTTCAAATATTAAAAAAATACATTTTAAAAAATAAAGTGATGTGGAATTTGGCTTTTATTTATTTCTGTGTTTATGTTTTCAGAACTGGACCTGTAGATTGGATGTTTGAAATTTTAACTGGAGATGCAGGGAAGGCAACAAAGGCGAAATCTTTAGAAGGGCTTCAAAATATCGATCAAAGTGCAGCTTTTCAAACTTCGATACTTTGCATTGTTGGAGCGCTCGGAACTTATTTTGCCCCTCTTATTTCAGAGAAATTATTTAAAGGGCGTAGAGCACCAGCCAATTTTTGGTGTTTGTTTATAGGTGCTTTTTCGGTAATCGGTATGTGGCTAGGGAGTTCACATTACTCGCCTATATACTCAAATTCATTACTAAGAAATTTGGTTATTTATTCATCCCTCGGGATTGCAGGATTTACCGTGTGTGTACCTCAAGTGCTAGTTGGTGGCATATGTGCGGTTGAATCGTCTTCAAAAAGAGTGGCCTCTGCGGCATCTGGGTTTGCCGGTTTATTGGGTTATTTTGGAGCAGCTTTTGGCAGTACTGTGAATGGCGCTTTAACGGAAATTTCTAAAGCTAAATATAATGATGCTAGGCTGGTGTTAATATATTGGGGGGCAATAACTTTATTGGGTGCAATGCTTTGCCTGCCTTTGTGGAATGTGAAAGCGAATAAAGAATATTCTCATTAAATACGGGTTTAAACAAAAGTTTGGGTAATAAATATCGCAGGTGGGCTGTATAAAAAGCAAAATTTTACTAATATAGAAGTTTTCTAAAAAATACCAAGAAAATAGCATAAACTTAACAGTTGAACCTGTGATGCTATATTATAATTTCCTTCCCTAAGTCAAATGAATATATTATACAGCTCTTGACTTTTTTATCTGTGCAGCGCTCGATGGCGTAGCGGTATAAATTTAGCTGATGAGAGTAAAGTTCAACCAATTTTTTTGTTGTTTTGGTTTTGTCTGTTTTATAATCAACTATAACAATATATCCGTCTTCTTCAAATATACAGTCGATTGCGCCTTGCAGAACGACCAATTCATCTTTTAAGTTGCCGGTTAAATCTTTTTTTATCGTCGAAGATTTTATGTCTACCGTGAATCGATATTCCCTCAAAACATATGGCGATGCTAAAATTCTTTTTACTAAATCACTTTGAAAAAATATGTGTAATTTTTCAAAATCCAGCATGGTTTTCTGTTGTTCAGATAGTATCCCCGTTTTTATCAATTCAAAGCAGTAATTTTTCAAATTATTTTTGGCTTTATTAAAATCAGCGACCTGCAAAAAGTAATGCAAGGCACTGCCTCTTTCTGTGGCAGTGTGTTTTTGGCTGTCTAGGAAAGAAGGCTTTAAGTTTGCTTCGTAACTATCGCTGTTATAACTTTTGGCCAGCTCTGAAACTGATATCTTTGCGGGAATGCCTAATAAATCTTTTTTATCGTAATAGTAATCAAATCTTCTTGAAAGTTCTAAAAATATCTCATGATCGCATACAGATTTTTTGATAATATCTGGATCACTATGTGCTTTTTCTGGGCCTGGCGGATCGGATGAATCCTTTTGAGCTATAATTTTTGAGGTTACGATTTCAATTTCCCAATTACCTTCTGTTATTTCCACAATTTCATTTTCCATGTAGATCATTTCTCTCAGAATATCACCAGATGGGTGTCTTAGAGCGCAAAGTAGGAGCCAATCGGTGAAGCTTTGGCAATTTTTAATAGTAAATGCTAGCGTTTTTTTGTGCGAAGCTATTCCTATGGAAAGTCTTTGTAAGGTTTTGGTTAAATTTTTTACTGTGCTTAATAAAATAAGTTTTTGTTTTGCCCTCGTAAGAGCAACATATAAAATTCTAAGCTCCTCTGAGGTTTCTTCCTTTTTGATCTCCAAAGAAATAGCCTCTCGCTGAAGCGTTGTGTATTGATACATTTTTTCTAAATCTCGTATTTTCATTCCTATCCCTAATTTGGGATGCAAAAGTAAGTCTTCGTGATCTTTATGAAACTTGCGAGAGCAGTTTGCTAAAATACAAATAGGAAACTCCAGTCCTTTAGAGCGATGGATGCTCATAATTTTTACTGCGTTTTCAGATTTAGACTCCGCTGAATTGCCTTCTAAATTAGTTTGATTTGCTTCCAGCTTGTCTATTAGGTTGAGAAACCCGGACAAACTATTATTTTGCGCTGATCGCTCATAATCTCGCGCATATAGAAGAAATCGTTTTAGGTTGGCAACTTTACTGTTTCCGTTATCAAATACCTGAATCATGGAAATTATGCCAAGTTTGTAATAAATATAGTCTAGCAGATGACTTATAGTCAATGTTTTTGCCAGATTTCGGTATTCCTCTAATTTTTCTAAAAAGTAAATACAATGAGAATTTGCTGTATTTTTTATCGAAATAAAAAGGGCATTTTCTTTGTCTTTAGAGCGAATTTGGGCCAATTCATCTAAAGAAAAGCCAAAGATGGGTCCAGTCAGCACCGCAAGTAAAGGTATATCCTGCACAGGATTATCGATCACTCGCAATAAAGAAATAACAGTGGTAATTTCTCGAAGCGCAAAGAAATTTTCAGAAGTGTCTGAACAGACGCTCATTGATTCTTCTAAGATACGCTTGAAAGTTTCCATGTGCTGTTTGGTATTTCTAAAAAGTATGCAAAAATCGCTGAATTTAACTGGGCGTGAAGTATCGCCATCTTGCACTTTATAGCCTTCTGATACCATTTTATTTATTATTTGCGCAGTATACCTTGCCTCTATTACATCCAACTCTTCGCCTGAATTTTCTGATTCTATAATATTTAAATATAGAGATTTTTCCTTTTGTTCCAAAGGTGCCGCTTTGTTTTTTGAGTTTTCTATTCCTGCAACCATCTTTTCTTCTTGGTCGTAGTTGATGCCTCCAATATCACAGGACATAAGCTGATCGAAGATAAAGTTTACCGCATCGATGATTTCTTTTTTGCTTCTAAAATTTTTTTCTAAGATAATCTTAGCAGGAAAAATTGGCATGATTTGGTTATAAAGCTCATAAGTTTCCTTTTTTTTGATGAATATTTCCGGCATGGCTTGGCGAAACCCATATATACTTTGCTTTGCATCTCCAACGATAAATAAATTTTTTTCCTGCTTAGAAATAGCTCTAAAAATCAAATCTTGTATCTCATTTGTGTCTTGGTATTCATCAATTAGTATTTCATCGAATTCTTCTGAGAGGTTTTGCGCTAGCTTGGTTTTTACTAAAATTTTCCCAGTGCTGGAATTTAATGTTTGCTGATTACCTGTTTGTGCAATATAAGCATACGGAGTTGCAATTTCCGCATATGCATCTTTATCTATTACCAAGAGTTTTAGTAACAGGTGCTCTAAATCGCCAAAATCTAAAATGTTTTTTTTAAGTTTGAACTTTTTAAGCTCCTCTTTAAATTTCTTCACTGCGTAAAAAAGAGAGCGGATTAAAGGAAATAATTTACAAAAATCTTCATAATATTCGGCTTCGTTTATAGAGAATAATTTCTTTAATTTTTCAATAGTTTCTTTGATTTTTTTTCTATATTCCAAAATTCTAGCTTTTTTTTCTGTGCTATCGCAATTTTTGGGCGAGCCTAACCTCGCAAACGAAAACGTTTGTAAGCATGAAACAGTCGCATCCCAATCTTTTTTTTTATCATGTATTTTAATTTTGAAAAATTATCCAAATCGGCTAAAAGTGGTTTCATATATGCCTTGCAAAGCGTTAAATCGTTGTTTAAATCAGATATGATACCGTTTAATATATCGATACAGTAATCGCTTGCCTGTTTGGCATAAATTAAGATAGTCTCTATCCAGGAGTCCTTTGAAATAGGAAGGGCATTTTTATATTTATTGAAATTTTCGGCAAACCAGTCTTCAGGAAATGGAAGAGATTGACTGAAATTATATATTTTTTCAATAATTTCAGTAAGTTTTGAATCATCTTTTACTGCACTGACGTTTTCTACAAGTGCAATGAATTCTTTGTTATTTTCTTGGTATAAATTTTCTATTGCATCTTGCATCGCTCTTTCTTTTAAAGAAAGAAGCTCATTTGAATCGGCGACACGAAAATTAGGAGGAATATCGAGGTAATGAAAATTCTCTCTTATAATTTTACTGCAAAAACTGTGCACAGTGCCAATATTTGCGTATGAAAGTAAAATTTGTTGTCTAACTAAGTTTTTATCTCGTGGATTTTTAGAAATAAGAGAGGTAATTTCATCGTTTAGTCTTTGTTTAATTTCTGCAGCTGCAGCATTTGTGAATGTGATAATGAGTAATTTATCGGCGTCGCATGGGCATGTAGGGTCTGTTAATTTCTCTATGATTCTTTGCACCAGCACGGCGGTTTTTCCTGAACCAGCAGCTGCAGATACTAAAATGCTTCCTCCTTTGGCATTTATCGCTTTTTTTTGATTTTCTGTCCAGTTTTGATCGGCCATGTTTGATTCTCCATTTAATTAAATCATAGTATTTTGAAAATTTAAAAACAAATTATAACCTATTCAACAAAATTATATCGTGGAAATCGCAAAATAGCAAATGTATTTTTGCTGCTTTAATTTTAAATTTATACGCTTTATTGTGAATTATTGTACAAATATTATATATTTTTTAATATAATAAATATATAATAACATTAAGTATACATAAAATAAATTTGAAAGGAAGAAGTAAAATATGTTTTTTAAAATTAAGAAGTTAATCTCCAAATTAACATGCATTTCGCTGGCAATTTCTTTAGGATGTTCCTTTTCCGTTCCAGCAGTGCGTGCGGACACAAGCCCTTATACCGAATTTGAAATTTGTAATAGAGAAGGCGGCATGGGTAACTGCGGTGGGCAAGGTGGAAATTATACACATTGGGCCCACAGGTTAGATATGTTTAAAGATGATATTTTGCAAGCATTTAAATTTTTAAATGGAAAAAGAATCATAATTTGCAGCAACGATAGCGCATTTTTGGATAATTTTAAAGTGTTAAAACCCGAGTTTGATATTGTTCACAAAGATTCTATCGAATCAGTTAATTTTGCAAATTATGATTATGTTATCGATACAATTTACGCGCCTCCATTTTTACAAACTGTTTATAAAAGCAAAAACGTGATTTCATTTATTGAGGTTTATAAATCGATACTTTACGAGAAGGTGTTGCAATTTTTTAAAGATAACAAAATTCAATATTATTTTTTTGAGGTCCCAGAGAAATCAAAATTAAAAAATCTTGATGATTTTGAACGAGAAATGTTCAGCGGAAAATGTCCATCAAATATGGAAGAAACGCGAGAGGTAGAAAGTTTTAGTGAGATTTTGGATAAGCTTTTTCCTGATAATCAAAGATGCAGGGATTATTTAATGAATTTTGATTATTCACAGATACAGCATTATAATAATGGAAGATATAAAGTGCGGATGGATGGCAGCAATGATTACAACAACGTGGTCAACGGCGTTAGAATTACACCTGATATGCCTGAAAATTTTAGAAATAAAGCTCACTTTTTTGGCACATGCACTGTTGCCGGGCACTATGTAACTGATGAATTTACAGTTACGAATTATATGCAAAAACGCATAAACGAGCACTTTGCTGATACATACGGGGTTGTGAATTACGGGACAACATTCGATGACTCCATGAATGATTTCGAAAGAATGCTGGATACTGCTTACAAACCTGGGGATGTGGTTATAAACATAAATCATAAAAGTTGCCCAGTGTTTTGCAAAATAGCTCAAAAACATGGTATAGAAATGACCGAAACATCGCAATTGTTCAGCAGACCGCACGACCACGGGTACTGTATGTTCGATGACCCCGCTCATCTCAATGATGTTGGGAATGCGCTCATCGCTGATTTTGTTTACTCGCGGATAAAGGACGATTTAGCACGACAAATTGAAATTTCAGAAGATGCGGAAATAAAATTTGAACATGTTAAAAAAGATGTAGGTTTAACACAACAAACAAAAGAACTTGATGCTTATGTGAAATCGTTGAATAAAATAAAACTAGAAGATGCAGAAAGCAAAAATATTGGTTCCATCGTGATGAATTGCAACCCGTTCACTTTAGGCCACAGATATCTAATTGAAGAGGCATTGAAGCGAGTGGATCACCTATATATTTTTGTGGTTCAAGAAGATATGTCTGTCTTTCCTTTTATAGATAGAATAGATTTGGTAAAGAGAGGGACCTCTGATCTTAGAAATGTCACTGTTTTGCCGAGCGGAAGTTGGATAATATCTACCAAAACTTTCCCGGAATATTTTTCTAAAGAAAGATTACAAGCGATGACTATAGATCCATCTATTGATGTTGAAATTTTTGGAGAACACATCGCACCTGCTTTGGGCATAAAAATCAGATTTGCAGGCGAAGAGCCTTTGGATCAAATAACACGGCAATACAACAGAGCGATGGCAGAAAAATTACCTATTTATGGAGTGGGCTTTTGTGAAATTCCAAGATTAGAAATTGAAGGTGCGCCGATAAGCGCATCGATGGTGCGCAGGCTTATTGGCGAGGAAGGCGGGCTTGATTTACTGCACAAGTATGTCCCTCAGTCAACGTTGGATTATTTAAGGTTAAAAAAAGGTCCTCCTTATAAAGTAGCGAGGTCAGAAAATCCCAAAGTTTCGGTAATTATCCCGATTTATAACGCTGAGAACACTTTGCATAAGTGTTTGCAAAGTGTTGTAAATCAAACGTTGAGGGATATTGAAATTATTTGTGTTAATGATGGGTCTAAAGATAGCTCTTTGAGCATTTTGGAGCAACACGCTGCAAAAGATGAAAGAATTATTATTATAGATAAGAAAAATGGTGGAGCTGCTTCTGCAAGAAATGCGGGCTTAGATGCAGCGACAGGTGCTTATTTGGAATTCGTTGATTCTGACGATTGGATTGATGAAAAAACTTGTGAAATCAACGTGAAGTGTGCCGACGAAAACAATGCGGATATAGTTGTGTTTGGAGCGTGGTATATTGATGTTCCTTTGCACAAAGAGTATCATTATGGCCCCAAAGCAACCTATTATTTTCACGGTAATGGAGTGTTAAGTTTTTTAGATCAAGAGGGAATTTATTCGGTTATTTGGAACCGTCTATATCGGCGAGATATGGTTGTTGCTTCTGGAGTAAAATTCAATTGCGCGTTGCGCAACAAAGATGACACCTGTTTTAATTTAGATATTCTTCCGTCAGTTAATAACGCGGTTATAAATCCTGAAATATATTACTATCATATAGGGGATAACCATGGGATAGAACGAACTGCAAACTATGAACAAACTTTGCAGCAAGATAGGGTAATAATTGAGCACTTTTATAACGCTTGGCATTGTCCCCGCCTTTTGCAGTATGCCTTTATCGCCGATTCAGCATTAGTAGGTTTAGCAAATTGGATGGGCAATGTGGAATTAAAGAATAAGGGTGCAACAGAAGATGTTATTGCTGATTTATTAAAGGCAGTTGACATGCTCATCTCGCAAGGAGCAAAAGCTGAAATATTATAAAAAACGGCAGGACGCAGAGGATGAAGTTTTTGATGTGGCCTAGCAGCAGCGGTAGAATTTTGGCATACCTTGGTTTTATATAGTTGTAATGTGATAATATTTCTAGTAATTAAAAATAAAAAATAGCTTTATTGCGAAAATAACTTGCATTTTATTAATAAATATTATATACTTAGATTATAGTAATAAATACCATAAAATTTTGAGAATTAAAGCTAAAAAACTTAACATAAAGTTGCAAATAAAGGAATGAATTATTTTATGAACCCATTGAAAAATAGGAAAACTAAAGTGATCACCATGTTTCGTTTTATTATTTTCGCATTTATAGGATGCGTTGCGTTAAATTTGACAAATCAACAAATGCAAATTAATAGAAAGAAACTTGAACTTGAAAAAATACAATCTGACTTGGCAACACAAAGCGTAAGTAATCAAAAATTAAGTGAAATGGTAACTGCTGAGCAAAAAGACGATCCAGAGTATATCGAAAAAATTGCGCGCGACGAATTAAACCTTGCAGAACCAGGCGAACGCGTTTTTGTTACCATAGCGGGGAATTGAATTTTAAGGAGGAGAAATAATTTATCATGCAGCTTAAAATTGGATCAGTAATGGAAGGAAAGGTTAGTGGAATAACGAAATTTGGCGCTTTTGTGGATATGCCTGATGGTAAAACAGGTATGGTACATATCTCTGAAATTTCTACTACTTTTGTGAATGAAATAAGAGATTACGTCACTGAAGGGCAATTGGTGAGGGTAAAAGTGGTGAATATAACCGATACTGGAAAAATAGGGCTTTCGATGAAACAAGTTTTAGATAAACCTGATAAAGATGTTAAAACGTTCTGCCCAAAGCCTAGATTTAATAATAAAACGTCAAAGCCGGAAATAAATCACGGCAAGAAAATCACGAATTTTGAACACATGATGTCCAAATTTAAACAGGCAAGCGAGGAAAAAATATATGATCTCAAAAAAGCTAATGAATCCAAACGAGGAGAGCACTCCAAGAAGAAACTACGAACGTTAAGTGATAATGGGTTTTAAGTGAATAGTTTAGATCATAAAATTTATATATAATTTATTTAACATTGCCATTTTAAAAATGTAGTAATGTTATTTTTTTAATATATTGTGAAAAATTGTTGACCTAATTTTAAATATATGGCAAAGTAAATGCATAATAAATATTGAATTATGGAAAAATACTAAATTTAGATTAATGTAGTTTATTTAACATTAATATATTAAAAATATAATAACGTTACTTTTTGATATATTGCGCAAAAATTATTGATTTAATTTTAAATACATGGCAGAATAAATATGTAATAAGTATTAAATTATAGAAAATTACTAAATTTTAGATTAAAAATAGAAAGGAAGTCATTTATGAAAAAAATTTTGTCTTTATTAACCGGTGCAGCACTTGCAACTTGTATGCTTCATACCAATTTAACTCCTACGCATGCAGTGCTGAACGACTGCTGTGACGAATATGTTTTGAGGCTACCGACAGTCTTGGCTCGTCAATATAGATTTACAGTATATGTGTATCCAGAGTTTAAGACAGAAACACCATTACGCGCGCGTGTAACTGTGCTCAGTGCGCGTAATGATAAAAGAATCAAACACGAAGTATCGCCGCTGGTGGACATCAACAGAGGCTGCATTAATCGGCACATAATAACTTATACACAGATTGAATCGCTCCCACCGGAGGTGTGGTTTAGGGTCGATGTTGGTGGGCAAGATTCAACTTTTCATATATTCATGTATGCCACTGTAGAGGCGCTCTCCTTTTCAGAAGGCGTGCTCGGAGCAACAAATTTTGAATGTCAGATAAATTAACCTTGTTTCATATTCCCTAGATAGCTAAATTCACGAATAGATGAAATTTATTTACTGAAAATATAGTGTGGTGATATAAAAATTTAAATACTGTAAAAATATTAGGCGGGTTGACAATAACGATACCCAGATTGACAAATCAATTAAACATAAAGTTGAGGTAAAGGTGATAAAATACATCGCCTTTACCTCAGATTTTTTAGCTTATGCGACCGGTTAAAAACAACAACCGATTGCGATAATAGCGCTATTTATATTGCATGGATGACAAATATTTGCTAATGTTAACTTATCTCAAAAATTAAGCAGCGTAAAAAGCCCTTCCAACCAGTCTGGTCTTTCAACAGCAGTGCCGCTGTCATCTGGGTCGCGCGACGGGATATCGTCATCGAGCTGAGAAAAATATGTTACTGTTTCATCAAAAATGGGAGACTTTCCAAAAGCACAAATTGCTATAACATTTGAGAAGGCGTCGATATCAAATTGCTTGCGTTTACCTGAAGTTGGACGTTTTACAGCTTTTTCTGCTACTAATGCTAATGCAGCATTTATTGAGCTGCTGCCCGAGTGGCAATTCACAATTTTTGAGGTGTAATCACAGTTATCGTTTGGCAATTCGCCGAAAAGACCGCAAGCCCTAATTGGGGCAGGTCCACTAGTAAAGGCAGAAATTTCACCTTGCTCTGCACAGCACATACTTATTTCAATAATATCTTCGTTTGCTCCATCAAACCTGCCCACAATTCCTGCCGCTCCTGCATGACCCCCTTTTGGGGTTGCGATTCTTGTGCCAACATTTCCGCTGGCGTAACATTCGCGTAAAATCACGTGTCTGTTATCGATAGCTCCGACGATTCCGCCGGCATAAGAACCTATGGAATTATCAGCTGAAGATGAAATATTTCCAGAAGCTTTGCACTTTTCTATTGTTAGATGAGTGTCGCGTGATGCGCCTAATATTCCACCGGCACAGGATTTCTCGCCACCGCCACAATGTGAAAATATATTACCTGCTGCTGAACAACGGACGACTGTTACAGCGCCAAGTCCGAGTCCTAAAATTCCTCCAGCGAAAACTTTGCTGTGCGGTATTTTTTTGTCGTTTGCCTTATCAACAAAAATCGACACAGCGGTTTTGCAATTCTCGATTCTAGAATTTTCAGCGCAACCTATTAGTCCGCCGATACAAATTTCAGTGATACCTTTGCCCCCAAATGCAACGACTGAGCTTTCTTTGGTGTCATCACCGACGGTCAAATTCTTAATTTCTGCATCTAAAATATAGCCAAACAATCCGCCGCATATTTTTTCTGTTCCCGGCTTTGCCGTAGTGAAAATTCCCATGCCGGTTATAGTTTTGCCATTGCCGTCAAATGTGCCTTTAAATGGAGTTTTAACGGTTCCTATGAGTGAGAAAGAGTTAGTAATTATTTCCGGCGTTAATTCAAATGTGCGATCATCGCCTGGTTCATCTGTTTCTAAGGGCAAATTGCAAAATTCTTCTAAATCGATATCATCCTGCAATTCCACACGTTTTCCTGAAAAGTCATATTTAGCATCGCTGTTAACTAGCTTTGCAAAAGCAGTTAAATCTAGAGGGTCGTGAATTTGCAAAGGGTTTCCTTGATTGTAGTTTGGGTATTCTTTTCTAATTTCTTTAACTTTACTTTCGACTGCCTTATCAAGTTTTGAAGGAGGGGTGGCGAATAAATCTTCTGGTAGATTGATTTTATTGAGGAATGTGATATTGCCATCTGCATGAACAAGTATTTGTTTTGAATTTGCTATTAAAGTTGAACCCACAACTCCCATTGATAGTGCTATAGAAGCCAGTCTTTTTGTTAGTGCGAGCATAATAGTACCTTCCTTTCTAAAATGAAGCATGTTATTTAATTAATAGTATATGCTTTTTACATAATATCACTAAAATTATATAAAGTCAACAACAAAAATAAGCTATTAGAACTATTAATAGCTTATTTGTTAACTTTAAAATTTGTTCCGATTTCAAATTCTCGCGATTTATTTGTATATTCAAACGAGGGCAATTATTCCCTTCTGGCTGGCAAAAAATTTTTGAGAATACTGCAAAAAGGATTATAAATAGTGGCGCAAATAATCTTATCATACACACATCGTTGGCGTGAAATCTCGTACAAAAAAGCCACATTTACAACTTCACAGTATTTTAAAAAAAGGTGCTAAAATGCAATTTTATAGAACAATATTCAGTATAATATTCTCAAAAAATGTTACTATAAACTAAAGTTTCGCATATAATATAAATTGAAATACAGATAAATTATATAAAATAAACTCACAAAGAGGGCACATTTAAATGTACACTATGAAAATATCTTGGTTGAAAAAAGCTGCTTCAAATTGCTACAAAATTAAAAAAAGACTCCCTCTTTTTCTCAAATAAGTGTTGATATAAACCAAAGTTATGCATATAACTTAATAAGAAATACATCTATACTCCACAAAATAAACTCACAAAGAGGACACATTTAAATGTACATTATAAAAATATCTTGATTGGAAAAAAGCTGCTCCAAATTGCTGCAAAATTAAAAAAAGACTCTCTCCAAAGGCGAATATTGCACGATCTTCTGCCGAAAGCCAACCTCTTCCCACCGCCCCTCAATGGCTGAACAGCAAGCCAATTTTTCTCAAATAAGTGTTGATATAAACCAAAGTTATGCGTGTAACTTAACGAGAAATGCATCTATACTTCATAAAATAAACTCACAAAGAGGGCACGTTTAAATGTACATTGTGAAAATATCTTGGTTGAAAAAAGCTGCTTCAAATTGCTGCAAAATCAAAAAAAGACTCTCTCAAAGGCGAATATTGCACGATCTTCCCACCGCCCCCTCAATGGCTGAACAGCAAGCCAAA
Organism: Oscillospiraceae bacterium; assembly: GCA_031266365.1. Classification (GTDB taxonomy): domain Bacteria; phylum Bacillota; class Clostridia; order Oscillospirales; family Acutalibacteraceae; genus JAISBE01. The sequence goes on from JAISBE010000003.1 coordinate 57,221, forward strand.
TTTTCTCAAATAAGTGTTGATATGAACCAAAGCTTGTCTATTAATATACCGAACAATATGTTTGTATTGCACGAAATTAACCAAAGAAGAGAGGAATTCACACTTAAAACCTCAACCTCAGTTGCCACACCTCAAAACGACAGCACCAAAAATTTACACAAAAATCCCCATGAAAATTCGTGAAAGTTTTTGCAAAACCCTTGCCCTCCAGAGAGCAAAATTTCCCCCATTTTCCCCTATTAGTGAAGGGGGAAATTACACCTTAAAACCTCAAGCCAAATTTTCTAAAATAAGTATTGATATAAACCAAAGTTTATCTATTGATATACAGAATAATATGTTCATATCGCATGAAATTAACCACAAGAGAAAAATTCACAATTAAAACCTCAACTCCCACCTGCCGCACCTCAAAGCGACAGCATCTAAAATTTGAACAAAAATCCCCAGTAAAGTTTGTGAAAGTTTTTGCAAAACCCTTGCCCTCCAGAGAGCAAAATTTCCCCCATTTTCCCCTATTAGTGAAGGGGAAATTTATCACCCAAAAAACTCAGTACAACCTCAACCCCAAATAAGAATATTTCAAATAAATTCCCAAATATTTCCACACACCGTTGGCGTAAAATCTCATACAAAAAAGCCGCGGACAAGGTCAATCACCAGCAAACTTTTTGAAACCATTTAGGTTTTGCGAAGGCACCTGGGATACCAACGCCGCTGGCAAAAGTTATAGCACTAAACGCCACGAGTTTCAGCTTAGCTCTGCACCGAAAATTTAAACAAAAATCCCGCGCAAAGTTCATGCAAGATTTTCCAAAACCTTGCCCTCCAGAGAGCAAAATTTCCCTCATTTTCCCCTATTAGTGAAGGGAGGATTTTATACCTAAAAACTCAGCACAACTCAACCCCAGCCGCCATATCTCAAAACAACAGCACCTAAAAGCTCAACGAAATCTAGCCGCAGTTACTGTGATCACACTCTCAGAATTTGATTTTGCAAACAAGCTGCTTTGATGGTGTTTTTCAGAAGCATGGCGATGGTCATAGGGCCGACCCCTCCCGGCACGGGCGTGATGTGCGAAGCTAACTTTGCTACCTGTTCAAAGCACACATCGCCACACAGCTTCCCATTTGAATCTCTGTTTATGCCAACGTCGATTACCACAACTCCTTTTTTTACCATATCTTTGTTTATAAATCCCGCTTGCCCAACAGCAGAAATTAAAATATCTGCATTCAAGCAAATTTCTTTAAGATTTTTTGTCTTGCGGTGGCACACGGTTATCGTGCCGTCATTTTGCAATAAAAGCATGGCTGTTGGTTTCCCGACGATATTACTCCTTCCAACTATCACACATCTTTTTCCAGAAATTTCAATTTTTTCATGCCGTAAAATTTCAATTATTCCCGCTGGGGTACATGGCAAAAATTTGTAATTTCCAATCATAAGTTTACCTGTATTTACAGCGCAAAAAGCATCCACGTCTTTTTCCGCACTGATCATTTCTATTACCTGATTTTCAGATATATGTTTTGGCAGTGGCAATTGCACCAAAATTCCGTTTATATCTTTTCTATCATTTAGGTGATTAATTAAAGCGTTTAATTTTTCTATTGAGATATCAGATTTCAAAACATATGTCTCGGAATTGACACCTATCTCTTGACAAGCTTCGCTTTTCTTTTTAATATATATCTTAGAGGCACTATTATCACCTACAAGAATTACGGCGAGCGAGAGGAAAATATTTTTTTGCTTTAAAAGCTTGACTTTTACCGCAAGTTCTGCTTTAATTTCGGCAGCTATTTTTTTTCCATCTATATATTTTGTCATGTTGATAGTTTCCTTTCTCAAATTCATGAGTATTTATTATAATATATCACGATTTTTGTTACTTTGTCTATTGTTAAGGCTTTTGGAAGGCTTAAATTAAAGAGTTTTTCCAGGAAGCGCGAATAGACTTTTCTTTCTTGTTCTTAAAAAAATCGAGGTGAACTTTATTTCAAATTCCAATTTAATTGAGTACATTTTATTGGTAATTTTTATTTTATTTTCCGCTTTCTTCTCCGCTTCCGAAGCCGCTTTTTTAACAGTTAATAAAATTAGATTAAAAAATTACGAAAAAGAAGGAAATTTAAAAGCAAGACTTGCTGTTTCTATTACAGAAAATTTTGATGAAGCCCTCTCTGCGATTTTGATTGGAAATAATGTAGTAAATATAGCAGCCTCCTCTGTTGCAACAGTTTTAATGACGAGGTTATTTAACTCTTCAGGTGTGATAATTTCCACTATAGTCATGACTATATTGATATTGACATTTGGAGAGGTCCTCCCTAAAACCATAGCTAAGGAAAACAGCGAAAAATTTGTGTTAAAAGTTGCAAAACCTTTGAAATTATTCATATTGATTACATATCCTATTGTTTATTTGTTTATTAAATTAAAAAATCTTGTTGTTAAACTTTCTAACTCCGATAATTCTAAACCAAGTGTTACAGAGCAAGAACTGAAGTATATAATTGAAAGCATAGAAGAGGAGGGAGTTCTTGAAAAGCAAGAGAGTGAAATGGTCCAATCTGCTCTAGAATTTGATGAAAAATCTGCTGCTGATATTTTAACGCCTAGGGTGGACATGATAGCGATCAATATAGACGATGACATAGAAAAAAACAAGGAAATTATCTTATCGGAACGTTATTCTAGAATTCCTGTTTATAAGGATAATGTGGATAATATAATAGGGATTTTACACACAAGAGATTATCTAGAAACATTAATTGAGAATCGAGAAATTGATTTACTTAAAATTATTCAACCTTGTTACTTCATATATGGCGGGAAAGAACTTTCATCACTTCTCAATGACTTTAAACGCAAAAAATTGCATGTTGCTATTGTAGTCGATGATTATGGCGGGACTTTGGGAATGGTGACGATGGAAGATTTACTTGAGCAAATTGTGGGAGATATTTGGGATGAAGATGAAGAGATAGAGCAAAAATTCATTACTATATCGAGCGATATGTATGAAGTTCGTGGAGATGCCAATTTAAAAGAGCTCTCTGAATTTTTAGAGTATGAGGACCGTAATTTTGACAGCAATTACACTTCTTTAGGCGGTTGGGTTTTAGAAAAATTTAACCGAATACCTGATGTCGGTGAAAGCTTTATCTATAACAATTTTAGAATAATAGTAAATGAGATAGAAGAACAGCGAATTACAAAGTTGATAATAAAAAAGATTACAAATGAAGATAATTAAGATCTCAATATTAGTATTTGTTAAAAGGGGGATTCTATTGAACAATATAGTAAAAATAGCTATTAACCTAACATTAGTATTTGCGCTATTTATAATAAAAATACAGAGTTGCTCTGCTGTTTATAGAAATTACACCGATTGGACGGAAGTTCCAAACAGCAAAATTTTTCTGGTTGATAAACCGCGCGAGCAAAAGAGAACGATTTTTAATTTAAATGTTGTAGAATGCACTGAAAAAACAAGAGTTTCCATCTTTATTGCCGAAAATAGCTCTGGAGATGGTGAACGTTGCATCGGGCATTTTTATGTTGAAAGTAATTACGAATATTTTATAAATTGTGAGTTAGGTGCAAATAACTATATAAAACTCTCGTTGGATACTCTCGCAAATTTTGAAGTTGATATGAATCGGGCGATGCCAGAAGCGCTTGGTGAAAAGCAGAAAAAAATATTTATTTCTACTTAAAATAAGTTTTTATTAAAACGCAAATTTACCGCAAGGTAGAGTATAATGGAGTGATTTGATGTACAGATTTAATGGATTTACACAAAAAGCGAATGCAGCCCTAAATTTTGCAATTAGCAGTGCCGAAAGCATGGGGCATACTTATGTTGGAAGTGAGCATATACTTTTGGGGCTTTTGAAGGAAGGCACGGGAGTTGCTGCAGTGGTGCTAAACGCTCTAAACATAACTGCCGAAGAAATAGAAACGCTCATAAGGCGAGAAATTGGAGTTGGCATGAAAAGCGCCATAACGATGGATGATTTCACACCGAGGACAAAACGGATCTTGCAAGTCGCTGTGGTTCAAGCTTCACGCCTTGGGCACAATTATGTTGGCACAGAGCACCTTTTGCTGGCGCTGCTGGCGGAGTCTGATAGTTATGCCGTTAGATTTTTAGATGAACTGGGAATTGATTTTAGGACTATTATAGAAAAAATCAGTAGAGCTATAGGGGAGCATGAGGAGCCCATGACTTCATCTTTTTCGCTTGAGATCTACAGCACGGGGTTTGCACCAGTTGGAGGGTTTATCCAAAAACCAGGGCGCTCTAATATAGGCAAAAGCAGCACTGTCACTTTGGATAAATTTGGAATAGATTTAACTGAGCTTGCATCGTCAGGTGGAATCGATCCAGTGATCGGCAGGAAGGAAGAAATTGAGAGGGTTATTCAAATTTTATCACGTAGGACGAAAAATAATCCGTGTTTAATCGGCGAGCCGGGTGTTGGAAAAACCGCGGTTGTGGAAGGATTAGCTGCTAAAATTAATTCTGGTGATGTCCCTGAGCCTTTAAAAGGAAAGCGCGTAGTATCGCTGGATTTACCCGGTATGATTGCAGGGGCTAAATATCGCGGGGATTTTGAGGATCGAATAAAGAGTGCCATAAACGAAGTAAAAAAAGCAGGAAATGTTATTTTATTTATCGATGAATTACACACGATTATAGGTGCAGGTTCAAGCGAGGGGGCAGCAGATGCAGCAAACATATTAAAACCCAGTCTCGCGAGAGGTGATTTTCAAGTGGTTGGTGCTACCACGATAAATGAATATCGTAAATATATAGAAAAAGACGCAGCTTTAGAGCGAAGGTTTCAGCCGGTAACTGTTGGCGAACCGAGTGAGGAGGAGGCGATTTTAATACTGAGAGGGCTGCGCGATCGTTATGAAGCGCATCATAAAATTAAGATAACAGATGAAGCTTTGGAAGCGGCTGTGAAATTATCTGCAAGATATATCGCGGATAGATTTCTCCCAGATAAGGCTATAGATTTAATTGACGAAGCGGCTTCTAGAGTTAGATTGCGTTTATATACTGCTCCAGACGATTTGCAGTATCTGGAAAAACAAATTAAAGAGCTGGATGGAGAAAAATCTGCAGCGATAAATTCACAAGATTTTGAGCGCGCAGCGAAGATTCGAGATGAAGAAAAAGCAAAAAGAAGGGAATTAGAAGAGCGTAAAAAATCGTGGCAAAATCGCAAAGAAAGTGCTAGAGAAGAAGTTTTAGTGGAAGATATTGCCCATATAGTTTCAAGTTGGACTGGAATTCCAACAAAACAGCTCACAGAGGAAGAGAGCGAAAGGCTTTTAAAAATGGAAGATTTGCTGCATGAACGAATTGTTGGCCAGGATGAAGCCGTATCGAGTATTGCCAGAGCAATACGCAGAGGGCGAATAGGGCTAAAAGATCCTAAGCGGCCAATAGGTTCATTTATCTTTCTTGGACCAACAGGCGTGGGTAAAACCGAACTTTGCAAAGCTCTTGCACAGGTTATGTTTGGCGATGAAAATTCCATTATTCGCCTCGATATGTCTGAATATATGGAAACTTATACTGTCTCGAAATTAATTGGTTCTCCTCCCGGGTATGTTGGTTTTGAAGAAGGGGGACAGTTAACAGAAAAAGTGCGAAGAAAGCCATATGCTGTGGTGCTTTTTGATGAAATAGAAAAAGCTCACCCCGATGTATCCAACGCATTATTGCAAATTCTTGAAGATGGAATTTTAACTGATTCTCAAGGAAGAAAAGTGAGTTTTAAGAATACTATAATCATAATGACTTCTAATGTTGGTGCAAGATTGATAACAGAAAAGCAAAAACTTGGTTTTGTGGAGGAAGGTCAGGAGCAAGATATAAGCAGGCTAAAAGAAGTTGTGCTTGCTGAGTTAAAAAGAACGTTTCGTCCGGAATTTTTAAATAGAGTTGACGACACTATCGTATTTCATAAGTTGTCTGAAGAAAATGTGGAAAGAATTGCAAAGCATATGCTTGATGACTTAAAGTTGCGCGTTAAAAATCTTGATATAGATATTAATTTTACGGATGAAGCGGTTAAAGAAATTGCCAAAGAGGGGTTTGATCCGCTATATGGAGCGAGACCTTTAAGGCGCGCTATTGGGACAAAAATTGAAGATAAACTTTCTGAACAAATATTGGAAAAAAAGTTTAATAAAAATGAAAAAATTTTATGTGATATTGAGAATGGGGAATTTGTTTTTATTGCACATAATGCATGATAGCTTAATATTATGAATTTTTACAACAAAAAATTGTGTATTTATTATAAAATATGTGAATTAACAACTTTTCTATTTCATTTTGTCCTTTTTGATATATTAAAATACAAATTGATTATAGAAGACGGAGAAGAATATGAGAAAAACGAAAATTATTTGCACTCTCGGCCCTTCCACCGATGATGAAAATATTTTAAGAGAATTGATGATAAATGGTATGGATGTGGCTAGGGTGAATATGTCGCATGGAAACTATGAAGAGCATACTGTTAGAATAAATATGCTAAAAAAATTGAGAAAAGAATTAAATTTACCAGTAGCATTGTTATTAGACACCAAAGGCCCCGAGATTCGCATTGGCAAACTTTCTTCGTCAAACACAATGTTAGAAGATGGGCAAAAATTCACCTTAACCACGGAGTCGATTGAGGGAAACAGCGAAATTTGCGGTATCACATTTAACAATTTGCCTTACGATGTGAAAAAAGGAACGCGAATCTTTATCGATGATGGCCTGATTGAATTGAAAGTTGATGAACTCACTTCAACCGAAATTATTTGTACTGTCATCAATGGAGGGGCTCTTTATCCCAATAAAGGGATTAATGTTCCAGGTATCGATCTTTCGCTTCCTTTTATTGGTAAAAAGGATCAAGATGACATTAAATTTGCAGTCGAACAAAATTTTGACTTTATCGCTGCATCTTTTACAAGATCAGCAAAAGATATTCTCATTCTTCGCTCTGAATTGGAAAAAAATCATGGCGATAAAATTTGGATAATTGCTAAGATAGAAAATGCTCAAGGTGTGAATAATATTGATGAAATAATCGCGACTTCAGATGGAATTATGGTCGGCAGGGGAGATCTCGGAATTGAGGTTTCTCTTGAAGAAGTTCCAATTATACAAAAATGCTTGATAAAAAAAGCGTATAACGCGGGGAAACAAGTAATCACGGCCACACAAATGCTGGATTCTATGATAAAAGCCCCTAGGCCCACTCGCGCTGAAGCTACTGACGTTGCCAGCGCTATATATGATGGTACAAGTGCCATCATGCTTTCAGGAGAAACCGCGGCAGGCAAATATCCGGTTGAGGCGCTTAAGACGATGTCACGCATTGCAAAAAGGACTGAACGTGATATCGATTATAAAACTCGATTTAAAAACAGAAATATTGTGGAAAACAACGATGTTACATCTGCAATTTCGCACGCAACATGCACCACCGCACACGATCTTGGTGCGGTGGCAATTATCACAGTATCGAAGTCTGGAAGGACAGCGAAAATGGTATCTAAATATAGGCCTAATTGTCCAATAATAGGCGGAACTATCGATGAAAAAGTGCTGCGGCAAATGAATCTTTCGTGGGGCGTCATTCCAATAATAGTCGAAGAAAAGGATAATACCGATGACTTGTTTGAGCACGTTATTAAAGTAGCTTGTGAGCGCGGATTTGTGTCGCGAGGAGACCTAGTGGTGATCACCGCGGGTGTACCGCTGGGAATTTCAGGAACGACGAACCTGCTTAAAGTGCATTCGGTTTAGTTCGGTGGAGAGATAATAAAATAGCACTTTTTGAAATCGGGAAAGATGACAAAAAGAGCATAACGCGCAATAATTATATAAAGCGTTGATACTTGAGGATATAACATGAAATAAAGTATTATCTTCTGTTGAAAATAGACATAATGTCGTAAAAAGCATCATCGTCATCTGAAGAGGAATTCGCAGCTTGCCCTGGACGTGAACCAACTTTTTCATCACGTTTTTTTGGTTCATTTATTGAAGCTCTTGGTGGCATCTGTTTCTTACTATTAATTTCCAATTTTGGCGAAGAGAAAGCAGATCTCGCTGAGTGGGAATTCGAAGAAATATTTCCGCTCTTTATAGCATTATCAAAAACCATCGATTCAGTGAATCCAGTTGCTATAACAGTTACGCTCATCTCATCTTGCATATTTTCATCAAATGCGGCACCCCAGATGATATTTGCTTCCTTATCCGCTTGGTTTGCAATAATCGAAGAGGCAGTTTCTATTTCATCCAATCCGATATCCGCAGAAGAAGTAATATTTATAATGACCCCTTTAGCTCCATCGATGGCTGTTTCTAATAAGGGGCTGGATATTGCCATATTGGCTGCAATTTCTGCCTTGTCTTTACCAGAAGCTCGCCCAACGCCCATGTGTGCATAACCGGCATCTTTCATCACTGCAGTGACATCTGCAAAATCCAAATTGACAATTCCCGGTAATAAAATGAGGTCTGATATGCTTTGCACACCCTGGCGCAAAACATCGTCGGCCACAGCAAAGGCGTTCACAAGCGTGATTCTCTGTTCGCTAGCATATTTTAACCGCTCATTAGGAATCACAACGAGCGAATCCACATGTTCGCTCAAAGCAGTGATACCGCGTTCGGCTTGTTCCATGCGACGTTTACCTTCGAAAGCAAAAGGTTTTGTGACAATCCCTATAGTCAATACCCCAAACTCTCTGGCGATTTGTGCCACAATAGGTGCAGCTCCAGTTCCGGTCCCGCCACCCATTCCAGATGTTATAAAGACCATATCTGTGCCCTTTATGGCTGCAGCAATCGCTTCTCTACTTTCTTCTGCTGCCTTTTGGCCAATTTCTGGATTAGAGCCGGCTCCTTTACCGTGGGTAATCTTTTCACCTATCTGAAGTTTTTGCGTTGCTTTTGAGCGCATAAGAGCTTGCTTATCGGTGTTTATGGAGACAAACTCCACACATTTAACCCCAGCAGACACCATTCTATCTAGCGCGTTACCGCCGCCGCCGCCGACTCCAATAACTTTAATTTGCACTATATTTTCAAAATCATTTTCCAATTCAAAAGACATAAATACCCTCCAATTTTTGAATGGATTTTAAGAGTTATCTCGTATGAAGAATATGTTAAAAACGAGAATTTTTAATTAAAAAGCCATATATATTAATTTAATCACTTTTGAGAAAAATTTGCAAGAAAAAACTTGCTCTTCAATTGGAGATATATAAAATCAAGCACTATTATTTGTTTTAATTTTCAAATAATTTCGTATAATTAGTGCAATTAAAGTGAACAAATTTATAAATTTTGTGAAAAAAATTCAAAAAAATTATACAATTTGCCAATTTTGCAATTATTTCCAAAAATTTCTTTTTGAAATATATGTTATTTAGTATCGATAAAATTGAAAGAACTTTTCTTTAAAAATATAGATGAATTTGTGAAGTTGAAAGATATTGTGTAAAGCGATATTTTGGATATCAATCAGAGTGTCGCTTGAAATTTGTGTTGAAACAAGAAAATTAGGCGAAAGAAAACTTCATCATAATTTCGGAAAAATAGTGCCTTACGTTTATAAAGTCTCTGTTGTGGTGGGATATGCCAACTCTTTTATTGATAAACTCACGCGCCGTTTTTCAAGGTTTATATCTTTTATCAAAGTTTTTACTGTTTCGTTCATTTTAAGGGCGCTTTGAGGTTTATCTATTCTATTTTCTGAAATTTGCGAAATATGAATTAAACCGTCTACACCAGGAATGATTTGGGCAAAAGCTCCGTATTCTGTAAAACCAACAATTTGAGCTTCGGCGATATCTCCTATTTTATATTGCTCTTTAAATTTTTCCCAAGGATTATCCTCTGATTTCTTATATCCCAGCGAGATTTTTCGTTTATCGAAATCTAAATCTTTTATATATACTTCTACTTTATCTCCAAGGTTTACAATATCAGATGGGTGTTTGATCTTTCGCCAAGAGAGCTCAGAAACGTGAATCATGCCATCCACAGGCCCAAGTGACACAAAAGCTCCGTAGTTCGTTAAAGATTTCACAGTTCCGCTAAAGATTGTTCCCATTTGAACTGTTTCCCAAAATTTATCAGTCGCCAGCTTTTGTTCGTCTTTCAAAACGGAGCGAATTGATCCTATAATTCTTCTTTTAGCTTTATTAACTTCAATTACCCTAAAGGAGACCTCTGTTTTGAGGAGATTTTCTAAAGGTTTTGAGCGATTATTGGTGGCCTGAGAAGCTGGTATAAACACGCGAACATCGTTTGAAATAACTATAGCTCCACCTTTTACTAATTCAACTACTATCCCTTTTAAAATTTCTTCATTTTGGCATGCTTTAACGATTGCATCGAATCCTTTTACGGCGTCGAGGCGTTTTTTAGAGAGCATAACCGTCCCTTCTTGGTCATTTGTCTTCATAATTAAAAGATCAAGCTCATCTCCAATTTTAACAACTTCTTCTGGCTTGAGAATAGGCTTGGATGAAAGCTCATTTATAGGGATGAACCCAGCATGCTTTCTGTTTATATCTACATATACCTCGCTTGGAGTAATACCAGTGACCACTCCACGTACTTTTTCGTCTGTAGATAAATTTTTTAGTGATTCTTCCAACATTTGCTCAAAATTCTGCTCTTCCTGTTCTGTGGGTGCTTCATTTTTGGAATTTAAAATTTTTGTCATGGTATTTAGCGCCTCCTCTATAATATTAACAGGTGTGGATGCACCTGCTGTAACGCCTATATCCATTTGGGTAGTGATTTTAAATTTTGTTATATCATTTGCTGTTTCGATTAAATATGTTTTGCAGTAATTGCAACAAATATCCCTAATTTTCGCAGTGTTTGAGCTATGTTTGTCTCCAATTACGAACATAATGTCAGATATTTTGGCTATTTCTTTAGCCTCTAATTGTCTTTCTTTAGTCGCATTACATATTGTAGCAGAGATCTTCACATTTGTAAAATGACTTTCTATAGTTTTTAAACATAAATTCCACTCATTTAGTAGAAAAGTGGTCTGCGAAATGACGAATATTTGTGAGTTTTTATCGATGTTAAGGTTTTTTAATAATTCTTTTAATTCCGATTGATTTTTAAACACGTAATTACGAGTTCGGCAATGCCCGATAATTCCTTTGACTTCAGGGTGATTTTTATCTCCTGCTATAAATATTATGCTGTTTTGCGATATATTTGTTACAATTTTATGAATTTTAAAAACAAAAGGACAAGTTGCATCTATATAACGAATTTTTTGTATTTTTATTCTTTGCAAAACGTCTTCTGGGATTCCGTGGGCTCTTATTACCAAAGTTACGTCGTTATTTGCTTGCTCAGGGGTGTCTATGATCTTCACGCCTCGCTTTTTTAATTCTTTTAAAAGCGGAGTATTGTGTATAATTGGACCTAATGTGACAACTTTTTCACCTTTTTCTATGAGGTCATATACGAATTTAACAGCACGATTTACCCCAAAACAAAAACCAGCTGTTTTTGCAATTTTTATCCCAACTTTAATTTAATACCTCCATTTTATAAAGTCTGTTAAAACTTATACGATATTGCCGGCGATATATACCATTATGTTACTAAATTTTATTATAAAACATTTTTAATATTATTGCTAGATCAAAAGTTTATCAGAAAGGGTTAATTTTTCATTTTTGCAATTTGTTCCATAATGGCATCACTCATCTCCCTTAAATCTGATCTGTTTATTTTTTGCAGCTTTTTAGGAAAGATAAGGGTACCGACACTAATTTTTGTTTTGTGAAATATTCTCACTGGCCCTCCATTAACACGCTTAATGCAGACCGGTAGTATTGGTGTATTTGTTTGATAAGAGAGCATAGCTGCACCAGATTTTGGCTTTAGGAGAGTGCCATCCTTTGAGCGTGTACCCTCTAAAAAGATACCAACTATGCCTTCTTTTTTTAGTATATCCTGCGCGGTATTTAATGCCGCTGTGGCTTGCTCTCCGCGTGTAACGGAAAACGCGCCCAGACCTTTTAATATGGCAGCGAAGGCAAAATTTTTAAATAATTCAGCCTTTGCCATAAAATGGATTTGATGGCTTTTTATACTGGACAATAAAATGGGATCTAATAATGAAGAATGATTTGCACATATAATCAATCTTCCATATAAAGGCATTTCACTTTTTTTTTCAATTTTAAGGTAAAAAAAGATTTTTATGAAAGGTATAACTAAAAACCGTGCAAACGAATAAAAAAAACTTCTTTTGCGCTTCAAGTATATATGCACCTTCTTAAAATATATTTTGGAAAGTTTAATATTAATGAGTAAATTGCATGAAGGTAATATAATTAATTATTATTTTGACAGTGCGCCCTTACTATTTCCAGAATTTTCAAAACTACGTTACTAAAGGTTAAATGTGTGCTATCTAAAATTATTGCACTTTCTGCCGGCTTTAGAGGAGCAATATCTCGCTTTGAATCGCGATAATCGCGCTGCGTGATGCTGTTTAATACTTGCTCGAAGGTGATATCTTTATCACCCTTTTTTATCTCTCTAAAGCGCCTATTTGCCCTTTCATTTGCAGAAGCGGTAAGAAAAATTTTTACCGTTGCATGAGGTAAAACCACAGTGCCAATATCCCTGCCATCCATCACGACGTTGTTTTCGTCAGCGATTTTTCTCTGCATATCCAAAAGGTGCAATCTCACGGATTTTAAAGCTGAAATTTTTGAAGCCACTGTGGATACTTGTTCAGAGCGAATTTTTTGCGATATGTCTTCATTTTCAAGCAAAATTATTTGTTTGCCGTTTAAAAATTTTAATTCAAAATTTATTTTTGGCAATGTATTTTCAATTAAATCTTCATTATCTATTTTTATACCATGACAAATTAAATAAAAGCTAACTGCCCTATAAAAAGACCCCGTGTTGACGTATATATACCCTAACCTTGAAGCCACTTTTTGCGCAACTGTGCTTTTACCTGCGCCAGCGGGGCCGTCAATTGCAATAGATATCATTCTTTTCTCCTGAATTTAAATTTTTACAAAAATTTATTGCTTAACATCAAAAAATACTTATTTAGTACCGAATATTCGATCGCCAGCATCGCCAAGGCCAGGAACTATATAGCCATATTCATTTAATTTTTTATCCATTGATGCGCAGTAAATTTGAACATCTGGATGACTTTTGCTCAAAGCTTGAATACCCTCTGGTGCGGCTAAAATGCACATAAATTTAATACATCTAGGATTGCATTGCTTCACAATGGAGATAGCGTCTATTGCTGAGCCACCTGTTGCCAACATAGGATCCAAAACGATTACATCTCTTTCGTCTATATCGGGAGGAAGCTTGCTATAATATTCAACTGGTTCTAAAGTTGTTGGATTGCGATAAATACCAATATGGCCCACTTTAGCTGCAGGTACTAGCCCAATTAGCCCGTCTATCATGCCAATGCCCGCGCGGAGAATGGGCACAAAAGCGAGTTTTCGACCTGAAATAATCTGGGTTCTCGCAATTGCAACCGGAGTTTCAATTTCCACTTCTTTCAGCGGTAAATCTCTGGTTGCCTCATAGCCCATTAACATTGCAATTTCGCCGATTAGTTCCCTAAATTCCTTAGAACCGGTGTTTTTGTTACGGATTAAAGTCAATTTGTGCTGAATTAAAGGATGGTTGACAATTAATACTTGATTTTCCATTATAAATGCTCCTGTTATTTTATTTAAAAATTTTTTCCTCTATCTTTTTGATATCCTGTATGCGATAAAAGTGCCTTCCTGCTTCGAAAGAGGTTTGGATAAAAATTTCTGTGAGTTTAATAGCTTTGTCGCTGTTTATCGTCCTGCCGCCAAGACATAATATATTTGCGTCGTTGTGGCGTCTGGACATTTCTGCGCAAAACTCACATGAACACAAAGCAGCGCGAATTCCTTTCATTTTATTAGCTGCAATAGATACCCCTATACCAGTCCCGCAGCAGAGCACACCCTTATCATATTCGCCAGCAGCAATAGCATTGGCAACTTTAAAAGCAAATTCAACGTAATTTGCGGAATCGTTGCTATTGGTTCCAAAATCTTTAAAGCTTATTGATTTGTCACAAAAGTAATTTTTTATCGCTTCTTTTATAGTATAACCGCCGTGATCTGAACCGATAGCGATTTTCATAAATTTTCAGCACCTTTATCTTTTCTTTGCTTGAGCTCCCGTTCTGCTTGAGGAATGCGCAAATAAAGCGGAATTATTTCGCTTGCGTTTAAAGCTATTCCTTGCTTGAATAGCAGTTCTGCTGCTTTTGCAACACCATATGCGCGTTGATATTTTAAATTTTCGTCAACTAAAAAAATATTATAAAGATTACACTTTATTTCATTATAGCACAAATCAGCTCCGTCGCCAACTAAAAAAATTTTTTCTTTATAAGAAGAAAGTTCTAAAATTAAGTTTTTTGTCGAAATTACCCGATCTTGCGTTTTTCTGGCGATACCTAACTCAGAACTTTCAAAAATTGCGTTATAAACTTGACCGCATCGTGCATCCATAACGCAACAAATTATCGCGTTTAAAAAAGAAAAAGCGCAGGCCATAGCATGAAGGCTGGAAACAGAAATACAGGGTTTATTGAGTCCCATAGCCATGCCTTTTAAGGCAGCAATACCAATTCGCAATCCAGTGAAAGATCCTGGGCCATTTGCAACTGCGAATAAATCGATGTCTGCAATATTGCATTTAGCATATTTTAGTAATGATTCAACTGATAACATCAAAGTTTTGCTGTGCTTTAGGTCGGTATTTAGGTAAAATTCACCTAAAAGTTTTCCATCCTCCATTAAAGCGGTGGAGGCCGCTATGGCTGAAGTCTCGATTGCTAGTGTTTTCAAATTTTTGCTCCTCCTTTTATTGATTTAATGCTTAGCTAGATATTAAATAATTTCATGATTCTTTTATAAAAATTAAAATATTTTTTGTGATTTTTCTCTAAAATACATTGACATAATATAAAAATATAATATATAATAATTATAGAAAAGGTGGTGAAATTTTGTAACTATTATGCTAAATCGACAAATCTGTAAAATGTCAAAAAATTGATGTGAAGGGAAAGAAATAAAGATGAAAAAATTTATCGCTTCAATGGTAGCCACAAATTTAATGCTATTTGGTAGTATGCCTTTATGCAACATGTCGGTAGCCGCAGAACAAACGCAAGACGATCTGTTCGAAGTACAGCTAGATGGAAAATTCGGAGTGACAGGAACTGTAAAAGCAATACCTGAGAGCTTAGCTGGCGCACCTTACTTCACCTACGGAGTCACTGCGCTGATAAAGGGCGGGGCTCCGGGAAGACCATTCCCTAGTTGTCCACCGTGCAGAGTTTCTTCAGACCATTGGGGAAACATACCGGGTACCACCTACCCGATAGTTAGCGACTCGAATATAGAACAATACCAATTCCAAGTGGATGGTTTCCCTCTATATAGAATAATCTTTGAAAGTAAAGATGCATCATATCGCGTCACATCTGCGAAATACTATTACATTGTACCAACGGGAACGAATATAGTCAGCCCTATAGCTACTAAATTGAACGGAAGCTCTTTAGAAGTAACATTTGCATGGTCTCCTAAAGCATCTCTATTTGTGCCAGGCGCAGCCTACACGCTGGGGTGTAAACCAACCTACGAGCCAGCATATCCCATAACATACACGGTCGAACTAATCAACGGATCTAATGCTACGATCGACGCTCAGACTCTCACAGTCACTGAAGGCAAAGCGATCGCGAAAGCGATATTTGAAATAGGGGCTATAGAAGGAACATTAGCCAACTATACAGTACGAACAAACAGCGGCACTGGACACGTTTCCGACGGCTCAAAAGATTACCCGTTAAATGGAAAATACCAGTGGCCGATTGGGTATAAACCCAACCCAGGCCTTCCTTGCCGCCCGGAAACATTGCCATGTCCTAGTGAGGTGGAAAAGGGGGTAATCGTTCCTAACTTCTTCTTCGGCAAGACCTCAGCTGGGAAAATTGTGATAAGCGTGTTACCCATGAACCCGGAAGGTCTAAAATTCGTGAGACTTTTGTTAACTGAAACCAACGTAGATGAAAAGAACCACACACAGAACGTGGAAATACTAGGTACGAGTAATAGTTATACAATAACCTGCGACCCTCCTTTTCCTTTACTCGGGAGCTCGCCGTTTGTAAGAAATATTGTAGCAGAATTTTATGATGAAAGCAACAAACTAGTAGCAACGGTTGTGAAGGCTTTTCCTTTTTAATGCTATGCGAGGAATTTACCAAACTGCCCGATGCCTTATCAGGCAGTTTGGTTTTTGTAAATCGTTATCGCTCTTTCGCTGCTATTTGATGTTTGCTTAAAAATTATTTGGAAAGCGTCTGCAGGTAGCTCGTTTTTGATGTTTTCACTCCACTCGATAACCACAATTCCTTTTTCGATGTAATCGTAAAAACCAGTTGAAGCGAGGTCTTCAAAATTATTTACTCTGTACATATCAAAGTGATAGATATAAAATTTTCCTATATATTCGTGCATAAGCGCAAAAGTTGGACTTGTGACATCTCCTTTATAGCCTAAACCTTTAACAAGGCCTCTAACAAAAGCGGTTTTTCCCATGCCGAGCCCACCGTAAAGTGCAATTGTTTCATTGCCAGATAACTGTTTTGCCAATTTTTCGCCAATGCTTTCCGTTTCTTCAACTGATTTACTTATTACATCTATTTTTTCGCCATTCATGACTTATTTACTCCTTCTAAAACAGCCCTGATATTTTTCCGTTTTCGTCTACGTCGATTATTTCTGCTGCAGGTATTTTAGGCAAGCCGGGCATGGTCATGATATCTCCTAATAAAACGACAATAAACCCCGCTCCATTTGATAATTTAACATCGCGAACGGTAACGGTAAATTCACTCGGTTTGCCCAATAAACTTGGTTTATCAGAAAGAGAATATTGAGTTTTGGCAATACATACGGGTAATTCGGTTTTTTGAAGTTTTTCAATTTCTATTATAGATTTTTCAGCACAAGATGTATATAGAATATTGTCTGCGCCATAAATTTCTTTTGCTATTATTTGAACTTTTTCCTTAATTGAAATTTCTAGTGGGTATAAACATTTGAAAAACGATTTTCGCTCAGAGGCAGTGCAGACCAGCTTTGCAAGCTCTTTGCCTCCTTCGCCTCCTTTGGAAAAGACATCTGAAATTGCCATGTCTACTTCTAAATTTTCACAATAATTTTGGATAAACTCTATCTCTTTGTTGGTATCTGAGGAGAAACGGTTGAGCGCAACTATAACCGGTACATTGAATTTTTTAAGATTGGTTATATGTGCCTCTAGATTGCAAATACCTTTACTTAAATACGATATACTTTCTTTAATTAAGCTGTTTTTATCCATACCACCATTATATTTTAAAGCACGGGTAGTTGCCACCAGAACAACTGCATTAGGGGACAGATTGCCTATGCGGCATTTGATGTTAAAAAATTTTTCGGCACCTAAATCAGCTCCAAACCCTGCTTCTGTGATGCAGTAATCAGCAAGGCTTAAAGCGAGTTCAGTTGCCTTTATAGAATTACACCCATGAGCGATGTTTGCGAAAGGTCCACCGTGGATGAGCGCCGGTGTGCCTTCTAAAGTCTGGACTAAATTTGGAAAAATTGCATCTTTCAATAGTGCAGTCATCGCTCCTGCCGCACCGATATCTTTTGCAAATACGGGAGTTTCATCGAATTTATAGCCAACTAAAATTTCACCAAGACGGAATTTTAGGTCATTTAAGCTTCTTGCAAGACAAATTATAGCCATAACTTCGCTGGCAACAGTAATAATAAAGCCATCTTCTTTGGGCAGCTTATTTGCATTTGTGCCCAAATTAATAGTAATATCGCGCAAAGCACGATCGTTCATATCCAAACAGCGCCTTATTAAAACAGTTTTTGGGTTAATCTTCAGCTTGTTTCCTTGATATATGTGATTATCAACCATACAGCACAAAAGATTGTTTGCGGCTGTTACGGCATGCAGATCTCCTGTGAAGTGTAGGTTTATTTCATCCATAGGCAGCACTTGAGCGTAGCCGCCGCCCGTTGCGCCACCTTTCACGCCAAAAACGGGGCCTAACGAAGGCTCACGCAGTGCGATAATTGCGTTTTTGCCAATTTTAGCCATAGCTTGTCCTAGGCCAATGGTTGTTGTGGTTTTGCCTTCACCTGCAGGGGTTGGGTTGATTGCCGTAACGAGAATTAATTTTCCCTTTTTTTTATTTTCGAGCCTTTTTAAAAGTTTTTCGTTTAGTTTTGCTTTATATTTGCCAAAAAATTCTATTTCTTGATCTTCAATGCCTAATTTTTTAGCAATTTTATAAATAGGAAGAGGGGATGCCATTGAGGCGATATCTATATCATTGAGCATATAAAGATCCTTTCTGGATTGTTATACTTAGATTATACATAATATGTATGCTGCATTGCAAAGGAAAAAATTTGCTTTGCTCGATAGTTTAATACTTAACGTTTTATGTAAGTGATACAAAATTGATACTATGTGTTACTTGGAGAAGTTCTGAAAACTCCAGCTCAATAATGCCGTCATCGTCTGGACTGTCAGGATTAGATCCCCAAGGATTTTTCAGAATCACAAATACTTGATCATCGACAAGTTTGATACCCAATATGGCATAACTATGTGAGCAGACAATTTTTTTGCCGCTTTTAGTTGTAAATATGTTTTCTCCAGCGATTCCTTTGGTGCCGGTAGATTTTCCTTCTATAGTATTAACTACTATTGGGTTTTTTGCTGCAACGATATCTTTTATTTGAGTAAATATTTGGTCTGGATGCTCATTTTGGATTAATATTTCCTGAGCATATTTTCCAGTTATAATTTCAAAAGCAGTTGCTACGCTACCTTTTTCGTATGTACCTCCACCCCCTCGAATAATCGCTTCAACAAAAACGTCAGCCTCCACAGAGTCATTACTTGAAGGTACGGCTCTAGCTGGTGTTTTTGATACAGTTAAAAAATATGGATTCAGTTTATGGTATTGATCTTTGGTAAAAATTCGTACTTTAACTGAATCGTCAGGATTACGTTCCGCAATAGTGAGCAAATAATGTGGACGGGCGTTTAGAATAGATTCAATTACTGCAAAAGCGTAACAATCTCCGTGATTATCCTGCTTGATTTTAGTTAAATCAAATTTAGTTGCGTCAAAATGAGGCAGCGTAACCATAGGCATATTAAGATTTATCTCTTTTCCGACCTCCTTTAGCTTACTAAAGTCAGTTTTTCCGTCTGGAGTTTGATAGTTAACACTTTGTCCGCCAGAGAAGAAGCTCGCAATGTCCTCATTGAAAATTGATGCATTATAAATAACGGCAACTGATGATGCAAGCAAAAGACCAGAGAGTCCCCATTGCATAGGTTTAGAAATGCCGCCTACAACTGCTTTTAAGTCATCTTCAGAGAGTTCAAGGGGTTTATTTTCATATTTTATTAGATTGTCTAAGGAAAAATCTATACGTTCCTTTTGAGCTAGAGGCAGTAGTACTTGAAAAATAAATTTATCTGCTTCCTCTTTATTTAATTCATTTCGGATTAGCTTTTCTTGTATGTTTTGCAGCTGATTTTTTATATTTTTGTCTTCGCTGATAAGCGAATAAAGCTTTTGGATGTTTTCCATTTTAATCACCTTGCAAAGTAATGCAATTGAAAAAATAAAATGTCTAAAATATATTATTGTGCTTTAAATTTATAGTAAATTATATCAATGTATTATATTTTTATTCTAATACGCTCTATCAAAAAATGCAAGAAGAAAATGAAAATATACAGTATAAATATAAGGATGTAAAACATGAAGTGAAAGCTAAAAATAATTAAACTTAAAATTGCTTGACTATAAAATTGTTGACAAAGATTTTTTAATATAATAAAATGAAAATATAGGCATGTATTTATAAATTGCTTTATGTTTGAAACATTGTAGTGAAAGTTTTGAGTAAAGCGTTAGTCGATTTTTGAAAATTAAATCTAAATTATTAGTGGAAAATATATAAAAGAGTAAAGATTATAGGAGGAGAGATTATGTCTACTTTTATGCCAAAAGCGAAGGACATAAGCCGTAAATGGTATGTTATAGATGCAGCCGGTACACCGCTTGGCAAGGTGGCCGCCCAGGCTGCGATTTTGCTGCGTGGAAAGCATAAACCCACTTTTACGCCGCATGTGGATTGTGGAGATCATGTGGTTATTGTTAATTGTGCCAAGGCTGTACTCACAGGTAACAAATTAACGCAAAAATATCATTATCATCACACCGGGTATGTGGGGCACATGAAAGCACAGCGCTACGATAGTTTAATGAAAGAGCGGCCTGATTATGCGGTTCGGCTTGCAGTGGCGGGTATGATGCCCAAAAACACGTTAGGTCGCACTGAACTTGCGCGGTTGCGCTTATCGGTAGATGATACTCATGAACATGCGGCACAGAAACCGGAGTTATGGGCAGTATAATTAGTTTATTATTTTTACTATCCTGAATAATTTGTGTGATTATTCAGTGAATATTATGGGAGGCACAGATATGTACGACAATTCCTCATATTTTTATGGCACAGGGCGCAGAAAAAGTTCAGTCGCTAGGGTGAGAGTTTATAAAGGAGAAGGTAAAATTACTATTAATAAGAGAGATATTGACGATTATTTTGGTCTAGAGACGCTAAAAGTAATAGTGAAACAACCTCTTATATTGACGAAAACAGAAGGTCAATTTGATATTATCTGTCGCGTTGGGGGCGGTGGAGTATCTGGTCAAGCTGGGGCTATAAGGCATGGTATCTCACGAGCGCTGCTGCAGTATGATGAAGAAAATTTGCGACCAATACTCAAAAAAGCAGGATTGTTAACGCGCGATTCTAGAATGAAAGAGCGCAAGAAATATGGATTAAAGGCTGCTCGTCGTGCGCCGCAATTTTCGAAGAGGTAATATATCTTTTTATGTTATATGGATAAATAATGAAAATTTATCTTTGGTTGTTAGTTTTAATAAGATTTAACATCAAGATATGTAGATTTATTTTTGGAATTTTAGCTAAGATATATATTTTTACTCAAGTAAAGGGTTTTTCTATTGGGCATAAATCAGGTTATTTATAATTTTTAAAGTTGACATTATATTGGGTTATATGTTAAAATATATTTAATGATATATGTTTTTATTTTAAGAAAAATAATATCAAAAACTGATTTAATCATCAGAGAAAATGCTCTTTATTATTAGGCGGGTGTAGTTCAGTGGTAGAACCCCAGCCTTCCAAGCTGGTTGTGTGGGTTCGATTCCCATCACCCGCTCCAGTAGAGAAGTATTATTTAATGAAATTTACTGCCCGCGTTTCATATTTTTACCTGCTGTTGTTATGAGTGAAGATTTAGACTTATTGTGAAGCTGAAATTGATGAACAGTTGGGGCTTTTATATTTTTTGAAATTCATTGCTCAATTAACTATTTAAATGCTATTAAACTTTGATTTATTTTATTGCGCCAATAGCTCAGCAGGATAGAGCAACTGCCTTCTAAGCAGTAGGTCAGGGGTTCGAATCCCTTTTGGCGCACCATATCAAAATTGACTGATAAATCGATTGTTTTGTGGTTCTTGGCATTTTTACTATGGTGGGTATAGCTTAGTAGGTTAAAGCGCCAGTTTGTGGCACTGGAGACCGTCGGTTCGAATCCGATTATCCACCCCAAGTTTTATGAATGTGTACTTTGAATAGTTAATGATTTTTAATTTTTTCTTAGATATGAGCCAAAGACTTGGTATGAAAAATTTTTTTGATCTTATTATCAGTTGATGGTGGGGTGTAGCCAAGCGGTAAGGCAACGGACTTTGACTCCGTCATTGCGCTGGTTCGAATCCAGCCATCCCAGCCAAGTCGAATGATGTCTTATTAATTGTCGTTTAAGGGTTATTTTAACTTGATTTTCAAATTATTTCACTATTATAAATTATTAATGATTTTTGTATCGTATTTAATTTGAGCCATTAGCTCAGTCGGTAGAGCACTTGACTTTTAATCAAGGTGTCCGGAGTTCGATCCTCCGATGGCTCACCAAGGTTTTATTTGGCGCAAAAAGGCGCAATTATAACAAATTAATATGAAAATGTATTCTAAAAAATATGTTTAAGGAGGGTAATGCTAGATGGCTAAGTGTAGTGTTTGCGGCAAAAGTGTTACTTTTGGTATAAAGGTTTCGCATTCGCACAGAAGATCAAATAGAATGTGGAAACCCAATGTTAAGCGTGTGAAAGCTATGATTAATGGCGCTTCAAAGCGTATTTATGCTTGTACGCGTTGTTTAAGAGCCGGAAAAGTTACTAGGGCAGTTTGATGTTATTGTTGCAGATTTTTGTGTGAAATCTGCTGATTTTGGAAATTAAAAAGCAATAATCACATAAATAGACCAATTGTTTTATAAAACAATTGGTCATTTTGGTTTAGCAATACCTGCTATGTGCTGTGATTTTATTTTAGCTTTAGCTAATTTTATTTAATTTGCTTTTATTTTTTGTTCTTGGCGATTTATGATCCTTTTGATATTTTCTTTGTGTTTGTATATCAATATTAACGAAATTAGAAGTGTTATTATTAAGGTGGCGAATATATAAATGATAAGAGATTCTTTTATAGCCCCACTACTGCGCTTATAGTCAAAAAAAGTTATTAAAAATGTTGCGATTGGATAGAGAATTGTGCCCACTATCGCAGCGAGCGATACTATTTTGCAGAAAAAAAACACTATTAAAGCCGTACCGAAAACTACTGAAAATATTCGCCAATCTATAACAAAAGTTAGCGCAGATATAGCAGCGATGCCTTTTCCTCCTTTGAACTTAAAAAAGCAGGGGTAGAGATGGCCTATTAAGCAGAAAAATCCGGCTAAATATCCTCCATATTGATTTAGGTAAAACGAGGAAATTTCGCTATTTGTTGTGCACAACGAGAAGATATATTTCCCAGTTAAGCCCGCTAGAAGACCTTTACTTACATCGCCGATTAAGGTGAAAATTGCTGGCCGACTTCCAACGGATCGCAAAACGTTGGTAAAACCTGCATTGCCGCTGCCCATATTGCGTATGTCGGTTTGTTTTGCTACATTTTTTGTTATAATTATTGAAAAGTTAATGCTGCCAAGTAAATAACCTATAAGTGCTGTTAAAATTATAAAAAACCAATTATTTACCCAAAAAATATGAATATTTTCGGCTAATAAATTCATATTTAAATTTTCTCCTTTTATAAAAACATTATAAACAATCTAAAAATTAGCACAAAAATTGATATATCTATTTGTGAAAGGTTGTATTTAAATTACAAAAAATTAGACGAATTATTTTGTTGTTTTAGAAAATTTTTGTGAATAAATTTAGAGAAATAGCTATCTGAATTTTGAAACGGTGTTTATGAATAAGCTATTTTATAGCAATATTTTTTTAATCACTGTATTGCGCCGTCTAGATAGCGCTCTAATTCCTCTTCATCGCGCCTTTTTCTTTCGAATATAACAACAAAAGAAGCAACAGCGGCGCCAATGGTAACCGCAATGGTAACGACTGTGATTATAAACCTAAAGCAACTATGTTTTTTCATTAAAATTACCTCCTTATATTTTGCTGACGGTATTAAAAATTCAGGAATATTCAATTTTTGATAAATTTAAAGCAGGGCAACAGCTCTGCTTGTTAATCGGCCATTTTCTGGCGCAATTCACGCTAGAGTTGAATTTAATTTTAAAGCAAGAGCAGATTTTTTTCTCGCAGCGGTATTTTTGTGAAGAATTCCCTTTGATGCGGCTTTATCGATATGTTTAAGCGCAAGCCGTACCTGCTTTTCACGATCTGATGCAGGAGAGCTGATAGAGATTAAAGCTTTTTTTATAGATGTCCTCAAAGAGGATTTATAAGCTTTGTTTCTGGCAGTTTTAGTTGCGGCAACTTTAACACGTTTTTTTGCAGATTTAATATTTGGCACAGTTTTGCCTCCTTTAATAACAAATTTAATTATAACTCAATTTTAGCATAGAAATTCACAATTTGCAAATTATTTTTACAAAGAGAGGGGGGTAAAAATATATTTTTGTAAATTATAATTTTCTTAATTTGTATTGAAATGTAACAAAATATATTTTATAATTAAGTTAGAAATATATTTCATAATAACATATAAATTAAATAGAAAGAGGGAAAAATTATGATAAAAAATAGAATGATAGTTTCATGTTGTATTTTTATGCTTACAATTTTCACTTTATTTAGCTCAATAGCAAATGTTGGCTTATCTGTAAAAGCGGTTGAGCAAATTTCAGTAAAATTGACTAAAACAGGAACCTGGGAAAGTAATTCACAAATTTTTACACAAATAGATGTAAATGTGATAAATGGTTTAAAAAAAGATATAAGCGATTGGTTATTTAAAATGACAGTTCCGGATTTTTCTTCAATATCGAGCAGCTGGAACGCGGACCTTGCTGTGAATGATAACATGATAGTAGCTGCGCCGAATGAAGATTGGCAAAGAATAATACATGCGGGTCAAGCTGTATCTTTTGGTATGATATTAATTACAAAAAATCAAATAGATATAAACGATATAGTAATTTCAGATCAAAAAGTATGCACGGAAAATCTACTACCTACCTCAAGTAGTTTAGAGCTACCAGATATAATTATTGCTTTGGATGGCGGCTTGTGCGACCAAATGATAATCTATGTTGCGAGTCAACAACTGGCACAAAAAGGCTATAAAGTGAAATATGATTTATCTAATTATCGAAATAGTTGCAGGCATTTCGAACTAACAACAGCTTTTCCATATTTAGAGTTTCAACCAGCATCTCAGGAAGAAATACGCATTCAAAAAAAATTCTCACATAGGCTACCCACAAGTTTACGATGGAACATCGAAGATATCACTAAACCTATATACGTTGATTATTCTTGTATAAGATATTTAAATGAATGCGCGGATATCGGATCATGGGAAGACCGTTTAAGGCTTATGCCAAATTACTTTCACTTCGAAGACTCTATGCTCGACTCTAGGAATTTTCAAGTTTTTGAACAAATAAGACAGGATGCTTGTCCAGTGGGAGTTCATGTTAGAAGAGGCGATATGAGCACAGATGGGAATTATTGGTATGCAGTTCCTGCTAATTATTTTATTAAAGCTGTTAAACAAGTAAAAGAAAGATTCCCAAATGCGAGCTTCTATTTTTTTACAGAGGATAAACAATTTGTATTACGTGAAATATTTCCTAAATTATCTGATGAGCAAGTAAAATTAATCGATTTAAACGATGACAAACATTGTTATAAAGATCTCTGCTTAATGAGTGCATGTAAGCATCAAATAAGAAGCCAAGGAACGATGGGAAAAATAGCCTTTCTGCTTAACCAATATCCTAATAAATTACTGATTGCACCTGAAAAATGCAGGCGACTGGCGCCGGTGATCATACCCGATATAATTATATCTGCTTAATGATACTTAATTACTATTTACTAAATCTAGAGCAAATGACTCTTAAAATTTATAGAATAAATAAAAATTAATTTTTACGCTTGGATTTTATTTCAACAGCAGCTTTTACTATGTCTTCTGCCTGCATTTTGTAAATCTTTTTTAGGTAGTCTATTTTGCCAACTTGACCAAATTTATCGTTAATTCCTATAGACTTTAACGGAACAGGGTACTCTTCCATCAAAAATTCGCAAATTGCCGATTTCAATCCACCAATAACATTATGATTTTCAACAGTGAGCACAGCACCAGTTTTTTTAACGGATTTTAGTATAGAGGGTTTATCCAAAGGTTTTAAGGTGTGCACATTTATAATATCGGCTTTTATGCCTATTTTTGACAATTCTTCGTTGGCTTTCATTGTTTCCTGCACCATAAGCCCTGAGCAAAAAATTGATAAGTCATTGCCTTTTTGTAAATTTGATGTGCTAAAAAGAGAAAATTGCTCTTCTTTTGAAAATATATTTGAAATTTCTTTGCGAAACATTCTAATATAAACAGGACCGTTATAATCTAAAATCTGTGGCATTGCCTTTGAAAGCTGCACAGTATCGACC
The DNA here is from genome assembly GCA_031266365.1 of Oscillospiraceae bacterium. GTDB lineage: Bacteria > Bacillota > Clostridia > Oscillospirales > Acutalibacteraceae > JAISBE01. Next base: position 83,484 of record JAISBE010000003.1, read on the forward strand.
GGTTCAAAAATCACAATATCAGGAATACTCCTTAAAACACCTATATCTTCAAAGCTCATGTGAGTTCCGCCGTTATATTCTGCACTAATTCCAGGATCTGTGCCTATTATTTTGACATTTTGTTTTGCATAGGCGATTGAAATGGCAATTTGATCGCAAATACGCCTGGTGGCAAATGGTGTGAACGTATTGATAAATGGAATGAATCCGTAACTGCTCATACCCGCTGCTATAGAAGCCATGTTTTGCTCTGCAATACCCACATCAAATGCTCTTTCAGGATATTTTTTTTTCAGCGCCATTAAACCGTTTGGTTTAGAAAGATCTGCATCTATTACAACTATATTAGGGTTTATTTCCATTAGTCTGTCGAGCTCTTTTGCCAAAGCTTGCCTCATTTCCATGAAAAAATCTCCGTTCTAAAGTAGATTATTTGTAAAAATTCTTGTTTTTTTACAATTTTGCGTTATAGCTAATCGATTATTGCTTTTTCTAATTCCTCCATAGCTTTTGCCAAGAGCTCTTTGTTAACCTGCATGCTGTGACTATCAACGCCTGCACTTTCTGCAAACGAAATTCCATTTCCTTTAATTGTGTGTAGGATAATCATTGTGGGTTTATTCGAAAATTTTGCAAATCGAATGGCTGAATCGATCTCGTTGCAATCATGGCCATTTTTAACGACAACAACATCCCAACCAAACGCGCGCCATTTGGCGTCTAAAGGTTCAAGCGCGCAAATTTCATCAATAGTGCCGTCTATTTGCATTTTGTTGTAATCTGTGAAGGCAATTAAGTTATCCAGTTTATGCTGAGAGGCAAACATCGAGGCCTCCCATATCTGCCCTTCTTGCGACTCGCCATCTCCGATTATTGCGTAGATAGTGGCTCCATCGTTGCGAATTTTTGAAGCTTTTGCAATGCCAGCAGCGCAGGAAAATCCTTGCCCGAGAGAGCCAGTGGTCATATCTATACCTGGAGTTAGGTTCATATCACAATGGCTTGGCAGATTTGTTCCTGGCTGATTTAATGTTAAAAGCCAATCTTCTGAAAAATAGCCTTTTCTTGCAAGCACGGAGTAAACAGCCGGGCCGCTATGGCCTTTAGAGACGATTAATCGATCTCGCCCTGCCATTTTAGGGTTTTGAGGGTCACAGTTCATGTGGTTTGCGTAGAGGACAACAAGCGCTTCCACGATGGAAAGAGAGCCACCAATATGGCCAACTCCTAAAGTTCCAATTGTTTTTAATATTAATTTTCTAATTATACGGCATTCTTTATCGAGTTTCAACATTTATTTTCCTCCAATATAAAACTTTTAAAAGCCAACTAAATTATATCGCAAAATGTGATTTTGTCAAGAGAGAAGTAAAAGCAACTAAAAACAGCAGCACTAGCTTTTTGCCAATAAAGGTATACTTCGTACAGAGAGCCTACAGAATGAAATAATTTTTTGTGGACTGCAATTTTGATGCAATCGGCGGCATTTGGAGAAGGAAGGGTAATTTTTTCAATGAATTCAGTTTGAACAGCGAATTATAAAATTTCACGCAGGGAAAGCTCTCTTTTTGAAAAAATTGCGACCAATTGAACACATTTTACATTAAGTTATAGAACAAATTTTGTTATATGTTAATGCAAATTTAGAAAATATTTATTGATGTGTAAGCTTTTGCGAGTAATGCCAATTTGTGGTAATGATATTGAGGTCAGGAGCAGACTTCAGCATCCATTTTGGGGGCCGATTAAAGATATATTACAAACAAAGGCTAAAGCGTGACGCGGAACGCTTTTCTGAGGATATTTCAGCTAAAATTGGAGTCGTTTTGAGAAAAGATAATTCATTTTAAATATATTTTATAGTAAATTATATGTGGAATTTTATTCGATAGCAATATAAATTTAAAAAGTGAACGAGGCGACGGTTTTAGCAGCAAAGCGTGCGCTATAAAGAATGGTAGAGAACATGGCGCAGAGCAAGCGGAGCTGTTCGTCAAAAAACCAGCGTAGTATAATGCCCATTTTTGTTATAGTTAAGCACTTGCTCTAAACTTCAGAATCCTCCACCATGTATCTACCGCATGCCTTTGATTTGGCATAACTCACTTCTCCTCGAGCAAAGCGTTGCTATTGGCCGATACTTTTTCGTAAATAAGATTTATTTTAAACATATCTTCAATTAAATGATAAAGTTTATTGGACATCTTTAGGAAATCAATTTTATTGCATTGGCGGCGTTGAGAAGAGAAAATGCGATTTTTCGATAAATCAGGCAGAGTTAAAAATTATCAAATTTCCTTATAGGCAAACGATTTAAAAAATGGCATACGATTGAATATATTTTGATATTAATTATATGTGAAATTTTATTGAATAATAATATAAATTTGAAGAATGAGCATGGCAAAAATGCGTAATTTACGTCGATGAGAGATGTACTAAAAAAGATAAAATGTGCTGGCAAGCACTTTTTTACGGCTTCCAATTTTGATGAAATCAGCGGTATCTATAAAGAGAAGATACTAAATCGTATTTGTTTTAATTATCTTTTTACTGCTATGCTTTTGTTGACAAATTGTAGTTTTAATAGTATTATAATAGATATTAGACTATTGTTATGGTTGCTGATGTAGCTCAGTCGGTAGAGCAGCTGATTTGTAATCAGCAGGTCGGGGGTTCAAATCCGTCCATCAGCTCCATTTGGATAATATTGATTAAAATGGATATTAAATAATAATTAAATTTATCAATTGCGCATAAAAATAAAATTATCTGGGAGATTTCCCGAGCGGCCAAAGGGAACAGACTGTAAATCTGTCGTCTTCGACTTCGGTGGTTCGAATCCACCATCTCCCACCAAAATTGAAGTTAAGTGATTTTTTTGATGCAGTTAAATGTTCTAAAGTCAATAATTAAGGTGCAAAAATGGTAGATAAAGAAAAAATTAAAGAAGCTATCGTGATATTTTTAAAAGCCATAGGGGAATGTCCGGAAAGGGAAGGGCTCATTGAAACGCCGGGTAGAGTTGCAGATATGTGTGAAGAAATTTTTTCTGGTATAGCCAAAGACCCTGACTCAAATTTTAAAACGTTCCATGAAACATTTTGTGATAATTATAAAGAATACCAGCACAATGGGTTTAATAAGACTCAACCAGCTTTTATAGATGAAAAAATTCTGCAAGAAGAATGCGTAGTAGTGGAAAATATACCGGTTTATTCTGTGTGTGAACATCATTTATTGCCTTTTTGGGGTGAAGCGAAAGTTGGCTATGTCCCGACGAATAAGAACATTATAGGCCTTTCAAAGATAGCAAGAGTTGTGGATGGTTTTTCTAGAAGATTACAAGTTCAGGAAAGATTAACCACCCAAATTGCCAATTTATTTTTTTATAAACTTAATGCTAAAGCTGTTGTGGTTATTATTGAAGCTGAACATCTTTGTATGACTATGAGGGGGATAAAAGCCAGGGGCGCAAAAACTAGGACTGTTGTTTCAAGGGAGAGGGAAGAATGTTCTGCTACGTCGCGAATAAATATTTTAAAAACATTTTTAATGGCGGAGAAGTAATGGCGTGGTTTTATGTTGGAGAAAAGCGATTTTTGCTTAAAAAACGGACTTATATTATGGGCATACTCAATGTTACACCGGATTCTTTTTCAGACGGTGGCGAATATAGTGCGCTAGACAAAGCTATTGAGCGCGCGAGGAAGATAGAGGAAGAGGGCGCTGATATCTTAGATATTGGTGGGCAATCTACCAGGCCGGGATACAAAATTATTTCGCAAGAAGAAGAATGGGCTAGAGTAAAGCCTGTATTGTTTAGCATAAAAAAGCTCGCCATTCCTATATCTATTGATACTTTTTACCCTTACGTTGCTGAGCGAGCTTTAGATATGGGTGCCGTTGTTATAAATGATGTTAGCGGCTTTGGCGATAAAAATATGGTTAAATTAGCTGCCAAAACAGGTGCGAGTTGTGTTGTGATGAGTAATTCTTCATTAAATGAAGTTTTTGAAAATTTAGAAGATAAAAAACATGAGCTTTTACAAAATGGAGTAGAAATAGAAAAGATTTGTTTTGATCCAGGGGTGGGTTTTGGGAAGACTCACAGTGAAAATTTGCAAATATTAGAAAGTTCGGTTGATTTTGTTCCACGTGGTGCGGCCGTCTTAATTGGAGCCTCAAGAAAGAGAGTTACGGCTAAAGCGTGTGATAATTTGCCGCCAAAGGAGCGTTCTGCGGCGACCATTGCAGCGCACACGCTCGCAATTGCAGGCGGGGCTGATATTATTAGAGTGCATGACGTTAAGGAAGGTGTGCAGGCTGCAAAAATGGCTGATGAAATTTTGAAAAATAGGAATGTAACAGGAACGGTATAATATGCAAAAATTAGCTTAATTTCTGCATACGTCTTCGTTAAAAAGGAAAACTTTATGGATAAAATAATAATTAAAGGTATGGAAGTTTTTGCTTATCACGGTGTAAATAGCGATGAAAATCGCGATGGTCAAAATTTTAAGCTGAATATAGTTATTTACCTAAATATTAATGAAAGCGATAAAATTGAACAGACAGTTAATTATTCTAAAGTTGCGAAATTAGCGCTAAAAGTGATGCAGGAAGATAAATATAATTTAATAGAAACTGCGGCGAAAAAAGTTGCTTTACAAATTTTAAAAGAGTTTTTAATGGTCAAAAAGGTAAAAATTACCTTAAAAAAACCGGATGCGCCAATGAAATTGAAGTTTGATTATGTCGGAGTAAAAATCACAATGAAAAGGGGCAGTTTGGAGGAGTGATTGAGTTGAAAGAAGCGGTAATAGCTTTGGGATCTAATTTGGGGGATCGTGAAGCCAATATAAAAAAGGCAGTGCGGGCAATGTGCAATATTCCGTGGCTGAAGTTCGAAAGAGTTTCGTCCGTTTACGAAACGGTTCCTTTAGATACCCCAGATAATCAGGAAAATTATTATAATTGTTGTGCAGTAGTTCAAACTGAGTTGGAACCAGAAGCTTTGTTGGGGGTTTGTTTTGGAATAGAAGCGACTTTGGGCAGAGTTCGGACGCATAAAAATGCCTCAAGAGTTGTTGATTTAGATCTACTGCTTTATGAGGGAAAAACAGTTAACAAAGAAATACTTCAATTGCCGCACCCTAAAATAGCAGAGAGGGCGTTTGTTTTGCTGCCTTTAAAAGAGCTGTACCCTAAGAAATTGCCGTTGTTCTTTAAATTTGCAATGCAGGAGGCAAAGGTGGATTATGGCGGTATTTTATCTAAAAAAGATATAAATTTGTTAGTAGATACTTGACAATTATTTTCAAATAGAATATAATATTATAAAGTTATAATTTACTTTTCTTAAGATAAAATAATATGTAATTTAAGGCGAATTCTAAATTTTTTTTGAATTTGCCTTTTCTACATTAATAATCAATGAAAAAGCGTTTCACGTGAAACGCATTTTTATGGAGTGAGTTAAAATGGCTAAACCAGTTGTGGCGATAATCGGCAGACCGAATGTTGGAAAATCGACTTTGTTTAATAAATTGATTGGAAAAAGGCACTCAATTATTCACGATACCCCCGGAGTGACACGTGACCGCGTTTATGAAAATTGCGAATGGACAGGGAAGACTTTTTTGCTGGTTGATACAGGTGGGATAGAGTTTAACACAGCATCGCAGGCTGCCTCCCATTCGAAAGAAATTTTTTCAAAGATGCTAGAGCAAGCAAAGATTGCTATCAAATCTGCGGATGCAGTCATTTTTGTTACGGATATTAGATCGGGTATTGTTGCAACGGATAATGAAGTGGCGGCATTATTGCGTAAAAGTGGTAAATTCACTATTGTTTGCGTAAATAAATGTGATAATGTGGGCGAAATAGACCAAAATTTTTATGAATTTTACAATTTAGGCCTTGGCGACCCGATGGCTGTTTCCTCTGTTCACGGGCATGGAACCGGAGATTTACTTGATCGTATTATTGCAAAGCTTCCTATAAGTGAATATGAAACAGAAGAAGGGCAGGTTAAGGTTGCAATTATAGGTAAACCAAATGTTGGAAAATCTTCTCTTATTAACAAGATTGCCGGAGAAGAGCGCTCTATTATTTCTGAAGTCGCAGGGACTACAAGAGATTCAATAGACTGTGTTGTTGAAAATCAGTATGGAAAGTATTGCTTTGTTGATACTGCTGGTCTTCGAAAAAAAAGTAAAGTTAATGAGTTTGTTGAAAAATATAGCGTAATTCGTACCATTATGGCAATCGAGCGCAGCGATGTGTGTGTGATTCTCATAGACGCTGTTGAGGGTATATCTGAGCAGGATGTTAGAGTTGCAGGGCTTGCATATGAAGCCGGAAAAGGATGCGCTATCGCGGTAAATAAGTGGGATTCCATTGAAAAAAATGATAAAACTATGCAGGAATATCGCACAAGGCTGAAAGATAGCTTTGCTTTTATGTCGCATGTACCATGCATATTTATTTCTGCTAAAACGGGGCTACGACTTGAAACCATATTTTCTTATATTAATCAGGTGGCTTCTGCGAATGCCAAACGCATATCCACAGGGAAAATTAACGCCGTTTTAGCTGATGCTATTGTGCGCGTGCAACCTCCATCAGATAAGGGCCGACGCTTGAAGATATATTATATGACGCAAATTTCTGCTAAACCACCAAAATTTGTTTTATTTGTCAATTCTAAAAAGCTATTTCATTTCTCTTACCAAAGGTACCTTGAGAACAGAATTCGCGATACATTCAAACTTCAGGGAACGGCCATAAAGTTTATAATACGTGAAAAACGTGAAACAGCTTCGCGTAATTTGATTATATAAATAATTCAAATTTGTCATTTTTATCGCTTCATAATATTTTCATGCAAATAAAAACGAAAATTGCTGCTTTTGCCGATGCCGCAAAACTTAGCAGTGAGGGGAATGAATAGAATCTTGGAAGCAGGTTTTGAATCAGAAGACGATAGAATTTTAAGTCCTGCGCTAACACATGAAGATGAGGACAACGAAAATCCTTTAAGACCTAAGCGTATTTCTGAGTATATAGGCCAGGATAAAGTTAAGGAAAATTTATCTATATTCATAGAGGCGGCAAGGCTTCGCGGCGAACCTTTAGACCATGTTTTGCTTTACGGACCGCCTGGCCTTGGAAAAACCACATTGGCCACAATTGTTGCAAATGAGCTAAAAGTGAATATCAGAATAACGTCTGGTCCTGCAATAGAGCGCCCTGGCGACCTTGCCGCATTGTTAACGAACTTAAATCAGGGAGATGTGCTGTTCATAGACGAAATTCACCGGCTTTCAAGGAGCGTTGAGGAGATTCTTTACCCGTCTATGGAAGATTTCGCTATTGATATTATAACGGGAAAAGGCCAAATGGCAGCGTCTTATCATTTACCTTTGCCAAAGTTCACTTTAGTGGGCGCAACGACGCGTGCAGGCCAACTCACGGCGCCACTTCGCGATCGCTTTGGCGTTGTGTTGCGGTTGGAGATGTATACTAAAGAGCAGCTAAAGATAATAATAGAACGCAGCGCGAAAATTCTTAAAATAAAAATCACAGATGAGGGGGCGCTTGAACTTGCTTCGCGATCACGCGGTACGCCGAGAATTGCAAATCGCCTGCTAAAACGCGTGCGCGATTTTGCACAAGTTTTGGGCGGCGGTGCAATAGATCAAGATAAAGCCAAATTGGCATTAAATAAATTGGAAGTGGATGAGCTCGGCCTGGACGCAAATGATCGCCGGATGTTAGAAATGCTGGTGAAGTTTTACAATGGAGGCCCAGTTGGCCTCGAAACTCTTGCCGCATCAATAGGCGAAGAAGCCGTCACAATTGAAGAAGTTTATGAGCCGTATCTCATGCAAATTGGGTTTTTAACTCGCACTCCACGAGGGCGCTGCGCCACTTGTGCAGTTTATGCGCATCTTGGCATAAAACCGCCAGCAAGTATCCCTGAGCAACAAGTTTTGCTTGATTGATTATGGGAATTTTTATCACGAATTGCTGAGTGTATTTGATTGAATGCGAACATAGTAAAGTGGGCAGGGCAGCGGCGTTTACCTTACAATGGAGAGCGAGATGTAGAGATGGTTATGAACACGGTAGAGCGTTTTCGTGACGATATGTCACTAAAATTAAAAAATTTTAAGTTAATACGATGGTAATTCTGCAATGAAAGGGAAACAATAGAGAAGGCAAGCTTCATTTTGAGCACTCAAAGCTCCTTCATTGAAAATCAAGGCCACAATATGGTATAATAACTTAAGAATTTCAAGGACATTTATTGAACAATTTTGTAATTTTAGAAAAATTTAACGCGATAAAAATTGTCGAAGAGATTGTTTTCATAAAGGGAGGGAAATAATTTGTCCAATATTCTTGTTACGGGCGCAGATGGATTTATTGGCAGCCATCTCACGGAAGAACTTTTAAAGCTGGGCAATAGAGTGCGCGCATTTGTGTATTATAATTCTTTCAATTCGTGGGGCTGGCTAGACGAATTGCCACAAAGTATAAAAAAAGAAATAGAAATTTTTTCAGGCGATATAAGAGATCCAAACGGCGTGCGAGAAGCGATGAAAGGGATAGATGAGGTGTTTCACTTGGCGGCGTTGATTGCTATCCCTTTTAGCTACCATTCGCCGGACTCTTATGTTGAAACTAATATAAAAGGCACATTAAATGTTTTGCAAGCTGCAAGGCTTTTGGGTACTAAGAGGGTGTTAGTTACATCGACATCTGAAGTTTATGGGACGGCGAAATATGTACCTATAGATGAAAATCATCCATACCAAGGGCAATCCCCTTATTCTGCAACGAAAATAGGTGCCGATAGAATCGCAGAGAGTTTTTATCGAAGCTTTGATTTGCCAATCACTATAGTAAGGCCGTTTAACACCTATGGTCCGCGGCAGTCTGCCAGAGCTGTTATACCAACTATTATTACGCAACTTTTAGCTGGTAAAACTGAGATTTGCCTCGGCTCTTTGGCGACAGTTCGCGATTTTAATTATGTGCAAGACACAGTAAATGGCTTTATTGAGATCGCAAATACCGAGGCAACAATTGGTGAAGAGATAAATATAGCGACGCAAGTGGAGATTTCGATCGGAGAGCTTGCCAAGGAAATAATTGCACAAATTAACCCTAACGCAAAAATTGTATGCGATGAACAGCGCATTCGCCCAAAGAAGAGTGAAGTAAATCGGCTTTTGGGATCTAACGAAAAGATAAAGCGACTAACAAAATGGTCTTCACAATTTTCGCTTTCGCAAGGCCTAGAGGATACCATTTTTTGGTTCAGGCAACACCTCGAGCGCTACAAAGCAGATATATATAATTTGTAAAATTAAAATGTTATAAAAACTATAATATTCGTGCTACGAATGCTCGGAATTCATTTATGGTCTATTAAGCGGATACACTGACGCACCATTTGCTTGGTCTAATATCAAACCTTTCCAGGGGAGAGGTTGCCCGATATAAGTGCCATCATCTTTTACGCGCACCCAGTGCAATCCATCAACAGCTTGAATTGTTTTATAGTATGCAGACGTTGATTCCGGAGACGGCGGTGTATGGTTGGGATCATCAGGATGGTAAATCAAACCCCCGGTCGGCGTTGAAAATTGAACCCATTCCCTTCTTTTAGCGGAAGTATCACAATATTCCCATTTTCCCACATAGTTGAGAACCCGGCGGAGGTCGCGGCTAGCTTGTCATCCTGCAGTTGAGATAAATCTTTTTCGCTCATAAATAAAACTCCTTTCTGTGAAAAAATAAAATGATATATTTTATTTAAATTTATCCAAAAAGAGCTTTCGCTGTGGTTAAGTGAGGGAAGAAATAAATTATGGCCTATAAAGCGGGGTGACTCCGGCACCGTCGAGCGCTCGTAAGTATAATTCTGAGGTGGCGGGTGTGGTAGGATCGAGGGTGTTATCGTCGATTACTCGATGCCATTGAAGTCCCACTCCCAGGCCGCCATCTACGGATTTGTAGATATTGCCTTCAACTTCCGGAAATGGCGGCACAAGGCCATCATGAGAATCTATCAGTCGGCCAGTTGGATTTCCGGCGCTAATATATTCCCCGGCTTTAGTTGGACGCACAACCAAACTGCCATTACTGTACGCAACATTGAACCCGCCGGAGGTGGAAGAGAGCTTTTCTTCTTTCAGTTACGCCGTGATTAAATGAGAAAAAATATCAAATTAAGTTATCGTGGGTTTAATATAGCGACGTGTGCACCAGGCCCTAATGGATAGACAAGGCCATCTGGTGAAAGCGGGCCACCGATAGGATTGCCATCGTAGTCAACTTTCTGCCACTGAAGCCCATCGCCGGGTTTTTGAATCGCTACATATCGTTCCTCAATCACTTGTGGTGCCATCCCGCCACCGAGCCCGTCTGGTGTGTGCGGCAGAGGAAACATTTTTCCAGTTGGCCTGTTTAAAAATATCCGTTCTCCTTTTTCAGTTGGAACTATTGTTGCATTTCCATCTTCTGGAATTGAGTAGCTGCCAGCGGGAGAAGGCAACGAACCAAGTGTGTGACTAAGTTATGACTGTTTAAGACTGTACGAACTTCCGCCCGGTGGCACAGGGAGGAGATCCATTGGGCCGGTATTGGGTATCGGTCTGCCGTGCTCATCTATAGCTACCCATTGTAGTCCTTGTCCAATACCGAAGTCTACAGAGATGAAGCGGCTGCTGAATAATTCCCTTGCTGGTGCATTTGGACTTCCTGGCGGTGCGGGAATCATTCCGCCTGGTAAATTAATGACTACTATTTTCCCAGCTTTAGTTGGATATATGTTTGTAGTGCCGTTATCATTTGTAAATTTGAACCCGCCTGAGGTGGAGGATAACCTTTCGTCTTGCAGTTGAGATAAATCTTTTTTGCTCATAAATAAAACTCCCTTTCTGTGAAAAAAATAAAAATTTAGGTAAAACTAACTCTTATTTAAATTTTATACTATAACTAAAATTGAGTCAATAACTAATGAGAAATTATATGAACTTTTTATATAATTTCTCACTTTACAGGGAAAAATGCAATAAACAGCGTTGGACGCTAATTGAAAATTTCATCGAGTAAATGACGATAACACCTTCAACCTTACCGACCCCGCCACCTCTAAATTATATTTACGAGCGCTCGACGGTGCCGGAGTCACTCCGCTTTATAGGCCATAATTTAATTTATTTCTTCCCTTACTTAATCACGGCGCTAGCTCTTTTTGGCCAAATTTAAATAAAAGATATCATTTTCATTTTTTACACAGAAAGGGAGTTTTATTTATGAGCAAAAAAGATCTGCAAGATGATAAGTTACCTTCCGCCTCAGGCGGATACACATTATTTTTATGTTTAAATTTATTATAACCCGCTACTGTGCAGCAGAGTATTGAAACCGCATGCCCGGCCGCTTAAAAGAACTTTTTTGGCCGAGCAGTGCGGTTATTTTGGTTACGCGGGTTATCTTTCGTCTGTTTCGTTTAAAAAAGTGGATGTTACCCATAGCGCAGGCTGTACGCCTTGTTGATCTTCTGCCCCTGTTATTGTGATTAGGCCATCTGGTCTAACGCAGGCGACTACAGGTGCGGTCTTGCGCTGCCCTGGGTAATATCTGGCGGATTCACTGCATGTCGATGCCCAGGTATCTTGCGATCGTGGTATGGCGTTAAACGCTTTGATAGCAGTTTCGCAGCAGTTTTGGGTGGTCATGCATTCTCCCTCTGAGTCGTAGGTGTCGAACCAGGTGCCGTACAATAAAGCGCATTCATCGGAGTTCAAAACAAACAGAGGGCAGCTGCCGTCCGTTATCGGCTCTCCAGGGTTCCTCACGCATAGTGCTGTTTTGATCATTGGGTATCCTGACGAGGTAAATTCCGGTGGCCCATAAGTGGCGTGTCCTACGAATTGTTGGTACCCTTTCCAGTTCCACCAGTTCGTTAAATGAGAAATGACTTGGTCTACCCTACAGCGTTCGATTGGTTTGTCAAGCACTATGAGTGAGATACTCGAGTCAGGTGTTTCATTCGGGACGGTGCTAGCCCCTGGTAGCTGCGTGTCGCCACCAAAGCCTGAGCCACCGTGGCCGCCTGGCTCACCTTTGCCGCCTGGCTCACCTTTGCCGCCACCGCCTTGTCCACCTGGTGTGCTCCAACCGCCTGCTCCACCGGGCGCGGGGCCACCGGTCTGTTGTGGAGCCAGCGACTCTTGAGTAATTGGTGCGTTAGGATTCGGTATCTTATATATTTCGAACCATGTCCAGGTCTCGCCCGAGTCGTCTGTGTGACTTTTCGTTCTCAGACCGTCAGCCAGCGCAGTAGGAGCAGAGGAGCAAAGCAACGTACTGAATGCAAAGCCTAGGGTAGCGATTTTTTTAAAATTAGGAAATTTTAATTTGGTTTTCATGAATATAACCCCCTTATTAATTTGGTGAATTTTAATTACAAAAGGTTTTTAGCTTAAAAATATTAAGTTAGCCGTAACCTTCTATATTTATTATGCATTATTTCCAAAAGAAATGTCAAGACTAATCTAGAAATATATGCAATATATACTATAAAAAGCCTTCTAAAATTATATGATTTTAGAAGGTTCGGGTATCTACAGTTAATTTCATAGCTTTTTGATAATTATTTATATCTAGGCAGCAGAAGTTTAATTAAAGTGCTCTTGATACACTCTTTTTTTCAATCGCTACCATTTATTATTTTGAATTTTTCGTGGAATTTAAATAATCTTGTAAAATCACAGTTGCCGAAACGGTGTCGATGATTTTTTTTCGCTTTTTTTTGTTTATGTTAACCTCATTTAAATATTCATTTGCCGTGATTGTTGTCCCTCTTTCATCTTGCATGAAGATTTCAAGTCCTGTTTTTTCTTCTAAAATTTTTCCAAATTTTCTAAAATTTTGGGCATTTTTTCCTTCAGTGCCGTCCATATTTTTGGGCAACCCGAGTATAACTTTTTTAACTTTTTCGTCTTTTATTACTTTACAAATGCGCTCAATTAACTTTTCTTGATTTCGCTCCTCTATGGTGGTGAGCGGAGAGGCTAAACGTTCGCCTTCATCCGAAATTGCAACGCCAGTCCTTGCTTTTCCTAAATCTATTCCTAAAATTTTCAACGTATACCTCTTAAGTTTAAATATATTTATAAAAAACTATCAATTTCAGATTTTAACCTTGATATTTGCAAGCAGAGTGAGTTTTTATTGTTTGATATCTTTTCTATCACATGTTTTGGAGCTTTTGCTAAAAATTCGTCGTTTTCAAGCTTATTTTCAGCTTGCATCAGCTGTGCTTCACATTTTTCTAATTGTTTTTGCAATCGCTGCCGTTCAGCTTGGCGATCAACCAATTCTCCGAGCGGGATATATACCTTTGCGTTAGTGGAAATGATTGTTAAAGTTTCTGGAATATTAAAATCTTTATCTATAAATATTTCTGTACCGTAAGCAAGCTTGGTGAAAAATGCTTCACAGCCTTTGAAATCGTTGGTAAAGTCTGTTGCGATGTAAATTTTTGTCTTTTTGGAAGGAGCAACGTTTAACTCAGCCCGCCGATTGCGTATAGCCCGGATGATTTCGATTATTTTTTCAATTTTTTCTTGATCTTTTTCGTAAAAGAGTTCTTTGGAGAATTCAGGATAACGACTAATCGTTAAAGCTTCTTCTTTGTGTGGCAGTGATGTGTAAATTTCTTCGGTTATAAATGGCATAAAAGGGTGCAGCAATTTTAAAATATTTTTCATTACCCAAACAAGAGTGCATTTGGCTTCCTTCGCCGAGGTCCCATTATTTAATCTTATTTTCGCGAATTCGATATACCAATCGCAAAATTTATCCCATGTGAAATCATAAAGTTTTGCTATGGCGAGCCCGAGCTCAAATTTTTCTAGGTTTTCGGTAACCTCTTTCACAAGTGTGTTAAAAAGATTTATAATCCATTTATCTTCAAGCATGAGATTTGTAGGCAGATCTTCCTCAATAATTTCATTTTCTATATTTATTCTTATGAATCTTGCTGCATTCCAAATTTTGTTGGCAAAGTTACGGTTTGCCAAAACTTTGTCGTAAGAAAACCTGATATCATTCCCTGGGCCCACGTTAGTTGCCAAGGCCATTCTCAAAGCATCTGCGCCGTAGCTCTCGATAATCTCCAAAGGATCAATCCCATTCCCCAGAGATTTAGACATCTTTCTTCCCTGTTCATCGCGAATTAGCCCGTGGATAAAAACGGTTTTAAACGGCACATTGTTGGTGTGCTCAATAGCGGAAAAAATCATCCTGGCGACCCAGAAAAAAATGATATCATAACCTGTCACGAGGGTGTGGGTGGGATAAAAATAAGAGAGATCGCGTGTTTTTTCAGGCCAGCCTAACGAAGAAAAAGGCCATAGAGCCGAAGAAAACCAAGTGTCTAGCGTATCTTCATCTTGCTTTATATTTAAAGATTTGCAGTGAGAGCAAATTGTTGTTTTATCGCGCGTGACTGTAATTTTGCCGCAATCTCTGCAGTGAAATGCCGGTATGCGATGTCCCCACCACAGTTGGCGAGAAATACACCAATCTTTGATATTTTCCATCCAATGATAGTATATCTTTTCGAAACGTTCGGGTACAAACTTTATTTTCCCTGCTTTAACATATTCAATTGCTGGTTCAGCTAAGGGTTTCATTTTGACAAACCACTGTTTCGAAATTCGTGGTTCAATCACAGTTTTGCATCGGTAGCATGAACCGACGTTGTGCACTATAGGTTCTATTTTTATTAAGTGTCCTTCTTTTTTTAAATCGTTAACAACAGCATCTCTGGCCGCAGGTAAAGTGAGATTTGCGTATTTTCCGCCGTTTTCATTTATTTTAGCTTTTTCGTCAATAATGTTAATAATAGGTAAATTATGGCGCAATCCTATCTCGAAATCATGCGGATCATGTGCCGGTGTAATCTTAACGACGCCGGTTCCAAAATCTTTCTCCACATAACTATCGGCAATAATCGGAATTTTCCTGCCTATTAGAGGTAAAATAACGGATTTTCCTATAAGATTTTGATATCTCTCATCTTCGGGATGCACTGCCACAGCGGTATCCCCGAGCAACGTTTCCGGCCGCGTAGTTGCGAGCTCAATGAACCCGTTATCGTTAGCAATTTTATATCTTATATGCCAAAATTTGCCCTCTTTTTCATAAAATGCCACTTCTGCATCTGAAATGGAAGTTTTGCAATTGGGGCACCAGTTTATGATCCTTTCGCCGCGGTAAATAAGACCTTTTTCAAAAAGCTTAACGAATACTTCGCGGACAGCTGCCGAGCATCCTTCGTCCAAAGTAAATCTTGTTCTGTGCCAATCGCATGAAGCGCCCAACTTTTTGAGTTGATCGATAATGCTTTTACCATATTTTTCTTTCCAAATCCAAGCGCGTTTTAGAAATTCTTCTCGGCCAAGCTTTTCTTTGGAAAGACCTTCTTTTCTCATTGCTTCCTCAATTTTTGCCTCTGTGGCTATAGAAGCATGGTCCGTTCCTGGAACCCAGAGCGCAGAGTAGCCGCTCATGCGCTTGTGACGAATTATTATATCCTGCAGTGTTTCGTCTAAAGCGTGACCTATATGCAATTTTCCTGTGATATTCGGCGGCGGAATTACAATAGTATAAGGTGTTTTGTTTTCATCTGTTTTTGCACTGAAATATTCACCTTTTAACCAAAAATTATAAATTCTATCCTCAACTTCTTTGGGATCGTATGTTTTCGCTAAATCTTTTTTCATAAAAGCGTGTTCCTTTAAAATTTAACATTATTTATATTAATAAAATCTAAGTTTTTAAATAAAATTTTTTATTATATTATGGCATTATTTCTTTATTTTGTCAACATTTATGGTAATATAAGAGCATTAAAATTTGCTTTGATGTATTTGTTTTCATTGGCTTGTATTAAATTAATATTAAAGGTTTTAAGAAATTGCTAAAAACACTTGCTTAAAATCGCATAATGTGATATAGTATATCCACCTCGAGAAAAAGAATTTTCATTCATTTTTTAAGCAAAAGCTAAAATAATTCTATTGCTCCGGGAGGTGCTATCATGAGAGTAAGAGTAACGCTGGCCTGCGCAGAGTGCAAACAACGCGGCTATAACACGATGAAAAACAAAAAAAATGATCCAGATAGACTTGAAATGCAAAAATATTGCAGGTTTTGTAAAAAACATACTTTGCAAAAAGAGACGAAATAAGAATATTTTTTAGTAGATCTACTGAAGCTTTCTTTAATTTTTGTTGATACTTGCACAAGGAGGGAAAATATGTCTGAGAGTAAGTTTAGTAAATTTAACATATTTAAGCATATTGCAAAATTTTTCATCGATTGCAAAAGCGAAGTTAAAAAGGTTGTATGGCCCACTCCGAGTGCGGTTTTTCGCAATTCATGGGTAGTGTTGGCGTCTATCTTTATAGTTGGTTTATTTGTCTTTGTCTTAGATATAGGTCTTTACTATTTGCTAGGCAAAGTTATGAATATTTCTCAATAGAAGGGGATGTGGCTTATGCCAGAAGAAGCTAAGTGGTATATTGTCCATACCTACTCTGGCTACGAAAATAAAGTAGCCTCAAATCTTGCAAAAACTGTTGAAAATAGAGGGCTTAAAAATCTTATTCAAGAAATTTTCGTACCGACAGAAAGTGTCACCGAGATAAAAGATAATAAAAAAAGGGAAGTTGAGCGTAAAATTTTTCCTAGTTATGTTATCATTAAAATGATACTAAATGATGAATCATGGTATGTGGTTCGCAGCATTCGCGGTTGTACTGGTTTTGTTGGACCTTCTTCGAAACCCATTCCTTTAACGAATGAGGAAGTTGCCAGGCTTGGTATTGAAAAGAAACGTATCGAAGTTGAATACGCTATAAACGATACCGTTAGAATTGTTGAGGGACCTCTTGAAGATTTTGTCGGGACAGTGAGTAAATTGGACAAGGAAAAAAACTATGTGTGTGTTAAAATTTCTATGTTCGGTAGAGAAACTCCTGTGGAACTAGAACTTGATCAGATAGAAATATTTAATTAACTTTATTGCTTTAAAAAAAGCATTTTCTAACAAATTAAGACTCGATATTTATAACTTTTAATAACCACACAGTAGGAGGAAATTTCAAATGAAACATGGTAAAAGATATGTCGATAGCGCAAAATTGGTAGAAAAAACAAAATTATATGATGTAAAAGAGGCTTTAGATGTTTGCATAGAAACGGCTAAAGCAAAATTTGATGAAACAGTGGAAGTCCATGTGAGGCTAGGTGTTGACTCACGTCATTCCGATCAACAGGTTAGAGGGGCAGTTGTTTTGCCGCATGGCACTGGTAAGACCGTTAGGGTTTTAGCTATCTGCAAGGGAGATAATACCAAATTTGCTCAGGAAGCTGGCGCGGAATACATCGGTGCAGAAGATATGGCAAGTAAAATTCAAAACGAAGGCTGGACCGATTATGACGTTGTCATTACAACCCCTGATATGATGGGCTTGGTTGGCCGGTTAGGTAAAATTTTGGGCCCTCGTGGACTGATGCCAAATCCAAAAGCTGGGACGGTAACAATGGACATCGCAAAAGCGATAAAGGATTCAAAAGCTGGCAAAATTGAATATCGCCTCGATAAAACCAACATAATTCATTGTCCGGTGGGTAAAGTTTCTTTTGGTCAACAAAAATTGAAAGAAAATTTCGAAGTTCTTCTGGATGCAATAGTGAAGGCTAAACCAGCTGCAGCAAAGGGGCAATATATTAAATCTTGTGTTGTTGCATCAACGATGGGACCAGGTGTAAAGATTAACCCGATTCGAGCTGAGAAAATCAGCTGATAAAGATGGTAGTTAGCTTTGTGTTGATTTTATAATTTTTTTGTGCTACAATAGTTATAGTTAAAAAGAAGTTTTTGACGAATTTGGTATCATTTTCTGTAGATAGCAGGTGCCGTTTAGGTGTAATTGAAACATTTCTGCCTGCCGAGGAAATTGCGATTATAAAATTAATTTTTGTATATCGTGGTTCTTCTTGTTTAGTTTACAGGAGGAATTTTTTGTTTGATGGAAAAAATAAAGAATTTTTGCAAGGTTATCAACATTAAAATAGCTGGCAGCTAGTTAAATACCAAAATTTGCATAAAATTAGCTGTTTTATTTGAATGTACTTGAATTTAGAATGGAGGTGTGATTTATGCCGAGTGAAAAAATTTTAGCGCAAAAAAAGTTGGTAGTTAAAGAATTGGCGGGTAAGCTCAAAGATTCGTGCGCTGGTGTTTTAGTTGATTATAAAGGGATTAACGTTGCGGATGATACGCAATTGAGGCGGGAACTGCGCGATGCTAAAGTCCATTATAAAGTGATAAAAAATAAATTATTACTGCGTGCAATTGAAGAGGCAGGTATTACTGGACTTAATGAAAACGCGCTGACGGGCACAACCGCGCTGGCATTGAGCTTAGAAGACCCTGCGGCAGGTGCCCGCATTTTGTGCAAATATGCCAATGACAACAAATTTTTCCAAATCAAGGCCGGTTTTGTTGAAGGTCAAGCGATAGATAAAAAAATGGTTGTTGAATTGGCAAGATTGCCATCGAAAGAAATTCTTATTACAAGAGTTTTAGTGGGTTTAAATGCGCCGATCTGCGGTTTTGTGACAGTGCTTAATGGTGCTATAAAGAACTTGGCCGTGGTGCTCGCTGCTATTGCCGAAAAACAAAGTGCTTAAGATTATGCCAGCTTTAAGCATCAAAAAAGTAATTTTATCAAAAAATTAAAATTAAATAAAAATTTTGGAGGTTTTTGTTATGTCAGAAAAAGTAGAAAAATTAATCGAAGAGGTCAAATCATTAACAGTCCTTGAACTCAACACGCTTGTGAAAGCATTAGAAGAGGAATTTGGTGTCTCGGCCGCTGCTGCAACTGTGGCGGTGGCCGCGCCGGCCGCCGACGCGGCGGGTGGTGGTGCTGTGGAGGAAAAAACAGAATTTGACATTATTTTAAAATCTGCAGGCGCAAACAAAATTCAAGTGATTAAATTAGTGAAAGAGATAATAGGTCTTGGGTTAAAGGAGGCTAAAGCCTTAGTGGATGAAGCGCCAAAGCCGTTAAAGCAGGCAGTGTCGAAAGAGGAATGTGAATCGATCAAGGCGAAATTATCTGAAGCTGGAGCAGAAGTGGAAGTTAAGTAAATTATTCGTTTGGAAAGCGCAATTTTTTATTGCACGAGGAAATTTTTTAGGAAATTGCTAATTTGTTTTTACTTTTGACTAATGATAATAATGCGTATTTTGGTCAAAGATAAGTTTATAACATCTTGGCATTTTCTTCTCTTTATAAAAAAATTAATGCGAATAAAGTATTGCGAAATATAGGATGAACTTTAGTGCTAATTTTAGCTTTTTGTGCAACTAGACGTTTATAAATCAAGTATTATGTGATTAAAAAAGACGCACGCAGCTGGGGATAGAGAAATATGCTTAAAAAAATAGTAGAAAACTTATCATAAATTTGGCGTTGATAAAAGCGCGGCCCTGATTTTAAAATTTCCCTATTTAAATCATCGCATTTGTTTTTGAGTAAAAAGAAATATTCTATAATTCAAGGAAGGACCTTGTAAATATGTGTGGAATATGCGGGTTTACCGGTAAAATTGTGAATTGCGATCTGGCCATTAAAGATATGACAAATATAATAATGCACAGAGGGCCTGATAGTTCGGGATATTGTTTTGGTAATGGAATCACTATGGGATTTTGCCGACTCAGTATAATTGATGTCTGTGATGACAGTAACCAGCCTATTTACAACGAAGATAAAACTCTCGTTTTGACATTTAACGGTGAAATTTATAATTATAAAGAATTGCAGCAAGAGTTAATCAAATTGGGCCACGTTTTTTATACGCAATCAGATTCAGAAGTGCTAGTTCATGCGTTTGAAGAGTGGCGCGAAAAAATGTTGGATAAATTAAGAGGCATGTTTGCGTTCGCTATATGGGATAAAAAAGATAACTCCCTTTTTATGGCACGCGATTTTTTTGGCATAAAACCTCTTTATTATACGCAAGTGGAAAATTCACCGACGAACCATGAAACCAGCTCAGATGAGGCTTTTTCCTCAATAAATGGGTCTTTTTTTGATCAAAAAAGTTTGGTTTGGGCATCTGAAATTAAAAGTATTTTAAAATTTCCTAAATTTAAAAGAATTTTTAACGAAAAAGCGTTGAATAATTATCTTTCATTTCAATATGTTGTCCCTCCAGAAACTTTTTTTGAAGGAATATACGTGCTCCTTCCGGGACACTATCTTTGGTATAAAAATGGCAAAATTGAAATCACAAGATATTTTGAAGCAACGTTTAATCAAAATAAACTAATGACGCTAAAAGAAGCTGTAGCGAACATAAGAAACGTTATGGAGGATAGCGTTGAGGTACACAGAATTAGCGATGTTGAGGTGGGTTGTTTCCTTTCAAGTGGGGTTGATTCAAGTTATATAGCGAGTTATTTTAAAGATCACAAAGCTTTTACGGTTGGATTTGATTTTGGTGAAAAATATAACGAGATCGATTGGGCGAATAAATTTGCACAAAAAATAGGCTTAAATCACTATTGTAAAATAATTTCTTCTTCAGAATTTTGGGATAGTGTAAAATCAGTCCAATATATGATGGATAGCCCATTGGCAGATCCATCTTGTATCGCACTTTATTTTGTTGCAAAACTTGCGAGTAAATATGTGAAAGTAGTGGTATCTGGTGAAGGGGCAGATGAGCTATTTTGCGGTTATCAGGTGTATAGGCGTCCACGTGTATTTTATCTATATCAAAAAATTTTGCCTAAGTTTTGTCGCAGCTTTTTAAGAAAAATGGTTCTAAAAGCTCCCTATAATTTTAAAGGAAAAGGCTATGTCGTCCGTGGCGAACGCAAAATTGAGGAAAATTTTATTGGCAATGCTTATATATTTAATTTACGTGAAAAGAAAAAACTTCTAAAAAATTCGACAATTGCAACAGATCCGATAGATATTTGTAAAAAGTTTTATGAGCGTGTGAAGAATTATGACAATGAAACAAAAATGCAATATATTGATATAAATTTCTGGCTTACAGGGGATATCTTATTAAAAGCAGATCGTATGAGTATGGCGCATTCGTTGGAATTGAGAGTTCCTTTTTTGGATAAAGAAGTTTATCGCGTGGCGTCATCAATTCCCACAAAATTTCTTATTAACAAAAAAAGCACAAAATATGCCCTTCGCTTAGCTTCATTAAATAAACTGCCAAAAGAAAATGCGCAAAAAGCAAAGCTTGGTTTTCCTGTTCCAACACGAGTTTGGCTTAGGGAAGAAAAATACTATCATATAGTGAAAAATGCATTTTTATCAAAACCTGCAACTAATTTTTTTAATACAGAGTTTTTAATCAAACTTCTTGATGATCATTATTTCGGAAAATGTGACAATAGCCGTAAAATTTGGACGATTTATATCTTTTTGGTTTGGTACAACATCTACTTTAATGATGATTTCCCGGGCTGAATTTTAAACTTTTAACTGTGAAATAGATCTGCTATCGCTGAAGAAAGTGTATAGCAGGTCTATTTTTATATTAAAAAATAGGAGAAGCAGGAATTTTTGTGAGATATTTTTTGTTTCACGTGAAACGCTAAAAATTAATTCCGCGGTGTGTAAAAATAAGCGCTAATTTTAAATTTGATAAAGAGATACTTAAAATAGTAAAACCTGCTTTTTAAAGTATAAGGATTTTTTTAATATAATATATTAGTTTAATTTGAAAAAATATTTCACGTGAAACGGTATAATTTTATAATTCATAAAAATTTTGAGTTTATCTGTAACTTTATAGCGAAATTTAAATTTTATTATTTGAAATTTAAAAATAAATTAAAAAGTTATTGACTTTATGATGTTTTATTTGTTAAAATTATTTATGTCGGAATATTCTTCTAAAGGTTTATTCTATTGGCAGGTTATAGTTGCCTCATTTTAATGCCTATAATTGCATTATTAAAATATATAAAATTTTTTCAAGTGTTGTAGACGCAATAATTGACATAAATTGGAGAAAAGAGTATATTTATATCATACTACATTTAAATTTAATATAATATATCGAAAAAGGGGCAAATTATTATGAAGCGGGCAGAAATTGTCAGGCATATAGACGATTTAGGAAGAATTGTACTCCCAATGGAAATTAGAAAGAGTTTGGGAATTAGGCGTAAAGATCCTCTAGCAATTTACATAACAGATGGAGATACAATTGCCTTAAAAAAAATCAATACGTCAACTTGTGAATTTTGTGGAAATAAGGAAGGCGCAGTTGAATTTAAAGAAAAAAATATTTGCAAGGAATGCCTGCATGAATTGAAAAAACAGGAGGTATAAACTCCTATTCGAGCTTAAGGAAAGTGTTAGGCTATAAAAATTCACCAAGAGATTTTGCGGTGACAGTATTCATTTTTATACATTTGGCGTTGGATATTTATATTTTAAAAGTTGACTTTTACTTTTCTCAGTGTTATAGTAAATAAGTAATTATAAAAATATGTATTCCCCTTACGTCAAATTTGAAATTTGGCGTCTTATGTCCAGAAGGAGGTGCAAATATGTCGCATATAAATAATGCTTATGAAACCGTTATAGTTTTCTCTTTAAAGTCTGGAGAGGAAGCTATTGCCACTTTATTACAGAAATTTAAAGATTTAATATCTTCTAACGGAGAGATCGAAAGTGTTGATGAATGGGGCAGGCGAAAATTAGCCTATCCAATCAGAAAAGAAACCGAAGGCCATTACGTTTTATTTAATTTTACGAGCAACGCTGAATTTCCTGCTGAGTTAGATCGTATTTATAAAATAACAGATGGAGTTCTTCGTTCTCTTATTGTAAAAAAAGAGGGGTAGGGCGAAGCAGAAGTGTTAAATGTTGCAATTTTAATGGGTAGATTAACTGCTGATCCGGAGCTAAAACACATTCCAAACGGAACTGCGGTGGTGAATTTCACAATCGCAGTGGATCGTTCTTATTCAAAATCCAACACGGAAAGAGTTACCGATTTTATCAATGTGGTTGCCTGGCGTGGTACCGCTGAGTTTGTGTCAAAATATTTTTGTAAAGGCCAACTAATCGCTGTTCAAGGATCATTGCAGACGAGGTCTTATCAGGATAAAGACGGCAATAATAGGAAAACATTCGATATTGTTGCGGATAATGTGCATTTCGCTGATTCAAAAAAAGAAAGCGCGGGCATGACCAACCAACAGCCTGAGTATGAAAAGAGCGCAGGAGCAGTGCATCCAGCTTCTTATGAAAGTGGCAATACAGAGGATTTTCAAGAAATACCGGCGGAAGATGACCTGCCGTTTTAGTGATAAAATCGAAAGTTAGCGCTAGTTTGCACCTTAATTTATAAATAAATTTACTATCATAGGAGGTGGCTAATAATGGCTGAAAGAGAAGAGCGGCGAGAGAGAGATAATCGCCGAGGAGGCAGGCGAGGTCGACGAAAAGTTTGTGGGTTCTGCGTTGATAAATTAAAAATTATTGATTATAAAGATCTTTCAAGGCTTAGAAAATATATTTCAGAAAGAGCAAAAATTTTGCCACGCAGAGTAACTGGGACCTGTGCGCAACATCAACGTAGGTTAACGGTTGCTATTAAGCGTGCTAGACATCTAGCTTTAATGCCTTTTACCAGCGATTGAAGTTTATAATGTAATTGATGAATTTTAGAATTATCTATATTTTTAAAATGACTGAGTTATAGCTCAGTCATTTTTTTATTAATTTAATAAGTTAAAAAATTTTTTTTATTATAAAATTAAAAATTTTAAAGAGAGATTTACCGAATAAATTATTAAATTAACAATATTTTTATTTAAATTAGGTTTATTTTATCGAAAAAAATAGAAAATAAAATCTTTATTGCGCATTTTTGATATTATAAATTATTTACAAATAAAAAATTCTATGTTATTATAGTTTAGCATTAAAATATATGAAGGGATTGGTAAAACCAATGCATAATATGCTCAAAAAATTAGTAACATTACTCGCAACTATAAGTATTTTTATAGCAAATATCACTATATTTAATAATATCAATGTTTTGGCAGATGATGGCGTCAAAATTTTCAGTTTAGATGACCCGCAATGCAGGGATTTGTGTTATGCTTTGCATTATGATGATCTAGAATTGCTTCAGCAGATAATGGCTACTCAAGGGATAGGTACAGCTATTATTTTTGATATAGCCGATTTACGTCATTTGGGGTTGCCGGTCCGTAGAGGGCAACAACAGGAATATTTTACGCTAGCTTCGTTGGCTATTTTATTTCATGCCGACGCCTGCTTGAATTGGTGTTTAAATCAAGGAGGAGACCACATACATTATTATCAATATCCTGGTCAAATGTCAACAGCAGAATGCGCGGCAAGTATTGGGCGGAAGGATTTGATGGTAGAATTGCATAGGCGATACAATTTTCCTGAGTATAAACGATTTTTATTTGTAGCAATAGATGGCATGGATGCAACCAATCCGCATGCCGCTGATTGCACTGAAATTGTGAGGTGGCTTATTAGAGATAAAAAATATCCTCTATATATTTTGAGGATCCCAGATGTTGAGGAATTTGCGTGCCGTATCGCCAACTTGCGCTGGAGAGACTTTAGAGGGCTAACACATATATTTGATCAGGGGCGGGCGGATACGCGTTTTCGCGATAATTTAGGTTATTTTATAAGAGCTCTTATACAACATGGCGCCCCAACACAAACTATATTATTTTTCTTAAATGAATTTCCTGAGTTACTAACATGGGAAGATTTAGAAGTGCGGACTATGTTACATATAGCTGCTGAAGCGCGGAATCCCGAGGTTGTAGAATATCTGGTTAACGTCATAGGAATGGATGTTAACGCACACACATTTGATAAACGAACTCCGCTTCAATTTACCCGTTTTAATAAGTCTGATTACAAAAAGAATCCATTCGAGCGTAGTGAAGTAAAAAAGATTGAGAGAGTTATACGAGCAGCAGGTGGAAGACGGAATCCAGAGAAAAAAATCGCAAAAAAATCAAAGTTATGGTAAAGGCAGATACAAAATTGGCAGACGGGGAAAAGGGGCGCAAATATCGCGGTAAAATTTGTGGTTAGTAAAATTGTTCTTGATTTTATAAGCTTCTCTCTGATATATTTTAGAGAGAAGCTTATTTAATTAAAACCGGCTTTAATATATTTTCTAATTGATGCTTAAAATTTTTCCTTTTGGAGGCTTTCATGAAAGGTTTGTTTTGTCAATATCGTGAAATGGTAGCTAAATTCTTGATTTTAGTCCTTGCTTTCACTTTTTTATTAGCAAGCTGCAATTATAAGGATACTTCAGAATTGATGGATTTAGAAGATTTTAACACTGCTAGCATAGAGCGGGGGTATGACTTATATATTTATAATTCAAATATTAATTATTGTGAAGAATTTAAAAATATGTGCGCGGATTATGAGTCGGAAACAGGGATAAAAGTAAAGAGCTCATCGCCGGATGTTGACCAGGATTATATAGAAATTTTAAAAGCTGAAATTAATTCGAAAAACAAACCATCAATTTTTTCATTGAGAAGTGGAAGAGATCTTAAAAAATTAGAACAATTTTGCTTAGATTTTTCAACTAAAATTGATGATAAATTAGAGCTTTTTGTGAAAGACATTCCTGAAAGCTTGCAGTTAACTTTAAATAAAAAAAGCAGCTTTGGGGTTCCAGTTGGCATTGGAGGTTATGGTTATATCGTTGATTGTCAAATGATAAAAGATTTGGTTGGAGAGGAATTGTCAGAAAAATTTTTGGATGATGTGAAAATTGCTTCTTATAGGGAGTTTGAGTTATTTTTAAAAGCTTTGTGGGCTTATATAAAAAATGAAAAGCCAGGTGTTGTCACTTTTAGCGGAAATAAATATCCTTTACTTTCAAAAAAAACAGGCAAAGTTAATAATCTAAAAGAAATTTTTTCTATTGCCGCACCTTTGAAAGAAAAATATGGCGAAGGTAGGGTAAATCAAGCGGTAAATGCAGTTTTTGCGTCGCAGATGGAGGCTATTCAGGCGACGGAACGGCAAATAAAAGCTTTAAAAGCGCCTATAATTAAATATGCAAAATTGCTGGAGCTTATGTCAATTTATGGTTTTTCTGTGGGAGATAATGCTGATTATATCGCAGAATTTGCTAACGGAAATAGCTTTTTTTTAGAGGGTGGGAGTTGGGTTTATGAAAAGATTGAAAAATTAAACCCAGATTTAGCAAAAGGTTTGCATTTTGTGCCTATAAAAATGCCCCTTGAACAAAAGGACATAAAAGTAAATGGACTGTCTGCTGAAAAATTTCGAAATTCTATATCGGTTTTTGCGTTAAATTATTACGCAATAAACAGTCAAGTGGGCCAGCAAGAGCAAAAATTAGCCCAGGATTTTCTTTTGTGGCTAAATGCATCCAAAACTGGTCGCGATTATCTGATAAATAAATTTAAGCTTATACCATACGGTGTAAATAAAGAGAACGAAGTCTCAAGCGCGGAAGAACCTATAGAGTTTATAAACTCTTTGGGAAGATCCATATTAAGCTACACAATTAGTGGCAATATTTTGGCAGCGGCTAGCTACGGTGCGCCGCGTACGTGGGTTGAAAGCACGATGGATTGGTTGAAAATTCAGGAATTTTTTATTAAAAAACTCACTTGGAATGAGCAAAATTATGAAAATTTTGCTGATGAAGGGATAGCTAAATGGAAGAAGCTTAAAAATGAGTGATGGCTAAAGTTAGGTAGCTTGAAAGCTTTATAATAATAGTAACTTGAGAGTATTTCAAAGAGTATTGCAAGCTAAATGACCAAATATCTTGTCGCGCAAAGGCTTTTTTGTAGTATTTTTATCTTCAGCTTGCGTGAATTGCTGCCCGATATCTTTGCATTAACTTACCTGCCGTGATTATGATCCAATTTTACTCAACATTGGCTTTTGCATTTGATATACTCTCGGTAATTTTATTGTGTGGAGCAGTTTAAAGATTTGATTAAAAGCATTTGAAATAGCAAATGGCAAAAAATGGGCATTTTGCAATGCAAAATCGTGAGAATGACTTGTTAAAGGAAATCGCTCTGAGGCGTTAATGATTCACAAAGCTGTAAAATAAAATTTGCCGCACTGCCATATTGTGCATTAAGTGTGATGTCCTCAGAAATATATTACTATAAACCAAAATTTTATATAACTTATTTAATAATATATTTCAAATATTTAAAAAACTAATAAAATCTCGTAAAATGATATTAAGTAAGGCATTTTTAAATTAATATATACTAGAATTTGATAGTAATTTTTAAAATAAATATTTAAGTTATATGAGATAAAAACAAAAAATGGCTGCGAATTCAGGGTTGCGAAAACGCCTATCGCAGAAAACCTCCCTCGGAATACTGACACATTTAGTTGATGCAATTTTTAATAACAACTAAATGCCACTGATATCTGGTGCACTGATATCGTGCACAACGCAGAAAACAACTTCGATTTTCTGTAAATAAATATTAATTTAAAACAAAATTGTGTCAATAATATAATAAGAAAAGCATCTATATTAAATAAAATTATTTAAAGAGATGATGTGTCCAAATGAAAGACTGCAAACATAATTAATATAGAAAACCGCCCTCGGAGTGATGCTCGTGATGTTGCATTTTGGCGAAATTTCAGGCTAAGTTATTCTAAAATAAATGTTGACATAAACTGAAAATTGCAATTTAATATACTTAAAATTATGTTTATATTATATAAAATTTGTCAGAAAAAGGAAAATTGCAAATAAAAATGATGAAAGAGGCTAACGTGAAAAAGCTTTTAAATAATTTAACCAAAAACAATTAAACTTTAGTATGGGCTGCGCT
This sequence comes from Oscillospiraceae bacterium, assembly GCA_031266365.1. Classification (GTDB taxonomy): domain Bacteria; phylum Bacillota; class Clostridia; order Oscillospirales; family Acutalibacteraceae; genus JAISBE01. The sequence continues at coordinate 111,511 of JAISBE010000003.1, forward strand.
CAGCATAGCCTTATACTAAGTGTGGCGCGGCAACTTCTGACATTTTGCATAAATAAGTATTGATATATACTTAAAATTATATTTATACTATATAAAATTGCCAAAGAGAGTACGGCTGCAAATGAAAATTGTAAGAGAGATTATTGCGGAAAAATTTTCAAATAAATTAACCGTAGTCGCTACCTCGCTAACAAACTATACCTATCACAAGCGTGCAATGTGAATGGCATAAAAAATATTCTGCATTTTTGCAAATTAGTGTTGACATAAAACAAAATTATATTTATAATATAAATAGAATTATGTTTATAGAATACAATAAACTGTGATTTGATTTACCGATTTACATAAAACTACCTCGAGAAGCTACCTTACCACCAAAAAACTAAAAAAGGTGCATAAAATGCAATTTTATCAAACAATATATCAGTAAAACACTTTCAATTAAATGTTGACATACAATAAAATTTGTTTAATAATATAAGAATAATTATATTAATATCGCATAATTTATGTAATGAAGGGGTGAAAACAAATAAACAATCGTGCAAATATTTGCAGTTTATTTAATGAAGCTAAGCGAAGGGCATATTTTGTGTTTTTATTGCTGCGAATTCTCGCTAAAAAATCATAATTAAATTTGCTAAGCTGCACAAAACATCACGAACAATAAATTTCGCAAACTCTCACCGAAAAAATAAAAATGAATGGAAGTGTATTATCATGAAATTTTTGAAAAAAGTGCTACTGACTACCCTGCTGCTGGCAGTAATACCGACTCGCGCACTTTCGATAAGCTATAACCACGGAGACCTGAGTGTTACCCTAACTAACTTGTACAAACACGCCTGCATACTGGTAACGAGCCGTCCTGAAGAATATGTAACTCTGACCATATTGGTGAGCCAATTCGACCAGCCAGGAACTTTACTGTTGGGGTTCGCACAGACCGAGCCAATGGATCGCGGTGAACATGGTGAACAACTCTGGTCGACTAGTATATTCAGTGATGCTGGTGACTACCGCATAACCGTAACAAGACACATATCTGGAAACACGAACAAAAATTATTACCTGTATTACTTCGGATCGACCACACAGAGAATCAACGGTCGTGCATTATGGAAAAGCCAAGAAAATGAACTAGAAGTAACACTAGAACTAGGAAGCTTGGGACATGACGCTCTAGAATTCACTGAAAGTGACACCCAATATCGGATCATAGATAAAATTGTACCGATTGTGAAACTTGAAAACACCGGTCAAACATTGGTGTTGAAGGATATCAAATCTAGGGATGCGGACACCAACACCGTCGTAGCGACCTATTCAGTAAACGGAAGCCTGGTGGGTAAGAATTTACAAATACAATTTGAAACAGAAGGTGAAAACTTTATATTAAAATCTCCTGTTGTTACAGTTCAAGTGCAGGCGGATACCTCGGCAGAAGAATTAACCGTGCCTGATAAAGTTGATACAAGCAAGGTCCCTTATGGACCTTTTGACAGCACCTGCCGGCCACATCGAATTGATCCATTATGCATTGCACCTGCGGTGGTTAAAGGCTATGTCTTACCGGAAAGATGCAATCCGGATGTGGTAAATCTCCTGGCAATTCCGCTGTATCCGAGCTGTGAATTTTCTTTTGTGGCCAGGTTATTTGGTGCTGTCGGCGGAAAAACAGATCTGCTTGCAGAGACGCACACACCCTGGAGCCAGCAAAATGGGGTGGCTATTAGGAAACCACTTGCGGAATCGCGAGTTTTGGGGAGGACGTGGATACAATATGTGGTGTACACCAGGAATTTGGGCTCAAAGGGGCAAGTTGTTGAATATCAATTCAACTAAAAGTGGGGAAAAATGCAGATAAAGTACGTCGGTGCGCTGTAATTTTGGTTTTAGTTTAGGTAAAATAGTGCTGTTAAGCTTATTCATTTTTTCCCGTTACAACCCTATCTATTCCGCATAAATCCTTTTTTATGCTGATATTCTTAAAATCAGCCTCTTCAAAAAGCTTTGCCACATTGCTCGCTTGACCTTTTCCTACTTCCACTGCCAATGTACCGCCAAATTTGATTTGAGATTTCCATTTTTTGGTCAACATTCGGTAAAAATTAAGCCCATCTGGGCCGCCGTCCAAAGCGATGAGCGGCTCGTTTTGCACTTCTTTTTGCAGGTATTTTATATCTTCGGACGGAATGTAAGGCGGATTACAGACGATTAAGTCAAATAATTCGAATTTATGCAATGTTTTTTCTGAAAATATATCGCCTTTGATCACCTGAATGCTCCCTTTACCGTAAAAATCGCTCAAAATAAGCTTTATGTTTTTGTTTAGATAATAAATAGCATTTTCTGAGATTTCAAGGCAAGTAATATTAGCGTCTGGAAAATTAATTGCCAGAATTATGGAAATTATCCCACTCCCTGCACAGAGATCCAAAATTTGCGGCGATTTTATGGATGAAATATGTGCTATGGCTGTTTTGACGAGAATTTCTGTGTCGTCACGTGGAATTAAAACGCCTTCCCCTACTTTGAAATTTTTTCCCATAAATTCCCATTCTTCTAAGATATACTGAAGAGGCCTACCATTTGCTCGCTGAAGAATGAGATCAAAAAAACGAAGTTTAGCTTGTTCGTCCAGTTTTTGGGTGGGGTTGATTATAAGTTCGTGCCTATCAACACCGAAACAAAATTTTAATATACACATAGCCTCAAAGCTAGCTGATTTTATCCCAGATTTCAGCAACTTTTTTTTGCCTTTTAGATAAATTTCTTGTAAATCCAAAAATCTTATTCCTCCTTTCGCTTAACTGCAACCGCATTGCAGGAGTGGCATGAAGGATTTTAAAGTGAGTGTACGCAAATTTTATTGAGTAATTATCGCTTTTGAGATTCGTCTATAATTTTTAAGTTACAAAAATTTATGCCTTTTTTATACTTAAAAAATTTTTTTAATTTGAGTTTATTATTGGTAATCTCATATTTTTTAGCAAGATAGGGTAAAACATTATATTTTAAAGTTTGATAAAGCAAGTTAGGTTCATCTGGCAAAATAAAACTAATTTTATGGCCATTTTCTATAAGATAGCTTTTCTTTTCGCCAGGCGTTATCCTAATTTGAGCTCGATCTTTAGTGATATTATCGCCATTTAACAGAGCTTTTATAATATCATCAGGGGAAATATACTTCAATTTTGATTGATTAACATTTACATTAGTCGATTTTTCAGGTGTCGTTTCGTTTGATTTGTCAATATCGCCAACTAAGAATATAATATCGCTTTTCTTTTTAATTTCCGTCAAAGCGAAGGATAAATCCTCTTCATTTATCGCGGCGAAAAATTCCGGTTCGTCCATATTTAGATGTTTCATCGCGCGGTTTAGTATAACTTCATCGTCACCAGTATAGTGGCAGAGATAAAAAATCACTGTGATTTTCATATAAATTCATCCTTATTGCATTAAAATTATTTCAAAGAATGGCAAATCATGAGTAACCTTAAAGAATAATCAGCTATAATTGAAAAGAGTTTGTGAGTAGGCATCATTTGTTAAATTATCCCAATTGATTTTATCCTCCTCCTCCAGCACATATTTTAACATTGGGCGAGTCCGAGGGTGCCTAGGGGTGAATATAGTGCAGCAATCTTCATAGGGTTCTATAGATATATTAAACGTGTCTATTTTTCTGGCTAAACATACAATTTCATTTTTATCCATGCCGATCAGCGGTCTAAAAACGGGTATAGATACGGCAATATCTATGCAGGAAATAGCATGGAGTGTTTGGCTTGCCACTTGCCCCAAGCTTTCTCCAGTTACTAAAGCTTTGGCATCATGGTAAAGAGCTAATTTTTCGGCAATTTTCATCATCAGGCGTCTCATGATGATCGTTCTGAATTCTTCTTTGCATTTTTTTTGAATTTCCTCTTGAGCTTTCGTGAAAGGTACGACAAATAAAGGTATTTTACCGCTATAATTTGAAACTTTTTGTAAAAGTCTTGTAACTTTGTCCTCGGCACGCGGGCTGGTATATGGTGGGCTTGCGAAGTGTATCCCCACCAAAGATAAACCGCGTTTAGCCATCAACCATGAGGCAACGGGGCTATCTATTCCACCGGAGATCAACACTGCCGCTTTTCCTCCTGTCCCAACAGGAATTCCGCCTGCTCCGGGTAAAGCTTGGCCGTGAATATAAGCTCCGAAATCTCGGATTTCTATGTTTAAAATAAAATCTGGATTATGGACGTCTACATGTAAATTGCTGCATTTTTTCAATATAAATTCGCCGACTTTATCGGAAATTTGTGGTGATTTTAGCATAAATTTTTTATCCGAACGCTTTGTTTCAACCTTAAAACTAGATGCATTTTTTGCAATGCGGTTTGAATATTCAACAGCTTTTGCACATATATCATCGATATCTTTTTCAGCGCAAAGTGCCTTGCAAAATGCGGCAATGCCGAATATTTTACCGACAACATTCATTGTGGCATCTAAATCTATTTCTACGCGTCTGGGGATAATATAAATTGTTGACTGCAAGTTTTTAATTTCGAATTCTCCAAAATTTTTCAATCTTGTTTTGATAGTTTTTATTAAAACATTTTCAAAATTTTTACGATTCAGACCTTTTAAAACAACTTCCCCAAGTTTAGCCAAAATTATCTCATTCATTGCCGATAAATACTCCTTTCTATTTCAGACTAAATTTTCCAAAACAGAATAATAATAAAATTAAAAAACTTAAAACAGATTTTTATTACTTAACCTATAATTACACACACCTAATTTTATTATATCATGATGCCATCATGTTGTGAATATTTAAAAATTATAAGCAACGCAAGCTTAAATTTATTATAAATATATTTCATGAATTCCTTTGCTAGTGTGTATTTATTTTAAGCCTTGCCGACGTTAAATTATTGACAAGCAATGAAATGTCATATATAATATAATAAATAATATATTTAATCTAAACTAAATTTATTTCACATGAATGGTAGCTCCCAATAATGCTGCGTTCGCAAAATTTAATCTAAAGAAAGGATGTATATCTATGAGACACAGAAATAACGCCACTGAACCACAAGCCCTGGAAGAAGACGATCTACATAACGTTACGGGCGGCGACGCTGTAGACGACTACCGAAGAAAAAAAAATGAGCAGTACTATGCCTGGAAGCACGAGGTAGAACTTTGCCAAGAATACATAGATGCAGGACAACTAGAAACGTGGAGATACCTCGGCCGCGACGGATTACGATGTACTAACTGCTTCAATGCCTTCACCGACGGACAGGCTGCTATTAACCATTTGCTTAAAGGCTGCAAAAGTATCGGGGTACACCTATAACGCTATACTAATAAGCGGAACTAATCAACTAATGACCCCTTTTATTCAAAATCTCTATTGAATCCAGCGGAAACTACTGTACGGATGAGAAACCAACATCCGTACACAGAATCTAGCGAAATATCCTCAATCATCCACCATTGCGGTACATCGCTGCACACACTTTACCTAACTACGCTCATCTCAATCTGGCATCAGTCATGTACCTATTGTAACCAAATCGTCAAAAATTATGCCTAAAATATAGTCTCTAACACGGCCAGATGTGTACTCGCTCATTATCACAGCCAAGCGGTATATCAGAACACTACACACTAGTTTATGCATTCGCATTTAAAAAGAATAAAAATTATCAAGCCACGATAATATAATAAAAAATATGTTTAATTTAAATTATATTCTTACTTAAACGTTAGCTCACACAGGTATTTTTCAAAACTTTAATCTTCATCGAAAGGACAGATATTTATGAAACATACAAATAACGACACCAAACTAGAAACACTGGATGACTTGCACCTATACGAAGCCAGATGAGGCATGAAGTCTGCAGAAAAGGACAGCCCCGCTTATGATGGCTCACTTGCACCAACAAACCCAAAAATGAACCCAGTGCAAACCTACATCGATGCTGGCTGCCTTATGTCCTGCGGGGGTGAGCTATAACCCAACATATGTCTGCCGTATGTGCAACACCGGCATATACAAGACTACGGACGCAAATGATATCATTCGCCACCTAAATTTTACACACCAGATTTACGCCAATTGACTAAAGACCGGCGCCTAACAACGGTCACCTCCGGCACACCCCCGATATTATTAAACTAGGTCATATCTGCCATGAAGTGCATCACATCAAAAAACGTCCACTTATCGTCCACTGCACACCGGGACACGAAAAACAGCTGCCTAAAAGAATACGCCGCAACGTAACCACACGGACGGAAATATTAGGCAACTAGTTTCGCTCTATCTTCTCGACCGCATAGCCAAGTAGAGCACCAATATGTATACCTACGCAACCGACAAGACGAACAAACTTATCTCGTTTCAAGTTTATTTCTTAATCACGAAAAAAGGTACGTCGGTAGCATTGAGTTGCCGACGTTAAATTATTGACAAGCGCTTTATAATATATTATAATAAAATCAAGTATATAATTATATTTAGTTAAAGTGCAGTGTTTTAGATTTTTATGAATTTGGTTATCGCAAAATTAGATTTGGCAAGGCGGCATAGCTCAGTTGGTCAGAGCATTCGGTTCATATCCGAAGCGTCGATGGTTCGAATCCATCTGCCGCTACCATGCAGTGTTAATATTGCTTAGGTGGGGCGATTTTAAATCTATTTAGAAAAGTCATCTGTTTTGAATTTTTTGCGTTCTTTGAATGAAATTACTTTTGATTTTATAATGTTCTATCTATTGACGTGATGGCCCGGTGGTCAAGCGGTTAAGACACCGCCCTTTCACGGCGGTAACACGAGTTCGATTCTCGTCCGGGTCACCATTTTGTTTTCATAAGCTCAATGAATTTTTTTCTATCATTCTAGTGAATTAAAATTCAAATTTTCATGAATTGTTTTATGTAAAATCTCAGGACGCATAGCTCAGCTGGTTAGAGCGCTCGCTTCACACGCGAGAGGTCAGGGGTTCGAGTCCCTTTGTGTCCACCATTTAGTGTGGTTTTTAATTATTTATTTGATATTTAAAGATAATAATTCACAAATTTTCAACTTTCCAACAAATTTATAGAAATTTATCGATGTGTAATGCTAAAAGAAATTTATTTTGATAACAGTGCAACAACTAAACCTTCGCAAAATGTTGCGGATAAAATTCAAGAAACATTGCTGAAATATCATGGTAATCCATCTTCACTGCATGCAAAAGGCTTTGAAGCGGAAACTGTTATTATGTGTGCAAAAAGACATATCGCTGAGCTTTTTGGGTGCGAACCAGGAGAGATATACTTCACTTCTGGCGGAACGGAAGCGAATAATCTTGCAATTTTTGGAGCAGCGCACGCCAGAAAACGCTTGGGTAACAAGATTGTCACCACAGCGATGGAACATGATTCGGTGCTTTCGCCGTGCAGAGAATTAGAGAGACAGGGGTTTAGAGTAACATATTTAGAACCAGATTCTAAAGGTTGTATAAAAATTGAACAATTTTTAAATGCGATAGATAAAGAGACTATCCTTGTGAGCCAAATGATGGTTAATAACGAAATTGGTTGCCGTCTGCCAACCGAAGCGGTGAGAGCAATTATAGAGAAAAAACATGCTCCTGCACTTTATCATATAGATGCTGTGCACGCGTTTTCAAAAATTCCAGTTAAAATTTCGGCGCTGAATGCGGATTTAATCACTATAACCGCTCATAAAATGCATGGACCAAAAGGGATTGGGGCATTATTTTGCTCAAGAAATACTAGAATTTTGCCGATATTATTTGGTGGAGAGCAACAAAATAAACTTCGTCCTGGAACGCTAGCTACTGCATTGATTGCAGGGTTTGGTGCGGCGGCAGAGGAAGCTAAATTTGCTCCTGAGATGCTAAAAAAAATAGAAAAACTTTGGAAAAGATGCAGAGAACTTTTATTAAACATAGACAATGCGAAAATAAATGAAGTTTCGCACCATTTTCCGTATATTTTAAACGTATCAATTTTGGGAATTCGGAGCGAAACCATGCTGCACTATCTTTCGTCGAACGGCATATATATTTCGAGTGGTTCTGCTTGTTCTAATGGCAAAAAAAGTCATGTGTTGGAAGCTATGGGGCTTTCAAAAGACAGAATAGAAAGCGCGATTAGGATTAGCTTTTCTAAATATAATACGCTGAAAGAAGTAGAATACTTCGTATCTAAGGTAAAATCGGGAATTCGTAAGCTTTGTAAATCAAAATAATCGCGCTGTTGAAGTTTTGCTAAATAACAAAACTGTGGTTTTATTGTTTAAACATGAGACCATTTTATATTTTCATTATTTATCCAACATGCCGGAATTATGGCATTTCGTTGACTATCAATAGTACTTGCCCTTTTAGCTGCTCCGTCGGGGCACAATTCCAATCCATATTCTCTGTCTATGCACCAAGTTTCGCGCAGCCAAACATGCTCTCCTTTTAGCCTTAATTGCTTAAAGCATTGGGCTGCCCAAGGGTTCTGGTTATCTGTGAATGTAAGTGCATATGGATCATCTGGGTTCACGACTTCATATTTTAAACTTAAATAAGCTATCGCGTCGTGGTAGCTTAATATAAATAATGGGTTGTCATCTCCGCAGTGTTTTCCTTCGGTAGTGGTAGGGGAAAATAGGTCTGTACTCGGGAATTCAACATCGCCAAAAACAGGCATGCATGCGCGCTGCAGCAATGGAGCTTTACATTTATCCCAAAAGTTCCATAAACTATAGCCATCTTCAGTTTCCCATGATCCGTGCCCAAAATGGTAGCTTCTACCGTAGTTTTCAGATATAGGGCTTTGTAGCACCATGAGAGAGTGGTCGTTTTCTGAGTCTACCGTTGCTGTGGAAACTTCGATCCATGTAAGTTTATTTTCAATATCTTTGAAAGTGCGAATTGCAGAAGCCGGAAAAGTTGAAAATACTCCTAAACTGAGTAAAAGAGCTGCAGAGATACATTTTTCCAAAATACAGTTTTTATTTAACATAATTATGTCCTCCTTTTTATGTTTTTATTATAATATTTATATAAATTCGTGTCAATGGGTAATGGTATTTATAGAGAATAAAAAATTGAGAGATTTGATTGAATTTTTAGGCAAAATTTATATTACAAAAATTCTGTTGCTTATAATATTATGATATGTTATAATATTACACATAGTGGAGTATAATTATTGATTTGTCTGGAATGATTTTAGTGAAATTGTTATTTAAGATTTTTATATTTTAAATTGAGCTTATAAAAATTTTTTGCGCTTAAATTAAGTGTACATTCAAAATTTGGTGCTTTTGCACTATGAATAGGCTTCTAAGTTAAAGGAGTTTGATAAATAAATGAAAAAAATTCTTGTTGCAGAAGATGAAGCTACAATACGTGAATTTATCGTGATTAACCTATCGCGAGGAGGGTACAGCGTTGTGGAGGCGGATTGTGGCGAAAAGGCTCTTGAGGAGTATGAACAGAACAATGAAAATTTTGATATAGCTATCCTCGATATAATGATGCCCGGGTTGGATGGCCTTTCTGTCTGTAAAGAGCTGCGGAAAAAAAGCAATAATATTGGCATTATTTTGCTGACAGCCAAGGCTCAAGAAATAGATAAGGTGAGTGGGCTTATGTTCGGGGCAGACGACTATGTGACGAAACCGTTTAGCCCATCCGAATTACTTGCACGAGTGGACGCGCTTTATAGACGCGTCGCTATTGCCGAAGTGCGCTCAAGAAATGATTTTAAAGAGGAGATCTGTTCAGGGGTTTTTGTGCTCAATTTACGCAGCCATACGCTTTGGAAATCGGGAATTGCAATTGACTTGACTCACGTGGAATTTCAAATTATGGAATATCTTTTTTCTAATCCAGATACGGCTCTTAGCAGGGAAAATATCTTAAAACACGTATGGGGAGATGCATATAAAGGCGAGGAAAAAATAGTTGATGTGAATGTGAGAAGGCTTAGAATGAAAATTGAAGACCAGCCTGCAGATCCCAAGCACGTCATAACTGTTTGGGGGTATGGCTACAAATGGCATGCTTAACTGTGACGGCTTTGTTTAATCGAAATTGTTTAAGATAATTAAAAAATAGAAAACTCGACAAAATATGAAATATCAATGAAGGTATAATATCAACCTAGAGAAGATTTTATCATAATGTTAAAATTATTATTTTATTATATTATAAAAATTACAGCTAAGTTTATTTTTAAAGGAGCGTTAGCATGAAAAAATTGTCAACTGGTAAAATAGTTTTAATTTCTCTGGCCTCTATTTTTTTAATCTTGATATTATGGAGTATAGGAAGCTATAATGGCCTTGTAAAATCCCGTGAAACAGTGACGGGTCAGCAAGCGAATATAGAAACCCAGCTTCAACGGCGCGTTGATTTAATTCCAAATTTAGTAAATACTGTTAAAGGATATGCCTCGCACGAAACGCAAATAATGACTCAAATTTCGGAAGCTCGGGCGAAGCTTTCTGGTGCCAAATCGATGTCTAGTAAAGCTGAAGCGGACACTGAACTCAATTTCACGTTGAGCCGCCTTTTGGTTATAGCGGAAAATTACCCTGAGTTAAAAGCAGATGCCCAGTTCAAACAGCTTCAAGATGAACTCGCTGGGACGGAAAATAGAATAGCTGTGGCAAGAAATGACTACAACAATGCGGCAAAGAGTTATAATCAGTCGATAAAAACCTTTCCAAATATAATTTTTGCAAATTTATTTGGGTTTTCTGCAGAAGATTACTTCCAAGCAGCTCAAGGAGCGGAAAAGGCCCCTAGTGTTGATTTTGGCAAGTAGGAGTTTAGTAAATAATGAAAAAATCTCGCTTTACTTTAATCTTGCCCATATTGTGCATATGGTTTGTCATTTCTGGTTTTAGTTTACCTGATCCAACTTCTGAGTTTTATGTTAACGATTTTGCGAATGTATTGACGAATGATCTGAAAAATTACATTTGCCAAAAAAGTAAAGAACTTTGCGATCAAACAAGTGCTCAGGTCGTTGCTGTGACTGTGGGTTCTCTGGAGGGTGCGAGCATCGATGATTATTCGCTGCAACTTGGCAGGAAATGGCAAATCGGGAATAAAGATAAAAATAATGGCCTTTTAATACTAATAGCACCGAATGAGAAAAAAATGAAATGTGAAGTTGGTCCTGGATTAGAAGGCCGTTTAAACGATGCCAAGGTGGGAAGATTTATCGATGAATACTCGGCAAAGGACTTCAAAAATGGAGATTGGAATGCAGGATTAGGTAAGCTTTACCCTGCTTTGGTTAAAGAAGTTTACGCCGAATATGGGAAAACAGTCCCAAATGCAGAGGCAGCGACTTTTGCAAAAAACGGCAATGTTTATAAAATGATTTTTATTTTAATCGGCGTTTCAGCTATTTTTGTTATTATATTTCTGATCTCTAAACGAAAAAATAGCAAAGATAATTTTTTCATACCGTTTCTCTTATCGATGTTAGATATTTTTTTATCCGGCCGTGGAAATGGTGGCAGCAGTGGAGGTAGTGGGGGCAATTCAGGGAGAAATTCTAGTGGCGGCGGCAGTTTTAGCGGTGGCGGCGCTTCTAGAGATTATTAGCGCTTTGCAAATCTCGTTTGAAAAATTGGAGAGTACGGCAAAAAGGATTTCGGTGTGGCAGGTGGGATTGAGGTTGTGTTGAATTTTTTAGGTGATAAATTCCCCCTTCACTAATAGGGGAAAATGGGGGAAATTTTGCTCTTTAGAAGGCAAGGTTTTTGCAAAAACTTTCACGAACTTTGTGCTAGATTTTTGTGCAAATTTTAGATGCAGAGCAGAGCTGAAACTCGTGGCGCTTAGTGCAATGACTTTTGCCAGCGGCGTTGGTATCCCAGGTGCCTTCGCAAAACCTGTGTGGTTTCAAAAAGTTTGCTGGTGATTGACCTGTCCGCGGCTTTTTTTATGAGATTTCACGCCAACGGTGCGCGTGGAAATATTTGGAAATTTATTTGTAATCTTTTTTGAAATTTTCTCGTTTGGGGTTGAATTTGTGCTGAGTTTTTAGGTATAAAATCCTCCCTTCATTAATAGGGGAAAATGAGGGAAATTTTGCTCTCTAGAGGGCAAGGTTTTTGCAAAAACTTTCACGAATTTTACCAGAAATTTTTGTTCAGATTTTCGATGATGTCATTTTGAGGTGTGGCAGGTGAGGTTGAGGTTTTAAGTGTGAATTTCTCTCTCCTGTGGCTAATTTCGTGTAATATAAACCTATTGTTCGGTATATTAATAGACAAACTTTGGTTTATATCAACACTTATTTGAGAAAATTTGGCTTGCTGTTCAGCCATTGAGGGGCGGCGGGAAGAGGTTGGCTTTCGGCAGAAGATCGTGAAATATTCGCCTTTGAGAGAGTCTTTTTTTAATTTTGCAACAATTTGAAGCAGCTTTTTTCAACCAAGATATTTTCATAATGTACATTTAAACGTGCCCTCTTTGTGAGTTTATTTTGTGGAGTATAGATGCATTTCTCGTTAAGTTATACGCATAACTTTGGTTTATATTAACATTTATTTGAGAAAAATTGGTTTGATGTTCAGCCATTGAGGGGCGGCGGGAAAAGGTTGGCTTTCGGTAGAAGATCGTGCAATATTTGCCTTTGAGAGAGTCTTTTTTTGATTTTGCAGCAATTTGAAGCAGCTTTTTTCCAATCAAGACATTTTCACAATGTACATTTAAACGAGCCTTCTTTGTGAGTTTCTTTTATATAATTTAGCTGTATTTTAATTTATATTATATGCGAAACTTTAGTTTATAGTAACATTTTTTGAGAATACTATACTGAATATTGTTCTATAGAATTGTATTTTAGCACCTTCTTTTATTTTTTTAAGATACTGTGAAGTTGTAAATATGGCTTTTGCGCAATTTCACGCCAACGGTGCGCGTGGAAATATTTAGGCGATTGTTTATAATATTTTTTGTAGCACTTTTTTAAATTAATATAAATTACTTTATTTCTACGATGCTCATTTGATATATGGCTTCAAGGCAAATTTGTGCGTGTAAAAAGAATTTTTCAATGTCGATATTTTCGTCTGCGTTGTGGATATTACTTTCTTCGCCAGAAAAAATTGGCCCGAAAGCGACGCCCCTGCCTTGCAACGTTCGCGCGTAAGTGCCTCCGCCGCTAGCATATGTCTCAGCAGTTGCTCCTGTTACTTCTCTATAGGCCGTTTTCAATAATTTTATAAGTGGAGTATTTTCTTTGACAAATAAAGGAGGAATATCTGAAAGTAGATTAAATTTCAGACCAAATGTTTTCGACTTTTCCTTTATAATTTCAGCTATGCGATTTCCATTTGATGTCACAGGGTAGCGAATATCTATTTGTGCTTTTGAACACTGTTCGTCTATTTTTATTATTCCTAAATTTAAAGAAAGTGCCTCTGATTCGCTGTACTCTTGCTGTAAGCTGAGGCTTTTGCCATCAGTTTCCATACCTATAAATGAATTTATAAAAGAACAAAGTGCTCCCAAGGTGTTCTTTCCGAAGTAACTAACCAGTAATTCGATGAGCATAGCCGCTGCGTTTTTTCCCTTTTCTGGTGTGGATGCGTGTGCAGCTATACCTTTAACTAAAATCTGGTAATTTTTGGAAATTTGTGTTAATTGGAAGTCTATGCCAAGAGTTTCTGCAAATTTGGCTATTTCTCTTGCCTCATTTTCTCCTATGCTTAGTAAAGCTAAAGCTTGATCTGGCACAGCATTTATAGCCGTTCCGGATTCAAATTTTTTTATAATTTGCTTTTCGTTTTCTGAATTTTCGGTGCTTATCTCAAGATGCATTATACCTTTTTCTTGATTACAAATTCCGTATTCAGAGTCGGGCGTAAATGCCATATTGGGTAAAGGCTCTTGGGCAAAATAGGATTTCATGTCGTCCATTCCACACTCTTCACCTGCACCAAAAATAGCTCGAATTTTTGTTTTCACATTTATCCCTAAATCCTTCATAGCTTTTAAACAGTAAAGAGAAATAATAGCTGCGCCTTTGTCGTCAACGACACCTCTGCCAAAAAGCTTGCCATTTTTTTCCGTTAGGCAAAATGGGCTACTGGACCACCGTGTTCCTGCGGGCACGATGTCCACATGTGATAGAACCGCATTGTAATCGATAGTATTGCCGTATTCCACGTGTCCGGCACGATTTTCTATATTTTGAGTTGTGAAGCCCATTGCATGACCTTTCTCTAAAATCCAATTAAGTGCCTCAAAACAACGTTCACCGTATGGCTTTTGGGAATCACCTGATACAGCAATAGAGGGTATACTGACTAGCTTTGAAAGATCTTCCAGTATATTTTTTTTATATTTCAAAATATTTTCTCCAAAAGACAATCTTAATGCACTCCTTTTTATAAAAACTTTAATAATGTATAAATTAATTAATGATGTTATATTTATATTGACTATAAAAATTTAATATGTTATACTATCGTCATAATATAAAAAGGCGTTAAATTTAATTAATAATTGCGATGAAAAATTATTAATAAGTTCATATATAAAAACATTAATTTTCTATTATAAATATTATTATATCACGATTTTATTTTTGTTGTCGATATTTTAAACTTTAAATTTTTATAGCCTTTTGCAAAACTATCACATGCAATTCTTCTAAGGGGATTTGAAATGTTGGAAAAAATTCAAAAGTTAGATAATAGTGCGTTGGCTTTAATTTCTCATATTCATACGGCAAAAATGAATAGAGTTATGGTGATTATAACAAATTTAGGGACAAATAGCACAATTTGGGCTTGTTTTGCATTGTCTTTTTTGTTTATAAAAGAAAAACGTATTATAGGTTATAAGATAGCGGTCGCATTGATATTAGCCGCTTTTTCTGGAGAAGGTGTGATAAAACCTTTAGTGAAAAGGTTGCGACCTTGTGAATTTGTTCCACAAGTAGAATTATTGGTCAGAAAGCCCAGTACCTACTCTTTTCCGTCAGGGCATACGACGTCTTCGTTTTCTGCTGCCTATATTTTGGCGAAAAATTTTCCCAATATCAGCATATTGATATTTTTAATTGCAGCATTGATAGCTTTTTCGAGACTTTATTTAAGAGTGCATTATCCAACGGATGTTTTAGCGGGTATGGTTTTAGGCATCCTCTGCGCTTTAACTGTGTTGCATGTTTTGTGAATCTTTGGGAGGATATATAAAATTCGCTAAATGTGGAGGATTTTTATGATGATAATGGGCATTGATCCAGGTTATGCGACGCTAGGCTATGGCGTTATAAGTTTGAGAGATCAAAAATTTCACGCGGAGCATTATGGCGCTATTATCACTAAATCTGGTGAAATTTTTTCTAAAAGAATATCATATATTTATGATAAATTATTGGAAATTTTTCATTTATATCCTATAGAAACTGTGGCATTAGAAAGGCTTTATTTTCAAAATAATCAAAAAACGGCAATGTGCGTCGCTCAAGCGCGAGGGGTTATACTTCTTGCAGCGCATAAAGCTAATGTTTCGGTTTATGAATATACGCCTCTGCAAGTTAAAATGGCTGTGACGGGGTACGGTCAAGCTCCAAAGCTCCAGATAATGGAAATGACAAGGCGACTTTTGAAGCTTGAAAAGGTCCCAAAACCTGACGATACTGCGGATGCGCTTGCAATAGCAATTTGCCATGCTCATTCCGTTGGTATTATATCTAGACTTAAAAAATTTACCACTTAAAAATATATTTAACACTTATAAAACCTATTAATAATTAATGTTTAATAAAGAAAAAATTACCTTTAATGGGGGAGTAAAATGTTTTATAGTCTTCGAGGAATTTTATCGCATATCGACACAAATTTCGTCGTTATAGAATGCTCCGGTGTGGGCTACCGTGTTTTTGTCACACAGAGCACGATCAAATCGCTACCACAACTAGGAGAGCAGGTTTTTTTATATACATACATGAACGTTCGAGAAAATTCCTTGGAGCTTTTCGGCTTTGAAAAGAAAAACGAGTATTTCTGCTTTAAACTACTCATTTCAGTTTCGGGAGTTGGGCCAAAACTTGGCTTGGGCATAGTTTCAGAACTTGGCGCAAGGCCGGTGGCCATTGCAGTTGCAAAGGGAGATAGCAAAACTTTAACTAAGGCATCCGGTGTTGGCGCAAAACTTGCAGGAAGAATAATCTTGGAGTTGAAAGATAAATTAAGTGATAACAAAGCAGCAACTCAATATGAATTAGAAAAAACAGGTACGCTTTCAGATGCCAGCAACGCCTCTTTAGCGGTTAATGCACTTGCTGTTTTGGGATTTTCGACATCTGAGGCGGTAACAGCGGTTGCAAAGTTTGATAGCTCACTCCCAACCGAGGAGCTAATTCGTCTTGCACTTAAAGTGATTTCGTCAGGCTGATAAAAAATGGAAAGCTCAGGCTTTTTAAGTTAGAAAAATTAAAGATTTTTTGCTTAAAATTTTAAGGATATTGCAAAAAAAATTATAACACGATAAAGTGATTTTAGTGAAGATGGTTATGAGATGTCTAAAACGCGAAAGCAAATGTTGCGTAAAGGTGGATCATAATCGCGGAAGACAGAGTTATAAGTGCAAAGACTGTGTGCGGTTTTGTATCAATCGTAAGTTCAAAAAAGCAAGGCAGCGGGCGCGGGACTCTCTTTTAGCGCACATTTTTACGGCGAGAAATAATGTGAATTTAATATTTATGTCAATATTTAGCAAAATTTCTTATATAACTTAAGTGAAAATATATTTAATTAAACACAGTTTTTAAAGAAATGCTTTTTTGCCCGGAATGCGATAATTTTCTATAATAGTTTGTTTTAAATATATTTTCTATTAAGTTATATGACAAATTTTATGCATATGTGATATACATTTAGTGAGACATGAGCTTTTGTAAGCAATGCCAAACTTTGGCAGCAAATGTTAAGTTGTACTGGCTTTTCTCCGGTAAGAATATATTTTCAAAAAAGAGATAAAGTGCAAAGGGAAGCGTTTTGAGAAAAGATAGTTTTTTTGACATATTTTTACGATAAAATATGTGTGAGGTTTTGTATCAATCATAAGTTCAAAAAAGCAAGGCAGCGGGTGCTTGGCTCTATTTTAGCGCACATTTTTACGGCAAGAAATAATGTGAATTGAATATTTGTGTTAATATTTAGCAAAATTTATTATATAACTTAAGCGAAAATATATTTAATTAGACACAGTTTTTAAAAAAGTGCTTTTTTGCCCGGAATGCGATAATTTTCTATAATAGTTTATTTTAAATATATTTTCTATTAAGTTGTATGACAAATTTTATGCATATATGATATGTATTTAGTGAGATGTGAGCTTTTGTGAGCAATGCCAAACTTTGGCAGCGACATAACTTTTTGGTGAAAAAGATATGCTTCAAAAAGGGGTAAAGTGCGTTATGCAGCAAGCGAAGCCGAGTTGAAATTCAAAGGGGGGGCAGCTTTTCAGAAATTCAGCGAAGTGTATCCTCTTCCCATGTAGTAAGAAATTGCTCTTGGCTTCAAAATCCGCGCAGCACGCCGGCTGTATGTCTCCGCAATGACCGGCTAAGCTTAGATTCGGCCGCAACTCGCTTTTTCCCGAGCGGAAACGTTTCTGTCAGTGTATGTTTTTACAGCGGCAGGGCGAAGTTTAGAAAAGACAGCTTAGTTTGCATCGATAAGATACGTCTTGAAAAAGCTAGGAGGGCGTTGCGGAAAATATTTTTTTGCAGGCAATTGCACTGCCAAAATCGGCGACACTCGGAAAAAAGAGAAGATTTTTCTAGGTAGGCTCAGTTCGAGCGGAACAATTGTTGCATCTTGCACAAAAAACATTATTTTTGAAAAATTGTCTCTAATTAAATAAAATTTTCGTTAAGTTATATGTGGAATTTTATTATGTATAGATATAAATTTGAAAAGAGGGCAGGGCTGCAGTGTTTAATTTGCGGCGGCAAGTGTAGGTTCCCCAAAAGGATATAGAGTGGCGAAAAGCGTATCATACGCCGCCGTGTATACACTGTTGCATAACTGTGAGCTGGTTAATGGTGAGTGAAATTCCCAAAGGTTCATGCAAATTTTACGTTTCGTAAAGCAAATGCAATTGCCTTGGAATTTACAAGTTTATCTTGCCATACAGTAAAATATATGGTATAATTTAATTGGGGAAAGTGTTTCCTAGTAATGTTGTTGTTTGTTTTTAAGTAAAAATATTTATTATAAATTTGGAAAAATTTAAGAAATACTCTTAATATTATATTACCAAATTCATAAAGAATTACTGCCAAGCATTAAAATTATACGTGAGTTTGTATTTTTCAACTATGAAGATGATATTTAAATTCATGAAAATAACAGAACTTCAAAAAGCGATAAATGCTCATCTGCTATGTGAAATTAACTATTTTTGCATAATTGTTGGCGTAAAATTACGGTAATCTAGATAAGCTTTATTATTTCTCTTAATGCCTCGCTTAACAAAGTCCCACTGCTTGTGCGATATTTAGAAAATGCGATTTCCCAAAACTTTTAATCGAGGAATTTATTGTGAGTTGTTTTGTTATTTGACTATCAATATCATAAATTTTGTTTTTACCAATGTGATAATTAATAGCTTTATATCTTTAAATATCCGCCCGTAGCGAAGCTGGATATCGCGCCAGATTCCGATTCTGTAGGCCGGGGGTTCGAATCCCTCCGGGCGGACCAAAACTTATTGGGCTTTGGATGAATAAAGCGCTAATTAATTTTAATAGTCATTTGTTTGATTTTTTATAAACAAAGTTTACTTCTGGAAAGGGCGAAAATTGAAAACTTTAGATAAATTAAATCCAGGTGAATCTGGAACGGTGGTCAGTATCAGTACTATCGGCTCTTTGCGGCGTAGAATTGTTGACATGGGGATTACGCCTGGGGCAAAGATAGTAATGAAAAAAAAAGCGCCGTTTGGTGATCCTATAGAGGTTAACATCAGGGGATACAATTTGATTATTAGAAATTCAGAGGCAAAAGAAGTAAGAGTGGCCACGTAGAAGACAATATACCGAGAAAGGAAAAATAATCAAACAGAATGGATAAAAATAAATCTCTTCGTTTTGCTTTAATAGGTAATCCAAATTGTGGAAAAACTACTCTGTTTAATCAATTGACAGGTAGTAGTCAGCACGTTGGAAATTGGCCTGGAGTCACAGTTGAACAAAAAGAAGGGGAAGCAAAATTTAAAGGGCGTATATTAAAAATTTTGGATCTCCCTGGCATATACTCTCTCTCTCCATACTCTCCTGAGGAGGTAATAACTCGCAATTATTTATTGAGCGATCCGCCTGATGTTATTATAAATATCGTAGATGCCACGAATATAGAACGAAATTTATATTTAACAACCCAACTAGCAGAGCTAGGTTTGCCTATGATAATTGCGTTAAATATGGTAGATTTACTCGAGCGAAAAAAGGATGAAATCTCTTTTGAAAAATTGGAAAAAGAGCTCGGAATGCCGCTTATTGCAATTTCGGCGAGCCGTTCGAAGGGTATTGAAGAGTTAATCAACGCAGCTTTGCTTTTAACTGAATGTGGAAATTCAATGGCAATTAAAAATATATACACAAAGGATATAAACTTTGTTCTTCAAAATATAGAAAATATTTTAAAAAATTCTACTTTTGTAAATAAAAATGCTTTGAAAAAATTTCCTAATAATAAAAAGGAAAAGCATAACGTAAAATTTTGCGAAAGTTCCCCAAAGATAGCAACTAGGTGGAGCGCTATTAAACTATTTGAAGAAGATATACTGACCGAAAAATTTATAGCCGTTTCGGAAAATGAAGCGAAAAAAATAGATTATTTCAAAAATACGGTAAATACTTCTCGTGATATTGATAGACAGACGATAATTGCAGATCAAAGATACAGACATATTTGTAAAATATGTAATAAAGTTATCAAAAAAAATTACCCTCAAGGATATATAACAGGCTCTGATCGTATAGACAGAGTGGTAACAAATAGGTTTCTTGCGATTCCCATTTTTTTTTGTTTGATTTTGTTAATTTTTAGTATAACTTTTGGCCCATTTGGAAATTTTCTTAAAGAAAAGATAGAATGGCTTATAGAATGTCCGATAGCTTTGTTTTTTTCTAATATATTAATAACTTTAGGGGCCTCTAATTGGGCACAAAGTTTAGTGTTAGACGGAATTATAAAAGGGGTGGGGGCGGTCATATCTTTCCTGCCGCAAGTTGCGATGTTGTTTACTTTGCTATTTTTGATGGAAGATAGTGGATATATGGCGAGGGCTGCGTTCATAATGGACAAACTTTTGCGGAAAATAGGTTTATCAGGGCGAGCTTTTGTGCCGATTTTGATGGGATTTGGTTGCACCGTTTCAGCTGTTATGGGAACTCGCATTTTAGAAAATGAAAGAGATAAACGCTTAACAATTTTTATGATCCCTTTTATGTCTTGTAGTGCAAAAATGACCATTTACGCTTTGTTGGTTCCAACATTTTTTTCTAAAAATCAAGCTATTATTATTTTTTTGCTTTATGTCACAGGCATCATGGTTGGAGTTTTATCTGCTTTTTTGCTGAAAAAAACGATACTGAAAGGTCCAAGTGCCCCGTTTATAATGGAGCTTCCGCCATATAGGCTGCCGTCTTTAAAAAGTTTATGGTTGCATGTTTTTGACGAAATAAAAGATTTTTTAACAAAAGCAGGAACTGTTTTAATCAGCTCCACCATAATTATTTGGTTTTTTAATTCATTTAACTTCAAAATGCAATTTGTGGAAAACAGCGCGGAAAGTATGATTGCAAATATTGCTGCAATTTTGTTGCCAATATTTATTCCTTGTGGTTTAGGAGATTGGCGAATATCTTTGTCACTTGTTTCAGGTCTTATCGCAAAAGAATCTGTTGTTAGCACGATGCAGGTTTTATATAAATCGCAAAGTTTGCAAGATAGCTTTTCACCTTTATCGGCGTATTCATTTTTAATATTTGTTTTGCTATACGTACCCTGCATTGCGGCTATATCTACTATAAAACAAGAATTTGCAAATATTAAATGGACTTTATTTTTAATCGCTTATCAACTGACTATTGCATGGTGTGCATCTGTGCTAGTTTTTCAAATCGGCAGGCTTATATTTAAAATTTGACTGCAAGGGCAAGTAATAATGGGGATAATTTATAAACAAGAAGCTAGGATATCACCTAACTTCTTGTTTTTGTTTAATTTTTGCCAAGAAAAGCTTTCATACCGTTGAGAAAGACTAGGTTCGCATTGTTAGTTGTATTTTTTGGTATTGTGTATAGTCGGAAAGATCAAAGGTGACGGCAGGTTCACCAATTGCTGTTATTTTGGAACCCCGTCCCTGACCGAGGGCTATACTTTCTATATCACCAATATTTCCGCCAGTTGGCACTAGCGTACACTCACTGGCTATCTGAATTAAACTAGGATTGAGGACTTTTATTGTGTCAGTACCGTAAATAAACCCAACTCCCGCAAAAGCAAGAGCCAATTCGGGGTTCTCTGCTACTGTTCTTAGTAATTCTTCCCATGGCTTAAGAATTCGTGATTCATCAAATAATTCCGGTCTGAACGCTTTGAACGCTTCCGGTATAGCCGGTAATTGGTCTTCTGATACCGCGGAATCGGCGGCGTCTATCGGTATTCTCGCTCTATATACGGCACCAAAGCCGCCCCCTGACTGGCCTATCGCATGAAACTCAGCGGATCTTTCGAGAGGAAGTCCAGCTGCCACGTTTCTCAAAAATCCCGTTTTGCGTAAACAAACGGGCCCTGCGGTACGAGAGGCGTTTAGCTTTTCACTCAGAATTTCTTTGCATGTATCTGCGGTAGCGCTCTCTGGGATTTCGTTGCTAACAAGGCTTCCAAAGAAAATCTCGCCACCTGACGGTACGTCCCTAAAGTCTGGATCTCGTGATAAAGTTGGCAGTGGTTGAATGGCACGTGTCTCAGTTAGAAGCTTCATCCAAACCCAGTCTGCATTTTTTAATTTCGCCTCTGGGCTCGGTAATGTCTTTCCGAACCACAGGCCGTAAGCTTTTAATGCATTTTCATCACTGCGTAAAGCAATCGTCCGCGGGTCAGCATCGATGAGTGCACGTCCCTGCGTCGCTGAAAATAGAGGTGCGCTTGCAATGGTCATTGTCAGAAATAAGCTAACTGACTTTTTGCTTAATGACATAAATTAATCCTCCTAAAATATTTTTGAAATAAGAATATACACAATGTCGACGCCGATCTATTTATATTTTACTAAAATAAAAAATAATAGTCAAGCATTATTTCACTTTTTAAAAAATTTTTTTGCATTTGAATAGTAAAAATTGCATGCAATTATAGTTAAACCTAGCCTCGTTTTTTATGATTATGCTTCTTAAAATTCACGTCAAGGATATTGTTGTATATAACTCCGGCCTATCAATTTTCATACTTGTTGGTGGCGTATCTGCGTCAACTTTTTCTGAATCAACCCCCCAACCTTTACCAATAGATACTATAAAAGGACTTATTTTCTCCTCAGTAGTATGCGCAACTTGTTGTCCTTCTTGGTTGAAGATTATACCCTTTGGTCGGCATATAGTTACAGTCGGGATGTTTGTATTATCTAATATTACGTCATATCCGATCGATGCAGCCAATAACTTGCGATTCTGCAATACATGCTTCATAAGTTTTTCCCAGGGAGCCAATTCACGATTAGGGTCGACCACTTCTGGTATAAGTTTTCCGTATCCCGCCTGTAATGCATCTATTTTCTGACGATTGATTACGGCGTCGTCATTCGGTGCACAAACTTGAACAACAATTCCCGGTGCAGTGGGGCTATCAAGGTTGTAAGTACGGTACCAAGCAGAATACTCGAGGGATCTACCTGGAAGTAAGTCGCTTGGACGTGCAGCACTGCCTCCACATAGGTCCCATACACTGCTAAATTCACGCAAGTGTCCGTGAGCAACAAGATGCCTAAAGCGATCGCGAGCAGATACAAAATTATTGTTGTTAGCTGAACCAAAACTGGCCATGCCACAAAAAAATGTCAGTTTATTCTTAGACTCTTTTTCAAATTGTCCTTTGGGCACCACTTTAGGTCCACCCTTTTGGGCATCTGAGCCGTAGTCCCGGATCAAATCAGATGCGATGTCAGGATCATCAAGTGGGATAATTGTATAGCCATCCTTTGTAGATGATTTTAACCTGCTATCCTTGTTTGCAGCTGCTTTACCGTATATCGCTAATACTGCATTGTAAGCATCTACGGCTTGCTGGTCCCTTTCTTCTCTAGAGAAGATTTTCTCTTCTGCCGATGAAGGTAAAGATAGAGGTAAACTCGCAAAGGCTAGCATTGCTAAAAATAAGCTAATTGATTTTTTGCTGAACATAGATTGCTCCTCCTAAAACATTTTTAAAATAAAAAATAGTTATCTTTTTCATAATATATTATAACAGATATAAAATTATAATCAAGAGTTTTTTCGCTTATTTTAGCAATATCTGAAATTATTTAGATTTAAGATTATTAACTGCAAGTAAATCTAAAATGTCCACTTTACCGTCTTGGTTTACGTCTCCCGCTAGTAAAAACTGGCCTTCAAGCTTGGGTGTTCCAAAGAGATGGTTACATATAGCATTTATATCATTTTGAGTTATTGTGCCAGTTCCTGTGACATCGCCGGGCACTATCACTGTTAATTCTTGGACTATTTTTCCATCTTTTAGTAATTGAATTACAGTGCCTGTTCCAGTTTTTCCAGATTTCTTCTCATTGCCGTTATTATCAATAAGCTTAATTTTAAAACTTTTACAAAAATTTAGATTTTTTCTTACTTCTGTTATTGAACTATTGGCTGGTATTTTGATGATGCTAGAAACATCATTAATTTTATAGGTAGAGCTATGAATTTTATCGTCGGTTGGTGATTGCTCTGATTTTTCGTTTTCGGTTATGGTTTCAAGGTCGGTATCTCTTTCGATTATTGGGTTAATAATATCTTGTTCTCTCAATTGTATTATGTGTGGTGTTTTACCATCTGTTGATTTTAATAATGCGATCGCATTCTCTCCGGATGCATAAACGCCAATAATTTCTTCTTTGAATTCGAAATATCCAATTGCATCGCTAGTTTCTGAATTTAAATTAAAACAACTCAAAGTATTGTCCGAAGTTTTTGCAATTAAAAAATTAAACTGTATGCATGCTGCGGGCGAATCGCCGGGTAGGTCTATACTAAACACCTTCTGAAAATGTGAATTTTCGCTTCTTTGGTAAACATTTCCAGAATGATCAAGAATGGTTTTGCCATCTAAGAAGCAGAAGCCTTCTTCCGGAGCTGGGCTTAAAACAGTTGCGCCCCCTTCTAATCCATTGTTTCCGATGGATAATTCAATCAAGCGGTTTTCACCGGAGTCAATCACAAATACCGAATCACCGGAAGGGGCAGCCACCATCTCGCCAATTGACTCTGATACTACTGAATTTATTTGCGGCACACTTAATTTTCCATCATCGCCTATTTTTTGTAATGTTATGCTGTCTTGATTTTTTTCGTGCGGATAAATTAAAAAATCGCTGTTTACGACAGTAAATAAATCTGGAAGTTCTCTATCTAAAGTATACTCCTTAAAAGTTTTGGCGAAGCAATTAAAAGCAACTAAGTTAGTTTTATCGGAAGTTGATCCCCAAAGCTTGCCATTCGTTAACGTGCAAAAATTGCCATAATTGTTATGTAATTCTGCTAGTAAAGTGATATCTCCAGTGCTGCCGTTCAGTTTTGAAATAGCGCGATCGGATACGGTTATGAAATCGCCGGCTTGGTCAGGAAAAACTTGCATGTTTTGCGAATTTGGTGCAGATGATAATATTTTATATGTAAGAGAGCTATTATTTTCGTTATCGCTAATAACATTTATAGAGAATATAACCAATGATAAAAGGATAAAACTATACACCCTTAATTTTTGCATTTTAATTTTCCTCCTTCTTTCTGCCTTTGTGGTTTCCTCCTCAACAAAATTTCATCTTAAATTTAGGTGCAACAAGAGCAACCGTCGTGTTCGCTATTTTGGTTGCAAATTTTCCCAAGAATTGGGAGCGGATCTATACCTTGTTTTTCGTAATAATCCCAGAGCGCGGATTTAATGGCTTGTTCTGCCAAAACGGAGCAATGAACTTTCACCGGTGGTAGACCGTCCAATGCTTCCATAACCGCTTTATTCGTGATTTTTAAAGCTTCTTTTATGTTTTTTCCTTTAACCATTTCAGTTGCCATAGAACTGGTGGCTATTGCTGCACCGCAACCGAATGTTTTGAATTTAACATCGGAAATAACATCGTTTTTTACTTTTATGTACATCTTCATAATATCGCCGCATTTGGCGTTGCCGACTTCACCTATGCCATCTGCGTTTTTCAGTTCTCCGATATTTCTTGGATTTGAAAAATGATCCATAACTTTATCGCTATATGTCAAAATGATTTCACCTTCTTATTAATGATTTTCTCCCATAATGGAGAGATATCCCTGAGCTCTTTAACAATGAGAGGCAGGCACTCTAAGATATATGATACGTCTTCTTCAGTGTTTTGATCGCTCAAGGTTAACCTTAAAGAGCCGTGAGCGACTTCATGCGGCAATCCGATAGCTAACAAAACGTGGCTTGGATCCAAAGAGCCTGAAGTGCATGCGGAGCCGGAAGATGCGCAGATGCCCATTGCATCTAATTTTAGCAGAAGTGACTCCCCTTCGATACCATTAAAACACATGCTCACATTGCCCGGCAGGCGATTTTTTCTATCTCCATTTAAAGAAGAATATTCGATTTTTAGCGCACCATCTATTAATCTATCTCGCATCAAAGAGAGCTTTTTTGTGCGCTCTTTTATGTGATCACAAGCGTCTTTTAACGCAATGCTCAACCCTATAATACCTGCAGTGTTTTCAGTTCCTGCTCGTTTACCTCTTTCTTGAGCCCCTCCTTCTATTAGGTTTAGGATTTTAGTCCCTTTTTTGATATATAAGGCCCCGATACCTTTAGGGCCGTGCAATTTGTGCGCAGATAGAGAAAGCAGGTCTATGTTTAGACTTTTTACGTCAATTGGAATATTTCCAACCGCTTGTACTGCATCAGTGTGAAAAATTATGCTATATTCTTTGCAAATATTTCCAATTTCTTGAATGGGTTGAATTGTTCCAATTTCGTTGTTGGCGTACATAATTGTGACAAGGGCAGTATCTGGCCTTATGGCATTTTTTAAATCTTCTGGCCTGATAATACCTTCTTTATAAACATTGAGGTAAGTGATTTCAAATCCATCTTTTTTTAGTACATCTAATATATTTAGAACCGAATGATGCTCAAACGCTGATGCGATTATGTGTTTTTTGCCCTGTTTAGCGAGATTATAGCCTATACCGCGAATTGCCCAGTTGTTTGCTTCACTGCCTCCGGAGGTAAAAAAGATTTCATTTGAAAGTGCTCCTAAACAGCCAGCAACTTGTTCGCGTGATTGTTCGACTGCTTTTTTAGCTTCTCTACCTATTTTATATAAACTAGAAGGATTTCCATAAAAATTGCTGTGATAAGGAAGCATGGAGTTGAGGACTAGATCAGAAACAGGAGTAGTTGCGGCATTATCTGCATATACAATGTGGGACATGTTATGACCTCCTGGGACTTTTTGGTGAAGTTAAATTTTATAATTACCTTTGTTTGAGTAAAACAATTTTATTGAATAAAACATAAATTGATTTTATATAAAAAAATAACAGAAATATTAGTAAAAATACCTTCTAAATATACTATATATCTTTTTAGCTTAAATTTCAAGAGATAATTTGATAAATATTCCCGTATTTCAAAAAAATGCTAAAAAAATTATTGAAATTTAAAGTTGATATGTGATAAAATAACTCCATAATGTGTAAATTAATTAAATATTTAATAAAGGTAGCGTTAATATGAAAAGCGATAAACGCATTTTGGGTTTAAAAATTATGTATTAAGAGAGCTGACTGGTGATGAGCTTTCATTAATTTTTGCTGGTCAATCAGACCATGAAAAAGAAACAAAGCAACTATGGGCATCAAATATGCCAGTTGAAACTATAGGAACTCATGCCAATGGTGTTGAATATGTAGTCAAAAACGTAAACGGAACGCATATGTTAGTTTCTACGGAGGGTAGCAGAGCTTTTATATGCGTTAAAACTCAAAAATTGGACGCCACCGATCAGATAAAATTTCCATATTTTAGAAATGGGATAACTAGTTAGAGGCGCGGCAAGTATATCAATCAAATCGAGAGTCATAGCGCGTGGCCTCCCACGCCTTAATTACTTTCCAATTGAGATTTGCGGCTGAACGGCTTTTGCCGAATATGCTGTTCAATTGCGCCAGAGCTGGTGCTATGCAGTTGGCCGCTATGGTCTATTTGCCGAATTTTATTGCGATACTGCGCGTGAGAGTTTTCGCCGCCGCCTTGCTCATACCGCAGGTAATCTGTCTTGTGCAAGCCTGCAATGAATTTGTGGGTAGGCTGGTAATTTTGCCGCAGTCGCCGCGCCGCCCGATGAACTCACAGGATATCAGCAACGTTCCGCGTTGCTGATGCGCCCTATGGCGCGGTCGCGTCGACGTTCTCCACGCATTGCTCGTCGGTTATAAAGATCACCGCCCCCATCTCGTCAACAAGTTGAGCGACCTTTAAAAAATTCTGATTTGCTTTCAACATGGATACAAGATTTTCATAGCGCACTTTTGACCATATTTTAGGATAAATAGTCCGTAGGTTTTTACCGCGATTTTCTTTTTGCCAAATTTATTATATATTCAACTATTTTGTGATTTGCATAAAAAGAGAAAAACGAGATTGCAATTAAAACTAACAAAACTAGTATTTCGGATAATCCTAAACTTATTAGAGAAAAAATGTATTTTATAGGAAATATTAACGTTGCAACAAAGCAAAATGCCATGCTCCATAACAAAACCCGTCGCAGTAGATTAAATGGATAACATATTTTATAGAGAAGCATAAATCCAGTAAATGCTAATAAAATAACGCTTAAAGTCGAAGCTTCATTTTTATCTATATTTAAATAACAGGCAAAGAAGTTTAGTAGAAAGATGTTTGTGACGATAGTTAAGGCACAGGGCGTAGCGTTACCTATAATATTTAGGAAAAAGTTTCCTTTAAATCGCTCTTTATTCGGTTCTAATGCTAAAATAAAAGACGGAATGCCTATAGTCAGTGCGTTAGTTAATGTCATTTGAATCGGCGTGAATGGATAGGGGATTTTTATAAATAAAAATATAATAGCCAGCAATATAGAGTAGATGGTTCTTACTAAAAATAAAGAAGAAGATCGCTGAATGTTGTTTATAGTTTGTCGCCCTTCAGCGACGACTTTTGGCAAAGCACTAAAATTTGATTTTAACAACACAAATTGCGAAACGTTCCTAGCAGCGCTACTGCCAGAAGCCAATGCTATACTACAATCGGACTCTTTTAGCGCTAGAACGTCGTTTACTCCATCTCCGGTCATAGCGACGGTAAATCCGTTTTCTTTTAAGCTACAAATAATCTGCTTTTTTTGAAATGGCGAAACGCGACCGAAAATTGAATATTTAATAGCTGCATTTTTTACTTCTTGTTCAGAATGAATTTTACTCATATCGACGGATTTTTCTGCATTTTTCAATCCAACCGATCTGGCAATATTTGCTACTGTTGTAATATTATCGCCAGATATTATTTTTATATCGACTCCTTGTTTTGAGAAAAATTCAAGTGTTTCTTTGGCGTCTTTTCTGATTTTATCGTTTAATAATATAAAAGCCATAATTTTGATTTTATCGGGAAGGCAGTTATTTTTTAGTTCATGTTCAGAGTGCGCAAGCAGCAGCACTCGATTATTTTTTGAGTATTTTTCCAAATTTTTCTGTATTTTAAGAAGCTCATGTTTATCAATGCAGCAATTCATTGAATCATCGTTTAATATAAACTCAGGAGCACCAAAAATGAAGCTACCTTTATCTGAAAAGTGCACTGCCGACCACTTTCTTTGCGAGGAAAATGGTATTATTTTATCTGCAGTTTTATTTATATGTTTAAAATATTTCGATTTTATCGCCATAAACGTGGGACTGTTGTCATATAAACTGGAGGTCAGAAAGCATAACGCTTCGTCGATTTCTTTTTGAGTTGCTCCATTATATGGGATTATATCTCCAATTTCCATAGTCCCTTCCGTGATAGTTCCGGTTTTATCTAAACAGAGAACATCAGCTCGGGCGAGAGTTTCTATGGAGTATAGTTCATTTGTTAGCACTTTTTGTTTGGAGAGTTTAATAACGCTCACGGCTAAAACCGTGCTGGTGAGTAAAATTAAACCTTGAGGCATAATCCCTAAAAGTGCGGCAACTGTGTTGACAACAGCTGATGTTAAATTATTATCTTTAAGGTTCATCTGATTAAGAAATAAAAACCCGCCTATAGGGATGATCAATACAGAGGATATGAGAATAATTTTGTTAAATGTTTTCATTATCTCTGAGTTTAATTTTTTTATATATTTTGCGCTTTGAGAAATTTTATATATATAATTACTTTTTCCAACTTTATCAGCTCTTACTCTACATGACCCACTAACAAGATAGCTGCCAGAGAGAAGCGAGTCGCCTGATTTTTTTGATATAGAATCTGATTCGCCAGTTAAAAGAGATTCGTTAACTTCACATTCTCCTTCGTAGATAGCACAATCCGTTGGGACTTGGTTTCCTGATTCCAATATCAAAATGTCGTCGAGAACAATCTCATCCATATTGAGTTTTTGCTCTCGGCTTTCTCTCAGCACTTTGACTTTTACGGATGAAATAAGCGATAAATTATCCACTGCTTTTTTAGCGCGAATTTCTTGAATTATTCCTATAATAAGGTTAAATGCAACAACTCCTATAAATAACGCGTTTTTATAGGAGCCGACGAGAACAACAAACAAAGCGAGAATGAAATTGATAATATTAAATAAGGTGAAAATATTATCGGACAATATTTTGGGAATCGTTTTTGTAGATATAGTTGCAGAGATATTATTTAAGCGGGCTTTGATTCGCTCTTTTACTTGCGCATCTGCTAACCCTTGGCGTGGATCGGGTTTATATCTTTCTATATTTTCGTTTTTGGAAGGCTTTGCCATTGTAGGTCTCCTCATAAATGCTCATAAAAATTACTGATAAATATTGTTTTTGATTCTAGTGTGTTTGTTTAAATTATATAAGCATATAGCTTTAAAGTCAAATATAATCAAAATGTTGGCCAATATAGATTTTTTAATTTTGAGGGCAAGAGTGGATGCTATTTGCATGATTTTTGAAAAAACTGTAGACTTGCAAAGGATTTTCTTAATATGATATAATATTAAAAAATACACACGCTTTGTCTTTAGTTGGTGTAGATGATTTATCTAAAAAGAGTATAGACATTGCGGAGGAGTAACCAAGGAGGGCAATTTATGCCAATAGTATCTATGAAACAACTTTTAGAAGCAGGTGTTCATTTTGGGCACCAAACCAGACGATGGAATCCTAAAATGGCGGAATATATCTTTACGGAGCGCAATGGTATATATATTATCGATTTACAAAAAACAGTAGTAAAACTCGAGAACGCCTATCGTTTTGTGAAAGATCTTTCGGTTGAAGGAAAATCCGTATTATTCGTTGGAACGAAAAAGCAAGCGCAGGAATCGGTTCGAGAAGAAGCAAACCGCGGAGGGGCTTTTTATGTGGATGCGCGGTGGCTCGGTGGAATGTTAACGAATTTTGCAACTATTCGTCGACGAGTAGATCGTTTAAAACAGTTAAGAACGATGCAAGAAGACGGTACATTTGATTTGCTCCCTAAAAAGGAAGTTATCAAGTTGGTTTTGCAGATTGAGAAATTAGAAAAATTTTTGGGCGGAATAAAAAATATGCAAACCTTGCCAGGGGCTCTTTTTATAATTGATCCCAAAAAGGAACATATTGCCGTAGCGGAAGCAAACAAGCTTGGGATACCGATTATAGCGATTGTTGATACAAACTGTGATCCGGATAATATAGATTATATCGTCCCTGGCAACGATGATGCTATCCGTTCAGTTAGGCTGATAACAGCTGCAATAGCGGATGCTATAATTGAAGGCAATGAAGGTCGCGTTGGTGCGGCTGCTATTTTAGAAGAAAGTGAGAAATTAGCGATTAACAGCGCAAAAAATGATGATATTGAGAAAAAGCTGTTGGTGCGAGAAGCTGATGATACGTCGTCAGGTGAAAATGCTTAACTAATTTTGAAATCTAAAACTTAAATATATAACTACAGGAGGAGCAAAATGGATTTTTCGGCAAAAGATGTGAAAATGCTAAGAGAAAAAACGGGCTGCGGTATGATGGACTGTAAAAAAGCATTAACGCAATCAAATGGAGATTTGACTGCCGCAGTTGATATTTTAAGAAAAAAAGGGTTAGCGGCAGCGATGAAAAAGGCGGAAAGAATTGCAGCCGAAGGGGTCGCGTTTGCTTGTGTGAACCGGGAGAACAATGTGGGTGTGGTTATTGAAGTGAATGCGGAGACTGATTTTGTTGCGAAAAATGCTGATTTTCAGGCTTTTGTTCAAACTTGTGCGGACACCATTATCGAAAAGGCACCTGTTGATTTACCCGCTTTGCTCGCTGTTAAAGCAAAAGACAGCGATAAAACTATTGAAGAGATTTTACAAGATAAAATTTTAACTATAGGTGAAAATATAAAAATAAGAAGATTCGCGCGGTTTGAAGGCGTAATATCAACTTATATACACGCGGCAGGGAGAATTGGCGTGCTTGTGAAATTTGATGCAGATCCTAAAATTGCATCTGGGGACGCTTTCAAAATTTTTGCAAAGGATATTGCTATGCAGGTGGCAGCTGCTTATCCTAGATATTTAAAGAGAGAGGATGTTTCAGAAGACGTTTTGGAGCATGAGAAAAAAGTTCTTACGGAACAAATAGTTAATGAGGGCAAACCTGCTAATATTGCTGAAAAGATTGTGCTAGGTAAAATTGGAAAGTTTTATAAAGAAAATTGTCTTATGGACCAATTATTTGTAAAAGATAGCAATATTTCCGTTGCGCAATATGTTGAAAATGTTGGAAAAGACCTCGGTCAAAAAATAAACGTAGTTGAATTCGTTAGGTTTGAAAAAGGTGAAGGACTTGAGAAAAAGGAAGATAATTTTGCAGAAGAAGTTGAAAATATGATAAATTAGCATCTAAAAATTGAATAATCTAAAATTTTTTTATCAATATCGCTCTTTTATCATAGTTTAAAATTAAATTACTATTTTAAGAATAAAAGAGCGCTTCTTTTTACCGTGTATGCGTTAGAGCTGTTTAATATGTTTATTATTTTTAAATTTTTTAGTCAAGCTACAGCATATGTTAAAATTTGTAAAGTCGATTATTAGGAGTGTTGAGTATTTGAGTGCGAAGTATCGGAGAATTTTATTAAAATTAAGCGGCGAAGCTTTGGCCGGAGACTTTAATTACGGTCTCGATATGAAAACAGTTTTTTCTATGTGTAAAGCAATAAAAAAATGTGTGGATTTAAATGTTCAAATTGGAATTGTGGTCGGTGGAGGAAATTTTTGGCGAGGTCGTAGCAGAGGAGAAATGGACCGGACGCGAGCAGATCATATGGGCATGCTTGCAACGGTGATAAATGCTCTGGGTGTTGCTGATTCACTAGAGCAATTGGGGATATCCGTCCGTGTGCAAACGGCCGTAGGTATGCGGCAATTTGCAGAGCCTTATATTCGCAATAAGGCGGTTAGGCATATGGAAAAGGGCAGAGTTGTTGTTTTTGGTTGTGGCACCGGTAACCCGTTTTTCTCAACTGATACGGCAGCCTCTTTGCGTGCAGCAGAGATTGACGCAGATATTATCCTTAAAGCCACAGCTGTTGATGGCGTGTATGATAGCGATCCTCAAATTAATAAAAATGCAATCAAATATGAGGCATTATCATTTTATGAGATTTTGAATAAAAATTTGAGTGTAATAGATAGCACTGCTGCATCACTTTGTAAAGATAACAACATACCAATTTTGGTTTTTAGCATTGCCGATCCTGAAAATATTTTTAAGGTGATATGCGGGGAGAAAATTGGTACAATGATTAAATAATTATAAATGTAACCATATTATAAAGGGGATTTATGGATAAAATGTTAAAAAATATAGAGGAAAATATGGAAAAATCAGTTCAAGTTTTGGTGGATGAATATTCAGCAATTAGAGCTGGGCGGGCTAATCCTGCTTTATTAGAAAAAATAGCAATAGACTATTACGGTACGCAAACTCCGATTACTCAACTGGCAACTATTTCAATCACAGAGGCTCGGACGATTATGATTCAACCTTGGGAGACTTCAATTTGCAGTAAAATTGAAAAAGCTATACAAATTTCTGATTTAGGGATAAATCCACAAAGTGATGGCAAAGTTATCCGCATAACATTTCCGCCACTTAATGAAGATAGAAGGCGTGAACTTGTTAAAGAGGTCTCTAAGATTACAGAAAACGCTAAAGTGGCGGTTCGTTCAGTGCGCCGAAATTTTATAGATAAACAGAAAAAAATGAAAAAAGAAGCGTTGATTTCTGAAGATGACCTAAAACGGGCTGAAAAGAGAGTCCAAGAGCTCACAGACCGCTATTGCGATGAGATTGAGAATTTATATTTGAAAAAAGAAAAAGAAATAATGGGAATGTGAAAAATTGAAAGTATTTCAAAAATGATTATAAATAAGCGCCCCTATATTTTATCATGAAAACGCGCTGCAAATATGTCAATCAGCAGCAAATTTCTTGAAGCAATACAAGCTTTACGGCGAAATTTGCCCTTTAGAGAGCAAAAAATCCCCCATTTTCCCCTATGAGTGAAGGGGGGTATTAGCACCTATAAACGGCCTAAAAAATATTATTTGTTTTAAGGTAATAATGTTAAGTGAAAGGTTTAGCTAAATTTAGTTTTTATGAAAAAATTATATAACTTTTTTTCACGATTTCAAAAAGTTCGTTTCCTTTCTAGCTGTGGAAATAACATGTGTTTGCCTGAACATCTTGGCATAATTATGGACGGAAATGGACGCTGGGCAAAAAGAAAGCGCTTGCCACGCAAAGTTGGACACACTGCAGGGGCTAACAATTTTCGCAGAATTGTGAAACATTGCAGTAAAATAGGGATAAAATATCTAACTGTTTTTGCTTTTTCTACCGAAAATTGGAAAAGGCCTAAAGAAGAAGTAGTGCACCTTATGGAACTTTTTAAGCAGTATTTGGAAGAGGCCCTTAAAGATTTTCAAGACGAAAATATAAAAATTGCGTTTTTAGGAGAGCGAAAGGTGCTGTCTGATGATTTGCAAAATTTAATCGAAGAAACAGAAAGAGTTTCGGCAAATTGCGATGGCATGGTTTTAAATATAGCGATGAATTACGGAAGCAGAAATGAAATTGTTGAAGCAGCGATATCTTTAATTGAGGATGTTTTAGAGAAAAAAATTAATATATGTGATATAGACGCAGAGGCTCTCTCACAAAGGCTTTACACCAAATTTTGTCCAGATCCAGATTTAATAGTACGCACAGGAGGTGAATTTCGCATTTCTAACTTTCTTCTTTGGCAATCGGCGTATGCGGAATATGCTGTTGTAGATATATTGTGGCCTGACCTTAAACCTGATAATTTAGATGCAATTTTGTTAGAATTTTCGAAAAGAAAAAGACGGTTTGGGGGGATATAATTGGCAACTAGATGTGTATCTGGAATAATTGGGGCAGTATTTATTATTGCAATTTTGATATGTAATCAAAGTTTTCCAATACTATTAAATATTTTAGTGGCAATTATATGCGCAATTTCAGATTATGAGCTTTTTTGCGTTATGGGATTGGCTATCCCTTTGAAGAAGTCGGCTGAGAAAGGTAAGTTTAAAGATTTAAAAGTTTATATATTTAGAAAAAAGATATATATTTTAACTATTTCAAGTTTATTATTTTCTATATTATTGCCCATGGCGAGTAGCAAAATTTTTAAGCAGATACTTTGGTTTTTATATACTATTATAACTTTTGGATTTGCAATTTTTATGGCAAGCTCAGCTAAAAAACAAAAAAAATTTAGACACGTGAAAAAAACTTTGAAATTTCAGGATATTATTGTGGCTTATAGCATAACAGCGCTGATCTTGTTTTCTCTAACAACTCTTATTAAGTTAAGGGATATAGGAGGCCGTATTGGTAGTTTTTATGTATTGATTGTGCTAGGGATTGCTTGGTTCTCCGATACTGGCGCTTATTTTGGTGGGAACTTTTTGGGCAAACAGAAGCTTTGCCCAGAAATTAGCCCCAAAAAGACGGTAGAAGGCGTTGTTAGTGGGGCAGTAACATGTGTTTTACTCATGCTACTGATGGGTAAAGCTTTTGAGAGCAAATTGTTCGGTTTATCAGCCCAAATTAATTATATAAATTTTATCATCACTTGTTTTGTTGGCGCTTTTATCGCTGTTATAGGCGATTTATGTTTTTCTTTGCTGAAGCGAAGTTATAATGTCAAAGATTTTGGCAATATACTCCCTGGGCATGGAGGGGCGCTAGATAGGTTTGATAGCGTTATATTTGTGGCACCGTTCGTTTATTTTATCCTTAAAAACTTTTCATTTTTAAGTGCTTAAAGTATTTGTTATTTTGTGTAAAAAATTAAGGTAGGTGAAAATATTGACTTCTAACCTTTGTATTTTAGGCTCAACCGGTTCAATAGGTACTCAAGCTTTAAATATTGCCAAAAAACTGGGCATTTCGGTGTCTGCATTGGCGGCTCATAGTAATATAAAATTGCTCGAAGAGCAGGCGAGAGAATTTAAGCCTGCGCTTATTGCGGTTTTTGATGGTGGTGCAGCGGGAGAGCTTAAAAAAAGGCTTAAAGATATGGCTGTGAAAATAGTTGATGGCTACGATGGACTTTGTGAAGCTGTTGCTCTATCGAATGTGGACACGGTGCTAAATGCGCTAGTTGGCATAGTGGGTTTGGTGCCAACTTTTGAGGCGATAAAGTGCGGGAAGCAAATTGCACTTGCTAACAAAGAAACCTTAGTGGCTGGAGGCAGGCTTTTAATGGAAGCTGCAAAAAAAAATAAAGTTGCAATTTTACCTGTGGATAGCGAGCACTCTGCAATATTTCAATGTCTTGAGGGGTGTCGCGATAAAAGTTATATCAAAAAAATTCTTCTCACAGCTTCAGGTGGACCTTTATTCGGCAAAAGCAATGAAGAGTTAAAAAATGTTGCTATTGACGATGTGCTAAAGCACCCGAATTGGAATATGGGAAAGAAGGTGACTGTTGATTCAGCTTCTTTGATGAATAAAGGATTGGAATTGATAGAGGCGGTTTATTTGTTTGGCGTTTCGCCGGACTTTATTGAAGTTGTTATACATAGAGAAAGTCTTATTCACTCTATGGTGGAGTATAAAGATAATTCGGTAATTGCTCAGATTGCTTCTAAAGACATGCATTTGCCTATTCAATATGCACTTACTTGGCCTGAAAGGGCGAGTTGTCCTGTTGATGAATTGAATTTTGCAAATATTGGAACACTTTCTTTTTATAAGCCAGACGAAAAAACGTTTCCACTTTTGGAATTGTGCAGAAAGGCTGTAAAGATCGGTGGTGGGGCTCCGGCATTTATATGTAGTGCAGATGAGGAGGCAGTAAATTTATTTTTGAGAAAAAAGATTTCCTTTTTAGGTATAACGGAGCTGGTCGAGAGGATTTTTGAAAAATATTCTTATAAAGAGGTAAATAATGTGGAAGATATATTAGAGGTTGATAGACAAGCTAAAGAATTAGTAAAGGAGGAATTATGTCGTGGATATATTGATTAAAATTCTTTTAATTTTTATAGGGATTTTATTTTTTTCATTGATTATTTTAATACACGAATTTGGGCATTTTTTCACAGCGAAGTTGTCTGGTGTGCGCGTAAATGAATTTGCCTTGGGTATGGGACCTAAGATACTTAAATTTCAGCGTGGCGAAACACTTTACACGTTAAGGCTTTTCCCGATCGGTGGTTTTTGCGCTATGGAGGGGGAAGACGAAGAGAGCGAGAAGGATGGTTCTTTTAGAAAAGCGGCTGTTTGGAAACGCATGATTATTATTGTTGCAGGTGCGCTTTTGAACGTTTTGTTGGGGCTTATTTTGACTATAGTAATTTTAGTACAGCGACCGTATTTTAATTCCACAACAGTTGACGCTTTTAAAGATACTAGCGTAAGTCAACGTGAGTTGAGTGCTGGCGATCGCATAGAATCTGTTAATGGATATAAAATTTCAACGTTCCTTGATTTGAATTTTGCTATTATGGTTAACTTTAAGTGCAATAAAAATTCTCCAGTTACTATGGTGGTCAATAGAGAAGGTAAAAAGATAACTTTGAATAAAGTTGAGTTTGATACAGAAAAGGCAGATGATGGAAAAGAATTGCCAACGACAGGGTTTTTGATGAAAAAAATAGATAAAAATTTCGGCACAGTATTAGCGCAATCCGCAAAATATACAATTTCTAACGTCAGGACAGTGTGGGAAAGTTTGAGTTTGCTGATTACTGGAAAATTAGGTATTAATGATGTGGCCGGGCCAATAGGGATGATATCTGGTGTTGGCAAAGCTGCTACGGATGGCTTGCAGGAAAATATAGGCAAGGCTATAAATAATATTACGCAGGCGATGATGTCGATAACTGTTAATTTAGGTGTATTTAATTTATTGCCTTTCCCAGCTTTGGATGGAGGTCGATTTGTGTTTTTATTAATTGAATCGATCAGGAAAAAACCAATAAATCCTAAATATGAGGGAATTATACACGCAGTTGGTTTTATTCTTGTTTTGGCATTGATGGCTGTTTGTACTTTCAGCGATGTTTTTAAAATTTTTAGGAGAGCTTAAAAATTAAAGCTTAAAAAGAGGTGCAGGTTAAAAAATAATATGGAGCGAAAGATTACCAAGAAAATTATGGTTGGAGATGTTTCCGTTGGAGGCGGTGCGGCGATAGCAGTGCAGTCCATGCTGAGCTTGCCTCCTGAAGATATTCAGGGAAACCTCAAGCAAGCTTTATTGCTTGAGCAAGCTGGGTGCAATATTTTAAGGGTCGCAATACCGGATATGAAGGCGGTTAAGTTAATTTACGAATTGAAAAAAAAATTAAAAATTCCGCTGGTCGCAGATATACATTTTGATTACCGTCTGGCAGTGGAATCAGTTATGGCGGGAACCGACAAAGTGCGAATCAATCCCGGAAATATTGGTGATTCTGATAGAGTGAAAAGGATAGTGGATGTCTGTAAATTAAAAAATGTTCCAATCAGGATCGGTGTGAATTCGGGTTCTTTGCAGAAAGATATTTTGGAAAAATATGAAAAAATTAATCATAATTCACTCTGCGAAAGCGCTTGTGGCTACATAAAATTACTAGAAAAATTCGATTTTACTGACATAGTTATTTCTATAAAGGCTTCTAATATTGAAACGATGGTAAAAGCCTGCGAGCTTATTTCGGAAAAATGTGATTATCCCTTGCATTTGGGCGTCACAGAAGCGGGTACGGCGCGCTTGGGGATTATTAAGACAGCTGTTGGTATAGGGGCTTTGTTGTTAAATGGAATAGGTGATACGATCCGCATTTCTCTCACAGCTGATCCTTTAGAGGAGATAGTTGTTGCGAGAAATTTACTAAAAGCTCTTGAAATCGATAAGCAGGGGATACAAATTATTTCATGCCCAACTTGTGGCAGAACTAAAGTAAATTTGCTGAAATTAGTTGAAGAGATGGAAAATCGAGTGAAAAATTATGCTGGTAAAAACTTGAAAATTGCAATCATGGGGTGTGTTGTGAACGGACCTGGAGAGGCATCTGAGGCGGATATCGGTGTTACTTGCGGAGATGGAGTTGGGGTTATATTTAAAAAAGGAAAAATAGTTAGAAAAGTAAAAGAAGATGAAATTTTGGATGAACTTATAAAAGAGATAAATTTAGCTTAAAATTTTTGCTATATTATCGAATTTTATTAGTGAAGGTCTAATTTAAGGAGGTGAAAATTTGAGAAGTTTGGAAAGATTATTTAAACCTTATGTCAATAATATTTCTGTGATTTCTATGATCAACTCAGGAACTATTGAAAAAATTACCATTGATCACAAACAAAAGAGCATAAAAATTAGTATTATATTTTCCAAAGAAGTGGAACATAATATAATTATGAAATTGGAAAGTTCTATATATTCTTCAAAATTAGGAGGCTATAAAGCGGTAATTTATCCGCGATTTCTTGTTATATCGAATGATTTGAAAAATAAAGAGGAGAGCTTTATAAGCGCACCTTTGGTTAATGCTGCTAAAGATGATATAGTGAATGAAAAAACAGATAATATTATAAAGATAAGAGAAAAAAATAACATGATCCCCAGAGCAGATATATTGCCCGATAAATTAGTTTATGGGAATAACGTTAAATATGGTTCATCGTTAGCGATTAATAAACTCAACGCTAAAACAGGAAATGTTACTATTTGGGGAGATATATCCCTACTTGAACGCAGATTTACTAAAAATAGAACGAAAAGAATATATCTTATCAATATCACTGATTATACAGGGTCAATTATAGTAAAAGTTGTTTGCGACAGTGAAAAAGCTAAAAAATTGGAAACTTTGAGAAAAGAAGATACAGTCTTTGTTCAAGGGGAAGTTTTATACGATAAATACGATGGAGAGATAGTGCTGCGCCCTAAAGGTATTTGTAGAGGAAAAAAGAAAAAGATAGTCGATGTGGAGGAAAAAAAGCGAGTAGAATTGCATTTGCACAGTAATATGTCGGCGATGGACGGGATTAGCACTGTAGAAGCTTTGATAAAAAGGGCTCATGAGTGGGGGCATTCAGCAATAGCAATAACCGATCATGGGGTTTTGCAGGCTTTTCCAGATGCTATGAACGCTGCTGATAACATTAAAAAAAATGGCGGAGAAATTAAAGTAATTTACGGTTTAGAGGCATATTTTGTAAATGACGATCAATGCAAATTAGATTTTAAAAAACTGGATTCTTATCATCAGATTATTTTGGTAAAAAATCAAATTGGACTGAAAAATCTTTATCGCTTAACTTCGGAAGCACATCTTAAGTATTTTTATAAAAAACCGAGAATACTAAAAAGTGAACTTATTAAGTTTCGAGAGGGGGTGTTAATAGGCAGTGCTTGCGAAGCAGGTGAATTGTTTAGGGCAGTAGTAAATGGTAAATCTTGGAGCGATTTACTCGAAATTGCGCGTTTTTATGATTATTTAGAAATACAACCTCTCGGTAACAATATGTTTATGCTGCGAGAAAATTTGGTCAAAACTGAAGAACAATTAAGGGATTTTAATCGTACAATTGTAAAATTGGGCGAGGAATTGAAAATTCCTGTTATTGCAACAGGTGATGTGCATTTTCTTGATCCGCATGACGGGGATTATCGCAAAGTTTTGATGGCAGGGCAGGGATATGCGGATGTGGACGAGCAGGCGCCACTTTTTTTTAAGACAACTGCAGAAATGTTAAAGGAATTTGAGTACCTTGGTTTAAAAAAAGCCTATGAAGTGGTTGTTGAAAATACAAATATGATATCAGAGATGATAGAAGAAGTAAGGCCTATTCCGACCGGGGTTTATCCGCCATGTATCGAAGGGGCAGAAGAAGAGCTTATTAAAATTACCTATGACAAAGCAAAAGCGATGTATGGAGAAATTTTGCCGGAAATTGTGAAAGACAGATTAGAAAAAGAGCTCTGTTCCATCACAAAACATGGTTTTGCAGTTTTATATATAACAGCCCAAAGATTGGTTGCGGATTCTGAATTACACGGTTATTTAGTGGGTTCAAGAGGTTCCGTTGGCTCTTCGTTGGTTGCGACGATATCTGGCATTTCTGAAGTTAATCCTCTTTTGCCGCATTATATTTGCCGGAAATGTAAAAGTAGCGAATTTATAACTGATGGAAGTTATGATTCGGGCTTTGATTTGCCGGATAAAAATTGTCCAAAATGTGATGAGAAATATATTTGTGATGGGCATAATATACCATTTGAAACTTTTTTAGGGTTTGATGGCGATAAAACGCCTGATATTGATTTGAATTTTTCCGGAGAATATCAGTCACGAGCTCACCGCTATACAGAAAAACTTTTTGGCAAAGATAACGTTTTTAAAGCAGGAACGATTGCAACAATCGCTGAAAAAACAGGGCTGGGGTTTGTAAAAAAATATATAGAGGAGAAAGGTATTATTCTTAGCCGAGCAGAGCAGGCGAGATTGGCTAGTGGATGTACTGGAGTTAGGAGGACAACAGGGCAACATCCGGGAGGGATGGTGATTGTTCCACAAGGGATGGATATTTATGATTTCTGTCCGGTTCAAAGACCTGCAAATGATCAAAAGTCGAGTAATATAACGACGCATTTTGATTTTCATTCAATTCATGATACAATATGTAAGTTGGATGAATTAGGACACGACGTCCCTTCTATATATCGATATCTCGAAGATTACACCGGTATATCGGTTACAAAGGTGCCTATGAATGACAAAAAAGTGATGTCTTTGTTCACATCAACTGATGCGCTTGAGGTTTCGCAGGAAGATATTGATTCCCAAACGGGAACTTTCTCCTTGCCGGAAGTGGGAACAAATTTTGTGCGCCAAATGATGATCGATGCTAGACCAAAAAATTTTTCTGACTTATTGCAAATTTCCGGACTTTCTCATGGAACTGACGTTTGGCTTGGCAATGCGCAAGATCTCATAAAAAACGGAACTTGCACGATCTCTGATGTTATAGGTACGAGAGATAGCATAATGACCTATTTAATACAAAAAGGTATGGATCCTAAAATCGCTTTCCAAATTATGGAAATAGTCAGAAAAGGAAAAGCAAAAGAGCAGCTGACGGATGTATATTTACGAGAGATGAAAAAATACGGAGTTGCCAGATGGTATATCGATTCTTGTATGAAGATAAAATATCTATTTCCAAAAGCTCATGCCGCCGCTTATATGATTTCAACATTACGCCTTGGTTGGTATAAAGTCTATTATCCTGCTGAATATTACGCTGCATATTTCACAGTTAGAGGCGGGGATTTTGATGGTATTTTAATTTTGAAAGGCAAGGGTGCGGTAAAAAAGAAAATTAAGGAAATTCAAGCAAAGGGCAAAGAGGCCAGCGCCAAAGAGCTTTCGAGCCTTGCAACGCTACAAATTGCGCAAGAGATGCTTGCAAGAGGCATAAAGCTGCTTTCAGTGGACCTTTATAAATCGCATTCTTATAAATATTTAATAGAAGGCAAAAAAATAAGATTGCCGTTTCTTTCTCTTCCTGGTATAGGAGATACTGCGGCGAAGAGTCTTGAAAAATCTGGCAAACAAGGCAAATATATTTCAATAGATGACCTGCAAAATCGAACGGGTATATCTAAAACTGTGCTTGAAACTTTAGAACAATCTGGAGCACTTTTAGGATTACCCAATAATAGTCAAATTTCACTTTTTTAGAGAATTTTAAATTTCAATTCAAAATATGGACTAATAATATAGTAAAATTAATATAAGTAAAATTATTTGATAGGAGGATAAGCTTGTCTAAAGATTTAAAACAGAACATAGTATTGGTTACATATGCGATAATGTTGTATTTTATCAGCACAAGGTTTAGTGTGATAAAGGCTTTAGTTGGCAATATGTTTATTTTAATAACGCCGTTTGTTTATGGATTTTTTATAGCTTATCTCGTCAATTGGGTTTATAAATTTTTTAAAGAAACGATTTTTTCAAAGATGGCTGAAAAATCTGGAAAGTATTGCTCGCTGAGTTTATCATATTTATTAGTTTTGGGATTAATAGGGTTTATTATTGCCATTGTTACTCCGCAGATTGTGGAGAGTGCTAGTAAATTGATTAAGCATCTCTATACTATGTTTAATAGTGATAAAAGTTTTGTATATAATTGTTTAAATATTATAGGTGTTAATGATCCATCTATTGAAAAAAGTGTAGCAGAGGTAATTGGAAATTTATTGGGAGACTTAGAGGATGTAATATCTAAAATGATAGCACCTATTTGTGAAATTACAACCAAACTTGTAAAGGAATTGTATAATTGGTTGTTAGGTTTTATCATTTCGGTTTATCTTTTATCTAGTAAAGAGAAATTATTGCTGCAGTTAAAAAAAATTGTGGATCTCTTTGTCCCAAAGCGGATTATAGCCCCGATGATGGAGATTTTAAAATTATCTCACAAAAAAGTTGGAAGATTTTTAGTTACTAAAATCATAAATGCTTTTATAGTAGGGATTTTGTGTTTTATTATAACTTGCCTTTTTAACACACCGTATTCACCACTTATTAGTGTTATCGTGGGTATCGCAAATATTATTCCGTTTTTAGGCCCTTTTATAGGTGCAATTTTAGGCGTATTTATTGTTCTTACTGTGGATTATTTAAAAGCATTTTGGTTCGCGATATTTATTTTCATATTACAGCAAATAGATGCCAATATTATTGGGCCAAGGCTGCTTGGTAGCAGTATTGGGCTTTCTGGGTTTTGGATTATGTTTAGTGTGATAATCGGTGGAGGGCTTTTTGGAGTTCTCGGTATGATGCTAGGCGTTCCCATATTCTCGGTAATTTATTTGATTTGCACAAAATATGTAAATAATAAATTGTCATATAAAAATAACGAAAGTGTAAATAGCGAAAGTCATTAATTTACTGAGATTTGTCATTTTATCTACATTTTTGAAAATTGCTGTGCAATTATTTGATTTAGAGAAAGTGGAGACTTATATGCAAGAATATAAATTTTTATGTATGGGGTGCATGTGCAATAGCGATGGAGAAACAATTTGTTCTAATTGTGGGTATAATAAAAATCAAACGCAGAAAGAATATTGTTTAAAGAGGGGAATAATATTACAGAATAAATATATTGTCGGCAAACAGCTGCAGAAAAACGGAGAAGGAATTAGTTACATTGGATATGATATAGCAGAAAAAGTTCCAGTGCGTATCAGAGAGTTTTTTCCTGCTACACTGTGTTCGCGCATTAAAGATAGCGGAAAAGTGTTTGTGACACCTAAATTTAAAGAGAGATTTTGTCAGCTTATGAACAAATTTTTAAGTACCGCCAGGTCTTTGGCTATATTTAAAAATTTAAACGCAGTGTTTCCAATTTATGATATCTTTGAAGCTAATAATACGGCATATACAGTAGCGGAGTGGGAAGAATACACAACTTTAACAGAATTTGTTTTAAAACGCGGGGGGGCTGTCAACTGGAATATATTGAGGTCTCTTTTTATGCCCGTTATTTCAACGCTTACTACTATTCACTCTTCAGGGCTTATCCACCTTGGGTTGAATCCGGAT
This sequence comes from Oscillospiraceae bacterium, assembly GCA_031266365.1. GTDB lineage: Bacteria > Bacillota > Clostridia > Oscillospirales > Acutalibacteraceae > JAISBE01. Next base: position 156,132 of record JAISBE010000003.1, read on the forward strand.
ATACTTGTGATTGCAAGGAGTGGAAAAATGAAAATTTTAGATTTTTGTATAGAAGAAGTTCGTAAATTAAATAGTGACCTTGAACCGGAGTTATGTAAAGGATGTGCAGCTCTTGAGCAGTATTTGGATGAATATGAAGTTTCAATGAGCACAGATGTTTACGGCTTTACCGCTTCGCTTTTTTTTGCATTAACTGGCGGATTTCCGAAGGAAGCCATAAAAAGACAGGCAGATGATAAATTACTTGTGCCAGTAAATATATTAAAAAAAATACCATCATACGTTATCGTTGCAGTAGCAGATGGACTTAAGGTATTTCCAGAAAATAGGATAAAGAGTTTTAACGATTTAAGGGTAAAGTTATCTGCTGTTCCTGAACTTGCAAGGCAGAGCGAAAGCGAAAATACTGTTTCAGTAAATAAAGAGGAAAAAAATACATTTAAATTCTGGACAGCATTTGTATCATTTTTAATAACTATATCGATTTTTTTGATACTTGTAGTAGTCATAAACTCTTTTTATCCATTTGAGACGTGGATAAATGGTAAAAATGCAAATGGTAGCGCTAATTATGCTACCTGGATGAAAATATCTATTTTCAATTTTTCGATGTGACATAAATGTTCTCTTCGATAAATAAGGGAGGAGATTTATATTTTAAATTATTGTAAAAAGTATTATAATATGACAAAAATAAGATATCCAAAATGCGAAAGCAACTGTTGCGTAGAGGTGGGTTGTAATTACGGGGGCAATTTAAGCAAACCGAAGGTGAAAACGCTATAATCGGTCATTAGCGCTATATCTTTATTCAGCCAGACTTTCAGCGAACACTATCGGTTGTATGCTCGGGGTAAAACCATCAACTGGAGAGAAGTGTGGCATTTTTTTAATTTAAACAAACTAAAATGAGAATTTGAAAGGAGTACTGCAATACTGGTGAACTGGTTGGTTGAGAGCGTGAGGGTCAAAGTATCAAAGCATAAAAGACAATGCGTGACCGGTTGCATGTTCAAATTTTTTTTGCCAACCGTTGAAAAGCGTACGCCGAACTGATTTCACCGAAGCTTCTGGTTCAGAGCAAAGCTGGAGCTCATGGCATTGAGCGCAATAATTTTCGCCAGCGGAATCGATACGGCAATTTCGCTGCAAACTCTGCATAATTTCAAGAAGTTTGCTTGTGATTGAACTTAGCCGTGGCTCGTTTTTCGCGTTCCTATATCAACGGCACACGGGAAGAAATTTGCGCCATTTGTTTATAATCATTTTTGAAACGCTCTATTATATTTTACAATAAATTTAGTGAATATCTAATAATTTATTTAAATGAACTACCTAAATCATGTCTAGTTTTTCTGATATCGGCGAGATTAGAAGTAAAAAATTCATCTGTGCGCTTTAAAATAGCATTTACATATTCATTTGTTGCGCGGCGAACCTCTTTTGCTTTAGCTTCAGCTTGCGTCAATAAATCTGAAGCTCTACTTTTTGCCTGCTTCACAAGATTATCCTGCTCAACTATTGCTTTTGCGCGCTCTTCGGAGGTGCGGACGATTATTTGAGCCTCATTTTTGGCATCTTTAATAATTTCTGTGCGATCCGCAACAATAGCTTTGGCTTGCCTGAGTTCACCGGGTAGGGCGGATTTAATATCATAGAGAATTTCGCGCACTTTCTTGGCATCCAACAAAATTTTACCTCCACTTAAAGGTAAATTCCATGCCCTGCCGCATATTTCGTCAAATTCCTCCAGAAGATCTTCGATTTGCATTGCTTAAATTCCTCCTTAGCTGAGAATAATTCTGATAAAAACGCCAATGAGTTATCAATATTGTTGTCTGTAGATATTCACAGCGATTTTTCCATAATGATAGGATTTCATTTTTAAAAAATTATCATATTTTTCAGGCAATGCTTCTTTAACAGATGTTTCACAAATAATTATGCCGTTATGGTTAATTTTTTGGGCAATAATTGGCAAAATTTTATTTATAATTCCTGAATGAAAAGGAGGATCTAAAAACGCTATATCAAAATTTTCACAGATATTATTTAAAAAAGGAAAAGCATCGTTAAAAATGATCTTTGATTGCTCTATAAATCCAACAATGCTCAAATTAGAACGAATAACCTTGATGGCAGTTTGGCTATTATCTATAAAAATAGCACTGCTTGCGCCCCTGCTTAAGGCTTCTATGCCCATCTGCCCGGACCCAGCGAATAAGTCGAGGAAAGTTTTTTCGTTTATTTCGAATTGTATTGCGCTAAATATCGCTTCTTTGACTTTATCGGTAGTTAAACGAAATTCTTTTCCTTTTGGCATTATTAATTTTTTTCTTTTTACTGTCCCACCAATAACGCGCATAAAAGCTTTCTTCCTTTTTTAAACATTATTCTAGCATATTATCTGAAAAATATCAATATAGCATTTTCCAAAATATGGCTAAAAGTCGGCGCAATGATTTGATCTATTAAGAGATGTTTAGGATGAAATTACAAGCTTGCCAGTGGTTTGCCTATACTATTCATCGTAGAGTGAAAATATTTAGCTGTCTTTATACTCTTCCATAATAAATGATTCAAAAATATCTCCTTCTTTGATATCATTAAAGTGCTCGAGAGCAATTCCGCATTCATAACCTTTAGCGACCTCTTTAGCGTCATCTTTAAAGCGCTTTAAAGAAATGAGCTTATCTTCGGCAATAACTATTCCGTCGCGGACAATCCTGATTTGCGCATTCCTTGCTATATTACCATTTAAGACATAACAACCAGCGATAACGCCAGAGCCGGTAATTTTAAAAACTTGCCTACATTCCGCACGACCGAGTGAAATTTCTCTAAATTTGGGGACAAGCATACCTTTCATGGCAGCCTTAATTTCCTCGATACAATCATATATAACCCTATAAAGTCTCATATCAATACTACAGCGCTCGGCGGTTTCGGCAGCTAAAGGTTCAGGGCGCACATTAAAACCGACTATTATAGCGTTAGAAGCGTTTGCGAGCATGATATCTGATTCATTGATAGCTCCCGCTGCTCCGTGAATAACATTAACGCGCACTTCATCGCCACTGAGCTTGAGCAGCGATTGTCGTATTGCCTCGACGCTCCCTTGTACGTCAGCTTTAACAATGACCTTGAGTTCTTGTATTTCTCCATATTTCATTTGATCAAATAAATTGTCGAGAGTCACTTTGGTTTGAGTTCCAAATTGCTCCTCTTTTTGTTTGGTGCGCCGTTGTTGTACCAATTCTCGAGCTAAGCGCTCATCGGAAACAGCGTTGAATATATCACCGCCGTTTGGAACACCATCGAGGCCAGTGATTTCAACAGGTACCGAAGGCCCTGCTTTTTTAACTTTATGCCCTCTGTCGTCGCGCATCGCCCTTATCCTTCCCACAACAGTCCCGGCGATTAAAATGTCTCCGGTTTGAAGAGTTCCGTTTTGGACTAGTACCGTCGCAGTTGGTCCGCGACCTTTATCAAGTTTTGCTTCTATTACAGTCCCTTTAGCAGATCTATCAGGATTTGCTTTGAGTTCTTTCATATCGGCAACCAGTAATATCATCTCCAAGAGTTCGTGAAGACCTTCTTTCGTTTTAGCCGAAACGGGCACACAAGGGACGTCACCTCCCCATTCTTCAGGGACTATTTCATGTTCTGCCAACTGCTGTTTTATTTTATCGATATTTGCTTCTGGTTTATCTATTTTATTAATAGCAACGATGATGGAAACGCCAGCCGCTTTGGCGTGATTTATCGCTTCAATAGTCTGTGGCATTATGCCATCATCTGCAGCAATGACCAAAATGGCAATATCGGTAGCCTGTGCTCCTCTTGAACGCATGCTATAAAAAGCTTCGTGACCGGGTGTGTCGAGAAATGTGATAGATTTACAATCAGGTTTAGTAACGTTGGCGCTTGAAGAATCTGCAGCTTTTGAGTCTGAGCGCGGATCCACAATAACGCGATAAGCGCCGATATGCTGTGTTATCCCTCCGGATTCACTGGAAATTACATTTTCGTTTCTAATGGCGTCTAAAAGAGAAGTTTTACCGTGATCAACATGCCCCATAACAACAACGATGGGTGCACGAAATGTTAAATTTTGGGCTTCATCTTCAGCGTCATCGATAATGCGTTCCTCGATTGTGACCACGATCTCCTTTTCAACTTTGGCATGAAATTCCATGGCAACAAGGCTTGCAGTGTCAAAATCGATTGCATCGTTAATAGTGACCATGGTGCCCATCATTATTAATTTTTTAATAACTTCGGCGGCGGTTGCCTTAAGTTTTAGAGCAAGTTCTGAAACAGTAATTTCATCTGGGATCGAAATGGTGATGGGTTTAGCTTTTCTTTCTCGGGCAATTCGCTCTAAGCGTTGAGATTCTGTTTCTCTTTTGAAATTTTTTAATCTGCCTCTTTGGTGTGAGCGCTGGGTTATTTTTTGCTTGCTTAGTATATTTTCAGTTTTTATTTTTTCTGCAGCGAGCTGATCGTATTTTTCGTTATAGCGCTCGATATCAACATTGACAGATCTTGTATTGACGATCCTTCCAGCGGGTTTTTTCACAGTAGAAGCGGTGGAGCTAGCCGCAGGAAAAGGTTTACTAGGCAAAGGGACAAGCCGTTGTTTGAAAGAGGGATTTTTAGCGACGAGCGAAGGTTTTGATTTTTCGTTTCCTTTTTTTAACGGCGCTTCTTGGAATTTAGTTGGCTTGTTAATTGCAGGTTTATTTGCTATTCCGCTCTTCGCTTTTGTTTCACTAACATGGGTTGCGTGTTTGGCTAATGGTGCAGAAGGAACTTGCTCTTTTTGTGGTTCTTTTTTTTGATTAAAATATTCATCGAAACTCTCGACGGCATTTTTTTGAGTATAGTAATCAAAAATGACATTGAGCTGCTCCTCCGTTAGTGATGTCATGTGCTTTTTGGTTTCGCCAAAGTATTTTTCTATGATTGTGATTATTTCTTTGCTTTTAACGCCTAAGTCTTTGGCAACCTCGTGTACTCGATATTTTATTAGCATATATTACATTCCCCCGTTTTATTTGCATAAAGGCAAACAATTTTTATATTATTGAAAAATAATTTTCAGTAAAAAATAGCCTAGCCTTTTATAAGCTTGCGAACTTCCTCTGTAAAACCACGATCTTTTAGTGTTATAATGCCAGATTTTTTACCAAGATAATGTAGGGTAGAGTGCATTGTTTCTTTTAATTTTATTATTTCTATTTTATAATTATTAGCATAATTGCTAAGTTTTTTTAGAGTTTTTGGAGAAAGGTCTGAAGTGACAAGCACTAATTTAGCGGAGCAACTTTTAAATGAAATAATTGCTGGATCAAAACCTAGGCTTAATTTATCGGCTTTTAAAGCGATACCTAAAAACGAAAAAAGCTTGACATTGACAATTATTTCTTCACTTGGAATCGTCGTGAGTGAAGGTAGCGAAATTTTTAATGGGGATTTAATAATTTTTGTCATTTTTCCTCCAATTAATAGTGCATACTGTTAATGATTTTTTAAAATTTCTAAAATCAGAACTTTAATGTATTTATATAAATATACCATATATTAACATAAAGCTGCAAGGTGTATATTTTATTCAATTGCTAAAAAAGTGATTAAAGTAAAATGGTATTTATCTTGTGATCTCCTCTTCAAGTTTTAAATAAAGATCGGGAACTGCTTTAAATGGGTACATTTTTTCGAATTTTTTGGATTTTCTTGCTTTTTTTAGGCAATCATAATCTTTACATATATAAGTCCCTCTACCTGCACTTTTTTTTGTGTGATCGATAAATATTAAGGGGTCGGAGGAGGGAAAATTAGTTTGTTCAGTATAGCAAAATTTAAAGTTTGACGATGATTTAGCTTTTACTATCCTTATGAGCTCAGATTTTGGTTTCCTTTTCCGACAGCCTGTGCACATTCTAATTGGAATGCGTTTTTGAAGCATATTTTTCCCCTTTATTGATCATGTATTTACATTTTGTAAATGCGTAGGACAAGTATTGCACGCGAAATTGTATTTAGTATTATTAAAACATGATAAATATATCAAAAAATTTAATTAGCATTATAGTAGACCGCACTATTGCGGAGTTTCAGGACGGATATCTATTTTCCATCCTGTGAGTTTTGCAGCGAGTCGGGCATTTTGCCCTTTGTTTCCTATTGCTAGAGATAAGTTATCGTTGGGCACTGTAACATGGCAAACTCTAGGAGTGGATGAATCTAGCTCCACTCGAAGTACCTCAGCAGGTGCGATGGAAGAAGTGATAAATTTTATCTCATCTTCGTTAAATTCGATTATGTCAATCTTCTCTCCGCCGAGTTCTTCTATCACTGTGTTGACCCTAGCACCGCGAGGACCTATGCACGAACCTATGGGATCGACCTGAGGGTTGTTACTTTTTACAGCCATTTTAGTGCGTTTACCTGCCTCACGGGCAATTGCTTTTATTTCAATAGTGCCGTCGTGAATTTCCGGGACTTCCGTTTCGAATAATTTTTTTATAAAATCTGGATGAGTGCGAGAAATAATGGCCTTAGGGCCTTTATCTGTTTCTAGCACATCAACGATATAAACTTTTACATAACTGCCTTCACGGAATTTTTCTGTGCCGATTTGCTCATTTTTAACAAGAGTTGCTTCAGCTTTGCCTATCTTTACGGTGACAGCTCCGGTAGAAAACTCAATATTTTCTATGATAGCGCTGACAATTTCATGTCTGCGAGCTTGAAATTCTTTGAGCGACTGTTCGCGTTCACCATCTCTAATGCCTTGCCTGATGATATTTCTGGCAGTTTGAGCAGCTATGCGACCGAATTTTTTTGTGTCAAGCTTAATCGAAAGAATTTCGCCGAGAGTGATGTTAGGGTCGATAGACAGCGCTTCTTGAAGTAAAATTTGCTTTCCAGTATCGTTAACTTCTTCAACAACAAGTTTTTTTAAAAATACTTCGAACTCTCCTTTTTCGGGATTAACAAGCAAAGAAGCGTCTTCGTTTCCATAGCTGCTCTTGCAGGCGGTTATTATTGATTTTTCTATTTTTTTTAGCGTAAAATCGATTGGTATACCCTTTTCTTTTTCTAAAGATGCAAGAGCAGTGAATAGTTCATTACTCATTCTGAGAATTCCTCCGTATCAGATAAATTATAGCAAATATTTTTGATAATCTAAAAAAGTAAGTAAAAATATTTAAAGATTAAAGTCATCCAGTTTTACACAAGCGACGTCTTTTTTTGAAATTTTTAGAAATTTTTTGCCCTGTTTTAAAGTTATATCATTTTCGTCAAAAGATGATAATGCCCCTTTGACTTCTTGTTTGCCATTTTCAAGGGGGTGAGTTAAACAAATTTTTATTTGACTTCCCATAGATTGATGAAAGTGTTCCGGTTTTATTAGTTCGCGCTCAAGTCCTGGAGAAGAAACCTCTAGGTGGTAATTTTGCTGTATTAAATTTAATCCGTCGATAGGGGCTTCAATAGCATAACTTAAAGTTTCACAGTCTTTTATTGAAACACCTTCGGGTTTCTCTACGAATATTCTAAGATACCATTCTTGGCCTTCTTTAGAAAAACAGATGTCCCAAATATCGAGGCCGAGTTTTTTTGCGATAGGCTTAACTAAAGCTGATACTTCTAAAGAGATTGATCTTTCCTGTGATTTTTGATCTTTTGTGATTTTTTGATCGCTTATAACATTTTTTATCGAGGAGGAGGGACGCGATTCATCTATAAATAAAAATTCTTTTTCTTGCTGTTTATTTTTCAATTTAATTTTCACCTCAATGCAAACAAAAGAGCGGGCCCAGGGCCACACTCTTTTAAAAAACCTGCTACTAACTACCACTCTTTTATTATATACCATATTTTGAAATATTGCAAGACAATTTTTAAAATTTATTGAAAAATTTTGTTTTTTATAATATGCATGCCAATAATTTGCTGAAATTTAACCGATTATACTGATATAATTGCCAGCAATGCCAAGTTGTCGAAAAAGTGCATCAGTTATTTTGTATGGTTTTACTGATTATCATTTGCAGAAAAAATAGAGCTTATATAGCATGCTTTAAGCAAAAGAGTCGACTATGCGCGCTTATTGCGGTTGGGCTTAGTTTAATACTAAATAAGCTTCACCCATGGACTTTCACAAAGTGTAGTTCTGTCTTCGTTATCTGCGGCCACCAACCGTTGCATCCAGGGGTAATCTCGCCGTTCACACAGGTTCGACAGAAGTACCCCGTTATTTGTCCATTGCCGATGATGTTAGTTATCACCCCTGCACGGTGTAATATTAGTGCGTTTTCGGCTTTTTGATTTGTAAGATAACCTTAACGCTGGTTGTTCAGGGGATCTAAGGGTGTAGGTGCTCATTTTTCACCGCCAATCGGCATATCAGAACACTTCACACTAGTTTATGCATTCGCATTTAAAAAGAATAAAAATTATCAATCCACGATAATATAATTTCAAATTTATATTAACGCACAATAAAATACTACATATAATATAATAAAGAATATGTTCAATTAAACCTAAATTTATTTTCAAACGCACAATAGCAAACAACAGTGAATTGATAAAAATTTACTATAAATTAAAGGAGAAATATATATGAAAAACACAAATTACATGAATGCTTCCACCACTCCACAACAATTGGATGAACAAGAGCTACAAGCAATCTCCGGCGGTTGGGATGGCCCCCGTTTAAGCGAGGCTGATATCATATCACATGCCGTGAAGATAGGAAAAATTCGGCTCATCAACAATGATCCGGACGTTAAGTACCAGTGCTGTATTTCCGGTTGCAATATTCCCGACACTCTAGCTTTGTCTTTGCACTCAACAAAATGCTGGTACTAATGATTAACCCCAACGACTAACCAACCTTGCGAAATGGTCGAGAACAAATATATGAAATCTGCTTTAAATATCTTTTCGCATTAATGTTAGCTTGCGATAATGTATAGTTAAAAAACTTAGTTAACCTGTAAAAATGAATAATTTTAACGCAGCATTTTTACCGCATATTGTTTAACTGAACTATGATAAATGAAATATTATTCACTAAACAGCTGTAATAATTAGGGAATATTTACCAAATTTTATGAAAAAATGTTATTTAAGGAACAAATTCTAACGTAATATAAAGACTCGACCAATAGGCTTACTCAGATACTAAACATCGCGAGTAAACTGGTGATCTATCAGCCGATACTACAGGGATATCAATAGTTGTTAAGGAAAATGGATATCCCTTTTCCTTAACAACTGTAGAAATGCACTTACAGTTTCTTCAAAATAATGTGTATCGAAAGCTAATTAATAATAGAAGACACGCCTTTTGCTTTATTAAGTTCTGTGAAGCAGTATGCTAACGGCAGGAAAAAAACAAAAATTTCAACTAAAATCCCCCAATATGCAGTAAATTCAGGCTGCATCAGTTTGATTTTTTAAAATTTATCTCTAATTTTATATTTGGTGTGTAAGATTTTGTGTGATATTTCGCTACCAGGGGTTTTAAAATATTCGTCGTAGATTAATTTTATGCTTGGATTTTCATGCGATTTACGGAGAGGTAAGGATTTATCCTCTGCGTATAGCGTTTTTGCGCGTATTTCGCTCAAATTTTCGTAATTTCTAACCCTCGCTGGCTGCAATGGCTGTCCTCCTCCGTTAACACAGCCGCCTGGGCAGCACATGATCTCTATAAAGTGATAATTTACTTCTTTTCTTTTCACTCGTTCAAGCAGTGCCGCGGAGTTTTTTAGTCCGCTCACCACGGCAACATTCAGCGTTAATCCAGATATCTCATAGGTCGCTTCTTTTATATTTTCGATCCCTCTAACCTCTTTGTACTCAATTTCTTTTTGCGATGTTTCACTAAGCATATCTGAAGCGGTGCGAAGTGCTGCCTCCATTACTCCTCCAGTTGCGCCAAAGATTGCAGCTGCACCCGTTGATACCCCCAATATTGAATCGAAATTTTCATCATTTAGCGAAACAAAATCTATCCCTGCGCGCTTTATAAGTTTTGCTACCTCTCGGGTTGTTAAAACATAATCGGTATCGGCTACACCGGCAGCGCATTGATGATCGCGCTTTATCTCAAATTTTTTGGCTGTACACGGCATCACGCTGACCACAACAATTCTGTTGGGATCAATATTCATTTTACTTGCATACCACGTTTTTAAAATGGCACCCATCATTTGCTGAGGTGATTTGCAACTAGAAATATTGGGCAAAAAGTTGGGGAAATAATATTCGCAAAATTTAATCCATCCCGGTGAGCATGAAGTTATCATAGGCAGAGTACCGCCATTTGTTATGCGATGTATCAGCTCTGCTGCCTCTTCCATGATGGTTAAATCCGCGCCAAAGTCTGTGTCAAACACCTTATCAAAACCTAATTTGCGCAGTGCATTGACCATTTTACCTTTAACATTTGTTCCGGGTGGCATTCCGAAACATTCTCCTAAAGTTGCACGCACAGCTGGAGCAGTATGGACGATCACGTATTTGTCTGGATTAGAAATTGCGCTCATAACGTCGTCACAGTGATCGTTGTCCATCAAAGCGCCAGTAGGGCAGCTAACAATACACTGACCGCAAGAAACGCAAGGCACTTTTTCTAGTGATTGCTCAAAAGCGCAACCGATGTGAGTATCGAAACCTCTATCGTTCGAGCCTATCACTGATACATACTGATTTTCACATGCACCGACACATCTCCTGCAGAGGATACATTTGTTATTATCGCGCACCATGTGAAGCGTAGAGTTATCTAAACCGTGCTTAAGTTTGGCGCCATCAAAGGTGTTTTCTTCGCTAACACCGAGTTCGTTGCACAGAGATTGCAATTCACAAGAACCGCTCCTGGCGCACGATAGGCATCGGCGGTCGTGGCTAGCCAGCAAGAGTTGCAATGTTGTTTTACGTGAACTTTGGACCAATTCTGTGTTAGTTTGAATTTCCATACCGGCGGAGACCGGATAAACACAGGAAGCGACCAGTGAACGCGCACCCTTCACTTCAACAACGCAGATCCGGCAAGCACCGATCTCATTGATGTCTTTGAGATAGCAAAGGGTGGGGATGTGAATGCCAGCGTATCTAGCTGCTTCAAGTATTGTGGAATTTTGGGGAACTTCATAGTCAATTCCATTTATTTTAATTTGAACTGTTTCCATAATTATCTCCTTTTTCAAAATTTTATAATAATCACTAAATAAATTTAGCATTAATAGGGGTAAAATTCAAATAAATTGTTTAAGAGTGCTTCAGAAAGGATTGCAAACAACTGAAAATTATTGCGCTCAATGCCATGAGTTTTGGCCTTGCCCTGAACCAAAAACTCTGCTGAAATCAGGTTGGCGTGCGCTTTTCAATGGTCAGCAAAGAAGATTTGAATATAAAGCCGGTCGAGCATCATCTTTAAGAGTTTCGGCGCTTCGGTCTTCGCGTTCCCAATTGAATTGAACAGTTTATCTATAGTGCGGCGATGCACCTTCAAGAGCCATACTTTAGTTTTTGAACTTGAGAAAATGCCACATTTTGTCAAATTTGACTGCAACATCACTTTGTGGAGTGGGATTTCATAGAATTTAAGGGCAAAATAGCGTACCAATACAAAACATTTGATAGTTTACCCTCAGCATTCAGACGTTGGCGTTTATTGGAAAGTCTAACTGCGTAAAGATATAGCAGAAAGGCACATTTTGTGGTGCTTTTATCTTCAGCTTGCGTAAATTTGCCGATCGCAAATTTTTGCATTTATACCCCTGTCTGTTGTGATTGTGGCATCTTTACACAACATTTGCTTTCACATTATTTTGGGTATCCAAATCATCTCCTCCATGATCATATTATAACTCTTTTTGCAATATTCTCAATTATTTTAAATAATTATTAATATTTAAACTTAAAGTTTGTTCGCTCAAAAAGCAAATTTAGCCCTTTATAATGGCATTAAATTTGCATTTACTGCAGCATACACCGCATTTTATACACTTTTGTTGATCGATAATATGAATTTCTTTAACTTTTCCTGATATAGCCCCGGCCGGACAGTTTCTGGCACAAAGCGTACAACCTTTGCATTTTTCTGGTAGAATTTTGTATTGCAGCAGTGCCTTGCATACGCCGGCGGAGCATTTGTGGTCTTTAATGTGAGCTTCGTACTCATCGCGAAAATATCTTAAAGTGGATAAAACAGGGTTTGGTGCAGTCTGTCCTAGGCCACAGAGGGCGGTTTGTTTCATGTATTTACATAAACTTTCCAGCTTAGAAATATCTTCTATTGTTGCGATCCCTTCAGTTATCTTGTTTAGAATTTCAAGCAATCTTTTTGTTCCTTCACGGCACGGTGTGCATTTACCGCACGATTCATCCACAGTGAACTCTAAGAAAAATTTTGCAATATCGACCATACAGGTCGATTCATCCATAACGATTAGTCCACCTGAACCCATCATTGAGCCTATTTCTATAAGGTTATCGTAATCAATTGGAATATCGAAGTAGGAAGCGGGTATGCATCCGCCAGAAGGCCCTCCCGTTTGAGCAGCTTTGAAGCTTTTACCATTTGGCACGCCGCCGCCTATTTCATCCACAATTTCGCGCAATGTGGTACCCATGGGGACTTCAACAAGCCCTGTATGGTTGATTTTTCCACCGAGTGCAAAAACTTTAGTCCCTTTTGATTTTTCAGTGCCGATTGAGCTGAACCATTCTGAACCGTTTAGTATGATGGGTGGGATGTTTGCGTAAGTTTCCACATTATTTAAAATTGTTGGTTTGCCGAATAGCCCTTTAACAGCAGGGTAGGGGGGGCGCGGTTTGGGCTCACCTCGATGTCCCTCGATTGATGTTATTAACGCAGTTTCTTCTCCGCAGACGAATGCCCCTGCTCCCAAACGAATGTCAATATCAAAATTGAAGCCTTTTTTGAATATATTTTTGCCTAAAATGCCATATTCTCTTGCTTGATCGATTGCGATTTTTAGTCTTTTCACTGCAATGGGGTATTCTGCGCGAATATATATATAACCTTTGGACGCCCCAATTGCAAATCCTGCAATTGCCATGGCTTCTAGCACTGTGTGTGGATCGCCTTCCAGCACAGAGCGATCCATAAATGCACCGGGATCGCCTTCATCGGCGTTGCAGCACACATATTTTTGATCAGCCTGATTCGCTGCTGCCAATTTCCATTTAAATCCTGTTGGAAAGCCGCCTCCACCGCGACCGCGCAACCCGGCATCGCTCACCAACTTTATCACTTGATCGGGGGACGTTTGCGTTAAAACTTTTTCAAGCGCTTTATAGCCATTTACCGCAATATACTCGTCGATGCATTCCGGATCTATCACGCCGCAGTTGCGAAGTGCTACCCTTTGTTGCTTGGCATAAAACGGGGTGCTTTGCAAAGATTTTATTGTGTCGCCGTCGACCGTTTCTTGATATAGTAATTTTTTTACCACTTTTCCTTGTAAGAAATGTTTTTGTACGATTTCAGGAATATCTTCCAATGTAACCATACTATAAAAGCAGCCTTCTGGATATACTATCATGATAGGGCCGAGTGCACAAAGACCGAAGCAGCCAGTTTTGATGACCTTGACCTCTTTTTCGATTTTATTGATGGCAATTTCTCTATTTAGCGCTTGGATAATTTTTTCGCTATTTGATGACGTACATCCCGTACCGCCGCAAACCAACACATGTCGCTGATTTAATGCAGAAGAATTATTACCTGTTCTAATGGATATGTAGTTCTTTAATTTATCATAAATATCGTGTAGTTCATCTAAAGATTTCACATGAACACCTCATTTTTTCAATTTTAAAATCAATGAAAATTTTGCAATTAAGTGATATAAATACCCTTAAATAGCAATTTTTAAGCATATTTTGCGAGTATTCCTTCGATATCATCTGGGGTTAGCCGCCCGTAAACATCTTTATTTATTGTGATAACAGGTGCCAATCCACATGCACCAATGCAGCGACAAGCCGTCAACGAAAATTTACCGTCTTCTGTGCATTCTTCTGGTTTTATTCCCAAAATTGAGCTTATTTTGTCGGCAATTTCACCGGAGCCTTTAACATAGCAAGCTGTGCCTAAACATATTGAAATTTCGTATTTGCCTTTTGGTGCCAACGAAAACTGAGAGTAAAACGTGGTTACTTTATAGACATCCTCCAAAGATAACTCGAGGCCCTCAGCTATAATTGATTGCACTTCTATCGGCAGATAACCGTATATTTCCTGGGCTTTATGAAGAATTGGCATCAGTGCGCCTGGGTCTGATTTATGTTTTTCGATGGCTTCCTGCAAGCGTTTTTTTTGATCTTCTGTCCCGTTAAATGGTGTTTTTCCTATAATTTTTTGCACTTTTACTGCCTCCTTGTGCGAATATAAAATCGTAAATTGATAAAATATACCTAGCTTTTTTAAGGATAAGTTTTATGAAGCTGTTATAACACATTAAAATTAGCCTTCTCTGCACAAAATGGAGAAGGCCATCTTTTTTCAATCAAGACTAAAACAAAAAAAATTATTCAAAAGTGAAAGGCAAGCAGTGTGTGCGAATTCTTGAAGATAATTATCAAAAACGGATAACAACAGCTTTATTTCAAGCACTCTCGATTATTTTTTCATTTGAGTTTATCCTCTCTATTTTTTAGAATAAAGCAATTTGCGAGTTTTGTCAAGCTTTTAAATTTGTTGATTATTATGAATTTAAGCTATAATTAAAGAAAATATATATATTTCAATAAACGATAGAGGCATATTGTGGACAAAAGCTAAAAATTGGAGTATAGTTATCACAATAATTTGCTGATTGATAAATATTTGTTTTGTGTTCCTTTTATATATTACAAAAATGTAAAGGTTTACTTTTAAACAATATCGTGGTATAATAGCTAATAGAAATTATAAAAAAATGGCCAATATATTGCAATATAAAAACTAAATTTAAAATAGCGGTTTGTAATGTAACTGCAAATTCTCAGCAAAGTTTTTATTTGTGTTTCACGTGAAACGCTAATTTTAAACAACGCAAATATATGAATTTCTCAAGAAAAGGGGTATCAACATGGAAAATCAAAATTTTTGCCTTAAAAGAACCCATTACTGCGGTCAAGTTCTTGAAGATTGTGTGGGCAACGAAGTTGTTGTGTGCGGTTGGGTTCAGCGCCAGAGAGACCTTGGCCAATTGATATTTATCGATCTCAGGGATAGGAGCGGTATTGTGCAGTTGGCTTTTGACGAAGGATCCGATAGAGAAATTTTTAATAAAGCATATAGTTTACGAAGTGAGTTTGTGATCGCTGCAAAGGGAGTGGTGAGAGAGCGCTCGTCGAAAAATCCGCAAATTCCAACAGGAAATATAGAAATTTTCGTGAACACTTTGCACATCTTTTCGAAATCGGATATCACACCATTTGAGATTTTAGATGAGGCGAAAGTTAAAGAAGAATTGCGTTTAAAATACAGATATTTAGATCTTAGAAGAAAAAGCGTGCAGGAAAAAATCGTTGCGAGATCCCAAATAATTAAGATGGCGAGAGAATATCTTGATAAACACGGTTTCATTGAAATAGAAACCCCATTGTTGATAAAATCGACACCAGAGGGTGCAAGGGATTATCTTGTTCCATCGAGAATATTTCCAGGAAAATTTTTTGCTCTACCACAATCGCCGCAAATTTACAAACAGCTCATCATGATGGCTGGGTTTGATCGATATATGCAAATTGCAAAATGCTTTCGCGATGAGGATTTGCGCGCCGATCGGCAGCCAGAATTCACTCAAATAGATTTCGAGATGTCGTTTGTGGATAGCGAAGATATTATGAAGATGGTTGAAGGGCTTATATATAAGATTTATAAAAACTTGCTGAACTTTGAAGTGCCTTTACCTTTGCCGCGGATTACATATGAAGAAAGCATGAGACGCTTTGGCTCTGATAAGCCGGATATGAGGTTTCAATTAGAGCTGATTGACTTAACAGATCTTTTGAAAAATACAAACTTTCGCGTTTTTGCGGATGCCGTAAATTCAGGGGGAAGCGTTGGTGCTATCAATGTGCCGAGAGGGGCATCTAAAATTTCTCGAAAAGAGATTGACAAACTGGGTGATTGGATAAAAGATTACGGGGCGAGCGGTCTTGCATGGACCAAATTGAACGAAGATGGCAATGCGAGCTCTTCGTATGAAAAATCTTTATCAGAGGAAACGGTGCTGTCAATTCGCGAAAAAACAAACCTAAAAAATGGAGATTTACTCTTTTTAATTGCAAATGTTTCACGTGAAACGGTGTTGCAAAGCTTGGGAGCGCTGCGATTAGAAATAGCGAAAAAGTTAAGTTTGATCGACGATTCTAAGCCAAATTTGCTCTGGGTTTACGATTTTCCACTGTTCGAGTTTAGCAAAGAAGAGGGACGTTATGTTGCACAGCATCATCCATTTACCATGCCAAAAGAATGTGATATACAATATTTGGAAAGTCACCCCGAAAAGGTGTGTGCGATGGCATACGACTTAGTTTTAAACGGAAATGAAGTGGGGGGCGGGTCCATCCGAATACACGATCCGGCACTGCAGCAGCAAATTTTTAAAGCTTTGGAAATTTCGCAGGAATGCGCTCGTGAAAGCTTTGGCTTTTTGATAGAAGCTTTAAAATACGGCGCACCGCCTCACGGTGGATTTGCCTTTGGGCTTGATAGGCTTGTTATGCTGCTGACTAAAAGTGGAAGCATTCGGGATACAATCGCGTTTCCGAAAGTTTCGAGCACCGCCGAACTCATGAGCGGTGCCCCGGCAGATAAAGTGTTATAAATTTTGTTTATTTTACGTGATAAAGCAAAAGCGCGTAATGATTGTGTCATTTTACAGATGTAGTCACATTTTAAAGTTGTGCGAGTGTACGAGATTACTTATTAGGTGTCGGCAGTGTAACATGGATGATTACGCGATTTTGTTTTGCGCCGTCATCGACACAAGGATCTTTACCAATTAGTCATCCAGCAAGCGATGTTGAAGTGTAAGCGAGTTCCGGCCTTGGGATCTGATAGCCCCTTTCCCAGGTGACATGGTCGTCGTGTTCCGTGCGTGTCCATGTAGGTCCCGAAGTCATTAGGGTGGCATCGTGATCTGCTTCGCAACAGCGTGTCGCAATTTTGTGTATCCAATCTATCGAACGCGGGCAGTGTGCCAGTCCCCTCTACTATTCCAGTGAACTTATCTTCGTTCGTTGACAGAAATTTCTGTACTTCTTGGTCGCTTAATATGAAGTATCGCGGCAGTCCGTTATCCGTTTCTAAAGGTTTACTGATTTTTGGTGGCCAGGGCCATTCATTGCTCCCTTCCCAGGCGTCCGTCGCCACTACGTGCCGGCTCTGATATATTACGTAGCCACTTGCAGCTGGCATTAATCCGTGTAGTCTGTTTATCATGTTTGGTATGTCGCTATGTCGTATCGCTTCAGGGAAGGGTTCTAGTAGAGGTATTTTCCCGTAGCCATCTCTCGGTAAGAAAAATGGGCTCTTCGTTATCCACAGGGAGTGTGAACATTCGGGGTCAGATTCAGTGCAGTAGTTTTGTTTACTACGACTCCACCATCCTATTGGAACGGTAGTATAGTAGCGATATTCCGTATTACTTTCTGTTACGGTGCAGTTTGGTCTATGTTCTATGCTTACGTATTCAATTGACCCGTGCCCGTAAGCCTGCACGCGCATTTCGGGTATGCCTGGTATCAGCGAGCCGATCGACAGTAGTATCGCCACAGATTGGATGCAGATCGCGGTTGAAGTCTTTACACGTTTTAACATTAAAACCACTCCTTTTAATATTTTTATATATTTATTATATAACTTAAGTTATTAATCTGTCAATAGGTAACGAAAATTATTAATTAACTTAAGAGATTTAATGGCAATAATAGGTAATTTATTGAGGAAGATTGAGAATTAATTGAGATAAAATGAATTTTAGAAATGGTAGTTGAATATTTAATCAATTTTGGCATTGAGTACAAAAGATTGAGATGTGTGATAAAAGGATAATATGCTACCATTTATAAAATATATTTAACTTAATTTTATTATTTAAATATATTTATAATTAAATTATATGGCATATTTTGTTGTATGTCAATATAAAATTGCAAATAAAAACCAATCTTATGATAAAAATTTAGTATAATTAATATAATTTGTCATGATTAATGCATCTTCGTATGGGGCGGTATAAAATTTCTTTCTTTTTCCTAAAGTCACAAAGCCTTCAGATTTATAAAGATGGATGGCAGATGTGTTTGAAATCCGAACCTCTAAAGAGACAAATTTCAAATGCTGTTCTTTCGCCTTGTTTAGAATAGCTCTCAATAATTTTTTGCCAATGCCGTGCTTTCTAAAAAGAGGGAATACGGCAAGGTTAGTTATGTATCCCTCGTCACAAACGGTTTGCATGCCTATATATCCTGTAATAATTTTGTTGTCTTGAGGTAAAAAGCAATAATCAGGTATAGATGGGATATTTTTTATGAAAATTGCATCTTTTAGCGCAACTAGGAAAATCGATTTCTCTTTTTTAAGCTCTGCTTCTAGACTTGAAAAAGACCATGGCAAAGAAAAACACATGCGTTCTAGATGTGTCAAGAAGCGCAGGTGTTTTTTAGCCATATTTACAATTTCTATTTTATTTAATATAATATCAGTGTTTGACATCATACCATGTTTTGCCAATCGCCGCTTTTGCGACGAGATCGACTTTTAATTTGGCTGCTGCCTTCATTTCGTTTTCTAGCAGCTGCGCTATTTTATCGGCTTCACAAACGGGCGCTTCAACGATTAGCTCATCGTGAACTTGCAAAATCAACTTTGCATTTAAATTTTCTTTATCTATGCGGTTTTTAACGCGTATCATGGCGATTTTTATTATATCGGCGGCGGTTCCTTGAATTGGCATGTTCATTGCGACCCGCTCACCGAAAGAGCGTAAATTGAAATTTGTGGAGAGAATTTCCGGGATATAGCGCCTACGCCCGAATTTTGTCTCCACGTAGCCGTGTTCTTTTGCAAATTTTAAGGTGTTATCTATATAATTCTTTACATCGGAATAATGTGCAAAATATTTATTTATATAATCATTAGCTTCCTTACGGTTAACGCCTATCTCTTTTGCGAGTGAGAATGGACCCATGCCGTAAATAATCCCAAAATTAACAGCTTTTGCCCGATTGCGCATAACAGAGGTAACCATTGAAAGAGGGATATGAAATATTTCTGAAGCGGTGATTGAGTGTATATCTTCGCCTTTTTGGAATGAAGCTAACATATTTTTATCGTTAGCCATATCGGCTAAAATTCGCAATTCAATTTGAGAGTAATCGGCATCAATGAGCAGCCAGCCCTCTCTAGCGCGTAAAAATTTCCGCAACTCTTTGCCGAGCTCGGTTTTAACGGGAATATTTTGTAAATTGGGCTCCATGGAGCTTAATCTTCCGGTTCTTGCTTCTGTTTGGTTGAATTTTGTGTGTATACGCCCATCACTTTGGACAACTTTTAGCATTCCGTCGCAGTAAGTTGATTTTATTTTAGATATCGTTCTGAATTCGAGTATTTTTTCCACAACTGGGTGCATAAAACGTAGTTTTTCTAGCACATCTGCACTTGTTGAGTATCCGCGCTGTGTTTCTTTGCTGTGCGGTAGTTCTAAAGATTTAAATAACGCGTCGCCGAGCTGTTTTGGCGAGCGAATGTTGAATTCGTAGCCTATTGATTCGTAAATTTCTTTTTCTAAATTACAAATACTTTTATACAACAATTCCCCATATTCACTTATTCCGGCCTTATCAACTGTGAAACCAGTGCGTTCCATATCGCTTAAAACGCCTGCTAGAGGTATTTCTATCTCATTTAATAGAAAAGTTTGATTATTTTCATCGATTTTTTTTGATAAGCTATCTAATATTTTGAAAAATTCTTTAGTTTGCTTTGCAGCTAAAAGTTCAGCATTCCAAAGGGTTATCGGACGAATAGGTTCGCCATCTCCGTATTCGGTATATAGGCGTTCTAAATCGTAATTTTTTGAAGAAGAGTTTAGTAGATATGCAGCTAGCATGGTATCAAACACAATATTTTTGGGTGTTATGCTGTAATTTTGAGCCACGTGAAACAACTGTTTTAAACCATGGGTACGTTTTTCTATGCTTTCATCTTCGAGAATCTCTTTTAAAAAAAGATCAAACCATAACCTTTCCTTCACCAATATGATGGATTTATCGATAATAAACGAAATTATAGTTATTTTTTCTCCTTCATAAAATATGGTAAAATCTGCTTTTTTTCTGTCTAGTAGAAGTAATTTAATTTTTTCAAAATCGTCCTCATAGATAATTTTTAAATTTTCGTCATTTAAATCAGCACTTTTTTCTCTAGAAAGTATTTCCTCGTCTCTGAGCAACTTTATTAAATGAAAAAGTTCCAATTTAGACATCAATTTCATCGCTTTTTTGAAGTTGATTTTTTTAGGAACATATTTTTGAATGTCGCGCTCAATTGGCACACTGCGGCATATTTTGCCGAGCTTATAGCTCATGTAAGCGCTGTCTTTACCTTCTATTATCTTACTTTTTATACTAAGTTTAATGTTGTGAGATTCAATATCATCATAAACGGCATCCAAACTGCCATATTTTTGAATCAACATCAACGCATTTTTTTTGCCAACACCAACAACTCCTGGAATGTTGTCTGAGGTATCACCTTGAAGAGCTTTAATATCCACTAATTGTTTTGGAGTGACGCCGTGTTCCTCTATAACTTTTTTTTCGTCGTATAGCGTGACGCTAGGTTTTCCGCATTTTGTTGTTGTTATGCGCACAGACACTAAATTTGAAACAAGCTGCAAGCTATCTCTATCTCCAGTTGCTATTATGCAAGTATGCCCTCCTTTTTCGCAAGATTTTGCCAGCGTTCCGAGTATATCATCGGCTTCAAATCCTTCGCACTCGACCATCGCATAACCTAAATACTCCAAAAGTTCTTTTAAGACGGGTAATTGACAAGCGAGCTCTGAGGGCATTCCTTTTCTACCGGCTTTATACCCTTTAAAAGCTTTGTGGCGAAACGTCGGTGTGCGCATATCAAATGCGATAGCAATAGCGTCTGGAGTTGTTTCATGCGTCAGTTTGTTGAGCATCATAATAAATCCGTGTATCGCATTTGTGTATTGCCCGTTTTTATTTGTCAAAATATTTATACCGTAAAACGCGCGATTCAAAATGCTATTTCCATCAAGCGCGAGTAATTTCACTTTGACCACTCCATCTAAGCCATAGATTTTAGCAGATGAAAAATTTTTGCTGAAAATTTATTGTTTAAAACGGAAAAATGAGTAAAATAAGAAAACAGGCTAAGCAGCACCACATCATCGGGTGATCGATTCCCCCATTTTGTGCTAAGTTTCGATTATATTCATTTTCTGATTTAGATTGCGACTTAATTTTATTTATTTGTTCTAAGCAATTTTTCATATATTGTCTATTTCCGATAGATCCACAAATTATCATCAAGATAAATATTAGAAGCTGGAAGATATCTGGTAAGATATAAAGTGTAATTTCGTGAAGTGGAAGAGTAAGAAGTTTTTTTGTAAGCTCGATATGTTGACTTGGAGTTAAAAACATAGATGAGGAAATGTCTAAAGATTTGAATATTTTTTCTTTTATATCAGATGTATAAAAATAATACATTAAATCAATGAAGATAAGTAATAAAAGTGTAATTAAAGCAAAAATACTTCCTAGCTTATACTGTTTTCTATAAAAAAACCAAGCTCCTGAAAATAAAAATGCCGAAAAATTGAATTTGCTTTTATTTTTTTCACCGACGCTTTTAAAGATAGGAATGTAATAATTAGTGCTGTTTTGCACATATTTTGCGATATCTTTAGCTGCAATTCCTTCTATTATTTCTTCTGGATCTACGTTGCCGAGGGGGTCGGTTAAGAAAAAATTGTGAGTTAAAAAGTTGGTAAGATTATCTTCATTAAAATTTTCTTCTTCGGCTTTGTTATTTTGTACTTGTGTTTTTTCTGAGATAGTAGCCTCACAGCGACTGCAAGTGACGGCATCACTAGCATTTTTGCTAAAGCAAATTGGGCAAATTTTTTCTTCCAACAATTTTTGGTTGTCGTGAACTTTAGAAGATGCACGCCATATGAAGTTTTCTTCATGTTTTTTTTCATGTATGCAACTCCCTTTTTCTAAATAACAGCTGCGGTGGCAAGGAGTACCACATTTTGGACAAACTACAATGTCATCTAATTCATTGAATATATTTTCACATATAGGGCACGAAGCACCGGTAAAATCTACCATTTTTTCCTCCTATTTTAATTACTCACTTTTTGAAAAATATAACCTCACATTATTATATTTTAACTAAAATGTAAGAAAACTTCAAGCATATACCAAACTAAAAAAGTAATATATCAAAAACAAATATCGGCGTAAATTTGCTTTGCGTGCAGTCCAAGAATATTGCGTTTTTAAGTATAATTAAATTTTAGTGTGTGAAATGATGTATACAAATTTTATTATAATTTTACTGCAAATTTTTAAGACGGCGAATATCAAAAATCGCCTCCGCTGCAATGCATCAAAAGCGATTTTAAGAATTTCTTATTAAAATGTTAAATTTTCTCACTATTTAACTAAAAAACTAGCTTTCTTGTGGTAAAATATCAAAAATGTTGCTGAAAAAAAGTGAGTGATTTGCTCTCACATACTTTGATTAAGTGCCATCCGTGACTTCTATTTTAATGATATTTTCCGAAGGATAGTACAAATCCAAATATTTGATCATAGTGTGCGTAGTGAGTTTGTAGCGACCCGGCGGGGTAGCGTTATCAATAATAATAACTCTAGGGCTCTCATGGCTGTCCGTGCCCGTAACTTGATATTAAAACTCGCCGTCAGGACGACTTATTCTATTTAAAGCGGTAAATTTACCTACGGATGAATGGCCAGAAAAATCTTCATCAGTATCAACAAAAATTAAGCTCACATAGATAGGGTCCACAAATTTTGCGTTCTGTGGCGGTAGTATTTTTACTTCTCTATCTGGGTCTAATCGTGTGAAATCATCTGTGGCTTTAACTGTCAATATAAGTGTAAGCAGCGCTGTTCCGGCTAAAAATAGTGACAAAATTTTTCTCATAATATAAATCCTTTTCTGAATTATGTGTATAGATGTCTATAAAATTATTTTATTATAATTAAAAATACTTAGCGAAAAATTTTATAAACAGCTTTTGAGTGTCGGTTAGAGAAATTTTGATAAAAGCCAGCTTGAAAATTAATGTTTTAACTTTTAAGCTTTTTAGAAGGCTGCAGGTCTAATGAAATCGATTAGCCTGCAGGTAAGTCAACTGAGACTTCTATTTTAATGGTACTTTCTGCGTCGTAGCACACGCCAAAATGGTCGAT
This sequence comes from Oscillospiraceae bacterium, assembly GCA_031266365.1. Taxonomy (GTDB): domain Bacteria; phylum Bacillota; class Clostridia; order Oscillospirales; family Acutalibacteraceae; genus JAISBE01. The sequence goes on from JAISBE010000003.1 coordinate 179,667, forward strand.
TGTAGTGTTCGCAGTGAGTTCATAGTGACCCGGCGGGACGCTAGGATCGATAATAACTCTAGGATTACAAGAGATTGATTTGCTTTTAACCTGGTATACGAGAAAGGTGTTATTAGCAATAAAGGGCTCTACTTTTTTCAAATTGGTACCGTCACCTGCAAGTAAGCGGTCGGTTAAATTTTCGCCTGTAGCATTGGCAATTAATCTCACATAGATGCTTCCAGTATTCGATGAACCTCGTGGTAAGGTTAGCTCAATTGTTCTATCTGAGCCCAGTCGTAGGGAATTGTCAGCTTTAACTGTAAATGTGAGTGTAAACAGCGCTGTTCCGGCTAAAAATAGTGATGAAACTTTTCTCATATTTAAACCTTCTTTCTAAAAAGTATGTGCTTAATTGAAATAAATATGCCGATAGAAGTGTAAATTTATGACTTGTGAAGTGATTTTTAATTAAAAAGGCACTTATATTAAATTATTCCTTTTAGATATCGGTTATAGAGGTTTTAGTGATAAGCAGTCTAAAAGTTGGTGAAGCAATTTCGCCTCGATATGCTTGGCAGTTTAATCGAACGGTACCATTATGTCCAAAGTAACTTGTTCCAAGCCGTAAGTACCGTCGGCTCGGCGGATCTGGCCTTCAAAACGGAGAAAATAAAAGCCTGGTGGCAGTTGTGATCCTAAAGTTAATTCTCTTTCAGATGCGCCGTTTGGGCCATTAAAGGCATAGCTGTACCAGCTTTTTGTTATATGGCAGGAGAGGCTGTCTGTAGCAAATAAGTAATGAGACTGATTTTCATTGCGGCGGTTTGTTAAATAGAAATATGCTGGCACTCTAGTCCACGTTGAACCGTCCTTTAATGTTAGTCGGATAGATTCTCCTGGACATCGTACAGAATAATTGCCGTTAGCTTTAACTGCAAGTGTTTGAGTTAGCAGTGCTGCTCCGGTTAAAAGTAATGATAAAAATTTTTTCATAATGTAAATTCCTTTCTAAAATTAGAGTATTTTGAATAAATATGTCGAGAAAAGTGTAGAATTACTGTAATCTATAATTTAGATGGTTTATAAAATAATTCTAGTATAATTGAAAATATTTATCAAGAGGATTTCTTAAAAAAATTACAAATTTAATTGTTTAATTAAATATGAAATAGATAAAATACCTTAAATTTTCTATTATTAGATTTAAGTACAAGTTTAAAAATTGGCGTTATAGCATATTTTTGTTGCAGCAATATTCCAAGCTACTATGTAAGCATATATTATATTGAGTTGCAGGTTAGTTTTTTATGCAAAAATTTCCGAATATCATTCTTTTAATACTCAGAAATTTCTGGTGAATATATTATAAATTTGTGTGTTTTATTCTAATTATTCCTTAATAGCGCTAGTCAAGGCGCTTAATTGCAATTTTAAAGCGGCTGGTAGAGTATCGCTAAATTTAGCATAAAACTTCTCGATATTTTCCGCCTCGTGTTTCCATAAATTTTTATCAACTTTTAAGATATTTGATAAACTTTCTAAATTTAAAGGCAAGCCGTCAATATTTATGCTATCTTCAAATGGAATATAACCTATTGCGGTTTCTTTGGCGTTTATAGTGCCGCTGCACCTATTTAATATCCACTCTAAAACGCGAAAATTTTCGCCAAATCCTGGCCAGATAAAGTTTCCTTGTTGGTCTTGCCGAAACCAATTCACATTAAAAATTTTTGGAGCCTTCTCGCCTAGCGATTTGCCAATTTCTATCCAGTGGTTAAAATATTCCCCGATATTATATCCGCAAAATGGCAACATAGCCATGGGGTCGCGTCTTACGATACCTGTTTTGCCGGCTGCAGCGGCAGTGGTTTCAGAAGCCATGATTGAACCGATAAATACCCCGTGATTCCAATTTTTGGCTTCATAAACTAACGGGGTTATTTGGGCGCGCCTACCTCCAAAAATTATAGCGGAGATGGGAACGCCTAAAGGGGAGTCAAACTCTTTGCTTATTGATGGGCAATTTTTTGCAGGAGAGGTAAACCTGCTGTTGGGGTGAGCACCTTTTTCGATAGACATTTTTCCATTCCAGGGTTTACCTTTCCAATTTAATGCATTTTCCGGTGATTTTCCATCCAGGCCTTCCCACCAAACGGTGTTGTCATCCAAATTTTGGACCACATTTGTGAAGATGGTATCTTTTTTAGTGCAAGCCAGAGCATGAGGGTTTGATTTTTTGTTAGTTCCAGGAGCGACCCCGAAAAATCCGTTTTCGGGATTAATCGCCCAAAGCCTACCATCCTGGCCTTTTCGCATCCAAGCTATATCGTCGCCAACGCAAAAAACTTCATATCCTTTGCGCTGATATATTTCTGGGAGTGTTAACATGGCTAAATTTGTTTTTCCGCAGGCCGAAGGGAACGCCGCAGCGATATATTTAACCTCTCCGGCAGGTGTTTTTATGCCAATAATTAACATATGCTCTGCTAGCCAACCTTCAGCGCGTCCAAGGAACGAAGCTATTCTTAGCGCGAAACATTTTTTGCCCAAAAGCACATTCCCGCCATATCCGGAATTTACGGAGATAATAGCATTGTCCTCTGGAAAATGGCAAATGTATCTTTTTTGTGCATCTAGTTCACAGCTACAGTGAAGACCTTTAACAAAATTTGTGATATTTTCCAATTTTTGCAGAACATCTCTTCCCAAACGTGTCATGATAGCCATATTGAGCACAACATATATAGAATCGGTAATCTCGATCCCAATTTTGGCGTAAGGTGAATCAATGGGGCCCATCGAGTATGGGATTACATACATTATTTTGCCACGGTAGCAACCTTTCGCGATGCCATATAGCATATTATATGCCGATTGCGGGTCTAACCAATTATTGGTCGGACCCGCAGTGCTTTTAAGTTTTGTGCAGATAAATGTTCGGTCTTCCACCCTTGCGACATCATTTACCGCGGTTCTGTGGAGATAACAATTTGGAAGTTTTTCTCGGTTTAATCTCCCCAGCTCGCCTGTTTTGCAAGCTGTATTGCGGAGATTATCGAGCTGTGCCTCGGAACCATCAATCCAGATGATGCTCTCTGGCTCTAATAGGCATTCCATTTCTTTGATCCAATCGAGAACTAGTTTGTTTAGCATAAAACCCTCACTGAGATAGTAGTCGACGTGAACGTATTAGAGCCATATGATATTAGTAGCTTAGAGATTGAAATTCCTTGGTTACCTCTTGACCTGTAGCAGCGGATTTGATTTCCACTCCGAGCACAAACGTCCCTTTCCTGGTGAATTCGGTCGACGTATCATGGCTCTCGTCAGACAAGTATTCTCGCTCACCAGCCGAGTTCATCGCAAAGAAACGATACGTCACATTGGTTCCTTTTGCCCACGCTTTCGCTAACCAGGTACCATCACCAAGCAGCATACGAGCGAACCCTTGATACTCGAGCGGCGCTGTTTCTGATTGTTCAATTTGTGCGTTTTCTTGCGTGTCGTCAGCGGAGATTGAGGTATCCAGGACTCCGTCAGCTTGGCTCGGTGCTATGTCCGGTATATGCACCGAGGCATTGATTGATGCGTCATTTGCCAAAGCTAGCTTCACGTCCACGTTCCGCGCTTCTTCTTCAGCTAGTGAGTACGTGAAAATAGTTCTGTCGCCTCGTGTATTTCCATTTAATACCACTCTTCTACCCGAAGATGACCCCTCCTGGCTAAGGGTGAGGATTGCCCGCGCATTGAAATAGAGGGATTCTGGGGTCAGTCTTTTCACCGACCATTGGATCTGAACGAGTTCTCCGATCTTTCTCGCCGTCGCTGCTTCTGCTCTGATTGTTGGCGGTGATAGAGTAAACGATGCCAGTGTTTTCACTCGCGTACCGATGCTTTCATGGCCCCATAGATGTCTGATTCCTGGTCTAAGTTCCAGCATTCCTCGTGGAATGGCTCCGCGGCTGGGCCCATCGTACACGTCACCCCTGTTGTCTAAGCCCGCGCCCATTGCTGATCTAGGCGCCGCCGCCGCACGGAGGTAGTGGTTTCGCGAGTGTTCATTCATCGCCGCTAGCCGCGGTAAGTCCCCCCCCAATTCCCCACCATTGGCGTTCCATACATCGTACCCCTCATCGTTGTAGTCTCTTGCAGCATCACCCGCCCATATCATTAGGTCTTTAGCTGCAGTTGCGTAGAAGGTATTGACGTCCGGCGTGTTCACGTAGTGTTGGTGGAGTTCGTGCGCCGCTTGGGGCAGACGGTTCGCACCTGCTGCTGGGTTGCGTATCACCTGCCCGACGTTGAATGTCCCCTCTATTGCGCCCAGGAAGTACGCTCTGGCTATTGGGTCTTCCGCTGCTAGGGTCCACATTAGCGGCACCGCTCCATCACCTGCGAGGTCCGCTGCATCCGTGCCTGCTGGTAGTGTGGTAGGGTTGCTTTCTGCGTACATTCGTTCCACGGCTGCAGTGTCGTTCGCGTCGGCCGCCACATTCGTAGCATGGTCGGACCCCACCACTATGAACTCGTACTCACTTCGATCCGGAAGACGTAGACCTAGGCTTCCGTTGCCTGTACGTCCCCCATTCGCTGCGGTTCCGTCTGTTTTGATCGTTCTACCGACAGCGTTTTGCCCGGCTCCCACCACGTTCACCAGCTGACGACGGTTACCGCCGGAGAGCAAATAGGCCATCAGCGTGAACTCGTCGTCATCTGCTGCACCACTTATGTCTATCCGGGCAGCCATCTGGTCTTCCTTCTCGATAGTGACCTTTGCCATAGCACCTTGATGTGGACCCTGCGCTTTAATGCGCAAACACGGTAGCATAGCCAACGCCAGCATGGTGATGGCAACAGCACCGGTAAGCCCAAGAGCTATAATTTTTTTGGAAATAGAGAATTTTTTCATTGGTATATTCGACTTCCTTTCATTTTAAAAAAGTTTTTTAGAATTAACATAAATAGTAAATTAACCTATTCAGTTAAAAACCATACTATAATATAATTATATTATGTTTGTTAAGAAAAATCAATATTTTTAAATGGAAAATTATTATCAAAAATATTGTGAAAAATAGACTAAATTTATTGAATTGAGCAATTGACGTCTATAATATCCCGCTTTCAGAAAAAAAGTTTTAGATTTAGAGCAGAGGTCGTATATAGTACAGCGGGCTATTTATATAAAACTATTTGGATTCTTCAACCAAAGTAGCTTGCACTTCAAAAGTTGTATTGCGTTCTTGGCCACTCATTTGTGATGCCCGGCGGAAGATCGTTAGAGTGACTGAATCTCCGACCTTATATTCACGCAATGTGGCGTGTAGAGCATTCACTGTGTCTGTGTCTTTGCCATTTACTTTTGTGATTATATCTTTTTCTCGCACACCATTGGCAGGTAAAGTGCAGTTATCATTAAAGCTGTGTATATAAGCACCCATTGGAATGTTATTAGTTTGTGCCATATAGGGTGTTATATTTTTAACTGTTATGCCTAATGCCGGTCTGCCTTTGACGTGGCCGAAGGCGATCAGGTCATCGATTACTTCTTTTACAGTTTTCATAGGAATTGCGAATCCCATATTGTCAACTGCTTGATTGGTAAACTTACTACCGATAATCCCTATAACTTTGCCTTTGGCATTAAAAAGGCCGCCGCCTGAATTTCCAGGGTTTAAAGCTGCATCGGTTTGAATATATTTAACCAAACTACCAATGGCATTTGAATTTGAAATAGAACGGTCTAAGCCGGAGATAATCCCCTTTGTCATGGATTTTTCTAATGCCAAAGGATTTCCTATAATAAAGGCACTTTCTCCGATTTGCGCTTGATCGGAATTGCCTAATTCTGCAGGCGTGAGGTTTTTTGCTTCCATTTTAACCAAAGCTAAATCTGTTTTCTGATCCACACCTATAATTTTTGCTTTACGTTCATCATTTTCACCTAATGATACTGTTATATCAAGTTGATTCCCATTTTTATCTGTAACAACGTGTGCGTTTGTGACGATATAACCATCTTTGCTGATTATAATGCCAGAACCCATTCCGACTTCTGAAGAAAAAAGTTCAGAGTCTTGCGAAAAACAATCAATTCGCACGATGCTGGGGGCGCATTTTTTGTAAATATCTTGGCCAGACATGGCGCTTTCGTTTTCGCTGTTGTCGATGATGGTGAGCTCGGGGCCTTTCGAAGATTCACTGGATTCTTCTTGTTCTGCGGATTTTTCGGAAGTCTGCGCAGATTTATCTGGGGTGTTGCTATAAGACATATACACGCCATATAAACTAAAACCAATAACAACCGTCGCCAGTAAAGATATGATGATGCCCAAGAACAATTTTGTGCCGTTCGGTTCTTTTTTAGGCTGTGGTGGTGGCGTTCCAAATGGATTAAAATCACCGCCATATTGGGATGAATAAAAATTATTATTTGTTTCGTTATAATCTTCGGATTTTTTATTTTTAGGCTTGTAAAAATCTCCCCATTTGCGATTAATATTTTCGTCTTCTGGGCGGTCAGGCCCATTTTCATAATTATCGTACATAATGTTTTCCTCCTAAATAAAGTTATTTTAAATTAATTTACTATTTATAGGTACCCAAAATATAAATTCACAGTATTCACCTTCAATACTCTTAACTATAATATCGCCGCCGTGAAGTTTGATAATAGTTTTGACTATATAAAGACCTAATCCCATGCCGTTTTTATCTTGGCTTCTTGATTTATCGGTTTTATAAAATCTATCGAATACAAACCCGATTTCAGATTTAGGTATACCTTGACCTGTGTTTTTTATGCCAACTACGACTCTATCATAAAATTTTTCGATATGAAATGAAATTTTTCCTTCAAAATTTACAAATTTTACAGCATTTTCAATAAGATTATAAATTACCTGATGTATAAGATCAGAATCACCTTCAACGACAATACTGTCCGTGTTTTCAAGCCCCTTTATTGTTATATACTTTTTTTCTATCTGCTTTTCGAAGGTCAATAGTATGGAAAATATAGTCTGTTTTAAGAAAAATATTTTTTTGTTTAACTTTAATTTTCCACTGTCTATTCTGGATAAGTTTAGCATTGAGCGGACCAACCTAGAAAGCCTTTTTATTTCTTCAGAAACTATTTTGAGGTAATCGTTTTGCTTATCGTTTGGGATTGTGCCGTCTAAAATTCCATCAACAAAACCGGAGATAGTCGTCATGGGAGTTTTCAATTCATGAGATACATTTGCCACGAAGCTTCGGCGAATATTTTCCGAAATAGATAAGGATTCTGCCATATTGTTAAACGCGATAGCCAATTGGCCGATTTCGTCTTCACGGCCCGCTGGGACTCTATCTGAGAAATCTTCATCTCCAAACCGCTTGGCAACAATTGCCATTTCTCTCAAGGGTTTTACCATTTTGTATGAAACTCCGCCGATAGCGAGAAAAGATATCATAAGTGCTGCCAAAAAGGCAATTGCAAATATTTTTAGAATGTCTTCTCTAAATTTAGTAATATATTTTTGATCAGAAACGGTAAAAACAGCACCTATGGGCCCTTCGAGTAACCTCACTGTGATAGGAATTCCAACGGCATAACGGTCTTGCTCGTAGATTCCTTCGAAATCGCTATTACCTATATATCTTCCGTTGATAGCAATTTTCATAATTTCTTTGGGAACTTTTGTCTTTTTAAATTTTTCATTATTTTCTGGGTAAAATATTATATTTCCTTCTTTGTCGGCGACGAAAATATCAGCATCTATATTGGTAGAAAACGAGCGGATAAAGTTATTTACTAAATTTAAATCTCTGTTTAAAATATGAACCTGACCTTCTGAAAATATAATGATGTTATTTTCTTCCATTAAAGAAGTGACATTTTCGGCATTTTGGGTCAAAAGTTTATGCTTTTCTTCTTCTAAATGCCTTGAAATAAATATCAAGAGCATTGTTCCAAGTACGAAAAAACTCAATAGCACGGTCGATAGAGTGATAAAAAGGTATTTTTTAAATAAAGTTTTTCTTAGGATCATGGTTATTCTTTGACCTCAAATTTATAACCCACGCCCCAAACAGTTTTAAGCGTCCATTTTTCGGAAGCATCATCGAGTTTTTTTCGTATCCGTTTGATATGGACATCAACCGTGCGAGAATCGCCGTAATAGTCAAAGCCCCAAACTTCGTCAAGAAGCTGATCTCTGGTGAAAACGGTGTTGGGATTTGACGCAAGGTGGTATATGAGCTCCATTTCTTTTGGAGGAGCATCAACTTTTTTGCCGTTTACGCGCAATTCAAATGTTGTGAGATTTACGGAAAGCCCCTCAAAATCCACTTTTCTAATATTCTCTACGGGCGCTTTGCCTTTTCTTCTCAAAACTGCTTTAACCCTTGCCATTAATTCTTTGGCTTCAAATGGTTTGGAAATGTAGTCATCTGCTCCGATATCTAAGCCCAAAACTTTATCTGATACTTCACCTTTAGCTGTTAGCATAATTATTGGAGTATTTGATTTTTTACGAATCTCGCGGCAAACTTGCCAGCCATCCAGTAATGGCAACATTATATCCAATATTACGAGATCTGGGTTTTCGGACTCAAATAAGCTGAGTGCTTCTTTACCATTATTTGCAATGGTGGCGGAAAAATATTCTTTTTCCAAATAGAGCCGCAGTAGTTCGCATATGTTTGAATCGTCATCGACAACCAAAATTTTAATGCTCACGTGCTTTTCCTCCTTTTTTCAAAAGGTACATTAATTTTAAATGAAGCACTTTTGAGAAAACTCCCTCTCATGAGAAATATACCGTCTTAAGACTATGTTTTTATTATAAACTATAAATGTATTTAAGTCATGAATTTTATATAAAAAATATATAAACATTATGAAAACATATTATGAATTTTTTGTTAAGTTGAGTTGCTGAAATATGTTAATTTTTATTGTCTGTGTGAGAGAAATGGGGTGCTGGCGGAAAATTAGGCACGTCTGAATTTTTAATTTAAGGAAAGAGCCATATTTTAAATTATCGTAAAGTATGATTATTTAATAAAAAGCGGCTTTTGTTAGCAATTTTTTGAATTTTAAAATGCAATTATAGTAAAAACAGCCACAATCGACGACAGTTGTGGCCGTTATTAAAAATCAATAATATCTAAAGAGAGTGTTTTTATCAGCTTAAACGCTGATATTATAGAAAAACTGAGTTTTTTAATAGGAAGCGAGCAGTACTTTAAATTCTATTTTCATCTCTTATTTTTAATTATATCACCCACACTAGTTTGAGTCAAGTTTTGTTATAAATTAGAAGCAAGCTACCGGGATTTCTCTAGAATATTTAAAAAAATTGCACAATTTTCTAAAAAAACATCAACATTATATTCAAATTATATATACTAAGAATATAAGCTATATATTTAATAAAAATCGAAAGGAATGAGGATTATGGCTAAGAAAATGCAATCATTGGACGACAAAGATTTAAGGGGCTCGAGTGGCGGTGCTGTCGAGTACCAAGGAGCGATTGGTACCCCAGAGGACATGGCACAATTCAAGGTTACGCTTGACCAGCTAATGCAACGACAGGTCCAAACAGCAAGCTCGGGAAACGGATTAGCAGCCGCTATAGGAGCGGCCGGCAAAACGGCTGCTGATATTGCTGCGGCCAGTAAAGCACAATACACCGCCGCAGGCTACTCTGTCCCAGATACCGACTCAGGACCGCTAATCACCGACGCTGACCTTACCGCTGCGATATCTAAACTAAGACCAATATGATAACCAGCGTCACGTAGACAGACAGCGAGACTGAAAACCATACTAATGCAAAGTACGAAGAGAAGTCCGTATTTATACGGACTTCTTAAAATTACAACTCGGTACCACATGTAATCTAGCATCGGAAAGCACCTTATTCACAAGAGAAACAGCTGCCGAAGTGATCAAAAGTGCTTTGAAAGTCACCGAGTGAGACACTGTCACCATCATCATTTGGTATACCATCTTCAGGGCGAACTGGGCGCACTATACGTGGGATTACGCGCTGTTCGTGCTGTGTTGGTAGACCGGTCGCAGGGTCAGTATACCGCGCGTGAATCCATAAAATCGATAGATTATTGATACAATCGGCCGAATTGACTGCAACTAGAATCGGCTGCTGCAACAACGGAGTACGGCCTTTAGCTCCACGTGGATTTATAGGTTTACATGTCAGACTGTCATACTGGCCTTTATGGAACCAACTCGCACCGGATATATCTGGCTGCCATATAGCTAAACGAGGGTCCTTCGGTAACCGGAATCCAACTGGACACAATTCGGCTTTGTAACAACACGGGACAGGTTTGTAATCGGTGGTTAACAGATCCCATGACAATACTACATCCTTCCAGGATGCACACTGTGGGAAAATAACAGAGAACTCAAGGATGATGTCAGGCCTATCCGGAAAACTGACGCACGGTGAACTGGGCGCCGAGGACATTGCTAACATGTCTTCGAGAACAGTTCCTACATCAATTCCACGCCTTAACTCGAACGCGCTCCTTTTATGAGACACAAGGCGTTTACCGTCGGGGTCAAAACTACGCAGATCAACCGAAAAATTAACCGGCTTATCCTGAAGTTTAAAGGTGATGGAGCTGGCTATGCGAATACCGCCATGCGGGACGCTGCCAGTTACACAGTCGCCTATAGTGCACAATCTAGGCACGGTCGCGTCGTCAATGCGTGTTTTTGCCGAATTATTGCAGTACGGACGGTTCAATGGGACCTCCGCGTAGTGGACACATGTTAAAGGGAAGTTATTCCCTTGAGTGAGGTTGAGACCTGTTCCTGGTATATTTAGCGGTGGTGGAGGGTCCTTGGTCAACATAAATGTAACGACAACAGGGCCAGGTGTACGAACTAAATTAAAACACGATAAACCAACTACATCATCATCTAGCCATTCAACGCAAGCATTCGTTGAGGGCGGATCGACCGCATTGACCGATGCGTTACCTCCGGATTGCCAACCTACGACTAGACCTAAAACTGTTAACAAAGAAACTAATTTTTTCATAAGGACTTCCTTTCGTTTTTTAAATGTAGATTTCTATTTTTCTCATATAACTAATAGAATAATATTATTTTATCATATAATTAATATGAAGTCAATATTTATATGCTAAAAACTTTTACAAAAATCATTTGAGATATAAGTTTTATTTTTGTAGTATTTAAACATTATTAAACTTAATAAATTATTCATATCTTGTTAGTATATAAAGTTTTTCTTGCTAATGATTAAGATAATGGCACTGTAAATGTGGTGAGGTATTTTTCTTGCATCCGGTATCGCTCCCATGTATCGGCAGTATCGCTAACATAGCAAAAAATATGCCATTGTAATAGATATTTTCCAGGATCAAGACCTTCAACGAAAACTTGCATATTGAGTTGATAGTCAGCCAGCCACTGCGTCGACGCACCATCCAAGCGCGGCCATTTCACATTAATTGGACTGTCTATATAGATGCCATCGGGGGCTAATGATATCACCGCGCAGTTAATCTGAGGTATGCTGTGGTTACTGGAGGCTATAAGTTTTTCAAGGATATTGCTGTCTTTTGGCAGTTGCAAGGTGACAGCAGTGCCACTTGGATTAGCTCTAACAGATAGCTGGCCAGAGGTATATGCAGTAAAGAAAAGAGCAGCTCCAGTTAATAAAGTGAGAAATTTTTTAATGTGATATAACTTCCTTTCATCATAAAAATTAGCTTTAATTTGTGCGGTTGAATTGTTGAAAGACGTCGTATATAATTTACCGCGTGCTTAAAAGATATTTTATCGTATTTTTATGATGAAGTCAAGCAAGGTTTGCAGCAGTAATTTAACAACAGTTAATAGCTGCTGGTGGCATAGAAAGTAGTGCGGATTGGATCAGTCACATCACCATTAACCCAGCCGTCATTTTCAATTTTGTGAAGTTTTGAGCAAAGAATATAAGCCTGGTGGTAATCCGTGAATGAAAAAGGATATATCGTATAGTTTTTCAGCAGGGACTAGATATATATTTTGATTGACCAATTGCACTGGAATATCTGGTGTTATCTCGGCAGGTATTGCATTGGCTGCTGTTTCGTTTGCTGTGGGAGGTGGCAAGTTTGGAAAGATCATAACCTCAACACCAACAATTTTACCGGGCGGAGAAAAGTTTTTTGGGAGGATGAGTCGCACTGCTGCACTTGAGTTGTTACAAGCATCGCTATAATTGTTAGCGATAACAGGTGCAAAGTTTGCCATCAGCGTGGAAAAAAAGAGAGCGGCTCCGGTTGATAAAGTCAGAAATTTTTTCATATTGATACCTTCCTTTCATAGTTATTCTAGTATAAAAATTGAGTAATTTAGTTCTTTAAATACAGTATTAAAAAATAATTTTAATAAAATTTGATTGATATTTACATAGTTAATAATTTATAATTTAACGATAGCAGATGCTTTCATATTGCTGTGGAAAGGAGCAATATTTATTTTTATACTAAAGTTAAATACGGCAGCTGAATTCTATTGAACGCTTGTATTCTATGTGCTATACTAAACTCGGTATAAAATTGAAGATAAAAGTGTTTATTGAAAGCGCTGCAAGGGGGCGCATTTGGAGGAGCACACATGAGTTCTTGTAACACTGTTCACAGTAATATTGCGCTAATGCTGGGTGGATTAGGGCTGTTTTTATTTGGTATGAAAATAATGGGCGATGGGTTGGAAGTGGCTGCTGGTTCGAAACTTAAAGTTTTAATAGAAAAACTCACAAAGAATAAGTATATGGGTGCAGTTGTGGGTTTAATCGTCACTGCAGTTATACATAGTTCTGCGGCGACCACGGTAATGGTTGTGGGTTTTGTGAATACGGGATTTATGAATTTAACTCAAGCAGCTGGCATCATAATGGGCGCCAATATAGGCACCGCTATTGCAGGTTTGATGCTTGCTATCCCTTTTGAGGAACTCGCTCCGCTAATTATCTTTTTGGGTGTGACTATACTATACTTTCTAAAAAAGAATAGTCATCGAAATATAGGGCAAATTTTGGCAGGTTTTGGCATGCTTTTTTGGGGTATGCATCTCATGACAGATGCCATGCAAATTTTAAGTGAATTAGAGGGCTTTAAACAAATAATGGGTCTTTTAATGAATCCTTTATTTGGATTTTTGGCAGGTATTATTGTTACGGCGATAATTCACAGTTCTTCCGCTATTGTTGGTGTTTTGCTTTCTATGGGTGGGGCGGGAATTGCTTTAGAGAATGTCATTTTTATTATTTACGGGCAAAATATAGGAACTTGTATAACAGCGCTCATGGCTTCGATAGGGACAACAAAAACAGCAAGACGCGCAGCGTTAATTCATTTGCTTTTTAATATGATCGGAGCATTAATTTTTGCTGTTATCACACTGGTTTTTCCATTTACACATTGGATAAAAATGCTTATCGCAGGAACGGCCGCCACACAAATTCCTTTTGTGCACGTATTTTTTAATTTAGCTACCACTGCGATTTTATTGCCGTTTAGCAATCTTTTAATAAAAGTGTCTTGTAAATTAGTTCCAGGTGAGGATGAAGTACAGGAAGATTTAAGGCTTATTTATTTAGATAATCGCATTCTAAATACTCCTTCAATCGCGGTTTCGCAAGTGTTGAAAGAGGTGGAAAGAATGGCAGATTTGGCTAAATGCAATTTTAAATATGCTATGCAGTCATTTTTGGAAAATAGTCAAAAAAGGGTGGATAAAGTTTATAAAAATGAAAAAATTATTAATTTTCTTAATAGAAGCATCACGGAGTATCTTGTGAAGATAAACGGTTTAGACATAAACGATGCAGATAAGAGGCTTGTTGGCTCGCTGTTTCGTGCGATAAACGATATCGAAAGAGTAGGGGATTATTGTGAAAATATCTGTGAACTTTCAGAAATTCTAATAGCCGGACGCGCAAATTTAAGTGAAACAGCTCTCGAAGAAATAGAAAGCATGAGAATCATGGTGGAATCTATTTTAAATGAAGCTGTTTTTATTTTTTGTACAGACAACCAAGAGCAGGATATTATCGATATAGTAGATAAAACCGAGGATGAGATAGATGATAAAACCGAGGAATTTAAGGAGAATCATATAGATCGCTTAAATAAGGGGGAATGTAGCCCCATTGCTGGAACAATCTTCATGGATATTCTTACCAGTTTAGAACGCATTGCAGACCATGCAACCAATATAGCCTTTTCTAATAGGCAGAGGCATATGAAAATGCTCAAAAAAAGTGACATTAAATTGCCAGTATAATCGCTTTTTATATTTAATCTAGACTTAGTTTTACAAATAGGGGATAATTATATGAAGTTTTATATAAGAAGAGAAAATGAAGATTATTTGAGTAGATTTTTTATTCTCGATGATTTAGGAAAAGAAAAATACAAAGTTAAAGGGCTGAACGTAAAGCTCGGCGAGCAGTTTGCCATTATGGATAATAATATAAAATTAGCATCTATTCGCAAATTGTCATTTCCGTTTATCGGCATTTACCATATTTCTCATGCTAAGAAAGAGATAGGCTTAATGGAAAATCGTATTTGTGCGACGAATCCTTCTTATCATATAATAGGTATAAATTGGACTTTAAAAAACGGCACTAGTCCTTATTCATTTTCCCTGTTGGCTGGAAATGGGGATATCATTATGAAACAGTCAAAAGTTTGGGGAATTTTTGGCGAAAGCTATGAATTGGAAATTTTTATCGAAAAATTTGAGATAAAGTGCTTGTGTATAGCCATTTGTGTGGATAGTTTGTTAATATGTGAAAGAAAATTGCCAGCATTAAATTAAGTATTAGCGAATATATTTAGTTAAAACCTTATTGAATTGATATATTATTCTTATATAACTTGTTTATTTTTATGAAATATGGTATAATGTATAGAAATAAAAAATATTTCTGCTTTTAATGTTTAATTTTTATTGTTGAGAATAAAAATGACGTTAATAGTTAATATTCTTTATATAAAATAAAAAAAGGAATTATTTTAATGGAAAAAAGAGAAAATTTACGAAATATTGCGATTATCGCGCATGTAGACCACGGCAAGACTACGCTTGTTGATCAAATGTTAAAACAGAGTGGGATATTTAGGGCTAACGAAGTGGTTGCAGAGCGAGTTATGGATTCAGGTGACCTGGAAAGGGAGCGCGGCATCACTATTCTTTCTAAAAATACTGCGGTGATGTATAAAGGCACAAAAATTAATATCGTCGATACGCCTGGGCACGCCGATTTTGGTGGCGAAGTTGAACGAATTTTAATGATGGTAGATGGGGTTCTTTTGCTGGTTGATGCTTTTGAAGGCTGCATGCCGCAAACTCGATTTGTATTGAAAAAAGCTTTGAGTTTTGGCAAAAAACCGATTGTCGTTGTCAATAAAATAGATAGGCCTGAAGCTAGATCCGAGGAGGTAGTGGACGAAGTTTTGGATTTGTTCATTGAGTTGGGTGCGGATGAAGATCAGCTTGAATTTCCCGTTATATATGCATCGGCGCGCAATGGGTATGCGAGTGCTGATCCGGCTATTCAAGGCGAAGATATGCAGGCGCTGTTTGAGATGATAATAAAAGAGGTTCCACCACCGTACGGCGATTTAAACGGACCAACTCAAGTTTTGTTTTCCAGCATCGATTACGACGATTACGTCGGCAGAATTGGCATTGGTAGGGTGGAAAGGGGCACGCTTAAAGAAGGACAAAATATTGTTTTATGTCGAAGAGATGGCAGCATGAAAAAAGTTAGAATAGCAATGCTTTACCAATTTGAAGGCTTGAAGCGAGTTGCAAGTGAAAGTGCTATGCTTGGCGATATCATCGCGGTTTCAGGCATTGCCGATTTAAATATAGGAGAAACGGCATGCTCGCCAGAAAAGATAGAAGCGCTGCCATTTATCGAGATAGACGAGCCCACAATCTCAATGTTGTTTATGGTGAATAACAGTCCGTTTGCTGGCAGGGAAGGCAAATTCGTGACTTCTAGAAATATTCGCGACAGGCTTTTTAAAGAGATTGAAACGAATGTTGCAATGCGCGTTGAGGAAACAGAATCTGCGGATACTTTTAAAGTTTCGGGGAGAGGTGAACTTCATCTATCAATACTGATAGAAACGATGCGCAGAGAAAATTTTGAGTTTCAAGTATCAAGGCCCAAAGTGATTATGAGTACAATAAATGAAATTCTTAATGAGCCGATGGAACTTTTGGTGATTGAAGTTCCGGATGAATACGTTGGTGTTGTTATCGAAAAGCTCGGGGGCAGAAAAGCAGAAATGGTAAATATGGCGACCTTAGGAACAGGTGTGACAAACTTAGAATTTCGTATTCCATCGAGAGGTCTTATGGGGTATCGAACGGAATTCTTGACCGATACAAACGGTAACGGCGTTATGAGCCATGTATTTGAGCGCTATGAACCCTATAAAGGCGATATTCAAGGCCGACAGCAAGGCTCATTAGTAGCGCACGAAGCGGGCGAAACCACAGGATATGGGCTTTATGCTGCGCAGGGGAGGGGTAAACTTTTTGTTGGGCCTGCAGTTTCGGTGTATGAGGGCATGATAGTTGGTGTGAGCCCTAAAAATGAAGATATAGTTGTGAATGTCTGTAAAAAGAAACACATCACAAACATGCGTGCAGCCGGTTCCGATGACGCCCTAAAGCTCACTCCACCAACAATTTTGAGCTTAGAGCAAGCTTTGGAGTTTATTGCGGACGATGAACTGGTGGAAATAACACCGTCCAATATTAGATTGAGAAAAAAGATACTCAACAAGGAGCAGCGAATGAAAAAATCGAACCGCAACCTTTAAAATGGCAGCATTAGGACGTTAAGTATTCACCTTTAATTCATAATATAGTTAATATTTGCAAATTTTATATATTGATATTGAAAAAATTAATATATTTTCTATAAAATAATTGCATCTTATAAAAAGCGTGATATAATTATAATAGTAAAATTGAAAAGGAGGATATTAACATGGCTTTGCAAAATCAAAATTCAAGCGACCTTAATGAATTAAAGTCTCGAAATTTAAACCAAGTTTCCGGCGGGTATCTCGGTGTTGATCCAGATATAGAAGCCGGATATCACGCTATAGTTAAAAGAGCGCAGAGTGCTGCTGATGCTGGTGATATGCTTATAAATAGTTACGACGCAAATGGTAAAATTGTTCAGGGTATCTTTACTACTGATGATTGGGAAATTCTCGCTGTATTTTATAAGCAAGTTCACAAAAGCGGTATGCCTTTTTTTGACCCTTTAATGGAAATAATAGATGAACAAACCAAATCATTTTAAGCTTTTAGTTTAACTTGAGTAAATCAATTTACATTAAATTCATATTTTGATATATACATAAAAGTTAGTCGTTAAATATAAAAACATAATAATATATACAGAATAGGAAAAGTTCTGCATATTTATTTTGTTTTTTGTGATAAAATTTAATTTGATATTTAGTTTTTGCTGGCAAAGCTTACTATTGCAAATTTACAATCGCAAGAAAATAGCAAATCGAGAGAGTTTAAGCGTTTAGCTTATAAACTTTCTCTCGATCAAGTGAATCGATTTTTATTGGAAATTTTATTAATTAACAGGATATAGTTTGTTTTTTGTCAATTAATAATAAGTTATTTAAAGGAGGTGTTTTTTGAGAAATTTGCGAAATGGCCTGTGGGTAGCGGTACGCCAACGATGTATTCTTGATGCCGGCAGCTATTGCGAACTTTTGAAAGTATAGTTATCGGTGGGATCTACAAGTAGCATCACGTGGCATTCCTCTTGGCAGCTTTGATGTTGGGCGTAGATTTCGTATGTACCTGTACCTTTTACCCGTACTGCCACTCGTCCCATACCGTTTGCATCTGGAGGATCAGCTAGCCAAAATCGATTGGGTAATGAAGGTCGGCTTTGATGGTAGCTACAGTGAGGTTGCTCCGGTAGTACAGGCGCAAAGTTTCCCGTTGGTCCGCCATCTGGTCCATACATTAGCAGTTTTGCTGTGGTTGGCGCGACCCAGTACTCGGTTGTACATGGGTAGAATTGGTTAGCGGTTAGGTTATCAGGAACTTGTTGTGTGGTGGTTGATGTATGATAATAATCAAAACATTCCACTGCCGAGGTTCGGTGGAGCATGTCTCCAACTGTGGGAATAAAAAATGGCGATCGGCCAACGTCTATGCCTTCGTCCTCAGTCGGCCAATTTATAAAATGAGTGGTGCCATTCCAGGCTCTTGTTTTGAGAATATAGTTTATGCTGTCGGCTTCTTCTTGTAAAGGAGGAATTAAGGTTTGGGGTGATAGCGCTAGTACTTCATCTAATGTCCGTAGAGTTTTGAATTGAATTGCAGGGTCGGCATTATGAGTTGGACGAAATGGTATGGTGAAGGTGCTTAGTCCAGCGACTGTAAACTCAGGCCGAGTTTCAGATCGATCAGCCGGTACAGAAGTCAATACAAAGTATAGTGCATAGGACTGCCCATCAAGTATATGACTTGTGGCGTGAACACTTCCCGCCCCCCATGGATCAGGATCTTGCGATGAATGATTAGATCTAGCATAATAATAGCTAGCGCCCTGAACATCTGTTGCTGCCCAGGGCCCAAGGCCCGCAGCCAGTGCGCAAGTTAGTGCGCAGACTTTTGCCAAAGGTGAATGTTTGTGTGTTTTTTGCATTTTAACTACCTCACTTTTTGATAAAATTTTTATAAGAATTAACTTATATTATATAATTAATATACAACAAAATATATGCAAATAGTATATAAAAAAGAAATATTATTAAAATTTAATAAGGGCTTTTGATTATATTTTTAAATGAGGAGGAATATTGTGATATTTCAAAGTGATAACACCAATTTAAACATTAAAAATGCCGTGGGTTATTTGACTTTCCCCGCGTTGGAAAATTATAGTTTCGTAAAGCACGCCTTTTCGACGAGGTTTGGCGGGGTCAGTGAAGGGCAATTTAAGTCTATGAATTTGAGTTTTTATAATGACGATAAAAAAGAAAATGTGGTTGAAAATTATCACCTTTTTTGCGAGGCTTTGGGATTAAAATTTGAAACTCTAGTCGCGGCAGCGCAAAATCATGGGGATAATATTAGGATTGTGGGGAAAAACGAGAAAGGTATAGGAATATACAGAGATCGCGATATGCAAAGTGTGGATGGGTTGCTTACGAATTGTGAAGAAGTCACACTTGTAACATATCATGCAGATTGCGCACCGATCTTTTTCTTGGATCGCTGCAAAAAAGTGATTGGTCTTGTCCATTCGGGTTGGAGGGGTACGGCTAAGGAAATAGCGGGGAAGATGGTTTCGAAAATGCAGAGAGAATTTGCCTGTCAATTAAAGGATATTACTTGTGTTGTAGGTCCATGCGTGGATGAATGCTGCTATGAGGTGGGGGAAGAGGTATATGAAAAGTTTGTGTCAATTCCGGATGTTGCTGTGAAATCTTTTATGAAAAAATGCGATGCAAATTTGAAATATATCCTAAACATAAAAGAAGCCAATAAACAAATTTTACTTAAAGCGGGAATAAGCGAAGAAAATATTGTTATTTCCGATGTTTGCACGTGCTGCTATATTGATTTATTTTTTTCGCAGCGCGCTATGGGGAATAATCGCGGTACACTTGCAGCGTTTTTTTGTTTAAAAAATTAAGTTTGTTTTATTAAGTGTTTTTGTAAAATTATACGTAAACTGAAATTTGACATGATTCTTTTTTTATGATATAAGAGTATTGGAATATTTTTGAATTTTACTATCTCTCAGTAGAGGTTTATATGAAAAATTTTCACCGCTTTTTAGACGCGCTTTCCGGTGCCACTCTGGCCTTGTGTGGCCTCGGTTTGAGTAATTTACCGCTAATTCGATTTTTTAAAGGACATTGTGCAAAAATTATTGCCTGCGATCGCCGGGATAAATCTGAGCTGAGTGCTGATGTTATTAAGCTTCTATCAAATGAAGGAATAGAGCTATCTCTTGGCGAGAATTACATTAATAACATAGGAGCGGATGTAATTTTTCGCACCCCTGGTATGCCTTTCTTTTCACCGGAGCTTGTCAGAGCGAGAAATAGAGGGGCAATAGTGACATCTGAAATGGAGATTTTCTTTGACCTCTGCCCGTGCGATATCATTGCTGTGACCGGTAGTGATGGGAAAAGCACCACAACTTCGATAATATCTGAAATGTTAAAAGAGGCTGGGCGATCCGTTCATTTAGGGGGCAATATAGGTAGGCCTTTGCTACCTTTGATCAAAAAAATCACTGCTGAGGATATTGCTGTTGTTGAACTTTCGAGTTTTCAGCTTATATCTATGCGAAAAAGCCCGCAAATCGCTGTAATTACGAACGTTTCACCAAATCACCTCGATATTCATAAAGATATGGCCGAATATATCGACGCCAAAAAAAATATCATTTTACACCAAAATGCATTCGGCAGGGCAGTTTTAAATTTGGATAATTCCATTACAAACGAATTTTTGAATATAATGCGAGGACGAACTTTCTTTTTTTCGGCATCTCAAAAATGCAAAAACGGCGCATTTATTTTTGATAAAAAAATCTATTTTTCACAAAACGGGAAAGAGCAATTGGTAATGCCAGCGAATTGCATTGTGTTGCCAGGTGCCCATAATCTCGAAAATTACCTCGCTGCTGTCGCTGCATTATGGGGTATAGTCCCAAAGGAAATAATGGTTAAAGTGGCAACTAAATTTAAAGGATTGGCGCATCGCACCGAATTTGTTAGAGAATTGCATTCTGTGAAGTATTACAACGACTCGATTGCAACAAGTCCCACAAGGACAATCCGTGGGACTCTTTCGCTTTTTCCTCAAAAAATTATCCTTATTGCCGGGGGATACGATAAAAATATCTCGTTTGATGAACTCGGATTAGTGGTGACGGAAAAAGTTAAAATTTTAATTTTAATGGGACGAACAGCAGAGAAAATTGAAAGAGCGGCTAAAGGCTCTGTTAAATACAAAGAAAATTGCCTCCATATCATTCGCGTAAATGATATGGAAGAAGCTGTGACTGTGGCTAGAAGCTTATCTATTCCTGGTGACGTTGTTGCACTTTCACCCGCTTGTGCGAGTTTTGATCTTTACACCAATTTTGAGGCACGAGGGGATCATTTTAAACAATTAGTAAAAACTTTTACGTAGAAATATTGGATGTTATTGTGCAATGAAGCCTTGTCTTGGCAAAATAGTCATTTGAGTAAATTTTATTTAAACGCATTTTGGACCCTCTTTAATAGTTAAAGAGAGCCCAAGACTTGAAATGGTTTTTCAAAATATTAAACTAAATATCTTTTAATAAAGCGTTTAGCTCTTCCAAAGTGGCTGGGTCGCTAGTGATGTCTTTAGTTAGTTCGCTGTTAGTGACAGTAAAGCCAAAATTAGGATCTCCTGACCAACGGCCGGTTTGGCACACTTTAAACTTACCGCTACTATTAATTTTTCGCTTAATATCGTTGAATTTGGAGACATCTTGCTCTTCAATGGCAAGCATGCCACCTTTTGGCACCTCGCCTACAGAACTATGGTATGCCAGCTTAACTCCTCCGCTCGCAGATTCCAAATCTTTTGAATTAAGTTTTTTTGCCATATTAATCCCTCCTTATGTATATATTACAATATAATTTATTAAATGTCAATATATTTATGCAATAATTGATATATTTATCCTAAAAAGGGTGATTTTTTATTGAGTGTATTAGAGTTGTTTAAAATCGATAAGAAACTTTGTGCTTTTGCGAATAAGGCAGAAAAAATGTGTGCGCAGGTATTTATGGAAATAGAAGCGGTTGCAGAATATCACCAGCAGAGAATGCTTAAAGCTTTTATTGATTCTAAAGTGAGCGAAAGGCATTTTTGCGCCTCTACCGGCTACGGTTACGGGGACGATGGCCGCGATAAGCTCGATGAAATTTATAGCCGTGTGTTTGAAGCGGAAGACGCTTTGGTTAGGCACAATTTTACGAGCGGTACTCATGCTTTAACAGTTGCGCTATTTGGCATGTTAAGGCCGGGCGATACGTTGATTTGCGTCACAGGGGAACCTTATGATACGCTGAAGGGGGTAATCGGATTTGAAAGAAATGCTCCCGGCTCTTTGAAGGAGTTTGGAATAAATTACCAACAAATAAACTTGACCTCAATTGGCAAACCGGATTATAATGAAATTGAAAAAGCAATTAAACCTTCCTCAACTTTGATTTATCTTCAACGTTCGCGCGGATATAGCCTGCGGTCCTCGCTTTGCGCAAATGAGATATCAAAAATTTCGAAGCTTTCCAAAAAATTATCTCCAAATTGCGTTGTAATGCTCGATAATTGCTACGGCGAATTTGTTGAGGCAGAAGAACCGCTCAGCCTTGGAGTCGATCTTATCGCCGGATCGCTTATAAAAAATCCAGGAGGAGGGGTGGCCAGAAGTGGCGGTTATATTGCAGGAAAAAAAGATCTCGTGGAAAAGTGCGCTCACAGGCTTGGTGCCCCAGGGACAGGACGGGAAGTCGGTGCAACGTTAGGTCATAATAGAGAGCTCTTTATGGGGGCATTTCACGCTCCGCATGTTACTGGCGAAGCTTTGAAAAGTGCCATTTTTTCTGCTGCTCTATTTGAGTTGATGGGTTATGATGTTACTCCGCGCTATGATGATACGCGCAGCGATATTACCCAAGCGATCCGGTTTGGCAATGAGGAGCGCTTGGTTGCTTTTTGTCAAGGGCTGCAAAAAGGGTCACCGATTGACGCATTTTTAAAACCAGAGCCTTGGGATATGCCGGGGTATGAAAATAAGGTGATTATGGCAGCTGGGACTTTTACTCAAGGTGCGTCTATTGAACTTTCTGCAGATGCCCCTTTGCGAGAGCCTTATTCCGTTTGGTTGCAAGGAGGCTTAAATTTTCACAGTGCTAAAGTGGGAATATTAATGGCGGCAGAGGAGGTTTTAAAATTAAAATAGAGTGTTGATTGAGCTGTAATGTTCTTGTTTGCGGTTGATCAGTGAATTTGAAGAGAGTACTTCAAAAAGGATTATTATATGATAAAATAATAAAGAAGGGGATAAGAATGAGGTATCCGAAATGCGAAAGCGAAATTTGCGTAAAGGAGCACAATAGCAGCAGGCAGAGGTATAAATGCAAGGACTGTGTGTGGCCATTTAAGCAAATCGAAGACAAAAACGCCAAGAAACGAGAGAGCGCTGTATCTTTAAAGCAGTCGGACTTTCAATGAACACCATCGGTCGAATGCTGTGGGTGGCACCATCAACTGCTCTGTGTTGGGTACGCAATTTTGCCCTTAAAGTTTATGAAAAATCCACTCTGCAAGGTGGTATGGTAGTTAAGTTGGATGAAATGCGGCATTTTCTACGCGATCATTTTATAATCCTTTTTGCGGTACTCTTAATTTTAATTTGAGGTGATATTTTGGAAACAAATGTTGGTAAAAGTAGTTTTGTTGAAAGATTTCAAGAAATTTATGAATTGAAAAAAGAATCGAACAGGCTGGGAGTTGCGTTAATCTTACATATGGTTTTAGCATATATTTTCACCATTTTAGGATTTCAGGGGCATGTTGGTGCGTTTTGTGCAATTGGTTGTGGGCTCACTATAGTTGCAGTTTTTTATTTTTTGCTTCCGCATTACAATGTGAGGATTATAGTTACTATATCTGCTAATGTGCTGTTTATCATGGCTGTATACGCTCTTATTTTTAAGCCTCCGCATATTAGTTTTGTTATCATAGCAATGCTTATTTTAATGTCTGTTTTATATCTCTCAGATTTGCGCTTTTTGCAAATCAGGTTTTCTATTATCGCCAGTATTTTGTTAATATTATCTTTGTATTTTTTATTTTTCGACCATATGAATATAGATTGGCTCACATCTTTGAAGCTTTTTGATCCATCCAAAAAAGAAGAGGGGTGGGCTGGGTTTGACCCAGTTTATTGTCTTGCTGGGATGACTTTAATTTCCATTTTTGCTTTAGTTTTCCCTTTTTTATTTTTTTTAAAACGTAGCAAATCTTCTGATCAAGAGATAATAAAATTCAACTATATTAAACCCAAGCTTTTGCTCTCATGTATTGCAGCAGGCATGCTTGTTAACACGTTTGCAAATATAGTATCTGGCATGCTTACGAAGGGCTTAAACTCGCTGGGAGTATATTATGATTCACCTAAGTTCCCAGAAGGCGGCTATAGCTTAACGGCAATTATATTCGGAATAATTTCGATGGCAATTGATCCAGCTATAATTGAGGAATTTGCGTTCCGCGGCGTAATACTTGGCAGGCTGCGTAAATTTGGTGAGCCTTTTGCAATTTTTGTTTCGGCAGCTTTGTTTGGGCTATTTCATTGTAATCTATGTCAAATACCACATGCATTTATAAAGGGCCTTTTTATGGGATTTTTGGTGGTAAAGATGAACTCAATGTTGCCAGCTATGTTATTACATTTCTTAAATAATTTACAAATTGAAATCTCAGGCGTAGTATTAAATTTTTATGGAGAGCAAGCCGCTATCACATTTGGCACGATTTTGTTTTTATTAGAGGTCATTTTGGGCTCGATTGGATTGCGTTACCTTTGGAAAGAGAGATCGAGCTTATTTGGCAGTAAGGATAGTTGTAGCAAAATCTCAACGCGTGTTTGTATAATGAAATCTTTCAGTAGTATAGGGATGGCCATTGCAATTTTAATTTTTATTGTAATAACTCTCCGTACAATAAAAATCATATGATTGATAAAAATGATGAGTATTTCATGAAAAAAGCGTTAATTATGGCAAAAATTGCCGCAAAAAACGCAGAGATCCCTGTTGGGGCGGTTATTGTTAAGGAGGGGGAAATATTAGCATGTGGCAGAAATAGACGAGAAAGGGGCAAAAATGCTCTTTATCACGCTGAGATAGAGGCAATAAACAAAGCTTGTAAATGTCTTAATTCTTGGCGCCTGCTTGGTTGCGAGCTGTTTGTAACGCTAGAACCGTGCCCAATGTGCGCTGGTGCCATTATAAATTCCCGCATTTCACGCGTTATTTTTGGCGCATACGATCCTAAAGCGGGCGCGTGCGGTTCGGTTATCGATCTTTTTAGCTACCCCTATAATCATTTACCGCAAAAATGCGGCGGGGTGTTAAAAGAGCAATGTGGAGATATTTTAAGCAATTTTTTTAAAAAACTGCGACCGCCAACAGATTAAATGGAAATATATGGTGTTATAAAAAAGCGGTATCCGTAAAATTTAATGCCCTCTATCGAAGAACATATAAATGAACTTTAATAGAGGGGTTTGTTTATGTTGATCAAAATTTTAAAATTATTTAGTTATAATTATAATTTTAGGTTTAAAATACTATTCTTTTTTCTGGTGAGACCCAAACCAAGTCGCTTTCGTGTATATCAAGGCCAAGTTCATAAAACCAGGAGTGAAGCCCTAAGAGGCTATCAAATCTAAGTTCAACGGGTGGGTGCCCATCGTTAAAAATCGGCTGACGGCCATTAAAATAATCAGAAAAGCAACCAACATCATTTAGACAAAAAAGTTCAGCAATTTTAGTAATTTGTGCGGCTGGAAGCTTTCTTGCTAATAATCTATGAAATGCTTCGAAAGCAAGGTAATCAGCAAATATTTCCATCTTAGAAATTTGAGTATTTTGCGTTGTGGGGTGCCAGTTAAGATTTAATATTTTCCCTTTTTCTTCGCTACAGCTTGCTAGTTCGTTTCTTAAGTTAATGATACTTTGTTTTTCATCTTGACAAATGAAGGTGCTTGCATCTTTTGCACCGTTAGTGCCGAAGATATGGTCAACAGCATGCCCCATTTCATGAGATAGTGATACACTCATGAGTATTTTTAAAAGTTCTTCTGGGGTAACACCATAGCGCTCAAAAATAGCGGGAATTTTTGATAAATTTTCCCATATGTGAGGGTTTATACTGGTTTCCATAGTAATGCTTGCCCCAGTACATGAGCTGCGGGAGGCTAAGAGTGAATTTGTACGTGTTTCAACTTTTTTTTCTAATATCATTAAATCATCTGCAGATTTGCCTGCTAAGGCTTGTTGTTGCGAATGTTTTAACACGGCTATACTACCCCAGAAATTATCTGCAAATTGAAAATTTTCCAGGCCATCTATTTCATCTAGGCTGGTATCTTCGAGATGTGATTTTCCATTTATAGATATTTGTTGTATTTCTGCTATTACCTTAGATTTTGATTCAGGGCAAAGTCTAGAAGTTTCGTTTATCATATCTATATAACACTGTTTTAAATCGGTTCCAGCTTCTTGAAACAGAGTATCTGATGATTTACCAAAAAATTGATATACGCTCACAGCTCTTTGGATAGCCAGCCCAACAACATCAATAAACACATCTATTAGCCTATCAGGGCCGATGCTTTTTATCTCACATCCTAGGTTTTTAAAATATGAATCAACGATTGTTTGCAAATTTGTTTTAAGCTGTGAGTAATTACCAGAAAAGGCATCAAATATGCTCGTGCAAGCCGCTGACTGTTCGCTAATACTACAAAACGATCCATAGACTACCATTGGTTTTAAGCATTCCTCTAATGCAGATTGTTGGTCATGGGGCAAACCAGTTAAAACTTCATATTGTGGAATACAAGCATCGAAGTCAATTACATATTCGCCTAACGCTGCAGCGTTCGCAAAATCCCCTGCAGCAATGCACGCACTATACTTTTGGTTATGCTCATCGAATTCGGCCTGTAGTTCAGGTGGCAGTGTGAGCTGTGGACTGAATATAATCCCTCTGTTACTTGCAAGATTAGTCAACTCTGTGTTGATTGTTTGCATCGTGTTTAAAAGCGCATTTCTGTCATCTGCGGCATCAACCATAGCATGATATCTATCCCGCAGTGCTGCAAAATTTGCATCAATTTGCTCCTGGTTGGTAAATTCCCTAAACTGGTGCCACAAAAGTGCAAGTTTTTGCACATGCTCATTTGGAGGAGCTTCTTTTCCGGTGGCGATGAGGTCCAACGTTGCTGTTAGGGGTTTTCTAGAAATTATTAGCGATCCGAAAATTTGTAATAAATTTGAAGCAGTGTCCATAGTGTTATAGGCCTTGCATTGTATGGGGGGATTCATAGCGAACGCTGAAAGGAATAAGCAGGAGGCCAAATTAGCCAATGTTTTTTTTGCAAATCTTTTGGCGATAAGGTTTAATTTGCATTTAAAATTTTTCATGTTAAATCATCCGTTCTATAAAAATATAATTTTTATAATGAAAACAATTGTTTGCGCAAATTCATTTTTTCATTATGAATATATTATAAAGAGATAAAACGTTTTAAGTGTTAATAAAATGGTACAAAATTATTAATATTTTGTAAAGTTATATTTTTTAATATTATTTACGGTTTTGATGTTGCTGGTAAATTATTTAATTATATTTTGTGCTCTCTTCGATTACCCCTCCTCCTATCACCAAATTGCCGTCATAAAATACAACGGATTGGCCAGGGGTTACTGCTTTTTGCGAAACTTTGAATTCAACGCGCACGTTATTTGCGTTTATTGGTATTAAAGTGGCTTCGGCAGGTTTTGCTTGATAGCGTATTTTTGCAGATATATTAATTTTTTTATGCAAATTTGAAAAAGGAATAAAGTTTATACTTTTAGCAATTAAACTATCTGAATATTGATCTTTATCCTTGCCTAGAACGATAGTGTTTTTTGAGGCATCTATTTTAGTCACATATCTAGGTTCGCCAAAAGCTATGCCAAGGCCTTTTCGCTGCCCTATGGTGTATTTTGTAATGCCAGAATGATGCCCTAATATTACTCCTTTTTCGTCCATAAAGCATCCTCTTGGGGAAGATTTACCTGTGTATTGTTCAATAAATTTTGCGTAATTTTTATCTTGAACAAAACATATTTCCTGACTATCAGGCTTTTTGGCAACAGGTAAATCATATTTGTGGGCAAGTTCTCGGACCTCAGATTTTTCTATATTTGAAAGCGGCATTAAAGTGTGCGCCAATTGGTATTGCTGCATGCCGTAAAGGACGTAGCTTTGGTCTTTTTTAGAGTTGGCTTTTTTTAGCAACCACCTGTTTAGTTGATTATCGTACTCTATAGCAGCATAATGGCCTGTGGCGATGTGATCATAACCTAAAAGAAGTGCTTTTTTCAGCAAAGCGTCAAATTTTATTTTTTGATTACACGCAATGCAAGGGTTTGGGGTGCGTCCGCAGAGATATTTCTGCACAAAATAATTTATTACATCGGTGTTAAAGGCCTCAGTGAAGTTGAGCACGAGGTGATCTATGCCCAGCTTATAGGCAACACGCCTGGCGTCGTCGATATCATCGAGCGAGCAACAGCCGCCGGATGAACTTTCGCTCATGTATTTATCTGGGCGCAGTTTCATTGTCACCCCTGTGACTTCGTATCCTTGTTTTAATAAAAGTAATGCAGCAACGGCGGAATCAACTCCGCCGCTCATACCTAACAAAACTTTCTTTTTTAACATATTTTGTGTTTCCTTTAAAGTTTAAGATATATAATTAATAAGTTTTAAGTTTTTGTAGTTAAAAAATTCTCAAGGTGTAGCTTGAAATGATGTGACAATAATAGTCTACTTTAACCGTGAAAATGCCAAGCCTAATTTTATTATATTATGATGCTATTTTCGATACAATTTAATGCGACTTTTAGCCAGCCTGCAGCGCTAAAAATTAAGTTTGCATATTTCACTTTCCCCCAAAAGATAACAATTTCCTGAACATAACCGCAACTGTTGGGTGTGGCAGATGGTATTCCATGTGTTTAGTTTTTCGCCGCGTATATTAAAGATGGTAACTTGTTTTTCGCTAAGTGCAGCCACATGGCTCCCGTTGCAGGAAACCGACTTTATATTTAAATTTGTGAAAATCTCTTGATTTGGATGCCCATCGAGCCCAAGGACTTCCAATTTGCAGTTACCTTTATTGTAGTTCGTCGCTAAAGATAGCACAGCACCGTGATCTTTGTATATTTCAAATGATGTTAAGGGCATGTCTTTATATGAATGATCGTACCTTGTAGCGGCGAAGACGTCAACGACGGTTGTAAGCTTATTTCCCACGGCCACAACATTGCCATTCGATAAAAACTCGATAGCCTCAAAAATTGTGTCCGGGAACTCGTATTTTAATTTGGGCGTAGAGGAGTGATAGTCGAAGACATATAAAGTGGATTTCATTCTCCCGTTTTCTGCAGAAATTCCAACCACTGCAGCTAAATCTCCATCTTTATTTAATGCAAGGCCGTTGATGAAATCATTAGAAAAGTAATATTTATATATCTGTTCTTTATTTTTGGAAAAAATTGACATTTTGGAAAAATATCCGTTAGTTTCGGTTATAAATCCATAAATACCGTTCGAGGAAATTGCTGCAGTTATGATGTTTTCCTCTAAATTTCCTGTTGAAACATCATTTAAATTTTTTACGATCTGAAAGTTTTTTCCGCGTAGATCATAGAATAAAATGTTTTTTTCGCCCAATTTTAGCATAGGGTTGCTGAAACTGTGCTGTATTTCGTTAAGTTTTTTTGCTGCGCCGCTGAAAATCATCAAAGAAGTGTTGCTTACAGTTACCAAATTTTCGTTCATAATTAAAAAGTTTCCAGCAGCAACCTTTTTATCATCAAACTTTATTGGGAATCCGGTTGCCTCGGTTGCGCTTGAATTCGTACCTTGCAACCAATTTAAAAATTTATCCGGCGCGAGTATTCCTTTATTTATTCCACAAAGCACAAAAATTATGAGGCACAAAATGATTAGCAAACTGAGAGCTCGTTTAGATAGCTTTATTTTGAATTTACCTATTTTTAGCTCTAAATTAGTTTTTTTTTCTGTAAAACTCTAAAATTATGCTTATTTTCGGTTTTTAGTAAGACGGGTCGTTTTTCTAAGTCAATTTTTTCTTGCTTCGCTTTTTCAGAAAAAATTCTCTTGTGTTTCAAGGATTAACCTCCTTTAATTTATTATTTGCATTTTGCAATTAATAATACTATATTAACTTAATGGTGAGTTTAATAATAAACTTTATCTAGATAAAGGCCACATGCTCTGGCTGTGTTTCCCGCTTTACTTCGATCTCGTGCTAAAATTATGTTTTTTATCCCATCTTCTGAAATTTTGCCCTCAGCTATCCTTAAAAGTGTACCAACCATGATCCTTACCATATTATAAAGAAAGCCATCCGCTTCAACTCTGATAATAATCAATTTGTTTTGTTCAGAAATTTCAAATTTTTTTACCGTACGCCTGAAATTTCCAGGCTTTCTGGCATCTAGAGTGCAAAATGAAGTGAAATCGTGTGTTCCGCAAAAGCTTTGTGCCGCCGTGTTTAGTGTTTTTATGTTCAAAGGGTGCCAATAATGCAGGGCATAACCTTCAAAAAAAGGATTTCTTATAGGGTTATTCCATATTTTGTAAATATATTCCTTGCCTATGCAAGAATACCTGGCGTGAAAGTCAAGTGGCACCTCGTTGCAATCGTAGACAGCTATATCTTTTGGTAAAAACCTATTTATTGCCATTGGAAAGTTTTTGCAAGCTATTTTGCAATGGCAGGGTATTTTCATGCTCAAGCAATACATGTTTGCGTGCACGCCGGTATCAGTACGACTACAGCCTTTTATATCGAACTTTTCGTCAATCAACCTATACAGCGCTTTTTGGAGTTCCGCTTGAACTGTGTGAGCATTTTTTTGTATCTGCCATCCATGATAGTTTTTGCCGTCATAGCTAAGCGTTAAAAGAAGGTTTCTCATCGTGGAGTATTTGGGAAGAAGACATTAAATGCTATTAGCAGAGTAAGAAACACCCCCACAAAGCCAATTCCGGCGATGTCCCGAGAGGTTATGTGCAGGGTTTTCATCTTGGTTCTGCCGTTTCCGCCTTGATAGCAGCGGCATTCCATCGCCAAAGCAAGTTCATACGCTCTGCGAAATGAAGAGACAAAAAGAGGTACTAATATTGGCAACATAGAGCGAATTTTATTGATCAATCCACCATTTTCGAAATCTGCGCCTCTTGCCTTTTGTGCATTCATTATTTTATCGGTCTCTTCAAGGAGAGTTGGGATGAATCGAAGAGCTATCGTCATCATCATCGCGATTTCGTGGACCCGTACTTTAAAAAAAGCAAGCGGTTTCATTAGCCTTTCCAACGCGTCAGTGATATCTGTTGGGGATGTTGTGAAAGTCAGTGCAGAGCTTGCCAAAATTAAACTCACTACCCGCACTGCCACAAAAATGCTGTTGTTAATTCCCTCTCTAGTGATTTTTAATATCCAAAAAGAAAAAATAGGGTCACCAGCGCTATAAAAAAGGTTTAGGATGGCTGTGAAAGTGATGAGAAACAAAACCATTTTTATACTTTTAAAATATGTTTTTAAAGAAATCTTTGAGGCAGTAATAATCAATAGTACCTGCAATGCCACAGCTGTCAATGAAAAAAAATTATCAGCAAGAAAGACCAAGGTCACTTGCACCATAGCGAGCGCAATTTTTACTCTTGGATCCATTTTGTGTAAAGTTGATTCACCAGGGAAAAATTGTCCTAGGGCGACGTCGCGGATCAACAATACCATTCCTTTCATAAATAAAGCTTGAGGAATAATTAACAATTTTTACCCTAGCTTTTCCGATGCAAAACTTCCATATTGTAAACTCTTTACAAAATTAAAGTATTTTATGCTATAAGTTAAAATGAAAGTCTGTTCACAGAATTAAGATGTGCAAAACGAACCTACGCCTAAATCAGTATTATTAATCATAATTTCCATCTGAGGATCGTCGTTTATTATAGGCAATATTTCTAATTTAAACCAATTTATGAGTCCTTCATCCCGCTTCACCGGCGTGGTATTTTCCATAAAAAGATTGACGCTAACATACTCAAAATACCTTTTTGCTATATAGATATTGCGCCTTACTTCCTCTTTTGTTTGACCTTTCATTCCAACCATTAAGCAAACACCCTTAAAATACTTAGATATTTCTTCGGGTGTTAAATCTTTCGGAAAACCCTTTTTAAACTGAGCTCTCACATTTGGATCAAACGTTTCAATGCCTAAACGAAATTTAACATTTTTAGCAGAAATGCTATCTGCAAATGCCTGCAAATAGTTATGATATTGCCAATGCGCCTCAAACCAAACTGCACCGATACCGCGCTTTACCAATATCTCATTCAATAAAGAAAGAGTTTTGGTGTCTAATTCGAGCGCTGAGCCAGAATTGATAACGTCGAGCGCTCCAACACTTCCCTTTACTTTGGATAGTACTTCCTTGTTTATTTTATATGGGTCGTCGCTGACATCTTTATAATAATCGCAAAATAGGCATCTTTTCCAAAAGCAGCCTCTTCCTTGTAGCAATACAATTTCTCTAGGAAATTTTCCTGTAACAATAGAATATCTTTCTAATTTTTCCATCTAAAATTATCCTCTTTAATACTTAATTTAAACTTTATCTGTTTATATGAGCTAAGTTGGCCAAATAAAATACTATTCGATATATAAAACAGAAAAAAGTATCTATTTTCACAGCAAAAATCGACAATTTGGTAAAAGATTCCTTATTTAGCAAAATTAAATTACGTTTTTTATAAAATCGATAATTTCATGATTTTAATAGACCGGAAAATATGCTAAAGAGCCTGAACGAGAAGTGGAGGTGCATCTTTTTGGACATGCTCTTTTTTTATATCTGCACCTAAAGCTGTTAACTTTTCTAAAATATTTTCGTAACCTCGCTCTATATGATCAATATCTTCGATATAAGTGTTGCCTTTCGCAACCAGCCCAGCTATTATTAATGCCGCGCCCGCTCTTAAATCGGTGGCCCTAACAGATGCGCCAACCATTTCGTTTATCCCTTCAATAACCGCAACTTTACCGTCCACAGAAATTTTCGCACCCATCCTTTTTAGCTCGTCAATATAGCGAAATCTATTGTCCCAAACGCTTTCATTTATGATGCTTGTACCTTCAGCTAAAGACAATAAAATCGAAATTTGAGGTTGCATGTCGGTTGGAAACCCAGGGTGAGGCATTGTTTTTATGTTGCTCCGCTTAAGATGACCGCATCGCCTAACACGAACAGCTTCGTCAAATTCTTCAATTTCGGCTCCAATTTCTTCGAGTTTGGCTTTAATGGCCTCTAAATGCTTTGGTATTATATTTTTTATTAACACATCGCCGCCCGTTGCAACGGCCGCGGCCATGTAAGTGCCAGCTTCTATTTGATCTGGAATGATTGAATAAGTGGTTCCTTTTAAACGCTCGACCCCGTAAATTTTGATAACATCTGTGCCTGCGCCTCTAATATCGGCACCCATAGAATTCAAAAAATTCGCTAAATCGACAACATGTGGCTCTTTAGCAGCGTTTTCAATTATCGTAACGCCTATCGCTTTTACTGCCGCAAGCATTATATTAATTGTTGCGCCGACGGAAACGACGTCTAAATAAATATTGCTTCCTTTAAGGCATTCTGCCTCGACGTGTATCATGCCGCCTTCAAGTTTATAACTTGCACCAAGCCCCTCAAATCCCTTTAAGTGTTGATCTATCGGCCGCACTCCAAAATCGCACCCGCCTGGCAGAGAAACCACAGCTCGTGAGAACTTTCCTAAAAGGGCACCCAAAAGATAATAAGAAGCCCGCATATGTCTAATAAGATCATAAGTTGCTGGCTTTTCTATCATATTTCGAGAATTTATTTCTAAAGTAGTCTTATTGACCATCTTAACACTAACATTCATTTCATTTAAAATACGGGCAATTAATGAAACATCGCTTATATTTGGGATATTTTCTATTCTGCAAACGTCATCTGATAAGATAGCCGCTGGAATAATTGCTACAGCGGCATTTTTTGCCCCACTTATTGTGACTTCTCCCTTTAGTTTATTTTTCCCTTTTATGACAAATCTATCCAATTATAGCACACACTCCTATATCTCAGCAACTATAAAAATCCATTCCTTACTATCTATGATAACACAATTTTTCTAAAAAGTCAAATTATCGTAGAAAAAAGATATACTGTTGCTTTAAGAATAAACTTTTGAAATTATTGGCTTAAAGGATTAATTAAGCCGTAAGTTTTGGTTTTGCTGTGGCGCATATATTTAATTGCTATACCTGCTCCCTTTACGACGCAACTTGAAGAATCGTTTGCTAAGTGCACAGGCAAGCCCGTTTTTTTTTCAATTAGCCGAATAAATCCTTGAGTTTGCGCACTTCCACCAGATAAAAAAATGCCGTCACTATAGATATCCGAGATGAGCTCGGGGGGAGTTCTCTCGAGAGTGTCATTTATCTCTTGAACTATGCGGTTGGCGACCTCTGACATCACCCTAAGTATTTCGTCGGAAGAAATATCTACCCATCTTGGAAAACCTGATATTATATTTTTCCCTTTTACTCTAAAATATCTATTCGCCCTCTGTTTATAAACGCAGCCGATTGATATTTTAATGGTTTCAGCCATCCTTTTGCCTATTAAAAGGTTATATTCTTTTTTTAGATGCTTTATAATTTCTTCATCCATTTGATAGCCAGCTACTTTAATTGAACCTGAACCGGCAAGCCCGTTTAATGATATTACTGCTATATTTGTTGTGCCAGCTCCGATATTGACGACCATGCAGCCGCGTGGCTTTTTAATGTCTATTCCTGATCCTATTGCGGCAGCAACGGCCGCTTCAATCAGATAAACTTTGCGTATACCGGCAGATTTAATTGCGTTAATGGTTGCTCGCTTTTCTACTTCTGTGATTTCGCTTGGGATACAAGCAACTGCTTTTGGCATAACTATTTTACTTTTAATTACTTGTTTAAGAAAAAAATCTATCATGCCCTCCACCAGACTGAAATCAGAAATAACACCTCCTGTGAGGGGGTAGATCGTTTTTATGTCTTTTGAAGTTCTACCAACCATGCGGTGAGCTTGTTTTCCCACTGCAATTATCTCGCCGTCGTTTAGATCAAAAGTAATAACAGATGGCTCGTTGATTAAAATTCCCTTATTAGGGACAAAAATTCTAGTTCTAGAAGTTCCGAGATCTATTGCAATGTTGGCTGACAAAGTGTATCTTACCCCTTTTACTGAAATTTGGTGTTTAGCTAGCTTAAAAATAAATATCGATAATTAATCTAGTAAAGTTGAAGCTAAAGTGACGCAAAAAACATTTGCTGCCCCTGCGTGAATTAATATATCGGCGCACTCGCTGAGCGTTGAGCCGGTTGTTATTATATCGTCGCATAGTAGAATTGTTTTATCTTTAATCATGGCGGAATTTAAGCAAGAATACGCCCTTTTAACGTTTAAATATCTTTGATTTGCAGAAAGGTTGCGCTGTTTTTGATTATTTTTTATCTTTAACAGGGTTTCTAAATATGCCAATTTTAAATAGTTTCCTATATTTTCAGCTAAAAGTTTAGACTGATTATAACCTCTTTGTGTTAAATCTTTATGAAAAAGCGGCACACTTGTTATAAAATCAAATTGTTCTAGAATTGAATCTTTAGTTTTGAATTGATTTTTTAACGCATGAACGATAAATAAAGCAAATTTAGGCGCATATTTTTTATATTGCCTAAACTTATAGCGCCAAACTGCATCTTTAACATTACCGGAATATTTTAACGGAGAAATACACGTGTATTCAGGAATGTGTGATATTGAGTTTGACTTGAAAACTCTTAAATAAGTTTTTGAGGTAAATTGTTCAATACATTTATAGCATGCGGGAGAATTATGGGATATTGTTTTTTGGCAAAAGGGGCATTTCTCTGGATAAAATAGCGAGAGAATAAAAGTTTTAAGGTTTTTTATAATTTCTCCCTCCGATCCGGTTAACTTTAATTAAAAATTGACAGTCCTTTTTATTATACTAAATTATTGAAATTTTGGTATAGTTGGAAATTAATAAATCGATTTAAGTTTCCATAAGCGTATGATATAGGCCGGAATAGCGTTTAGTTTTTTTATCATTTTCCACCATTTTAGCAACAATATCTCTAATACCTACTAAAATCAACATAGATTTAGCCCTCGTTACTGCGGTATATAGAAGATTTCTAAAATATAGCTGAGGGGGGCCGTGAAAGATTGGTATTATTACCGCTTCAAATTCACTTCCTTGGCTTTTGTGAATTGTGATTGAATAAGCGAGTTCCAGATCGATAGCGTTATCGATATCGTAAAGCGCTTGTTTGTCATCAAATTTTACGCTAAAACTATTATTTTGTTTATCAATTTTAGTGAGAATGCCGATATCGCCATTAAAAACCCCTTGAGAGTTGCTGCCATCTGAGCGCACGAAGGGAATATCATAGTTATTTCGTGTCTGCATTACTTTATCACCTTCACGCAGGGTTATTTCACCGATATTGATCTCTTTTTTGTATTCTTTATTTGGGTTAGCCCAACTAAAACGGTGTTCTTGGGTTGCAGCTTTTGAAGAAGGATTTAAAACTTGTTGCAGCTCTTTATTTAGTTCATTTGTGCCGAGAGGTCCTTTTCTCCCTGGGCAAAGAACCTGTATGTCAAAAAGAGGGGAGTAGGCGTAAGTTTTGGGTAAACGGTTGCAGCAAAGGTCTAAAACTGTGTTAATAATATGCTTGCTGTCCTGCATTTCCAAGAAAAAAAAGTCGTTGTTTCGAATAGCTAATTCTGGCATAATTCCGTTGACGATACGGTGCGCATTTGTGATAATTAAACTTTTTAGTGATTGCCTGAAAATTTCGTTTAAATGTATAGTTGGTACTTTCGCAGAGTGGATTATGTCTCCTAAGATATTACCAGCTCCAACGGATGGCAGTTGATTTTCATCTCCTACCATAATTAGCCGGCAACTGAGAGGCAAAGAGCGCAGTATTGCATCGAACATGAAAGAGTCTACCATGGAAAATTCGTCCAAAATCAAGGTGTCGCACTTTAGAAGGTTTTTTTCATTGCGTCTGAATACCTGTTTATTTTCAGGATTCCACTCAACCTCTAAAAGCCTGTGGATGGTTTTGGCTTCTTCGCCTGTCACTTCAGTCATTCTTTGTGCGGCCCTGCCTGTTGGAGCAGCTAAATATATCTTTTCGCCCTTTTGCTTCAATATCTTAATTATGGCGTTTAAAGTGGTGGTTTTTCCTGTCCCGGGCCCTCCTGTGAGGACCAATAGGCCTTTATTCAATGCGGATTCTATAGCTTCTTTTTGCCTGGCAGCATATTTTATGCCTTCGCTGTTCTCTATGTTTTCTATAAGGCTTTTTATCCCTATAATGCTCTGGGCAGGAAATTTTAGCATCATAGCGAGTCTTTGTGCGGCATAAGATTCGCAGTGATAGAGCTCTGGTAAAAAAGCGAACTCTTTCTCTTGAAATATTTGAAATATCAAACTGCCTTCTAGTTTTAAGCTCTCTAAAGTGGACGCGACCTCTTTGGCAGTTGTGCCAATAAATTTTGCGCATGCATCCGTTAATTTATCTATCGGCAAACAGGTATGTCCGCCGCTTTTTACGTTATGCAAAATTAAATGAAATATACCTGCACGAATTCTAAAAAGATCGTTAAAAGGCCTCTTCATAGAAAATGATATGCTGTCGGCTAGTCCAAAATCCAAGAATATGGGGTCTTCGCATAAACGGTAAGGGTTTTCGTTTATGATATCCAAAGTTTGGTTACCCCATTGCCCAAAAGCGAGTATTGCCTCTTTTGGCGTTATTTTGTATTTGGAAAGGTGGGCTATTACTTCTCTCAATCCAAAAACCGCTTTGAACTCTTCGGCGATTTTTTGTGCTTTTGATTTTGTAATTCCTTTAATTAATGATAATTTTTCTGGTTCATTTTCGATGACTTCAAGTGTTCTATCGCCAAACTTTTGCACCAATTTTTCAGCAAAAACAGGACCTATACCTTTTATCGCTCCTGATGATAAATATTTTAAAATAGCCGTTTCTGTGCTAGGCATCAGGCACTCAAAACTCTTCACATCGAACTGTCTTCCGAATGTTGCGTGATTCTTCCAATTTCCAGTGAGTTTTAGCTCTTCGCCTATGCTCACTCCAGGAATAGACCCAACAGCAGTTATTGTTTTATCTTCAGATTGTATCTCAAGAACGGTATATCCGTTTTTTTCATTTCTATAAATAACCTTTTCCACCGTTCCGCTGAGTTCAAAAGGAGGTGTTTGTGTCATAGTTTTTGCCTTTCTGCCATTTTATTTTATTAAAAATATACTTTTGGCGTATTTTTTGAGAAAAAAGATAGCAAATACGGTTACTGTGAATTCTGGAAAAAGGTAGCTGGCGTTATAAGTTAAGGAATATAGCCAAATATTTTTTATTTGATTTACGGGAGCGCAATCGGAAAAAATTACAACTCCACTCAACACGTGCGTGACAAATCTTGCAAAACACCCTAAAGATGTACCAAAGATAATTCGGAAAAATATTCCTTTTTCTGAGTCTATTTTTGACCTTTTGAATAGCCCTGCAAGACCAACAACCCCGTATGCTAGTATGTAGTCCAGTATTGCAGATAGAGGGTGAAAAATTTCTGCAAAAAATAGCTTAATGGTTCCGGTGATTGCTCCAGTATATATGCCGGCTAAGCAACCGCGTCTAAAGGAAATTACAATTATCGGTACCATAATTAGTGAAATGCTGCCACTTTGATGCATTTTTATTTTTATTAGGCTTAAAATAAATGATAATGCAGACATTACTGAAATTTCTGTTAAATAGTGTCTTTTCAAAACATTTTTCTCCTGAAATAATTGTTAACGGAAGACAGTATGCTAATTTTGCTAGAAATTATATCTAAATTTTTAAATTATTAAGCGTTAATTCATAGCTTTTTATTGCATACATATCTTTAATTTTTAGATTTTTAAAATTGTTATTTTTATCTATTAATTCCATAAATTTTTCTAAAAAATATGGATTTCTAACCAATATTGGACCAATTAAGTGTGTCCCAAAAAAGTTAAAATGACGAACGCCTTCAAAAGAGCTATTTGGAAAATCTCCTGGGCCCACTTTTACTTTAAATAGATGGTTATCTATGTCTCGGATTTCACTGCACTTATTTATAAAGCCTACTAAAGGTTTTCTGCAAAATTCTGTTTCATATATGCCATTTTCAGCAATTCTTTTGTCATTGTGTTCTATTGTATCAAATTTTAAGATGGAAAGGCCATCAAAAATTTCCCCACTGGCCGAATGAATTTTTGAGCCAAAAATTTCAAAAGAGTTACCTGTTGCTAAAAAAGGTGTGCCTCGTTCTATTGTCTTTAAAATTTCCTCTTTATAATTTTTTAGGTCATGAAGAGCTATTTTTTGGTTTCTTTCCGTGCCGGAGCCTATGTAAATGAAGTCGTATTCAAAAAAGATGATTTTTTCTTTTAGGCTCTTTTTTTCCAAAATCACATTAACTCCGCACTTTTTTAAATGATGACACAATATAAGAACGTTGCCAATATCTCCATACAGATTCATAAAATCGTGATATAGATGCAAAATCTTCATGTGCGGCCTCCTCTGAAAAGTGGGGTAGAGGATAATAAATGTAATTTATATAACTTTAACTTTAGAAAGAAATTTATCTTTATCTGAAAAGCAGGTGATGACATAAATTTCGCCTTCAGCTCCAGTTTTTAAATGAGATATACAGTCAGCGATAACTGGGATTATGGCTATTTTATCGGTTGAGATGCTGGTGACAGAAAAGCGAACCGCAAGATCGTTGCAATAACGACCTGATAATACTATTTTTTTAATTTGCTTGTGATTGAGAAATTCAAAATCCGCATCCCAAAACCAGGATATATCGTTTTGGTTGTACCTACGGCTTATTTTATCCACAATAATCACAACCGTGCAGATTTGTTTTTTCGCTAGAGCCAGCACGGTTTGTATTGACTGGGTGTAAGATCCGTAATTGTCGTGCTTTGAAATCAACAAAGTGCCGATGTGTGTACCTAAACGAAATTTCACAACTCTGCCTGTTTTAGGTGTGAATTTTTTTATGCTGTCCACAATCTTTTCCATAGGTATGCCAATTAAATTTGTTAAAGCACAGGCTGTTAACACGTTGTATATATACCCTATACTTGGAAATGTGACCGGCAATTTATAGTTTGAGTCGCTGGATTCTGGTTTTTCACTGTGTGCGTGCGTATCTATAATTACATAATCGTCGTCAAAATTCACATAAGTAGCAGTGTAGTCGGCTTCGTTTTTTTTGAGGACGCAATTTTCGCAAGAATATTTAC
Organism: Oscillospiraceae bacterium; assembly: GCA_031266365.1. Taxonomy (GTDB): domain Bacteria; phylum Bacillota; class Clostridia; order Oscillospirales; family Acutalibacteraceae; genus JAISBE01. The sequence continues at coordinate 220,051 of JAISBE010000003.1, forward strand.
CCCAGCCTGCATAGTGGTATGTATCGTAGTTAAGGTGGGTTTTGCAATGCGGGCAAAGAGCGGCATCGTTAAATAAACTAGTAAATTCTGGAGTTGTTGTTGGCAGAAGATTTGCCCCGAAATATACTATTTTTTCAAAATTTAGTCCAAAAGAGGAAACAAATGGGTCATCTGCATTTAAAATTAAAGTCATCCCATTTTTAATGCTGTCTTTAACGCATTTATAAACAAATTCGGTATGCCCATTTCTTGGCATCTGGTCTCGGCATAGATTTGTTATTGCATAATGAGTTGGGTTAAAATGGCCGAAAGTATGTTTTGCATAGCGCTCATCTGTTTCTAAAAGAAGAATTTCGCTGCGCATATTGCCTTTAAGATCGCAATCTGATAAAGCAAAAGTAGCCACACCGGCCGTTAAATTAGATTCTTTGTTATAAATAACTTTTTTGCCGCTATCTGTTAAAATATGGGCTATTAGTTCCACAGTTGAGGTTTTACCATTGCTGCCGGTTACAGCTAAAATATGCTTTGGCATCTTGATCTTTTTTAGAATATGTGGATCAATTTTGAGAGCAATTTTTCCGGGAAAACTTGTTCCTTTTCCAAAAAATCGTCCCAAAAACTTCAAAAATTTACACAATAAAATAGTTATTAATACTTTCAAGCTTTTTTCTATCTCTCCCGAAATTTATTCAATCCGAAATATTCAAAATGATCATAATATAAGAATACTATTAAAAAATCTAAAAATCAAATATATAATTCAATTATAAAAATTTTTCGTTCAGTTAAGGCAATATCAATTTAACAAACAAAGTAGCATATATTAGTTTATAAAAGAAGTTTTTAAATAAAATCCACCTTATAAACAAGGAGGATAAATATTCCCAAACTATTATTCAAGTGACATTATTGAAGATTATCCAATAAATCCCAAAAACTGTCCTGCTGTCCTCGCTCTGCATCAGGCCGATTGGGGGGTGACTTGCTGAAGTTTCTATCGCCGAGACGGTATTCCTAGGTCCACTGGTAAAGGTTGAGGTAGCTGCCGATATTTGGCACATGGGTCATACCCTGGGGGCCATCTGCAGCCGGTCCGGCGTCAGGCAGAAATCCAAAATTAGTAGGCGGTACGCCGGGTTGAACAAAAGGAACCGGAGCCTGTCCATATAGGGTACGTGGATCATACCCTGGGCCATCTGCGGCTGGTCTGGCGCCAGCCGGAAATCCAAAATTAGTAGGAGGATATTCCTGGTAGGCTCGTACTGCATGCTCGGGAGGGCCGGGCCACATATCGACAGGGGAACCGGGGCTCCCAAATACTAGACGTTGTTGCGTATCTTCATCCGTAGCTGCCGCAGCGTATCGTCGCGGATCATACGCTGGGCCATCCGCGGCTGGCCTGGCGCCAGCCATAAATCCAAAATTAGTAGGAGGATATTCCTGGTAGGCTCGTACTGCATGCTCGGGAGGGCCGGGCCACATATCGACAGGGGAACCGGGGCTCCCAAATACTTGACTTTGTTGTGTATCTTCACCCGTAGCTGCCGCAGCGTATCGTCGCGGATCGTACATTGGGCCATCTGCGGCTGGCCTAGCGCCAGCCATAAATCCAAAATCAATAGGCGAATGCACCGGGCAGGCTCGTACTGCATGTTCGGGAGGGCCGGGCCACATATCGACAGGGGAACCGGGGCTCCCAAATACTTGACTTTGTTGTGTATCTTCACCCGTAGAGTCGGCTTGTGGTGGCTGCGACATGCGCTCTGCTAGCTCTTTCGTAATATGCAGTGACCAGTGTCTCAGTTCAGCAAATGTCGATTCAGGCACGGCTAATCTCTCACAAAGGTCCTTGCGGTAGACCTTTGTATCGCAGGTAACTAGCCCTAATTTTGCTAAGTAACCGTTGATGGAAGATTTACTATAGCCTGTGGCTGTACGCATTGCATGGTTTTTAATGTAAACTGCTCCGTTGGGCAATTTAATTATGTACAGTAGCGTGTAAAGAGGTATTGGGCGCCCAAATTCATCAAGAACGCCTCTCTCTTGTATTTCTTGGTTGAAGCTTTGGTGTATTTGAAATATGTAAGCAAATTTGCCCTTTCCTTCCCCTCTACCAGGCCTTAATGTCTCAGGATGCCATTTCCTGTTGCCTTGCATTTAATTCCGTCTGCACGAAGGGGTCAGCAAAAACTGTAACCACAAAACTGAGAAGCAAGGATGCGCTTAAAGTTAAACTCATTAGTAAGTTTTTAAATTTTAGGCGTTTAAATTTCATGCATATTTCCTCCAATTAATATATTGTTCGACTATTTTCGCAGTAGCGCTATATATTATTATACACTAAAATATTTAATATACAATAATGAAGAAGGAAACTTTTCGGTTTTTTAATTATATAATTTCAACTAAATTATGCTCGTGAAGCCTTAAAGGAGAGGTGATTTTTAACATGCTCTGCGATTGAAAAATCAAGCTCCGTGTCGATGTCAATTAGCGCGGAACTATTATTGCAAAATTTTCATTCAGTTGAAATCATCAAGGTCATAAGCAGGTTCCTGGGCTGGATTCCAGAGATGTTCGAGGTCTGCGCCAGGCCATTTAACAGGCATATATGTCGTTATGGCCATTGGCTTACGCACGGTCCATTTTGTTATTGGATCATTTGGGATATTAAACGCTATTGTTGCTTTTGCAAGGGCGTGAATGGGGAGATGTATAGATTCTTTGGTGTATCCTATTAATTTAAAAGCCTTGTTGACTGCAGCTTTAGAGGATTGTAAAAATCTGGCCAATCGATGGACGCTAACTAACAAAATTCCATCGCGCCATTCGATCAAGGGTACGATATTCCAAGGACTTTCTAACCGTCCGTTTGCGTCGTAGACACCACCTCTTGCTATGATCTCGACGCATAAGATGGTGGTTAGATCTATTTGGGCACGAAAGCGTGGCGCCTTATGCTTTAGTATTTTCAATCCAAAATTGCATATTTTCTGTTGCCTTGCATTTAATTCCGCATGCACGAAGGGGTCAGCAAAAACTGTAACCCCAAAACTGAGAAGCAAGGATGCGCTTAAAGTTAAACTCATTAGTAAGTTTTTAAATTTTAGGCGTTTAAATTTCATGCATATTTCCTCCAATTAATGTATTGCTCGACTATTTTCGCAATCGAACTATATATTATTATATGCTAAAATATTTAATATACAATAACGAAGAAGGAAACTTTTCGGTTCTTTAATTATATAATTTTAACTAAATTACGTTCATGAAGCCCTAAAGGAGGGGGTGATTTTTAACATGCTCTGCGATTGAAAAATCAAGCTCCGTGTCGATGGCAACCAACACGGAGCTATTATTGCAAAATTTTTATTCAGCGGTGCTATTAAAAATCACAAGGTAAACTCAAAGTCAAAGGGATCTAACTTCCCAAAGTCCCAGTTATCAGCTTCAGCTGGCGGTTGATCGACAGGAGAGCCAGGGCTCCCAAATACTTGATGCTGTTGCATATCTTCACCCGTAGCTGCCGCAGCGTATCGTTGTGGATCATACTCTGGGCCATCTGCGGCCGGTCCAGCGTCAGGCAGAAATTCAAAATTAGTAGGCAGTACACCGGGTTGAGCAAAAGGAACCGGAGCCTGTCCATATAGGGTACGTGGATCGTACCCAGGGCCATCTGCGGCTGGTCCGGAGCCAGGCAGAAATCCAAAATTAGTAGGCAGTACGCCGGGTTGAGCAAAAGGAACCGGAGCCTGTCCATGTAGGGTACGTGGATCGTATAGCGTGCGAACCTGCCAGTGCCGTAAATATTCGTGCGAAAGACGGCGTATTCCTAATAATCTGCACAACACCGCCTCATAGTCGCCATACACACTTATAGAAAAATAACGTAATCTAGCGAAGTTACCGTTTATAGCTGATTTACAGCAGTTTAAAGCTTTACTCGCTCTGTGTGTATGCCAAAAAAATCCAGCCCTAAATGGCACACAGAACGCTAGTCGATGGAAAGGTATAACTTCCCCATTGGGACCATAAACACCGTCTTTTATTGTGGCATGAACCTGGGGTAACTCTTCCAGCATTTGTCGAAAATGTTCGTCACGCTTGTTTCTGCCAGCTCGTTTACTTAAGTTATAAAATAATTTTTGGTAGACAGGATATAGGAGAGGGTCAGCAAAAACTGGAGCCTCAAAACTGAAAAGAATGGATGCGCTTAAAGTTAAACTCATTAGTAAGTTTTTAAATTTGAGGCGTTTAAATTTCATGTATATTTCCTCCAATTATAATATATTATTCAATTATTTCAGATATATAACTTTATTATATGCTGAAATATATGATACATATATAATAAAAAGGAAATTTTTTTTAATGATAGAAATTTATTTAACTAAATTACGCTCGTAAAGCCCAGAAGGCGTGTTGATTTTTAACGTGCTCTGCGATTGAAAAATCAAGCTCCGTGTCGATGTCAATTGACCTACTCTGTGGCATAATATAGGCTTTGCTATTTTTGCCATAAAAATCTCTATGTTTAAGATAATTTTCACATTCGCATAAATATAAAGCTCCGTTGATGCGATACGATTTTTTTAATTCTTGCCTGTTGGCAATATTTGGCAGAAAATTGTGTAAACTTAAATCAGGAGGCAATTTATTGCAATACTCAACTGGATATTCAGTTTCACAAACACTCACAACGGAGGTCAATTGCTCGTTAATCAAAAAATTGGCAGCTTCTTTGATATCTTCGGCGGTCCGCAATGGGGAAGTGGGCTGCAATAAGACGAAGTAATCAAAAGTTTTTCCGATTTTCTTCAAGCTTTCAATCGCATGTATGATGTATTCATCGGCTGGAGAGTTATCTTTTGCAATTTCTTTAGGGCGCAAAAAGGGCACATTTATTCCGCATTTCTTAGCCATTTTAGCATAATTTTCGTTATCTGTAGATAAAAAAATATAATCAAATATTCCGCTTTCCTTTGCAGGTTCAATGGAATGCTCGATTAAAGGTTTTCCGCAAAAAGGTTTGATATTTTTATCTTTAACCTCTTGGGAACCACTCCTAGCTGGTATGATTGCTAAGAACTTTTTTCCTTTATACATAAAATTCCTCTTTCTTCAACTTTTATTAAAATTTAATATCCCAGAACTTTTTTTTCAAATCTATTTTATTGCTAAACAAAAAATCTTTTATCACAGATATAATCTTTTCAGAGGTATTTCCGCCTCCGTAAGGGTTTATCGCCCCTTTTATACTATCTCTAAAATCTTTACTCATAGCCCTTTTCATCGCTTTTAATATGTCGTCAAAATTAGGGTTGCAGTCCAGGGTTGTTTTTGCCCGCACCCTGCCTTTTTGCCTATCTCCTATATTAACTGTTGGGACACCAAAACTCGGGGCCTCCCAAATTCCACTGGATGAATTTCCTAAAACCATAGCGCAATATTTCATCGCGCTGAGATAATTGAGCTCTCCCATATTTTCAAAGGCTGTGCATTTTTCTGGATTGTTATTGGCATATTCATCGATGAGCCTGTTTATTACACGCCAGCCCTTATCTGCGTTTGATTTAGTAAAAATTACATTTATATCCATCAGGTCGATCGCTTTTAATAGTTCTTTAAACTGCAATTTTGCGCTTTCAAGTTCCAGAGTTACGGGATGAAACGTCACTAAGGCGTAAGGATCGTCGAACGAAAATTTAAGCTTTCGTTCAGCTCTTTCATTGCAGGTTTTAACATGGTAGTTTTTATCTGCCTTGCATTCATTTAATGTATTTTCTAGCTCCTGTTTTGATAGCAATTTTTGGCAAAAAATATTTTCAAGCCCAAGCTCCCCAAAGGCAAAAACTCTTTCCGGCGATTCACCTAACTGTATTACGCGTTTTCTATATTCTTCATTGGCCGTAAAGTGCAAATAGCTCAATTTGGTTATGGCGTGTCGAATGCTGTCATCAATTGCCCCTTCAGTGATTTCCCCGCCACTTATATGGGCAATTGGTATCATCTCATTCATTGCGGCAGAACAAATTGGAAGGAGTTCATAGCGATCTCCTAATAAAATGAGCATATCTGGTTTATTTTCACAAAAATAATCCGCAAAACCTATCAAAGCCAAACCCATAGATTTACTAATTCCTGCTCCAGTATCTGACGACAAAAGCATATCGATTTTTCTATCGATTTTAAAGCCGTCTTTCTCTATTGTTCGGTAAGTAAACCCGAACTCTCCGGATAAATGAGAGCCTGTGGCAATTAATTTTAGGTCTAACTTTTCATCTTGACGTATTTTACTTAAAAGCGGATAAAGCGGCCCGTATTCTGATCTTGCGGCGGTTACTACGCAGATATTTTTCATATTTCTATCAACTCGTCTTCATCAAAATTTCTTTTCGCCACTTTTCCTAGAATTTCAAACCACCTCATAGGGCTTAGTCCTGTTCCTGGCCTTTTTGCGCCGATATTGCTCTCGTTGAAAATTTCCCCTTTTTCAATTGCTTTTGTTGCCACAATACTTTTTCGGGCGACCGCTATATTTTTTTGCTCTGATTTGCTAATTTTTTTGTGTTTTGATCCCAAAGCTTTTTCAATATCCCTTATACTATGAACCATTTCTTCCAAATCGCCGGGCTCCAAGCTAGCTATGTGATCGGGGCCTTCCATCGTTTTATTGCAGGTAAAATGTTTTTCTATCATACTTGCTCCCAAAGCAACAGCGGCGATTGGCACGGAAATGCCAAGAGTGTGGTCAGAGTAACCGATGGGGCAGGAAAAATTTTCTCCTAAAGCAACCATGGCACGCAAATTAACATCTTCCATAGGTGTTGGATATTCTGTGTTGCAATGGAGTAAGGTGATTTGGCATTTATTATACTTTCGAATAACCTTAAATGCTTCTTCAATATCGGAAATTTCGCACATACCGGTTGAAAGAGCAATAGGTTTATTCTGTTTTGCAACTTCTATGAGATACGGCAAATTTGTTATCTCTCCAGAAGGAATTTTCCAAAGAGGTAGATCAATTTTTGATAAAAAATTTACGCTTTCGAGGTCAAATGCGGTGGATAGAAAAATGATATCCTTTTTTTTGCAGTAATTTGCGAGTTCTAAAAACTGCGAATAAGAAAATTCCAGCTTTTTTATCATATCAAACTGACTTTCTTCACTTTTAGTTGTTTGTTTTTGATAATCGGCCTTTTGCGCCGTTTTAGAGACTTCATTTTCGGTTTTGAACGTCTGGAATTTAACCGCATCGGCTCCGGCAATTTTTGCGATGTCGATCAACTTTTTTGCCAAATATAGGTTGCCATTATGATTGACGCCAGCTTCTGCTATTATAAAAATTTTACCCATAAAAATTGACCTCATTTTTGCTAAAATAGCATTGTAATTCAATGAATAAACGATACCTAGTTACAACAAAAAATTATAATAAGAGCGGCATCACTCCAGAGCGATTACCGCTTTATTAGCTATATTATAGCATGAATAACGTCTTTATGCAATTTTAGGGTAGTCGTAACTTTCACGCCTTGTTCCATGGCATGTTTTTTGTGCTGCCCCGGCTGACGAGTTTGGGGCGGCCGCGCTCAGGTAGTGTCTGGTTAACCCCGCCAAGATGTACATTGAGTCGAGACATGTGTGCATCAATCCCCGCGAGTAGTTCCGAGCATTCCTGCTGCGCCGCGGGTGGCAGTGCGCCCACGCCTGTGGGGGCGATCTCCGTCAGGCGAGTCCAAGCGGATTCAGGACCTTGCAAATCCAGCCCGGTAAATTCAGCCGATAGCTTCGGTATCTTGATCATCTTGTACGAGCATTCTCTCTGCTTGTCGCGGGTACGTGGATTATCTTGTTCGTCTGGTAGAAGTATAGAAAGCTTCTCGTGCCATGCACGTTCTGTCTCGAGTGATGTAGCCAGTTTTGTTGCAGCGTCAGATGCTTCTTGCGCTATGCGCGCGCATTCGCGGTAGAATAGGGGCCGCTTTGGATGTTCCCGGGCGATTTTGTAGCTCCGGCAGCAGTTTTGGGCGATTTTGAAGGCCTTTTCTCGTGCCTTTACAGCATTCTGTGCCTCATCCCACACTGCCGTACTTGCATTTGCTCTTTGTGCGTAGATATCATGCACCGCTTTATGATACCTCGCTATAGCCGCTTCTCCCTCGGCGGGCGTTAATCTAACAGCGCCTGTTTCATAGTTCCAAAGCCAATATGATGCGCAGTTATGGTGATCGTAAAATGAATCATCACTGGCTGGAAATTGAACCAAACCCGAGTGTGCAAGCCGGTAAGTTTCGATTTCGATGAGGACACCCCCGACCTCTTTTATAACAGCTGTATTTAAAGTAGTCAAGCCGGTATCACAGCAGCCATTCTCGTCTAGGTCCACGATAGTAACGCTCGCTTGTGATCGATGTCTCGGACCAGGTTCGTCGGCAGGGAGTCCGTATATAGATATCCACGATTTTAGCCGTGCGGTTGCGGGATCGTCACCTAGCCAGGTTCCGCGCGTCCAGGTTTTGCATAAATTGGCCACTGCGGGCATAAATGAATTAGGAGTGGGAACAACATTAACGATATAATGACCATTGACCAGCTTCATGCTTACGGTATTTCGCGATGTCATGTCCGAAGTGCCGAAGAATCTGTAGAGCACCTCTTCCGGGTTATCTGGACTATACCATTTAGCTAAGACGACTTCGTGTCCAGCCACAGGCGGGCACTGCTCTGATGTTTCAGTCGGTACGGCCGCGAAGGTTTTCGTAAACAGTAATTCCAGGCCGTCTTCTGGGGGTGAGTTTGGATCTTCCGCTATTTTGAAAAGTTTGGCGGGGCTCGTTATGCTGAAAACTTCTAAGGTTCCTGCATTCTTATGTCGGTAGTAAAATTGAAAGCCAAGATTCGGGCCTGAACTCGTGCTGGCGCCGACGTATCCGCGGTCGTCGCACCAATTTGCCTGGACCGGTGAATTAAGGAGCGCTGCGGCGCCGGATAGCGCCATGCTAAATGCCAAAATAGTTGATTTAAATTTTTTCATATGAAGATTACTTCCTTTCGTTTTCGATTTCTACTTTACCAATTAATCACTGCAGCTGCAATACATGGTCAAAATTAATCGAATATTGTTTAGTATATATTAATATTTTATCAGTAAAAAGTATATTGTTAATAAAAAATAACAAAAACAGAAAAAATTTCTGAATTTTGTTATTATGCACAATATAGATATAAATTTATATAATTTTTGTTGTTTTACCCTCTATATTGGATCAAGAATTTGTTATTGCAATCGAAATGGTTGTCGATTTTCTCCCTTAGTTCAATCAAGTATGAGAATTTATCTTCCATAAATATATTGCTGCCGATGTAAAAATCCAAGTGACCATTTTTATTGAAAGATTTTTTAAACGCAAAGAGATTATCTCCTTGATTAATTCCTCCTCCTAAGTGAAATTTACTAATTCCATGTTCTGCAGCCCAAACGGCAACTTTGTATAATAAAAGATTCCCTGGAGCTAAATTTCGAAAATCTCTTTTTGTTCCCGAAAGATGATAATGAGCGCTGTGGGCATTAAATAAAATTATTGCCGAGCTGATGATTTCCCCTTGATGTCTCGCGTGGAAAAATAAAAAATTGTCTTTCAAATTTTCGATCAAATATCTAAAATACGTTTTGTCAAAGTAATAGTAACTATTAGCTTGATTTGCGTCCATAGTTTCGTTGTAAATTTTCAAAAATGCATCTAAATTTTCTCCTTTATCGAAGTCTATGTTTATCTCGCTATTCATCGCTTTGCGGACCATATTACGATTTTTGCTTGTCATGTTTTCCATTATCTTTTCAGGCGACGTCGTGTCCATATAAATTGTTGATTTATGCTTCAAAATATTGCAAAATTTTTCCACAAATTTTTGATTTTGTAGTAAAGGGTGAAACCTTATAAATTGGCTTACAATTCGATTTTCGACGCAGTATTCTTGCAAGCTTGCAAAAAAAGAGTGCAGACTGCTGTTGGTTACCTGCCCTTCGTATAGAAATCCTCCGTAACCGTAGGGCGTGGAAAAGTCGAATAATTGCTCCTTTGCAAGATATCCCCTAAATTCCGGTGCATCTGCGATATCCTGCTTCATAACAACGTAGCCTATTTCGCAGTTTTCATCGCGATAATAAGCAAAGAGTGGTTCACCGTCTCCGTGTAACGTAAGTGCTGAAACATAGGCGTTTAGGTAATATACATCTTTTTTGGAAAAGCGCTCAGTGATTTCAAGCCATTTGGAATGATTTTCTTTTTTTATAATTTCGAACGTCAATTTTTAGCTCCTTTATTTATCATTTTCCGGCTTAAAATAAGATCTTCCATTTTTAGGAATGCTGGATAGGTCTAGAGTCCCAATTTCTTCTGAATTTATTTTATTTTTAATAATATGTGCTGCCGTGTGAATTTTGTAAGACAAATTTTCAGAGTCTCCCAGAATTACGGTTATCCTATCTTGAAATTGAAAGCTCAATTGATCAAGGTTTGAGAGATCAATTGTGCTTATATCATTGAGATCATTTTTTGAAAAAAGGCTGGTAATTTCATCCATAACGCAACTTATATTTTGATTTTTATATTTTAATTTTGAGCAAAGAATAGCATTTTCCGGATCAATTCCCTTAATAAGGGGTAGCCCTGAAATTTTTTGATCCACAAATTCCAAAATGCGCCTGCTGGAACTGATCACTATATATTTAGGTTTTTCTGATTTTGCCTGACTTTCAATGTTGAGATCATTTTCGGTTTTTGCTTCGTCAGTGTTTGTTTGAGAATTTTCTAAGTAAGCCGGATTTTCTATTAATCCTGCCGGAACCGCTTCTTCTAGCTTGATTTTAAGTTTACGGGGGATGCATCTCTTTATTTCTGCAGATTCAATGTAAGGAAATTTGCTCTCTATTTTTTCTTTGGCTGAGTTTATATCGCATAAAAATAAATTTTCGCCTTGTTTTAGGTTACTTATCTCAAGTACTTCTGATATTTCGTATCTTGTATTGCCTAAAACTTCTATTTTATTGACCTTAAAAATGGCCATAAAGGCTGCAAATATCCCAAAAGCTAAAATTGACATAACAAAAATTAGAGCAAATACTATCTTTATTCTTCGCAGTGCTAAGCTATGTGATCTTTTTTTAATTTTCCTGGATTTATGTGTTATAGTTCTAGGTTTTGAGATTCTTTTGCTATTTAATTCTCTCACATTCATTTATATCGATCCTCTTGGCAACTTTCATTCTCAATTTGCTGAATTGGTAATCTTGAAAAAGCTGAAAACATAAACCAATTTTTTCAATATATCATCATTAAAAACGCGTATTGAGATTTATCCAAAGTTAAAAATTTTTTCTTTGAAGCATTTATATGAAAGTAAGCAAAATTGCAACCGATAAAGCAAACTGCAAAAATTATTCAAATATTATTGTTTATATATAAAACATATTTGATATTTATTAATTTTTTGCAGTTTTGAGCTATTATTTGTAATGCTTTCTAATATTGCGGTGTAGATGCTCATTTTTTGAAATGTGAGTACTTTTAATTTGGTATAAAACAGTAGTAATGGGGTAACCACAAATTTTACAGTTTTTCATTTGTCTAACTATCTGTTGAGCTTTTGTTCTGGGAACAGCAATCGTGGCCTTTTTATCAAAAATTTCTATTTTACCAATTTCTTTACCTGTGATGCCGGACTGCCCAGTAATCGCTCCAACGATATGGTTTGGTTCAACGTGGTGAGCTCTCCCCACATCTATGACGATTTTTTGATAAACATCTTTTTCAAGATAAGTAGCAGTAGGTTTAACTTCAAGTAGCTTGATATTTTTAAGATTTTTATCTTTTTGTTCAAAATAACTTTCAAGAGCAGCTGTGGCAATGCGGGATAGATCGTACCCTTTGCTTAGGAGATCGCTCAACATGGTTTTATAATCGGAATCGTCGGACGTGCTTTTCAACTTATCTTCGATCTCATTTATGTTATTTAAGTATCGATTTTTTCTGATATCATCTGCTTTAGGCAGTTTTTCTTCTTTTATTCTAGATTTCACAAAACGCCCTATCCGCGTAAGCATTTCAACTTGGCTTCTTCCGCTGCAAATTGTGATAGCCATCCCCGATTTGCCAGCCCGCCCAGTTCGGCCTATTCTGTGAACATAATATTCAACGTTTTGTGGAATATCGTAATTTATAACATAATCTATATCATTGACATCTATCCCCCGAGCGGCGACATCTGTTGCTATTAAAATTTCAAGGTTGCCCTGTTTAAATAAATTCATAACTGAATTGCGTTGACTCTGTTTCATATCTCCGTGTAAGCTTTCAACTTTGAAATGATTGCTTTGGAGATAAGATGAAAGGACATCGACCATTTTTTTTGTATTACAGAAAATTATTGAGCGCTTAGGGCAGTAATATAGCAATAAAAGGCACAAAGCATCAATTTTTTGACTTGAGTGCACGTTGTAGTAGCACTGTGAAATATTTTCAACCGTCACCTGCCTTTTATTGATTTCAATCAATTTGGGTTGTTTTTGAAATTTTTTTGTTAATATTAAAATTTCAGGCGGCATAGTGGCCGAAAATAAAATAGTCTGTCTTTGTTCTGGGGCGTCCTGTAGTATTGTTTCGATATCATCGCGAAATCCCATGCTTAACATTTCGTCAGCTTCATCTAAGACTATCATTTTTAAACCTTGAAGGTTAAGCGTCTTTCTTCTGAGATGGTCCATAACGCGCCCAGGTGTCCCAACGACAATATTTGCCGTTTTTAAACGGGATATCTGGTTGATCATAGCAACGCCGCCATAAATATCGACGACTTTAATCTCTCTTTTGAATTTACTAAGGTTTAGGATTTCGTTTGAAGCCTGTACGGCAAGCTCGCGGGTTGGGCATAAAATCAGCACTTGTACTTCGTTTTTCTGAGAATCTATCGATTCAACTGCGGGAATACCAAAAGCTAAAGTTTTGCCTGTCCCTGTTTGAGATCTGCCTATTACATCGTTCCCTTCTTTTATAATGGGTATCGCTTTCCACTGAATTTCTGTTGCATCGGTAAAACCCATGGCATCTATAGCTGAATTTATCTCAGATGAAAGCGAGAGTTCTTTGAATGGTAATTGACTCATTTTTTTCCTCTTTCTTAATAAAAAGTAATTATATTTATTTGCAAAATTAATTTTAATTTAAAGTGTAATGCTTTTATAATCGAATTTTTTAAGCAAAACGTTTGGTGTTTATGCATTTTTTAAAATTATGAAAGTTCACATAATTTAAATTACCTGTACTATTATGAGCTTTATTGCCTTAAAAGTCAACAAAATTTTATGGCAAGTTAACTGCCTCATAGCGATTGATTGGTGGTGCAATTTATATTTTTATTATGCTGCTTGAGTTTTGAGGTGGTTGTAAATTATCCTGTGTTTGCCTTTTTTGATCTGTGTGATACAATAATATTTGCTTAACAATTGAATAATTTAATAAAGGAGATAAAAAGTGAATATTAGATTCTATAATGGGCTGATTTGTAGTATGGCTAAAAAAATAGAGATCACAAGTGATGAGGAGATTTGGGTTAAGGAGAATAAGATTGCATATTTGGGGCCTGCGAAATCCTCAGATTTTAAATTCGATCGAGAAATAGATCTTAAAGGTAATCTTTTAATGCCAGGGTTTAAAAATGCCCATGCGCATTCAGCTATGACGTTTTTAAGATCTAAAGCAGATGATTTGCCGCTGATGGACTGGTTAAATTACAAAATTTTTCCTATGGAAGCTAAGCTTAAAAGTGAGCATGTTTATTATTTTAGCTTACTTGCTATTTTGGAATACCTGACGAGTGGAATCACTGCTGTTATGGATATGTATTTTTTTCAGGACGAAATGGTAAAGGCTTCTATCGATGTGGGCTTTCGTTCGGTAATTGTTAGTGGAACTTGTGGTGAAGATTTAAACTGCGTAAAAAAAATGGAGCAAGATTACCTTAAATTTAACAAAATACATGAACTTATTTCCGCATTAATTGGATTTCATGCGGAGTATAGCAATTCTAACGAGATGCTTAAATGTATATCTCAAGTGGCCCAGAAACATAAAGCTCCTGTTTTTACACATAATTCCGAAAGTAAAAGAGAGGTTGATGATTGTATAAAAAAGTCTGGCATGACACCCACAGAATATTTAAATAGCTTGGGTTTATTCGATTTCGGTGGAGGTTGTTTTCATTGCGTGCATCTTTCGGAGAACGATTTTGAAATATTCAAGCAAAAAGGGATTGCCGCTATATCCTGTCCTGGCTCGAACTGTAAGCTTGCCAGTGGTATTGCCCCAGTAAGCGATATGCTAAATTTTGGTATTAAAGTTGCCTTAGGCACAGATGGTCCGGCAAGCAACAACGCATTAGATATGTTTAGAGAAATGTTCACAGTCACGGCGCTGCAAAAAATTCGCAATGCAGATGCCGCCTCTCTAGATGCAATAAAAGTTTTGGAAATGGCAACAAAGTTTGGAGCAAGGGTGATGGGTCTTGAAGATTGCGATAGTTTAGCTCCCGGTAAATTAGCGGATTTAATAGTTATAGATCTGCAGCAACCCAATATGCAACCTTTAAATAATGTACTCAAAAATTTGGTTTATTCAGGTAGCAAACAAAATGTGAAATTAACTATGATAAACGGGAGAATACTTTATGAAAATGGTGTATTTAATGTTAGTGTAGACCCGGAGAAAATTTATAAAACAGTTAATGAGATGAACTCTTATTATAAAAATTAAATAAAAACTATTTATAAAGATATTATAAGCTAAAATTTATTCTCTATTCACAATGAAGTAATTGCGTATACCTCAAACCTTAACCGCAATACAGCACATGGGCATAAATTAGCCGACCAATGTGTGCGCAACGGCCATTTGAGGCGATTGACGTTACTTTAGTCGCCAAATTGCTGTTGCGCTGTTATTTTCGTCGTCAATTGGCCATTGCTTTGGCGCTTTAACTGTCAAGTATTGCCTATTTTATCTAAATATTATATCAGGTTTGGGATATTTAGTCCTCATCAACCACCTAAAAGGCCATTTAAGCGCCAGGCTAACTGCAGGGGACACTTAGAGCCAGGGTTCATTCTATAGGGTGTTACACTATCATCTGAACTTCGGTGTACCCAGATACATGGTTTTACTCGGCCGCCGTCCATCACAGGACTGCAATCGAAAATACAAGTGGGCGTGCCATCATCAGATACAGTAAAATCGCCTGGAAGTGGTACACTTCCTTTGTCCACAGTAAATGGCGATTGCGCCAGTGCTGCAGCCGGGTCTTCCCCATGAAGTAGATCATTCGCTACTCTAACCTGCTTTGATACTGGAGACTCAGATAGCGTTACTAATCCAGCATCATCGATTGTTGCAATTGGTTGTGCTGCGTCTGGGCTTAGAATGAAGTATGTTTCAGTACCTGTGACAGTAGTGGCGTCGGAAAAAGTTTGAACTAGAAGCCGGTATGCAGGAAAATTATGAACAGTTACATTGGCGGATGGTGAATTTGCGGTTAAATTTACGGTCTGTATTAACGTGCTGCTTAGCTCCGATGTTGATAAGGGTCCAGTTCAGCCCTGGCGATATTTTCATTGGAGACGCCAAAAAAGAGTGCTACAGCTGTTAATTGCGAGTTAATCAGATTTAAAGGCAGTGCACCGTTGATCCTTGGCCCTCAGATTGATGACAGAACGGTAAAAGTTGCACTGCTCTTACCGCATTTTCGACTAGCGGTTCAGCATTAGGTACCCTAGTTTTACCAGAGCTCCTCGACGCACCACTGCTGGTTGCGAATTCCGTCTGCGGTGCGTCGTTGCGATGCCTCGTTGTAAACAGAAAGTCGCTCAATAAATAACCCGCTATCTACACGTATACCTCTTTCTGCTGTTTCATCCTCAAATATATGTTCATGAATGTCAAAATCAAAGTACGGGGCACCGTCAACAGCAAAATTAGAAAAATCCGGGCCCTCTGGATATAATGGTACGCCATTTATTACTAAAACGAACGGAGAACTGCGCAATTGGCCATTTTCAACATGGTCGAGCTGTTGCCCATTATAAAATCTTTGCAAATAAGAAGCCGGTGATTCTTTTACAGTCAAAATACCTGTATCAAGATTCAACTTCACGGCTGGTTTTGAGGCATCTGGGCTTAAAAAAACTTTTGGTTCGCTGCCAGGCTCATGAAACAATATCTTATAGGCATAGTGATCTTCACATGTTATTGAGATTTGTGACCGATCTACGTTCCCTTCGAATACCGTTGGTGCAAATATGGTTAGCTCTGGCGCCGTCTGCGCCGAATCTTAATCTAGGCCGTGTATAGTGAAATTTAACGAAGACGTACCTGATTTATTCTCGAGGTCAAAAATCATCTTAGTACCTATGTTTTCATAACTTGATGCCAAAACTACAGCGGCATCTTCCGCTTTAACCAGCGGATTGCCAAGTGATAGCGTCCCTGTTAGGGCTAGGCTCAGTGCCAAAAGTGAAGATTTAAATTTTTTCATTGAATAACTACTCCTTTTAATTATTAATTTTTGTTTTATCAGCTTTATCACGTTTATGCAACTGACTTAAAGTGCTAAACTATAATATGGTGGTGCTATACGCGCAAAATTGTTTTTGATTAGCAGTTTCAGCTCACTTTCGGGTCTTGGGTCACCCGGTTATCAGCAAATCATGCACGTTCCATGATTGATTTGTAGGTTCTCCCGGGTTTGGTGACCGCTCGCCGAAGTACAGTAGACTACTACTCATAGCTTCAATATCACCGCATCCCAGTGCGCCTAAATCGTAATCGAATTCCATGCCGCCGGCGGGGCCTTTTCGAACCTCTATAGGTTCTATGGGCGCACCGAAGTGCAGTAAGGTATACGGTGCCAAATGTACGGGCGAACCGTGCTCGGCTGCCCGCCGTAATAGTGTCTCATAAGGACGCTGCGCCACGTGTAACGTTAGTCGGACAGCTGCCGGATCGAAAGTGACGTGCGGGCATGCTTCTTTGATCCGTCCATTGACGGACCAGCTCCCGGGTAATGTCAAGAGGCTACCTGTCAGTGATTTTATCACTCCCGGCGTCTCGGGATTGTCTTCTGTGAAGCGACGGAGAGTTAGGTCGTCGGGGAGTGTAAAGGGATATTTAGAGTTTGATCCCTCTGGCATCCGGTCAGATACATTGCAACGCCAGCAGTTTCGCTCCTGTGCGGTTCTGCCTGGCATAAATTCGTAACCAAGCGCCCCGGTGTTTCCGTAGACTGGTAATTCGAATGGAAATTTTGCCAATTCTTCGTGTGGATCTTTTCCAGCTAGTTTTGCATTCTCACACCTTACTTTTTCTGATACAAGCGACTCCCATACGGTGAGAGTCCCATCTTTTTCGAGTTGAACGGATGGTTCTATTTCGCTTGGGCTTAGGAAGAGGCGTGTAAAAGAATGCTGAACGGCACCATCGCTTCTATAGAGCGTGCATGTAACATAGTATGCAGGGAAACCTTCCATCTGCATTTCGGATTCAGGGCATGTTGAGGAGAGGCATCTTTCCGCCAATTTGTGGTTCCTAAGTTCGTGCGGAGAAATACCATCGTTCGGTGCGAGGGAACATAACACAAAGGAAGGAATCCCCCAAGCTGCGACGACCATCACTGAGCTGCCTGGTGGCAACGTCGAGTTTACATACAATTTACCAGGTCGGTTTTCGTGATAATACGTCGTAATATCTGGATCTTCCACCGCATGAACCGGTGAATTGTCAAGTGATAGCGCCCCTGTTAGGGTTATGCTTAGCGCTAAAAGTGAAGATTTAAATTTTTTCATTTGACTGCTACTCCTTTTCCTTTTCATTTTTTAGTTTATCAAAGTTGATAAACTGCGTCTTTTTGAATGATTTAATTTTATCACTGATAAGATAAGTTGTCAATATAAAAAAACTGAAAATTTAAAAATGCGCTTTTTTTATATAATAAATAAATATTTTTGGTATTATTTATATATCGTAGTATTTAGCATTTTTAACTTACGCTTTAAGGTGTTTTTGATTGTTTATTTATTTTTCAAAAAGCGTTTTTAAACAGGGTGATGTTTGATTAAACTTAAAGGCTGTGTTAAAATAAATCTTGTTCTAATCTATACCTCTTTTAGGAGGAAGTTTTATGGATGATTTTGTAAACTTACATGTACACAGTGAATACAGTTTATTGGATGGCGCCTGTAAAATCAGAAATCTTATACAAAAGGTTAAAAAAATAGGGCAAACAGCGGTTGCGATAACGGATCACGGTGTTATGTATGGGGCTATGGATTTTTATAAAGAGGCTAAAAGTCATGGGATAAAGCCAATAATTGGGTGTGAAGTGTACGTCGCTGCCAGAGGGCGCTTTGACAAAACGAAAGAATTTGATGCAGAAAATAGGCACCTTATACTGCTTTGTGAAAATATGCAGGGATACCAAAACTTAATAGAGATGGTTTCAAGGGGATTTATAGATGGATTTTATAAAAAACCTCGCATTGACGAAGAGCTTTTGCAAAAATATCATGGCGGGTTGATCGCTTTATCGGCTTGTTTAGCTGGAGAAATTCCAAGAATGATATTAAAAGGAAATTATGAAGAGGCAAAGGAGAAAGCAGTTTGTTATCGTGAAATTTTTGGTAAAAATAATTATTACCTCGAACTTCAAGATCATGGGATGTCCGAGCAAAAATATGTTAATCCGTTTTTGGTAAAAATAGCAGAGGAGACGGGAATTCCTTTAATTGCAACAAATGATTGCCATTATATTGATAAAGAAGATAGCAAAATGCATGAAGTTCTTCTCTGCATACAAACAGGGCATACAATTAAAGATGCAAATAAAATGGAGTTTGCCACTGACCAGTTTTATCTAAAAAGCGCAGATGAAATGAAAGCACTTTTTCCGCAATTAAAATACCCTGATGCAATAAAGAATACGGTTTTAGTTGCAGAAAAATGCAATTTGGAATTTTCGTTTGGCGATACTAAATTGCCGCACTTTGATATACCGGATAATCAAGATAATTTTGAGTATTTTAAGAATTGCTGCTATAGTGGGCTAAATAAATACTACGGTGAAAATCCGGAGAGCCACTTGATAGAGCGATTGGAATATGAGCTGAATATTATAAATAATATGGGTTATGTGGACTATTTTTTAATCGTGCACGATTTCATCAAACATGCGCGCTCTATGGGTATACCAGTGGGGCCGGGGAGAGGGTCTGGTGCAGGGAGTTTGGCGGCTTATTGTATAGGTATAACGGGGCTTGATCCGATTAAATATAACCTAATTTTTGAGCGTTTTTTGAACCCAGAACGGGTTAGTATGCCCGATTTTGATATAGATTTTTGCTATATTCGCAGGCAGGAGGTTATAGATTATGTTATAAGGAAATATGGTGCCGATCACGTGGCACAAATTATAACATTTGGCACCATGGCGGCAAGAGGTGCGATTAGAGATGCCGGGCGAGCTATGGCCATATCGTATCAGATAGTCGACAAGATTGCAAAGCTAATCCCAATGGAATTGGGAATTACGATTTCGAAATCTTTAAGATCTTCAAAGGATTTAAAAAATCTATATAATACTGATAAACAAATGCATGAGCTTATCGATATGGCTTTAAAAATAGAGGGTATGCCGAGACATGCCTCAACACATGCAGCGGGGGTTGTCATAACTAAGGATCCCGTTCGCAGCTATGTTCCGCTTGCGAAAAATGATGAAGCGGTCGTGACGCAATATACTATGACGACGCTTGAACAGCTGGGTCTTTTAAAGATGGATTTTTTAGGATTGCGCACTTTGACTGTGATCGATGATGCTGAAAAATTAATTAGAAGATCATTTAAAGATTTTGATATAAACGATATAGATGAACAGGATAAGGGTGTGTTTGAAATATTTTCGAGCGGTTGCACCGAGGGTGTTTTTCAATTTGAATCGCTGGGGATGACTAACGTTTTAACTCAACTAAAACCGAGTTGTTTGGAAGATATCATAGCGGTTATATCGCTTTATCGGCCCGGGCCTATGAGTGCGATACCAAAATATATTGAAAATAGACATAATATTGAAAAAATTACATATAAGCATGAAAAATTACAAGATATATTAAAAGTCACCTATGGTTGCATTGTTTATCAAGAACAAGTTATGCAGATTTTTCGCACACTCGCCGGTTATTCGCTTGGGCGAGCCGATATAGTCAGGAGGGCTATGTCTAAAAAAAATGTGGCTGTTATGGAAAAAGAACGAAAGATATTTATTTATGGCTTGACCGACAGCTGCGGAAATTTGGAAGTGGAGGGTTGTATACGCAGAGGGGTAAAAGAAGAGATTGCCATAGAAATTTTTAATGAAATGGAAAGTTTTGCGCTGTATGCTTTTAATAAGTCGCACGCTGCGGCCTATGCTCTGATTTCTTATCAAACTGCTTGGTTGAAATATAAATATCCCAGAGAATATATGGCGGCGCTGCTGACGAGTGTGCTGGATAGTACGAATAAAATTGCCCGGTATATTGCGGAGTGTACGAGACTAAAAATTTGCGTATTGCCTCCCAGCATAAATGAGAGTGAAGCTGGGTTTACAACGTCTAACGGAGGAATTCGCTTTGCCCTTTTAGCAATAAAAAATCTCGGCAAAAATTTAATTGAATCAATTATCGATGAGCGAAAAAATAGTGGGAAATTTTCGTCGTTTTATAATTTTTGCAAAAGAATGCACGAAAAAGATCTAAATAAGCGTGCTTTAGAAAGCTTAATACGCTGCGGTGCGCTTGATTCATTAGGGCAAAATCGCAGGCAGATGCTTATTATGATGGAAAAGGTGCTAAATAGCCTAAATGATTTAAAAAAGAAAAATTTAGAAGGGCAAATAGGCTTTTTTGATTTGAACAATAAAGAGCAAAATGATGAAAAAATATTTGCGCCAAATGTGGATGAGTTTCCAATAGCTGATTTGCTGTCAATGGAAAAAAGCACTACTGGTATGTATCTTTCTGGGCATCCGCTTGCCGAATATAGTGTTGAAATAGAAAAAAATGGTTTCACTAAAATAGGCGATATTTTATCTATAGATAAATTCAGCGATTCATATAAAGATGGAGATTACGTTAATGTTTTTTCGATTGTGACATCAGTGCAAATTAAGACGACAAAAAACAGTGCTACTATGGCTTTTGTTATGCTGGAAGATATGTATGGCTCTATTGAAATGTTAGTTTTTCCTAAAATATTAGAAAAATTTTCTTCGCTTTTAATGGAAGATCATATATTAAAAATTTCTGCAAAATTGAGTATTCGCGAGGATGAAGAACCAAAATTAATTTGTGAGAAAATTTCTCCAGTTGACGGTAATATCAACGAACATGCGCAGACGAAATCTAAAAAACCAGGCCTTTATATAAAAATTTCAAGCAAGGAATTTCCGGAATGTGAAAAGGTCAATTTGCTGTTGAGTATTTTCTCAGGAAAAGTTCCGGTTTATATTTTTGTGCAGGATACAGAGAAACTCCTATTGGCGCCGCAAAAGATGTGGATAGACTTGAACGAAGTATTAATAAAAGAGTTAAAAATTCAGCTTGGTGATAAAAATGTTGTCGTAAAACAATAAAAAACGTTGATCTTTAATGCTTATTATATTATAATAATTCTAAAGATATTTAATTAAACTTGCATACCTTTCCAAAATTATATAAAATAAAAAATTTGCTAATAATTATAACTTTAATATAACCAGCGCTCAAGAAAGGAGTTACAAAAACGATGAAAAAGACAGTTGCAATTTTAACAAGTGGAGGCGATTCTCCCGGTATGAACGCGGCAATTCGCGCTGCTGTAAGAGCAGGGCTTGCAAGCGATATGCGTGTTGTTGGCGTTAAGCGCGGTTATAATGGCCTAATAAACGGAGATGTATTGGAAATGGATCTGCGGAGTGTGTCAGATATAATTCAGCGCGGCGGGACTATTCTTTATACCGCACGAAGCCCGGAATTTCTCACTGAAGAGGGGTTTAATAAAGCTATTTTATTTTGTAATAAAGAAAAGATTGATGGCGTAATAGTTATTGGAGGCGATGGCTCATTTCGCGGAGCGAGCAAGATGACAAGCGCTGGTGTGCCATGTATAGGTATTCCTGGGACGATAGATAATGATATAGCCTGCAGTGAATATACGATAGGTTTCGATACAGCGATGAATACGGCAGTTGGTATGATCGATAAACTTCGGGATACTGCGCAGTCGCACGATCGTTGCAGTGTTGTGGAGGTTATGGGTAGAAACTGTGGAGATATTGCTCTTTATACGGGTATAGCTGTTGGTGCAACTGCTATTTTAGTGCCTGAAGTGCTTTACGATTTCGAAAAAGATATAATTGAGCGCATGAAGTTTACCCAACTTAACGGTAAAAAACATTTTATCATAATTGTTGCAGAGGGGGTGGGACATGTACAAGATATAGCAAGAAAAATACAAGATCGCACAGGGATAGATTCGAGAGCAACAGTTTTAGGCCATGTGCAGAGGGGTGGCTCTCCAACTTTGCGGGATCGCGTAGTGGCGAGCGAAATGAGCGCATATGCTATTGAAATATTCTTGAAGGGAAAGAGCAATAGAGTTGTGGCGATGAAGGATGGTAAAATTTTGGATTATGATATCGCTGAAGCCCTTATAATGAAAAAATCTTTTAGTGAAAATCTTTATAAAACGGCATTTAAAATTTCTATTTAATTAAATTGTGAGAAATATTTAATTTGCTAATTTTAAAAAATTTGTAATAATTAACAATATTTTTAAACATTTAATATTTTGCAATTACTTTTTTGACAAATTATTTTATATTTTTATTATATTGCTGTTTATATTTATGTTTTAGATAATTTTTGCATTGATTAGTTAAAATATAAATGAATAAAAATATATTATTTTTAAGAGGAGTATGTTTTCGTGAAATACAAAAAAATTTTTGCTTTAGGATTGGCGTCTATAATGTCGCTGAGTATATGTAAGCTACCTACTCTTTGCACTTTTGCCGATGACAAACAAACGGTGACGTTTTTTACAAATATCGATGATTTAGAGAACTTTAAAAAATCTGTGAGAGCACTATGTGCCTTGGTGGGAGCGGATATAAGTGATGAAGATGTACAAAGGATAGCAGATAGTATAAAGAAAAAAGGTAGATTCGGAAAAGTAAGAGTGACAATAGAATTGTATTGGATAAATAAGAAAAATGTTGAAGCTGTGTATGAAGTTGAGGCCTTGGACGGATAGGAAGTTTGGGAATAGGATGGTGATATTAAGGTTAAGTTTTGCCTTTAAAAAGCGAATAACTTAACAATAAATCTCGCTTATGTTGAGAAAATAAAAAAACACGCTTTGGATATATTGGTGATTTATAGAAAAGCTGGAAACGGCTTTTCTTTTATTATAAAATTTAAAAATTATTTTAACTTAAGTAAAGCTTTTTTTATCGTCGCTATTTTTCTCGGATAATTTTCGGATGTTTTTTTAATTTTTCTAATTAGGATAATCATGCGATGACTGCCGTCTGGTAGAGAAAAATTTTCTATATTTTCAATTTTTCCACCTAAAAGGTCGATTATATGATTAGCTTCAGATATTTCTTTAGCTGCATCTGGGCCCTTCATTGCGGCAAAAATTCCGCCTATTTTTATATATGGTATGCAGTATTCAGCTAAAATTGGCAGCTTTGCCACGGCGCGCGAAATCGCTATATCAAATTTTTCTCTCAATTCGGGTTTTTGTCCACCTTCTTCGGCCCTTAAATGCCATATATCAGCTTTTAGGTTTAGCCTTTTTAGTAAATTGTTTAAAAAGATAAGGCGTTTATTTAACTTATCCAATAAGGTTAAAGATAACTTTGGGAAAAAAATTTTGAGCGGTATTCCTGGAAAGCCAGCGCCAGTTCCAACGTCTATAACCCGTTTGTGTGCGTCGAAATTTAAATATTTAGATAAAGTTAGGCTATCTAAAAAGTGCTTGATAGCTATCTCTTTAGGCGATGTAATGGCCGTGAGATTGATTTTTTGGTTCCAATATAGAAGTGCTTCCATATATAATTGAAATTTCTCTACCACGCTCTCTTCCAATTCAAAGCCGAATTTTTTTGCATTTGAAACGAAATTTTCAAGCATGTTATTTTATCTTCCTTTACTTATAATTTAAAAAATCATTTATGAGCTTTATAGTTTTAATTGACACTTGACAAATTTTTAAAGTTATGATAAACTAAAACCATAGAGGACTTTGTGTGTATTAGTCCTTTACGATTATGGTTAAAGTTATTTTAGAATTTTCAGCCTCGATCTTTATCGATAGAGGCTGTTTCTTTTTGTGTAACTTATACCATAAATATTTAAAGAGCTTTATTACACTCTCCTTCATGATAACACCTCCTTCACTTTAAAAATAGGTTGAAAAGTGAGGGATATATCATAAAGGACGAGCCCTCTATGGTTACTATCATTTTACATGATTTGTCGTTTACAGTCAATAGATATTCGTAAAATTAGATATCTTTAATAAATTTAGGTAAACGTTTATATAATAAAGATGCGATGAAAGAAACCAGCAGGCCTTTTAACAGTGTGAAAGGGACGTTGAAAGTCAAAAGCGCCTCAGATATGCTATTTATTTGAGGAAAAATAGCTTGATACATATTTAAGATTTTATTTTCAGAAATGATTTGAAAATAAATTGGATAGAGTATATAATAATTTATTGGGAAACTAGTGATTGCCATGCTCAAAGAGCCGACTATGCAACTTAGAATTGCACTGTATTTAGATTTATTTTTAACGTAGATAATCCCTAAAGGGAGAATAAAGCTGCATTCGAGGAGAAAATTTGCGAGCGGTCCAATTATAAATGTGCTGCTGAAGGGAATAGTGATAATATTCTTTAAAAGGCAAACTGAAATTCCGCTGAAAGGCCCCATGCTATAAGTTGCGATTATAGCGGGTAGTTTTGCAAGATCCATTTTTATAAAGCTTGGCATGAAAGGCAAGTTGAAACGCAAAAAAACGGCCAAAATTGCAGATATACCAGAGAGTATAGCTATGGTTGCTAATTTCCTAGGTTCATTTTTCATGATATTCTCCGTAAGTCAAGGTTTTTATCGCTACTTGGTGTAAATGTGAAGAATTATTATTAGGCTAGAGAAAGTGATTTTTAAATCATAGAATTAAAAAAATGAATATAATTGGCAAATTATTTTTGATATTTATTATTTTATATGAAATTTACTGAATTTAAAATTTTTAGCAAAATTATATTGTTAATAATATTATGATGTATTATAAAAAATAATTCAAGTATAATTTGGAATATAAATAGAAATTAATAGTAATAAAAGTGACTTTGGAGAGGAATTTATTGTGCATTTTGTAAGCGATAAAGAAAAGTATGCTAAGATTGCAGAGATGCTTGAAAAGTCTGGTTTAATCGCAGAGAATATGCGGGTGATAATCTGTGTTTCTGGCGGTCCAGATTCTATGGCGTTGCTTCATTTTTTTTGGTCTATTCAGAAGGAAAAAAGAATAAAACTTTGGGCTGCGCATGTCAATCATATGTTGAGAAAAGAGCAAGCGGATAAAGATGAAAAATTTGTGTGCTCGTGGTGTGAAGAGAAAAAAATAGAAATCAGAGTGAAGAAAGAAGACATAAAACAGCGCGCCAAAGAGATGAAATGTGGCCTTGAGGAGTGCGGAAGAAAGGTTAGGTATGCGTTTTTTGAGGAGTTGTCAAAAAAATTGAACGCTAAGATCGCAACTGCGCATACACTCTCCGATAACATCGAGACGTTTCTGCTTAATTTTTTGAGAGGAACAGGCCTAAATGGCCTCTGTGGGATACCTCAAGTTAGGGGAAATATTATTAGGCCATTCTTGTCTTTGAGCAGGGAAGATATTGAAGAATATTGCCATATTTATGAAATCCCGTTTGTTATAGATGATTCGAATTACAGTGAAGATTATACTAGGAATAAAATCAGAAATGCTGTGATGCCAAATTTGAAAAAAATAAACCCTTCGCTTGAAAAGGTTTTTACGAGAACAGTTGAGCAGTTAAAAGAAGATAATATTTACTTGCAAAAACTGGCAAATGAAGCTTTTGAAAAGGCCAAAACAGGCAAAGGGTTTTCAAGGAAGACGTTATTAACATTTCCAAAACCGATTTTATCGAGAGTGCTGATGCTCATAGCTAAAAGCACATTTGGCATAAACTTAGAGACAGTTCATATAAAAAAACTTTCACTAATTTTAAAAACCGGAGGTTGTGTTACACTCCCAGGTGAAAATAAGTTGAGGATATCTGAGGAAGTATTGCAAATTTTTTCGCCCTTGAAGCGCAATTATAGCATGAAAATTCCTTTTGCTTCTTCTAAGATCTTGACAGAAGACGGAAGAGAGGTCATAATAAAAAAGATCAATAATATTAGTTTTTCGAATGAAAATAACAATACTTCTTATTATGGTCTTTTAGATGCTTCAAAAATTGGGAAAAATGTTTTTTTTAGGAATAGAGAGCCAGGAGATTTATTCTTTCATGCAGGCAGAAATGGGACAAAAACGCTCAAAAAGTTTTTTAATGAAAAAAAAGTTCCAATAGAAGTGCGGGAAAAATTATTAATTTTAGCCGACGGGAAGCGCGTTCTTTGGATAGAAAATTTAGGTATATCTGAGCTTGTAAAGGTGGACTCTAAAACTCGAGAGGCGTATCAATTGATAATTTAAATTTTTTAAGTCTTTAAGGAGCAAATGGGAT
Source organism: Oscillospiraceae bacterium (assembly GCA_031266365.1). Classification (GTDB taxonomy): domain Bacteria; phylum Bacillota; class Clostridia; order Oscillospirales; family Acutalibacteraceae; genus JAISBE01. The sequence continues at coordinate 246,942 of JAISBE010000003.1, forward strand.
GATGAACGATATTGAGCGCGTTTTGTTCAATGAAGAATGTTTAAAGAATGCTGTGAATGAAATAGGCAGAAAAATCAGCAGTGATTATAGAGATAAAAATCTACTTATGGTTAGCATTTTAAAGGGATCTGTTGTTTTTATGTCGGATTTAATACGAGCAATATCGATTCATTGTATGGTCGACTTTATGTGCGTCTCTAGCTATGGGAGTGGGCCTAAAACTTCTGGTGTTGTTAAAATTTTGAAAGACTTAGATATAGAAATTGCTGGTTATGATGTGCTTATTGTGGAAGATATACTTGATAGCGGGATAACGCTCAGCTATATAATGGAACTTATTAGGGCAAGAAATCCTGCAAGTATACGTATTTGCACGCTTTTTGATAAACCGGTTAAAAGAGATGTTGCTATTAAACTTGACTATAAAGGACTTGAAGTGCCAGATGAATTTATCGTTGGGTACGGATTGGATTATAATGAAAAATATAGAAACCTTCGATTTGTTGGGGTGCTCAAACCTAAAATTTATGATAAGCAAAACAGAGGCAGTCTTTAATTACTAAAATTATATTTATTACAAAATTTTGATGAATTAAGTGTAAAATTGAGTAAATTTATTTTTTATATAGGCTTATAGGCTAAATTTTATAGCTTTTAGGAGTGTATGCTGTATTGAATAAAAAAAAAACTTGGATTAATATTCTTATTTACGCGGGAATACCAATCTTAATATATATTGTTATGACGATGATCCACAGTTCTAAACCTCAAAAGACTTACATATATTCCGAAATAGTAGGGCATTTTAAAAATCAAAATGTGTTGGAATATAGGCTTAATTTGGGTTCTAGGGAGATGAAAATCAAGCTGAAGAATGGACAAGAGCTAAAATATGAGGCTCCAAGCGTTATTTGGCTTCGTGATGATATAAAAGAATATATTAAAGAATACAATTCAAATAACCCAGATTCTCCTATGAAGCAAAATATTATTCCTCCGGCAGAAACGCCGTGGTTTTTAAGTATAATACCTACGCTAATTTTTAGTGCACTTGCTATATTGCCGTTTTTTTTGATGAGGCGATATACAGGAGGTATAATCGGGGAAGAGGGAAAACCGTTCAGCTTTGGAAAATCTAAGATTAAAAACATGGCTAATGGAGAAAGGAAGGCGACTTTTGCAGAAGTAGCGGGAGCAGATGAGGAAAAAGAGGAATTGCAAGAAGTTGTGGATTTTTTGCAATCTCCTAACAAATATAACGATCTAGGAGCGAGGATCCCTAAAGGGGTTTTGCTTATTGGACCTCCTGGAACGGGTAAAACATTGCTAGCTAGGGCTATTGCTGGGGAAGCGGATGTGCCGTTTTTTTCGATATCTGGTTCTGAATTTGTGGAGATGTATGTTGGGCTTGGAGCTTCTAGGGTTAGGGATTTATTTGAGCAAGGGAAAAAAAATGCACCGTGTATTGTCTTTATAGATGAAATAGATGCAGTTGGGCGGCATCGCGGTTCAGGTCACGGCGGAGCCCATGATGAAAGAGAGCAAACTCTCAACCAATTGCTTGTTGAAATGGATGGATTTGGAACAAATGAAGGGGTTGTGGTTATTGCTGCAACCAACCGCGGGGATGTTCTCGACCGTGCCCTTTTGCGTCCTGGCCGGTTTGATAGGCAAGTCGTTGTGGGGTTGCCCGATATTAAAGGCCGGGAGGATATCTTAAAGGTTCATGCGAAGGGGAAACCATTGGCACCAGATGTCGTTTTGAAGACAATAGCCCAGTCAACCACTGGGTTCACAGGAGCGGATTTAGCGAATGTTTTGAATGAAGCGGCTTTGTTGGCTGCTCGAAAAGGTTTTAGGGCTATCACGATGAGTCAGATTGAAGAAGCGACTGTGAAAGTTATAATGGGGACAGAGAAAAAATCTAAAGTAATAAAAGATGCAGATAAGAAAATTACCGCTTACCACGAAGCTGGGCACGCGGTTGTGACTTATTATTGTAAAAATACAGATGAAGTTGTGCAGGAAATTTCAATAATACCTAGAGGTATGGCGGGCGGATATACTTTCTATAGGCCAGAAGAGGATAAAACGCACCTTTCAAAAAAAGAGATGGAAGAGACTATAATAAGCTTGCTGGGAGGGCGTGTAGCTGAAGCTCTTGTTATTGGAGATATCCATACCGGTGCTTCTGAGGATATATCTCGTGCTACCGAAATTGCAAGGGATATGGTGATGAAATACGGGATGAGCACTGCGATTGGACCAATACATTATAGCACAGACAATGACGATGCCTTTGTGGTTAATAGAAATTATTCAGAAAAAGTCGCTGGCTTAATAGATGAAGAAGTACAAAAAATAATTTCGGAAGGATATGATAAAACAGAAAGTATTCTTAAAAAAGAGACAGCAAAATTACATAAAATCGCAGAATATTTAATTAAAAATGAAAAAATGAATGGAGAAAAATTCCGTGAAGTGATGGAAGAATAAGATAAAATTAATGTTTTTAAGAAAAGGGGTATCTGTGGGAATATTAGGATCTTTAAAGAGGAGGGTGTAATGAAGAAAAATACTTATGGAAACGATAGTATTTCTTCGCTCAAAGGGGCAGATAGGGTGCGAAAAAGGCCGGCTGTCATATTTGGATCGGATGGAATAGAAGGTTGTGAACACTCTGTTTTTGAGATTTTATCTAACTCCATAGACGAAGCGCGAGAGGGATATGGCGACTGTATCACCATTACTTATCTTGAAGATCACTCTATAGAAATTGAGGATCACGGGCGGGGCATTCCTGTAGATTATAATAAAAATGAAAAATGTTTTAATTGGGAGCTAATTTTTTGTGAATTATACGCCGGAGGGAAGTATAATAACCGCGAAGCGGAAAGCTATGAATACTCTCTGGGATTAAATGGTTTGGGCCTTTGTTCCACTCAATACGCTTCTGAATATATGGATGTTTTGATTCATCGCGATTCTTTTGAGTATTCTTTACACTTTGAGAAGGGTGAAAATGTTAAGGGCTTAAAAAAGATTCCGTATAAAGGCAGTGATACAGGGACTAAAATCAGGTGGAAGCCCGATTTTTCTGTATTTACTGATATTTTCGTTCCAAAAGAATATTTTCTCGATATGATCAAGCGCCAGGCAATTGTGAATGCAGGTATTAGATTTGAGCTCAAATGGGAAGAAAACGGGCATTTGGAAAATACGGAGTTTTACTATCAGCAAGGTATAGTCGATTACGTCAACGAGATAGTGGATAATGATAATTTAAATGAAACTCAATTTTGGCAAACGGAACGTTCTGTCCGCGATAGGGAGGATAAGCCAGAATATAAAGTTAAAATCAACGTGGCGTTCACATTTTCTAACAAACATTCTCTTGCTGAATACTATCACAATTCTAGTTGGCTGGAATATGGTGGAGTATCGCAAAAAGCGGTTCGAAATGCGTTTGTTTACCAGATTGACAATTATTTAAAAAAAAATGGGAAATACAATAAAAACGAAAGTAAGATTATTTATCAGGATGTTGAAGACTCTTTGGTGATTATTATTTCTTCGTTTTCCAACGTAACGTCTTATGAAAATCAGACGAAAAAAGCCATTACAAATAAAGGCATACAGGACGCTATGGTCGAAATGCTGAGGCACAATCTTGAGGTTTATTTTATTGAAAATCCGGTGGATGCCGAAAGAATTGCCGCACAGATTTTGATAAATAAGCGGAGCCGGGAAGATGCAGAAAAAACTAGACTAAATTTGAAGAAAAAATTTACAAGTAATATGGATATTATGAGCCGTGTTGCAAAATTTGTTGATTGCCGTAGCAAAGATAAAAACGAGAGAGAGCTGTTTATTGTGGAGGGAGATTCAGCTCTCGGTGCGTGCAAACAAGCGCGCGATCCGTATTTTCAAGCTATAATTCCGATTAGAGGGAAAATACTCAACTGCCTTAAGGCGGATTATGATAAAATCTTAAAAAGTGAAATTATAACAGACCTTATAAAAGTTTTGGGATGTGGGGTGCAACTTAATTCCAAAGCTAATAAAAATTTTTCTTCTTTTGATATGGAGCAGTTTAGGTGGAATAAGGTGATACTTTGCACGGATGCAGATGTGGATGGATTTCAAATTCGCACGCTTTTGCTCACGATGCTATATAGCTTAACGCCAAAATTGATAGAAGAAGGGAAGGTATTTATTGCAGAATCTCCACTTTATGAAATAAGCGCGCAAAACGAAACATATTTTGCCTATAATGAAGCGGAAAAAGAGGATTTTATTAAACAAATAGGAGATAAATATACGATTCAGAGGTCTAAAGGGCTTGGTGAGAACGAGCCAGATATGATGAATTTGACGACGATGAACCCTAAATCGAGAAGATTGATAAAAGTTATCCCTGAAGATGCTAAAAAGACTGCCGAGATGTTTGATATACTTTTGGGTGATAACCTTTTGGGGAGAAAAGACTATATAGTTAAAAATGGGCATCTTTATATCGATACGTTGGATGTAAGTTGAAATTTTATAGAGCTATATAGTTATTATTTATAATTTAATGTCAGAAAATTATAGCTAATAACTTAATTTAAGAAGGTGTGAAAATGTCCTCTAAAAAAAGGAAGATCGAAAAAAGAAATTCTGAAGATAAAATGCGAGGTATTATAAATGGCTCAGGAGAAATTATAGAACAAAATATTGCAACAACTTTGGAAAAAAATTACATGCCTTACGCTATGAGTGTAATTCTTTCCAGAGCTATTCCTGAAATTGATGGTTTTAAGCCTTCGCACAGAAAGCTTTTATATACGATGTATAAAATGAACTTGCTCGGCCACACAAGGACTAAGTCAGCAAATATTGTGGGCCAAACGATGAAGCTCAATCCACATGGAGACACTGCGATATATGAAACTATGGTGCGGCTAAGCAGAGGATACGAAGCACTTTTGCGCCCCTATATTGATTCTAAGGGGAATTTTGGGAAATTTTATTCTCGAGATATGGCTTATGCTGCTTCTCGCTATACAGAAGCAAAATTGGATGATATATGCTTTGAACTTTTCCGCGATATAGATAAAAATACGGTCAATTTCGTGGATAATTACGACAACACCTTAAAAGAGCCCAGCTTACTTCCAGCAAGTTTTCCTTCAATTTTAGTCAATGCAAACACAGGCATAGCTGTGGGCATGGCGAGCTCAATTTGCCCGTTTAACTTAAAAGAAGTTTGCGATACCACGATCAGTTTAATTCAAAATCTTGATCATGATGTCATGAAAACGCTGCTTGCTCCGGATTTTCCAGGTGGAGGGCAGATTGTTTATATGAAAAAATCGCTGGAAGAAATTTATCGCACGGGGCGAGGTGGATTAAAAGTTCGGGCCAAATATAAATACGATGAATCCGAAAATTGTATTGATATATTAAACATTCCACCAACAACAACGTGCGAAGCTATTATTGAGAAAATAATAGATTTGGTAAAACAAGGAAAAGTTAAAGAAATAACCGATGTGCTGGATGAAACAGGACTTAATGGCCTAAAGCTCACGATTGACCTAAAACGAGGAGTTGATCCGGATAAATTAATGCAAAAACTTTATGCATTGACGCCGCTTGAGGATACATTTTCCTGTAATTTTAACATCTTAATTGGAAATGTGCCGCAAGTTTTGGGCATAAAAGAACTTTTAAAGGAATGGATAAAATTTCGCGTTGAATGTGTTCGCAGGCGGACCAATTTCGATTTAAATAAAATGAAAGAGAAATTGCATCTATTAGAAGGATTGAGCAGAATTCTCTTAGATATTGATAAAGCTATTAGAATCATCAGAGAAACGTTGGAGGAAAGTGGAGTAATACCAAATTTAATGGCCGGATTTAAGATTGATGAGGTCCAGGCAGAATATATTGCCGAAATAAAATTAAGATATTTGAATCGTGCTCATATTCTAAAACGGATAAAGGAAAAGGAACAGCTGATAAAAGATGTGGAAAAATTGGAAGATACTCTAAAAGATAGCGCAAAATTAAATTCTATATTAATATGTGAACTTGAAGAAGTTGTTGTGAAATACGGGCAAGAAAGAAAAAGTAGCATAATTTGTGTTAAAGAAACTAGTGAACTGGAAGAAAACACGGATATACCCGATTATCCTGTGACGTTTTTTTTCACAAAAGAGGGGTATTTTAAAAAGATAACGCCTCAATCTTTGAGGACGAGCGGTGAGCAAAAATTAAAAGAAACTGATAAAATAACTCAGATAATAGCGGGTTATAATAGTTTTGACCTCTTGTTTTTCACAAATCGTAGTCAAGTTTATAAGGCAAAGGCAAATGATTTCCCGGATAGTAAAACGAGTTTGCTGGGGGAATATGTGGGAGCTAAATTAAACATGGATAAAGATGAGAAGCCCTTATATTTAGTGGCGACAAAAAATTATAACGGTTTTTTACTATTTTTCTTTGAAAACGGAAAAGTTGCAAAAGTGAGTCTCGAAAGCTACGCAACTAAAACGAATCGCAAAAGGCTGGTTAACGCCTACTCCTCCGCCTCTTCAACTGTGAAGATTGAGTATAAAGAGCAGGACGAAGATTATTTGCTAACATCGACAGCCGGGCGTGCGTTAATTTTTTCTAGCAGTTTTTTGCAAACTAAAACGACAAGAGATACCAAAGGGATAACGGTATTTAAATTAAAAAATGGGCAAAAGGTGAGCAAGGTTGAACTATATAATAATACAAATTCAGCAAAATTGAATAAATATAAATTTACAAATCTACCATCTGAAGGAGTAGCTTTGTCGAAAAAATTTCCAAATTTTGAACAACTTAAATTTTAATAGCTATCTTATTAATATTTACAAAAAAAAATCCCTCTTAGTTGAAGGGATTTTTTAAAGTGTCTAAAAAAAGGTATGAGAATGAGATTTTAATTATTGGGGTTTACTATTAATGCTATAAAATTCATGGCAATAACAGAAAGAAAGAAAAAAACGGCGATAACTTTTGTCCATCTGGCTAAAAATGCATCAATAGAGCGCCCTTGATTGCGCGAATAGAAAGTATCTGCACTGCCGGAAAGAGTACCTAAATTCTGCTGTTGGCCTTCTTGCAAAAGTACTACTAGAATAATTGCCACGGCAAAAATTAATAAAACAGACCCAACAATTATCTGCGATAAATGCATCATAATAAAATCCCCCAGATTATCGTAAGTTTTTATAAAAATCTTCTTTAACTATATCCACTTGTACTATATCACAAAGATCGATTATTTGCAAGTGCATCAGCGAATATAAATAAAACGTGTATTTATCGATAAAATACACGTTTTTTCGTCAAAAATTGGGTATAAATCTAATTGCAACGAATTAAGCTGAATGTTCTGTCGATTACTTTTTGTGCTTAAAATTATCAAGGTGCAATTACACTGAGCAACTTGCGTGACCACCAGGTATTATAGCTTTTTTTAGTTGATCAGGTGGAACACCTTTCCAATGCATTATGTCATCGAATTTTTGTGTTAGGGTCAAAAGCCTTATGCACGGGGCAACAAGCTTATCGCTATCTGGATTGCCTGTATCTATGAGTGCTTGCAGGCCGTCTATTTCCTGCCGATGCTGCGTTAAAAACTCTGTACATGCCGAAATACGCTGTTCAAGGTTGGAAATTACAATATCGTTATGCGTTTCCTTGTCTGTTAGGGCTTGTTGTTCTTTTAATTCATCAAGTGAAGCCTGCAACCTTTCTATTTTTTGTTCCGCTTCATTTTGAAAGTCGGCGCTTGCTGTGATTGTGCTAAAAGGTAAAGTAAAGAATGCCATGCTTGAGGATAATAATAAAGGCAATAATTTTTTTGCCAATTTCATAAAAACACATCCTTTTTAAAAATTTAAGTTAAATTAATAACTTTAATCAAAGTTCTACAGTATATTCAATATAAGGTCAAGGGTAAATTTTAATTTATTAGGTTCGCTGCTAGATAATAAAACATAAATTTATAGTATTAGTTTATAATTTATTTTAAATTACATGTTAGTAACATTTAAAGCACTAAGCGAATATCACTGTTCGCTCTCAATATCTCCGTAAATAGATAACAGTAGTATTTTTGTAAGTGCATGTAGCGTAGGAACATATCCGAACTTATGAAGGGAGGTGGATCATTTAATAATTTGTTAAGTTTAAGGATTTTCGCTTGAATTTCTGATAATTCGACGGCAGTGCTTATAAGCCCAGGGTGGTTATAAAAATATGCTCCTGCTACTAGTGTCTTTAAAGGTGAGATGCTAAACACCATGCTGAAGGAAAGCAGTAAGGGCAGCAATTTTTTGAGTAGCCTCATAAAGCACCTCCTTTAATAAAAATTTAAAGTAATAATTTTATATAAAATTGCATATTAGAAATTAATGCTAATATAAGTCTTAGATTATAATTTATTTTGTAAATGATGTTTATATAGCTATAGTAATTTCGCTATCACTTGATAAATAAAATTTATTATTTCGTAACATGAAATGATATAAACTAGCGTTATGGTCGCGCAAGGTTTCATATTCGTGCCGCTCCGCTTCACTTAAATTATTAAGCTCTCTTAACGCTGCGCAATAGTAACAGTATCGCTCGCGGGCATCCTTTAAAGTAATAATAGTAGGCGTGGGTCCGTTAAGGTTATCAGAATATGCTCCTGCTACTAGTGTCTTTAAAGGTGAGATGCTAAACACCATACTGAAGGAAAGCAGTAAGGGCAGCAATTTTTTGAGTAGCCTCATAAAGCACCTCCTTATAATAAAAAAGTTTAAACTATAATAGCGTGAGCTAAAAGTAGTAAGCCTAATGCTCGATCTGGTTTGGATCGTTGGAAGCAGTATTTAAAAATAGAGCGATTTTGCGTAGGACATCCGAGGATGGGTGGTCGCTTAAAAGGGCAACAACAACTTCAATTTTAGCATCAAAGGGTATATTGGGGTCGTTAAAAAAGGCGTCAGGATTAGCTCGAGCAGCCGCGAATACGGGATTAACATTAGCCTTTACTTTTATTGAATTAAAAGATGAAATAGTGAATACCATGCCAAAGGAAAGTAGTAAGGGCAATAATCTTTTTGCTAATTTCATAAAATCACCTCCTTTAATAGCATTAGGGCAGCTAAAGAATTAAATGTAGATCTGGAAAATGTGAGGTCATCCTGGGGTGTATCTGAACCTCTTAACAAGCTACAAACTATAAGTGAGTATAAAATCAAGTGGAAATTCGACTAATAGCCTGGGGTTATTTGTTAGGGTAGCTATATACTCTGTTACTAATTTTTGGCGAACGTCTTCATTCATAAAGGTATTGGGATCAGTTAATAAGCTGTGAAGTAAACGAAGTTTGTTTCTTATTCTTGATAGTTGGCTTTTGTCAGTGCTTGTAAGTTCAGAGGGCTTATAAGGATTTGCTCCTGCTGCTAGTGTTTTTAAAGGTGAGATGCTAAACATCATGCTGGAAGAAAGCAGTAAGGGCAGTAATTTTTTGATTAACCTCATAAAGCACCTCCTTTAATAAAAAAGTTTGAATTATCGTATTTCTAAAACATGAAATAAAAGTCCGATGATAAAAGCTAGTAATATACGCGGATCATTTTGGGTGTCCGCTTGTGTAACCGCCGGAACTGTAAGATCAACAGTATCTGCCTTTGCTTTTATTGAATTAAAAGATGGAATGGCGCATGCCATGCTGAAGGAAAGCAGTAAGGGCAACAATCTTTTTGCTGATTTCATAAAGCACTCCCTTTGTAAAAATTTTAATTAACGACTAAACTATACATTATATGAAATTTTATGTCAATATAATCGTGAGTATTTTCTGTGATTTATTAAAAAAATATTGAATATTAAGTTTTTTAGAATAAATTTGGGTTATTACGGCAGTAATGAAAAATATATTGCTGAGCAATTCCGGCATATTCACCAAAAAATTCTGGATTTCTTCCAGGGAAAAATGTATGCATAGCTTTTCTTATCCAAGTATCTACGGGAAACGCTTCGAGTTTATGCAACCCGTAAAGTAGTGTACATTCTGCAACTTTTGGTCCTACGCCTAGAATTTTAGTTAAACTTTTTCTAGCCGTTTTTATGGATAAGTCTTTTAGTTCGTCTAGGATGATTTCTTTGTTTGCAATTTTTTGGGCGGCATCCAATATATATTTCCATCTAAATCCGCAGCGCAACGGCGCAAAATCACCTTCATTGAGGCAAGCCAGGCGGTTTGCGTTTGGGAATGAATATTGTGCGGGGCTTATAATGTCGCCAAAAGTTTCGCAGAGTCTTTTGATGATTCCTTTAATTCTGGGAATGTTGTTGTTTTGGGAAATAATAAATGAACACAGCACTTCCCATGGATCTTGGTTTAAAATGTGAATTCCAGGGGCGTATTCTGCTGCAATTTTTAATATGGGGTGCAGTTTTTTGATCGCATTTTTTATGGCTAGGTAGTCGCGGTTTAGGTCAAAATATGGTATCCATATGTTTTTAAATTCATTTTGTGATATACCTTTTATAAAAAGCGAATCATTCTTTATGGAAACGTTTATGTATTTAGAAAAGGCCACGCCGTGAAATGAACCGTTTGGAAGAGAATTCCAACGAAAACATTGTCCACAGTTTAGTGTTTCCGATAGGTCAAAGTGTGATATATTCTCTGAATAGCAGACGTTTGGGTTATTTAAAATAAAATCACCTTCTGAGTTTATCTATAGATTTATTTTTATTATATGTTTATATCCGTAGTGAGGTCAAGGAAATTGCTGTGGGAAAAGAACGGAGGGTACTTTAAAGGGGGAATTAGCACCTAAAGAAACTCAATATAAAATTATCTTTTTTACCCCATCCTTTTATTATGTGCCAATCCTTTTTACAGTACTCTCAAACAACTTAAATGAAGTTTATTTTTAAAATTTATTGTAATATTGTCAATAAAATTTGTTGTTTGACAAAATAATTTATTTATGAAATAATAAATTTAAAAGTATTATAGTATAATTGTTGATAATTTTGGATGCATGATTGGGTTTTAAGATGAAAGTGATTGATATAGAAAAAGCAAAAAAATTAGTATTAGAATTGCGTGAGAAGATTTTATACCACAATAAAAAGTATTATGAAGAAGATAAGCCGGAGATAAGCGATTATGAATATGACCAAATTTTTGTGCAGCTTGAAAATTTAGAAAAAGATTTTCCGGAGCTAATCACAGAGGATTCTCCAACTCAGACCGTTGGAGGAATGGCTTCAAAGAAGTTTGAACCCGTTGTACACGAAGTTTTTATGCCAAGCCTTCATGATTCTTTTTCGGACGAAGAGCTCATAAAATTTGATGAATACGTAAAAAAGATAGTAAAAAATGCAACTTATATAGTTGAACCAAAATTTGATGGTCTTTCAGTTTCTTTGAGATATGAAAACGGAAATTTTGTTCTCGGATCAACTCGAGGGGATGGGGCTGTCGGTGAAGATATCACTGAAAATTTAAGGACAATAAAAAATATACCTCAAAAACTTTCAGAAGAATTGCCGCTGCTGGAAGTTAGAGGGGAAGTCTATATGCCGTATGATAGCTTTTTCTCTCTGCTAGAAAAACAGGAATTGGCGGGAAAAAAGCTTTTTAAAAATCCGCGAAACGCAGCAGCAGGCTCTTTGAGGCAAAAAGATTCAAAAGTGACAGCGGAAAGAAATTTGGATATTTTTATTTTTAATATTCAAAAAATAGAAGGCCTGAAGCTTGGAAATCATAAAGAAGCACTCGATTATTTGAAAACTTTGGGTTTTAAAACGGCGCCTGTTTACGGCGATTTTCAAATAATTTCTGAAGCGCTTGAAAAAATTCATGATATTGGAAACAAACGAGGAGATTTTCCGTTTCAAATAGATGGCGCTGTGATAAAAGTTAATAGTTTTGCTGATAGGGAGGTGCTGGGGAGCACTTCGAAATTTCCAAAATGGGCGGAAGCTTATAAATATCCTCCACAGGAAAAAGAGGCGGAGTTAATAAAAATTGATGTGAACGTTGGAAGAACTGGTGTGGTAACCCCCACGGCTATTTTTAATCCTGTTGTTTTAGCGGGAACAACTGTTAGTAGGGCCGTTTTGCACAATGAGGATTTTATAAAAGAGAAGGATATACGCGTTGGAGATATGGTTTTAGTGCGTAAAGCAGGCGATATTATACCTGAAATTGTAAAAGTTGTTAAACATAAAGCAAATTCTTTGCCATTTGAAATGCCAAGATTTTGTCCATCGTGTTTCTCTGAAATATCAAGACAACCAGGGGAATCTGCTTGGAGGTGCACGAATACATCGTGCCCAGCCCAGCTTTTGCGCCATTTAATTCATTTTGTATCAAGAGATGCAATGGATATAGAAGGCTTGGGCTCTGAATTATTAAAGCAATTTGTAGATTTTGGTATGGTTGCTTCAATTTCTGACGTTTATCGCTTAAAAAAAGAACAGCTTTTAGCGTTTTTGGAACGAAAGCGCAATGAGAAGCAAAAATTAGAAAATTCTTTGTTGAATAAAAAAAAGCCGAAGCCTAGTGAAAAATGGGCTGAAAATTTATTGGGTGCAATTGAAGGCTCGAAGACAAGAGAACTGCACAGAGTAATTTTTGCGTTGGGGATACGTCATGTTGGAAAGCAATCCGCAAAATTGCTCGTGGAACATTTTAGCAGCTTAGAAGAAATAATTTTTGCTGAAAAAGAAGAGCTGGAAAAAATAGAGGATTTTGGGCCGGTTTTATCTAACAGCGTGTTTGAATACTTCAGGCTTGAGCAAACGAAGCGTCTTATTGAAGATCTAAAAAAGCTGGGTGTCGTTATGGCAAAGTGGGGGAAAAAAGCGATTGAAGAAACGCTTTTGGATAAAACTTTTGTTTTGACGGGCACTCTTAAAAATTATAAAAGAGAACAAATTACTGATATCATAGAGCAGTTTGGAGGAAAGGTTGTGGCGAGTATATCTAAGAAAACGGATTATCTTTTAGCTGGAGAAAAGCCTGGAAGCAAATTGGATAAAGCTAAAACATTGGGGGTAAAAGTTATTTCGGAAGATGAGTTTATTGAGATGTGTAATTTAGAAAATATTTCTATTTAATAAATATAATAATTTTTTGTTGAAAGAAGGAATTTTTACATGCGACGTTTTTTCACTGAATTTTTAAAGCGAAAATCAAAAATATTGTTATATTATTCCAAATATTGTTTAGCTTTTATTTTAATAACAAGTTTGTTATCTAGCTGTAAAAGTTCGCCGCCGTTAGATAGTAAAAATGGGCAAGACGCTAAGCTGAAAGTTATAGCTTCTTTGTTCCCTCAATATGATGTTGCTAAGCAGCTATTAGAAGATAAGGCGGATGTTTCGTTTTTGCTTCCACTTGGTGTAGAAAGCCATAATTTCGATCCTAGCGCAGCTGATATAGCTAAAATTTGCCAATCAGATCTTTTTTTGTATACAGGCAAATACATGGAACCTTGGGCTGATCGCGTTGTGAGTGCGAACGAAAGCTCTAAGCTTAAAGTAGTGGATGTTTCCTCTGGCATCGAGTTGAAAAAAGAGGAGCACGATCACGAAGAGCATGAAGAAGAGGAGGAGGACGACGACGAGGAACATGAACATCATGAACATAATGATCACACTTTCGATCCGCATGTATGGCTTGACCCTAACCTTGTAATGACCATGGCGAAGAACATTGCATCAGCTGCTTGTGAAAAAAGTCCAGAAAATAAGGAATTTTTTGAACAAAATTTAGCAAAATATGAACAAGAGTTAAAAAAATTAGACGAAGATTTTCAAAAATTAGTGGCTTCTTCAAAAAGGCATTGTTTAGTTTTTGGCGGAAGGTCCGCACATCAATATTTTACATTGCGTTATGGACTAGAATGTATATCTGCAATTCACGGCTGCTTGGAGGAGTCTGAACCGAGTGTGAAAGATATTTCAAAAATAATAAAATTTGTGAAAGAAAATAAAATACCTGTGATATTTCATGAAGAGCCGGAGCCAACAAAGTTAGTTCAGTCAATTGCGGAACAAACAGGGGCGAGCATTAAGCGCTTTTCGGCAATACATAATGTCACGGCGAGTGAGTGGGAGAGTGGGGTTACCTATATCGGTGAAATGAGGAAGAATTTGGAAAATCTCGAACTAGGCTTGAATTAAAGAGGTTTATTGTTGTTAATGAACACTATTAAAATAAATTAGTTATTTATGTTTTTAAAAATTCAGTAAAGGAAGCTTATAGGTTATGGGTATTATTAAGGTTGAGCGCGTTACCATAAATTACAAAGTTGGCCATAGAGTGGTAAAAGCTGTGGATGATGTTAATTTAGATATACAATATGGAGAATATTTTTGCATCTTAGGAAGTAATGGATCTGGTAAAAGTTCTCTTTTAAAAGCTATGCTAGGGCTTATTCCTATTTCTAGTGGGACTATTAATTTGGAAATTTCTAAAAATGAAATTTCCTATTTACCTCAAGTAAATGCCATTCCTTCAGACTTTCCGGCAACTGTGAATGAAATTGTTATTTCTGGAACTCAAAAAAAACGAAATAACTTGCCGTTTTATAAACGAGAAGATTACCATAATTTGGAGTCAGCATTAAGTTCCGTTGAGTTATCGGAATTGCGGAATAGAAAGTTTAGTGAACTTTCCGGTGGGCAGCAACAAAGAGTTTTGTTGGCAAGAGCTTTAGTGAAAAATCCTAAGCTGCTATTTCTCGATGAACCATGTTCCGGCCTCGATGAATCGATATCGAAGCATTTTTATTCTTTACTTAAATATTTAAACGAAGAGCAAAAAGTTACCATAATCATGATATCTCACGATTCTTCGCATGTGGAAAAATATGCAACTAATATCTTGCACTTGGCAAAAAAGGTAATTTTTTATGGAAATATAAACCAATGGATTGGTGACCACAAAAGAGTTAGCTGTATTCATTAAAAATTTTTTAGGAGAGATCAAGTTAGTGGAATTGAAAGAAATATTTCAAATGCTTTCTTATCCCTTTGTAATAAGGGCCTTTATTGTTGGGATTTTAGTTTCACTTTGTGCGGCTTTATTGGGAGTGATTCTAGTTTTAAAGCGATATTCTTTAATTGGCCATGGTCTCGCTGATGTTGGGTTTGCATCGCTTGCTATTGCATCTGTGCTTGGGATTTCGTCTATTTATATATCGATGCCAATTATCACAGTTTGCTCTTTTTTTATAATGTATTTGAGCCAAAATAAGAAGATTCACGGAGACGTTGCTATCGGCATATTTTCAACTGGGGCTTTAGCTTTGGGCGTGCTGATTACTTCTATGAAAAAGGGATTTAATGCCGATATTTATAGCTATATGTTTGGCAGTATCTTGGCTATTAATCAATCGGATGTAATTTTAAGTGTGTTTCTTTCGCTCGTTGTTTTGGTGTTATTTAGCATTTGCTATAACCGTTTATTCCTTGTCACAGTAGATGAATCGTTTGCTAGAGCTTCTGGTATCAATGTTAATTTATACCAATTTTTAATCTCTTTCCTCACCGCTTTGACCGTTGTACTCGGCATGAGAATGATGGGAACGTTGCTAATCTCTAGCTTAGTAATATTTCCAGCAGTAATCGCTAAAAAAATTGCAAATAGTTTTAAAAATCTAATACTGCTGTCAGCAATAATTTCGTCGCTTTGTTTTATCCTGGGAATATGGTTTTCTATAGTTTGGGGTATCCCAACTGGAGCAAGTATTGTGGTAATTAACATACTTTTACTCTTATTAGTCTCTGCTTTTGAATATATATTCAAAATTGTAAAGGTATAATTGAGTTTTTTAACTTTAAATACAGCCTTAAAAAGTGAATCTACATGCGTGCCTAGGAGTAGTTTTAATTATTAAAAATGCACAAAAATTTAATATATTATTAACTAAAATTGCAAATTTATATTGATATATAATAAATTTTATTGTATAAGTTAACTATAAATAACATTTTATATCATTTGAGTAAAAAAGAAAGGATTGATAATTATGAGCGATCAAGCTTTACCTTCACCTGACAACGAACCGCAAGCAACCACCCTAACAAACGATGAAGCCATTGAGGTAAACGGGGGCTACGACCCAGCAAACAACCAAACGGATGTCCTATTGTGCCCACCATAGGCGCACAGCCGGTTTAAACTGCACTGGTTAGGACCGGCAATAATACGAGATTGCTCGATTTGCAGTGTCTGCGGAGCGAAGGTCATGCGCAAGCAAGATGACCCAATGCCGCTAAGAGACCATGATAGAGAAATGAATGAAATAGAAAGCCGCGGCGAGCGAGTTCCATGGCAAGGAAGCGAAGCAGAGTATGACCGCAAGTACGGGGCCAGAAGGAGGATTTAGAAGATTACAGATCTAAGCACTGCCAACACGGTGTCGGCGATTTAAGATCACTGTCATGCAAATCATAAAATTTATCGTGATTCGACATCATCGAATTGATATTTGCTTTACTGCTAGCTGCTACCGTTAAAGCTTAAGTTTGCGGCAATGAAACTTATCATCGCCGCAAATCTTATGCCTAGAATTTCGCTGAGTTCGAATAAATTTTTTAATAAGCCTTTGAGACTTGCACACAAGAAGCGAATTTTAAAAGTCTGGTTAAGGCGAGTTCCTCCGCATCTCATCTAGAGTAACCGTGTCTACATTTCTCACGACGTCTTGTCCGTTGATTTTACAACCTGTAATCGCAGGTTGTCTGTCGTCGCGTAACTCCGAGGCTACCTTGGTGTCAGGGTAATTTTTAACCGCAGCGTAGCCTTTCGTTTCCGAAGCTTCAACGCTGCCATTAAACTCACAGTTTTTAATGGCCCCGAGTTGCTGGCCTTTAAGGCCGGCCATTCGAAGTGTGCGCTACTATATTGATTCTTGTCGGCAAATTCGGCGGCCTCTGTGCCATGAATACTGCCTTTAGCTTTGCAATTCTGGACTATTGCGTAGTTATCGCCAACTAACCCTCCGCTGCCGTAGGCTTTTGTGGTACCTTCAAAGGAAGAATTTTCTACCAGTCCATTATTTGTCGAAACAAGACCACCTACCCCGCCATATAACTTTCCGTCAAATTCATTTGTTAAATTGCCAACAACACAACAATTTTTTATCAATCCTCTATTGAAAGCAGCAATACCACCGGTTTCAGTATTGTGAAATAGTACAGGTGTTCCATCTGCTGTAATGTCAGGATTTTCATTAATGCAATTTACACAGTTTGATAACTGTGCGTTAACTTTGCAACCTTCTACGGTGCCATCATTACGGCAACATATCCCCGAGCAGTTCCCATCATTCACCTTGAGTTCACCACGTACCTCGCAATCTTTAATAACGCCGTCATTTTGCATGCAAATACCGCATATCGACGTCATTTCATCTACCATGGTGGCATCAATTTTAAAATTTTCAATTGTTCCGCGGCTTGTAGTAATTAAGCCGGAGAAGTCACCCTCTAGCTTGCCTTTTAAGGTTAAGTTTTTTAAAATGCCACCTGTGCCTATAACGCCAAAAATGCTAGAATCGAGTGGTTCAAATTTATTTATATTGCAGTAAATCGTTTTACCATTGCCGTCAAAGGTCCCTTTTAGGCTTATGGGTGAGTCATCATTTGGAGCATTCCATATCGGGCTCCAAGAAATCGGTCCACCGTCTTGTTTTTCGTTGTCTGTTAAATTAATATCATTTTCGAGTCTAATAACCTTTCCATCAAAAGTTTCGCCTGAATTAGCGCGTTCGGCCAATTGTTTTAAATCGCTTAAGGTTTTTATCTGAAAATCAGCTGGCTCAGCTACAGGTGTTGTTGTTGTCTCTTTGTTATTTGAATGAGAACACCCAGAAAGTAACAAAAAAGCAGCGCATAAAATTGAAACTTTTTTACTTATTTTTTTCCGCTATTAAATTTAAACATATATTTCCCTCCCAAATAAAATAGTGATTCAGCACACTTTTTACTGTAACTTAACTTCATTTAATTGTCAAGTGTATATAGTAATTTTCTATTTTATTATATATTACATTATATTAAAAGTAAATATGGGTTAATACAAAGCCCATTATATCCTCGAGCCCAAAATTTCTCTATATTGGTGGTAAAAATCTTGAAATTTATTGTCATCCATAGCAGTTCTTATTTTTTTTAAAAGTGTATTGTAAAAATATAAGTTATGCATAACCGCCAACCTCATGCCAAGCATCTCGCCACTCTTGAGCAAGTGTCTTATATAAGCTTTGGAGTATCTTTCGCACACGGGGCAGCCGCAGATCTCATCGATAGGGCTGTCGTCGGATTTGTATTTTTCGTTAGAGAGATTTCTTATCCCGCTCCAAGTAAAAATTTGGCCATGCCTTGCGTTTCTGCTCGGTATAACGCAGTCAAATAAATCCACCCCTCGATATATAGCCTCCAATATGTTCACAGGTGTCCCCACGCCCATGAGATATCTCGGTTTTTCTTTAGGCATTGCTGGTTCAACCGCCTCTATGGTAGCATACATCTCCTCAATCGACTCCCCAACTGCAAGGCCTCCGATAGCGTAGCCGTCGAGATTTAACTCTCTTATAGCCTTCATATGCTCTATTCTCAAATCTTTATAAGTACTGCCCTGATTGATGCCAAATAGCATTTGATGTGGGTTTAAAGTATCTTTATGTTTATTTAAAAGATCAAGCTTTTTTTTACAGCGCGAAAGCCAGCGAGCGGTGCGTTCGCATGATTTTTTTGCATAGCTGTATTCCGCCGGGTTTTCAACACATTCATCAAATGCCATAGCGATAGTTGAACCGAGGTTAGACTGTATCGTTATACTCTCTTCTGGCCCCATAAAAATTTTTTCCCCGTTTATGTGCGATGCAAACTCCACGCCCTCCTCGGTAATCCGCCTGAGCTTTGCGAGCGAAAAGACTTGGTATCCTCCGCTGTCGGTCAAAATTGGGCCGGTCCAGCCTGTAAAGGCGTGTAGCCCTCTCAGCGTTTTTATGATATTATCACCGGGCCTTAAGTGCAGATGATAGGTATTGCAGAGCAAGACTTTACAGCCGAGCTCTTTGAGGTCAAAAGCAGAAACTCCACCTTTAATTGCACCGCAGGTGGCAACATTCATAAATGCCGGGGTTTGTATGTTGCCATGTGGCGTAATTAATAAACCACGCCGTGATTTTCCATGTAATTTTGATAAATTAAACACATTTTACAGCTCACTTTTAATAAAATATTTTCTATTTTTGAATAATTGTTGTGGTAAATATGCTATAATTATATTAGGTAAAAATTCTCAATAAGCTTAAAGGAGGGCATTAATTATGAGCGGAGAAAAACTAAAAACTCAAGGTGACGGCACGAAGTTAGAAAGAGATAAATTATCAGCCGTTTCCGGCGGCACATATATAGAAAACGGCAAGATATATCCAACTCAGGAAGGTGATATGGTGTCTTGGTGTGATGCGGATAGCGGTGAGTATTATTATTGGCATACAATTTATGATGAGGAACACGGGAGCTTACTATTTGAAAGCGATGGAGGAAAAGAAACAGCATTGCTTGGAACGGACAGAGTTACGTGTCTTCCTAAAAAGATCGTTCAAGATGGAGAAATTAAATATTGGAATAACCTAAATGGGGGTGATGTATAGAAAAATTCTCGGTTTTTAAAATATGCGAAAACAGGTTTCTATTGCTGTGTGTTTATAATTGTCTAGAAAATTGTGAATTCAAATGGCTCACATCTAATAGATGTAAGCATACTTGCGTTGCCTAAAGAGTGTCAACCCACTTTTTGGTGGTATAATTTATTGTAACGTGATATCCATAAATTATCAATGTGTTAAATTATAAAGCAGCAATCTCCAAAGCTAAAAAAGCGATATTTTTCCTGCATTGCCACCTCGTAAGCTTGCAGAATATTTTCGCGCCCTGCAAACGCCGATACCAACATAATCAATGTGCTTTCTGGTAGATGAAAATTCGTGATGAGCCCATCTATCACGTTGAACTTATATCCCGGATATATAAAGATATCTGTGAATCCTGAATCGGGCATAATTTGCCCTTTTTTTTGCAAAACAGATTCAAGTGTGCGGCAGGTTGTCGTCCCGCCAGAGATCACTCTGCCGCCATTCTTTTTTGCTTTTAATATCAAGTTTGCGGTCTCTTTTGGCAATTTATAGTGCTCTGTGTGCATTTTGTGTTGACTTATATTATCTGCCTTAACGGGCCTAAATGTTCCAAGCCCAACGTGCAGGGTGATAAATCCTATGTCAACCCCTTTTTTCCGGATTTTTTCTATTAACGAAGGCGTGAAATGCAGACCCGCTGTTGGCGCGGCTGCAGAGCCTAATTCCTTTGCATAGATTGTTTGGTATCTGTCTTTATCATCGAGATTTTTTGTAATATAGTGTGGTAATGGCATTTGGCCTATTTCGTCTAAAATATCAAAAAATTTCCCGTCATAGTAAAATTCTACTAACCTGTTCCCTCCATCCAAAATTTCTAAAACTCGAGCTCGCAATATACCCCCATTAAACACAAAACGACTTCCAATTTTTGCTTTTCTTCCAGGCTTTGTTAGCACCTCCCATATATTATCACTTTTTTGCATGAGCAGTAAAAATTCTATTTTTGCCCCGGTATCCTCTTTTTTTCCAATTAACCTCGCCGGCAAAACTTTTGAGTCATTTAAAATGAGGCAATCTCCAGGCAGAAATTCATCTACTATTTCGTAAAATTTTTTGTGATTTATCTCGCCCGTTTTCCTATCAATTCTCATGAGCCTGCTATTATCTCTTTGACCTATTGGCGTTTGGGCTATTAATTTTTCATCTAACTCGTAATAAAAATCACTTGTTTTCATTTGAAACTTCCCTTCATAATTGACTTTTTCCCAAAATCATGCTATAATAAGATTGAGTATGTATTTTAATGAAGATTAAATTTATCAACTGGATTTCTATATTATTATTATAAGTTCTTAATTTATCATTGCAAATCTAAAGGGAGCGATTTTTTGAAAAAATATAAGGTAGGCGTCTTAGGGGCAACTGGCATGGTGGGCAGGCGTTTTGTCTCTCTTTTAGAAAATCATCCCTGGTTTGAATTAAAAATACTCGCTGCGAGTTCTCGATCTGCAGGGAAGACTTATAAACAAGCTTTGGAAGATCGCTTAGATTTATCTTGCTCTGCTATGGAAAAATTTGCAAATTTTAAAGTGCTTGATGTTACTAAAAATTTAGATAAAATTGCAGCGGAAGTAGATTTTGTCTTTGGCGCTATTAACATGACAAGTGAAGAGATAAGAGCTCTGGAAGAGGCATACGCCAAGCGTGAATGCCCAGTAATTTCCAACAACAGTGCCCATAGACGAACTGAAGATGTACCCATAATTATCCCAGAAATCAACGCTGCCCATGCAAGGGTAATCCCGTCTCAAAAAAAAAGACTTGGCACTAAGCGCGGTTTTATCGCTGTGAAGCCAAACTGTTCTCTGCAGTGTTATGTGCCAGCTGTGCATCCGCTTTTAGATTTAGGTGTGAATAAAATTTTGGTCTGCACTTATCAAGCTATCTCTGGTGCTGGAAAAACTTTTAAATCATGGCCGGACATGATCGATAATTTGATACCATACATACCTGGAGAAGAGGAAAAATCGGAGTGGGAACCTTTAAAGATTTGGGGTAAAATAGAAAATGATAAAATAGTGCCGATAAACACGATATCGATAACTTCTCAATGTTTTCGCGTGCCAATAAGCGATGGCCACACAGCCGCGGTGTTTTTATCATTTTCTCAAAATAAATCACCAGATGAAATAATAAAAAGATGGGAATATTATACCGGGTACGCTCAAAAGTTAAATTTGCCAAGTGCACCCAAAAAATTGCTGCACTATTTTAAAGACATCGACCGCCCTCAAATACGCTCAGAACGCGAACTTGAAAACGGGATGGCGATATCTATTGGGCGCTTAAGAGAAGATAGCCAGTATAATATTAAATTTGTTTGCATGTCGCATAATACCGTCAGAGGGGCAGCCGGCGGTGCCATTTTAATGGCTGAACTTCTTTGCAGTGAGGGGTATTTATAGCATGGTTAGATGATATATTTCTTGGCACAAACTTTCCGTGCAAAATGTTTAAAAGTAACTGTTTGCTTTTAATTATAAACAAAAACTTCAACCGATAACCCCTTTCAGTTTCATGAGCTCTCTAAAAACAGCGAGTAAATCGTTTGTAAATATAATATGTGGGGGATCAACATGAAAAAGATCATTTTTCAAGGATCGGGAGTCGCTCTCGTCACGCCGATGAAAAAAGACGGCTCGATAGACTACGACGCGCTTGGCAATCTGATTGAATTTCAAATAAAAAATAAAACCGATGCCATTATCTCATGCGGGACGACTGGCGAGTCTTCCGTTTTAACAGATAAAGAGCGGCTATCGGTGATCGATTATACGATAAAAAAAACAGCACGGCGAGTTCCTGTTATTGCAGGGACTGGAAGCAACGATACTTTGCATGCTCTCTCTCTCTCTCTCGATGCCCAAAAACTTGGTGCTGATGCGCTTTTACTCGTAACGCCTTACTATAATAAAACGTCTCAAAAAGGGCTGATAGAGCATTATACCTATATTGCAGATCGGTTAGATATACCAATTATTTTGTATAATGTTCCGTCAAGAACTGGAATTAGCATTAAACCTGAGACTTATAAAGTCCTTGCGGATCACCCTAAAATTTTCGCTATAAAAGAAGCCTCAAATAGTATGGGAGATCTTGCAAAAACGATATCGCTCTGCTCACAAAATTTGTTTATTTATTCTGGCAATGATGAGCTTTCAATACCAATGTTATCGCTTGGCGGGATAGGCGTTATATCTGTGTTTGCCAACTTATTTCCTCGGCAGTCGCATGATATAATAGAACATTATTTAGAAGGCAACCGCGAAGAAAGTCTTAAGCTGTTTCTTGATTCTCTAGAAGTAATTAATGCCCTATTTTGCGATGTAAATCCCATACCGGTCAAAACGGCAATGAATTTTATTGGCATTCCCTGTGGAAAGTGCAGGTTGCCTCTAATCGATATGGACCCCGTCTCTATGGGTCAATTGAAGGAAACTGTCGATAAATATAGTTGCAAATATAAAAATGATTAGAATTTAAAAAAATATAGAAGAATTCAGTGAATTTCAATAAAATATGGGAAGGATACCAAAAATGAAAAGAATAATATTGAGCGGAGCAGATGGTAAAATGGGAAAGGTAGTCGCTCAGGTTGTGAAAAATAGGGCTAATTGTGAAATTATAGCGGGCATAGATCAAAAAGAAGGGTTGAAAGGAGATTTCTCAATATATGACTCATTGGATAAAATTAAAGAAGGCGCAGATGTATTAATCGACTTTTCTCACCCGAATTTGCTTTCTCAAATATTAAACTACGGTATTAGCCATAAATTGCCACTGGTTATCTGTACAACCGGTATGGCGGATAATCAAATTGAAAAAATTAATCAATTTGCGCAAAAAATACCTATTTTTTATTCTGGAAACACATCATTAGGAATTAATTTAATGATAGAACTCTCCCAAAAAGCCGCCGCTGTATTTGGAGGCGCTTTTGATATTGAGATAATAGAAAAACACCATAACCAAAAAATCGATTCTCCAAGTGGTACAGCGCTCATGCTGGCAAACTCTTTGACCCAAGCGATGAATAATTCTCCCGATTACATCTTTGGAAGACATTCTCATGAGCAAAAAAGAAAAAACGGCGAAATAGGAATTCATTCTGTACGGGGAGGAACAATCGTTGGTGAACACGAAATCATATTTGCTGGGCCAAGCGAGGTTTTAAAAATCACCCACACTGCTGAATCAAAAGAGATATTCGCCAATGGTGCAGTCAATGCCGCGATGTTTTTGTGCGGAAAGCCGGCTGGGGTTTATAATATGTCGGATTTATTAAGATAGAGATCGTCAATTTTTAATTTTGTCAATGATAATCAAGTTAAAAATTTTGAGAATATTTCAAAAAAGATTACAAACAAATTCCCAAATATTTCCACGCACACCGTTGGCGTGAAATCTCACAAAAAAGCCGCGGACAAGGTCCATCACCAGCAAACTTTTTGAAACCACATAGGTTTTGCGAAGGCACCTGAGATACCGATGCCGCCGGCAAAAGTTATCGCACTAAGCGCGCCACGAGTTTCAGCTCTGCACCAAAATCATCTAAAAGTTGAACAAAAATTTCCAATAAAGTTCGTGAAAGTTTTTTCAAAAAACTTGCCCTCCAAAGAGCAAAATTTCCCTCATTTTCCCCTATTAGTGAAGGGGGGATTTATCACCTAAAAAACCACAGCGCAAACTCAAATATTCCAAAAAAGATTACAAACCTAATCGCCCAAATATTTCCACGTACACCGTTGGCGTGAAATCGCGCAAAAGCCATATTTACAACTTCACAGTATCTTAAAAAAAATAAAAGAAGGTGCTAAAATGCAATTTTATAGAACAATATTCAGTATAGTATTCTCAAAAAATGTTACTATAAACTAAAGT